>NZ_JARTVN010000002.1:296138-575896 GCF_029625795.1 Mesorhizobium sp. WSM4989 | reverse complement strand
ACCGCAAGGCCGATGCCTTGCGCGCCGCCCGACGCCTGCTGTCGTCGGGCGCAAGCGTCGCCATCTGGGACATCGACCAAGCCGCGATGGCGAGCGCTGTGGCCGAGCTTGCTCCCTTGGGCCGGGTCGATGCCTTGCTTTGCGACCAGTCGCAGATCGAGGCCGTCGACCGCGCCGCCATCGAGACCGAGCAGGCGCTCGGGCCTGTCGATCTCCTTGTCAACAATGCCGGCATTGCCGGGCCGGCCGCGACCGTTGTGGACTATGACCCCGCCGCCTGGCGGCAGATCATCGAAATCGACCTCAACGGCGTCTTTTACTGCTGCCGACGTCTGGTGCCCGGCATGATCGCGCGCAACTACGGCCGCATCGTCAATGTCGCTTCCGTGGCCGGCAAGGAAGGCAATCCCAACGCCGCCGCCTATTCGGCCGCCAAAGCCGGCGTGCTTGCGCTGACCAAGTCGCTCGGCAAGGAACTCGCCGGCCTCGACATCGCCGTCAACGCGTTGACCCCCTCGCCCGCCCGCACCCGTATCCTCGAACAGCTCACCGAGGCCCAGGTGACCTATATGCTCAGCAAGGTGCCTCGCGGTCGATTCGTCGAGGTGGAGGAGGCTGCGGCCATGGTCGCCTTCATGCTGTCGGACGAGAATTCCTTCACCACTGGCGCCACCTTCGATCTGTCCGGCGGGCGCGCGACCTACTGAGCGAGGATCGCGACAGCGCGCCCACGCCGCCATTCCACATGACCCGAGGTGGCGGCCAACCCCGCGACGCGCATCAAAAGGGATTGTACGCCGATACTGTCGGATTGGTTCCAGCGCGCGATCTCTTGCGTCCGCGGAAGGAACGGCCCCAATCGGTGAGCAAGGCATCGGCGGTGAGGGTTCGAGAAAGGCCCCGGGTGGCCGGCATTGGTGGCTTCGACAAGCGGTGGATCGGGTCGGGCGCGGTCATCAGTCGATCCTGTGCATCAGGTCGTCATCGAGCCAGCGGCCAAAGAAATAGACGAGTTGCTTGTGCCACCACGGCCAGTCGTGGCTGACGTCGCCGCCCCAATAGTCGACCCAGGCCGCAATGGATTTCTCGCGCAGCACCTGCTCCAGTTCGCGCGTTTCGACGAGCATTCGTTCTTCCCAGGCGCCCTGCCCGCAGCAGAAGATCAGCCTCAGCGCCCTCAGCCGCCCGAGCAGCTTCTGGTCGACGATGCCCGGCAGATAGTCGAGCGGCGAATTGTAGAAGATGCTGCCCTCCAGCGCCCGACCGAAAAAGTCGCGGGTCGAATAGACGCCGGATAGCGAGATCACGCCGCTCGCCAGCTCCGGAAAGCGGAACACGAAATTCGACGAGTGGTAGCCGCCCATCGAGCAGCCGCAGAACAGCGGCTTGAGGGCGCGTCCGCCATTGGCCTTGGCGGCAACCGCCTGCAGCTCCGGCAGCGCCTCCTCGCGCACATAGCGGAAATAGGCTTCGTGGCGGGCGATGCGACTGACGGGATCGCCATGCTTGTCGAAGAAGGATTCCGAATCGATGCCGTCGAGCGTGAACAGCTGGATGCGGCCGGTGTCGACGAATTCGGCGAGTGCTGCGACGCCTCCCGAATCCTCGAACTGGTAAAAACGCCCCTGCGAGGTGGGAAACACCACCACCGGCCGCCCGGCATGGCCGTAGCGCTTGTATTCCATGTCGCGGCCGAGATTGCGGGCATGGGCCTTGTGATAGGAGACGTCCATCGGCTCACGCCTTTTCCGCGTGGATATAGTCGACCGCCTGACGCAGCGCCTTCTGGTCCTTCGAGCGCATCTGGTAGGCGTAGTTCCCCATGGCGCGGCTGAAAACCTCTTCGATGGCCTGATGGTGGACGATCTTGTCGCCGTGGGCGGCTAGCACGTCCTCATGGCTGTGCAAATAGTCGAGGTGTCGCTTGCGGCTGGCATAGGCCGTGAAATACTTGCCCTTGTAGGGCCCGCCGGCCGCGTCCTTCACCACCATGTTGGCCCATTCGGCATAGACGTCGATGTCGAAAGTGTAGTTGATCGCATCCGTCATCCAGGCGCCTGGCGGCCGCATGTTGACCTCCAGCGCAATGATGCGCTTGTTCCTGGTCTCGAACAGTTCGATGTGGAAGAAGCGCTCGCGTACGTCGAACGCCTTCAGGATCTTGCGGCCTGCCTCCTCGACCGCGGGCGTAATCTCGGGGAAGCAGGTGTAGCTCATATGGCGGTCGCGGTTGACCACCTCCATGACGCTCTGGTCGTAGCGGTGGCTCGCCGCCAGCACCACCTCGCCGTCGCGGTTGACCAGCCCGTCGAAGGTCACCACCAGCCCCTCGATGAACTGCTCCATGACGAAGGTCACGCCTTCGGGCTTGTCCTTGAAGAACTGATCGAGCTCCTTCGCGTTGGAGATCTTGAACGTGTTCGAGGCGCCGGAGCCCGAATCCGGTTTCACCACCACCGGATAACCGACCCGGCGGATGAAGGTCATGGCGCCGGCCCGATCGGAGCATTTGCGTTGCGGGATTGTCTCGACGCCGCTCTTGCGGAAGAAGGCCCGCATGCGGCTCTTGCGCTTCAAATTCTTCACGAAGTCGAGCTTGGTGCCGAAGATGTTGAAGTCGGTGCGGATATTGGCCTCGAGCTCCAGCCAGTGCTCGTTCAACGACTCGAAGCGGTCGATGCGGCCCCATTTGTGGATGAAATGGCCCATCGCCCGGAATACGGCATCGTAGTTCTCCATGTCCGCGACCCGATAATATTCCGAAAGCGCCGCCTTGAGCTTGCTGCTCAGCGTCTCATAGGGCGCGTCGCCGATGCCGAGCACGGTAGCGCCGGCCTTCTTCAGCCGGTCGCAGAAATCGGCGCCGTTGCCCGGAAAATGCGGCGAGAAGAACACGAAATTCATGCACGACCTCCCCCTCGGATCAGGTCCTCCGGAGGCGAGTGTGGCGCATTTGGCTGATGCGGGGAAGAGCCGCGCCAAAGCATGTCGACCAAAACTGTGCAGCGGTTTTGGGAAGACGATATGCATGAAACCAAAGACTTAAAGCCGGGCCGGCACTTGCCTCCGGATGGCCGCTCCTGTAAGAGAGCCGGCATGACCACGCGCACCCGCTCCGTCGCTTCTTCTCGCCCCGGCTTTGCCCGCGAGACCGTGCGCGCGCTTGCTTCGACCCTGCTCCTTCTCGGCCTTATCGGCGATCGCCGGGTTCGCTGAAGGAGCGCCCGGCGGTCGAAAACCGCCGCTTTGGGCGCCTGCTCCTTGGCTAGATTGGCAAGTCACATCAAGCGAACGAAATTCTTTGGTAAAGGCGCCGCTCGGCACCGATCCGCCTGAAGGCGGTCCCACGAGCCGCCGGGAGAAAGACGATGAATAGAAGAGAAGCAATCCGCGCCGGCGAGGCCGAAACGGGCGCGCAAGCGCCCGGCCACATGGCCGATGCCGCCCGCAAATATCAGCCCTACCCGACCGTCAACCTCGCCGATCGCACCTGGCCGTCCAAGGTGATCGACAAGGCGCCGATCTGGTGCTCGGTCGACCTGCGCGACGGCAACCAGGCGCTGATCGACCCGATGGGCCATGAGCGCAAGGCGCGCATGTTCGCGCTGCTGCTCGACATGGGCTTCAAGGAGATCGAGATCGGCTTCCCGTCGGCCTCGCAGACCGACTTCGACTTCGCCCGCTGGTGCGTCGAGGAGGGCGGCGTGCCCAAGGACGTGTCGCTGCAGGTTCTGGTGCAGTGCCGGCCCGAGCTGATCACGCGGACCTTCGAGGCGCTCGAGGGCGCCCACCGCCCGATCGTGCATTTCTACAACTCGACCAGCGAGCTGCAGCGCCGCGTCGTCTTCGAAAAGGACGTCGCCGGCATCAAGCGCATCGCCACGGATGCCGCCAAGATGATCACCGACATGGCCGCCAAGGCCGGCGGCGGCTTCCGTTTCGAATATTCGCCGGAGAGCTTCACCGGTACCGAGCTCGAGGTCGCGCTGGAGATCTGCAACGCCGTCACCGAGATCGTGAAGCCGACGGCCGACAACAAGCTGATCGTCAACCTGCCATCGACGGTCGAGATGTCGACGCCCAACATCTATGCCGACCGCATCGAGTGGATGTGCCGCAATCTCGACAACCGCGACAAGCTGATCATCTCGCTGCATCCGCACAACGACCGCGGCACCGGCATCGCCACCACCGAGCTCGGCCTGATGGCCGGCGCCGACCGCGTCGAGGGCACGCTGTTCGGCAATGGCGAGCGGACCGGCAATGTCGACATCGTGACGCTGGCGCTCAACATGTACACGCAAGGCGTCGATCCCGAGCTGGACTGCTCCGACATCAACCGGATGAAGGACGTCTATGAATATTCGAACCAGCTGAAGATCCCGGAACGCCACCCCTATGTCGGCGAGCTCGTCTACACCGCTTTCTCCGGCTCGCACCAGGATGCCATCAACAAGGGCATGAAGGCGCTGCGCAAAGCCAACACGCCGGTTTGGGAAGTGCCCTACCTGCCGATCGACCCCGCTGATGTCGGCCGCACCTATGAGGCGATCATCCGCATCAACTCGCAGTCGGGCAAGGGCGGCATCGCCTACGTGCTGCAGGCCGACTACGGCCTCAATCTGCCGCGCAACCTGCAGATCGAGTTCAGCCAGGACATCCAGGCGATCACCGACGCCGAAGGCAAGGAAGTGCCGGCCAAGCGCATCCACGAGCGCTTCCTCGAAGCCTATGTCGACCAGCCCGGCGCCAGGCTGAAATTCCTCGACCATCGCACCTATCCGGACACTGCGGTAAAGGGCCGTCGCGTGGTCGAGGCGGAGATCCTCGACAACGGCAAGGAAGTCACCATCACCGGCACCGGTACCGGCCCGATCGACGGCTTCGTCGATGCGCTTTCGCGCCATATCCGCGTCGACATGTCGGTGCTCGACTATTCCGAACATTCCTTGCAGCGCGGCTCGAACGCCTCGGCCATTTCCTATGTCGAGATGGAATATCCCGGCGGCAAGCTGTTCGGCGCAGGCATAAACACCAACATCGTCGCCGCCTCGCTGGAGGCCGTGGTCTCGGCCGCCAACCGCATCCTGGGCCGCAAGCCCGCCTGATTGTTCGATTGATAAAGCGTGGCCCGTTCATCGGACGTGCCACGCTTCATGGCAGGCGCGAGCCGCGTTCAAATTCGTTAACCGGCCGGTAAATTTACCGTGGCTTACGCGATCACATAACAGAAGGTTCCTTGTGCGCTGGAGCGCGCGCTATATTATCGCGCCCTAACCTGTGCCGACTCTGAAAGGTCCGACACTTGGAGCCTGCCACGCCTGCCGCCCCCGCAGTGCGCGAGACATTGGAGCGACTGCTTGCCAGCGAAACGTTCGGACGATCCGAGCGGGCCCGCAGGCTGTTACGCTATCTGGTCGAACGCGAGCAGGCAGGCGAAGCCGACCGGCTGAAGGGTGTGTCCATTGCCATGGATGTCTTCGGCAAGGACGGCGATTTCGACGGATCGACCGACGCGGTCGTCAGGGTCCAGGCGGGGCGGCTGCGCGAGCTTTTGGATCAATATTTCGCCAGCGAAGGCATTGGCGAGCCGGTACGCATCGCCATTCCGCGCGGCGGCTATGTGCCTTCTTACGAGTTGAACGCCATACGGCTCCCAGCCGACGCCAAACCCGCGGATGACCCGATCGCCCGGCCTTCCAAGCATTTCGAGAAGCCCGAGGCCGCCGCCGCACCGGTCGACGCCGTGCCGCTGACGACGACCCCGGCACCGACCGAATCCGCGTCATCGCTGACGCGCCAGTTGCGGTTCTTCTGGGCCGCCATGGTGCTGGTCATCGCCATGCTGGGTATCCTTGTCGTCCGCCAGGGTAACGCCTTTCTTCATGGTGACGACGCGGCCGCGCCGGTCGAAGTCGAAACGGCAGGCGCGACCAGCAGCGTCGCCTCCCAAACGTTCGACGGGCTGCCTTTGATCTACTTGGCCATCAAAGCCGACGGACCCGAGGCGGCCCGTGTTGCTTCCTCGCTGCGCGCCGGTCTGGCCGGCTTCGATACGATAGACTTCATCGGACGCGACGCCGACGCTACGCGCAATCGTTCCGCCGATTCGATCAGCTTCGTTTTCGATCTTATTCCCGGGACTAACGCCGGCGACGTCATGATCGAGCTGCAGAGCGTCGCGACGGGACGGGTTCTCCTGTCACGCAACCTGACATCGGCCGAAAGCGCGCCTGGTGCTGTCGAGAGCAACATCGCCAATCTCCTGAGCTCTACCGTCCCCGCTTCGGGCGCGATCTACAGCTATATCGACCAGAGCGATATCCGGACCAGCCAGATAGGATGTCTGGTGCTCGACGACCTCTACTATCTCGACCAGAGCGCCAAGGCGCACGAAGCTGCGTATCGCTGTCTGGAGAAGCTGGTCAGAGAAAGCACCAAATCATCGCTCATCTACTCGGAACTGGCTTCCCTGCATCTGGAAGCCGTCAACAACCGCTACGCCTATCCGCCCGGCGCAACGGTCGAGCAGGCCATGTCGTTTGCCCACCGCGCCATTCAGATGGCACCGATGAGCCCGCACGCGCATCGCGCCTACGGCTACCTCAACTCGCGCCTCGGCAACACCGACGAAGCGATCCGCTGGATGCGCAAGGCTTATGAGCTCAACCCCTACGATCTCGGCATGGCCGCCGCTTATGGCTACGGCCTGATCTTCGCTGGCAGATACCAGGAAGGGACGCCGATCCTGGGCCATGCCGTCGAGGCCTTCAGCGGTCATCCGACCTGGTGGGACTATGGCCTGTTTGTCGGAGCCTTCATGCAAGGCGACACCCAGAGGGCAGCGATTGCCAGCGAGTCGCTGCGGACCACCGCGTCCAAATCGCATTACCTGGCGGCGCGCCTGATCGGCGCCAAGATCTCAGGCCGCGACAAGCTCGCAAACGAATTGGCGAACGAGCTCACGGCCGAATTCCCGAAATTCGCCGCCAATCCGCGCGCCACTTTTGTTGACAGGAAGTACCCCGCCGATCTCATCGACCGGCTGGTGCAATCCTTGCGCTCTGCGGGGATTGGCAATCCGAGCTGAGCGAACGTGGAGCATTCGCTGACGTGCGGACTGATTGGAATATTAAATTCGCACGCCGGATCTGCTCGGCACAGCGGGCGTCGACACTCAACGAGTCTTAGGCCTGCTTACGCGTTCGATTGGGGCGCGCACGGCGAATTCGCGAAGATTTTACTGGCTATCGACCTGCTCAGGGAGCAATTCAGCCACAATCTTGAATTGCCCCTCATACTGCTTCACAGCCAACAATCTCGATGTTTAACTCTCTTCACGTCGCCGAAAGCGGTGCTGGCTCGAAGACGATCGTCTTCCTGCACGGCTTCGGCGCTTGCCATTCGATCTGGCGCGACGTGATTGCGGGATTGACGCCCGATGTGAGGACACTTGCCTACGACCTGCCGGGCCACGGAAACTCCCTGGAGTGCCAGGCGGCAGGAGTCAAGCAGGCCGCTGGGGTTATCCTGGCCGATCTGGGCAAGCGCCGCCTGGGCAAAGTTCACGTCGTCGGCCATTCCATGGGCGGCGCGATCGCGACATTGATGGCATCTGCCGATCCCGAAAGGGTGGCCTCGCTGACCTTGCTGGCGCCCGGCGGCTTCGGCCCCGAGATCAACGGTCCGTTGCTGCGGCGCTATGCGGCCGCGGCCGATCGAGATGAGATCCGCGCCTGTCTTGCCGCCATGTCGGGGCCGCAAAGTTCTCCTCCTCAACACGTGGTGGAGGCGCTGTGCGGCATGCGCAAACGGCCGGGCCAGTTGCGGACCCTCGTCGGTGCTGCAGCCGTGATCACCAGGGAAGACCGGCAAGGTGTCATCCCGAGCGAACGGCTGGAAACCCTGAGCATGCCGGTGATGGTGCTTTGGGGAACGGACGATCCCGTCCTGCCCGTCGCCCAGGCCGAGGACTTGCCGCCGCATTTCCACCTGCACCACGTGCTGGAGGCGGGCCACATGCTGGTCGAGGAGGCGCCTGACCTGATTGCAGAGGCCGTGCGCCGCAACACGCGTCGCCGCGGCAGAATCCAGAGACCGGTGTTCAGCGCAGCCGCAAGCTGAGCCCATCTCGCAGTGCATTTTGCCGGCGACTGTGTTAACTCGCTGTTTACCAACAGCGAGGCAGCGCCATGAAGGATGCAGGCGACAAAATCACCCCGATCGAGCCATCGCGAAAGCTCGCGGACGCGATCCGCGACGTCAAGAACGCCTTCGCCGACCGCGATGATGTGGTGGTCGACATGCGCGAGGCGCACCGCATGCGGCTCGAGTTGCTGGCCGCGGAGCTCGCCCCCGTTTTCGCCGACGTGCCGACGGATATCGACAATTTCGACTTCGCCGTCTCCTCCGGCCTGCAGCCGCGGCTGTGGGTCGATGCCGTCAGCCATGTCGCCATGGGGCGGGATCGCCGCACCTTCCGCTTCCTTAAGGACACGCGCATCGGCCGCGTGGTGCTGGCCGAATCGACCGACATGAAGCCCGTCGCCGATGCCGTTACGCGATACGTGGCCGAGCGTGTCGTCGAGCGGCAGCGGATGATGGAAGGCGCGGTCGAGAGCGCGGTGACTGGCCTGCATCGAGCCGAGGTCCGGGAAGCCGAGCCGCCCTTGCAGGCTGCAACGCGCCGCAACGGCTGGACGACCTTCTTCGCCGGCCTCGGCTTGATCGCCGCCGGCGCCCTGGTCGGCCTGGCGGTATCGCTGGTGCTGTTCTGGGACCGCATCGCCCAGATGAAGATCAGCTTCTGACGACGGGCTCGCGCACCACCGGCATATCGGCACCGAGCTCGATCACCTGAATGTCCGACGGCGGCAGTGCCGGACCGGTCAGGCCGCGCCGTGTCAGGCGGATGGTCCAACCACCTTTTTTTCCGCCGATCTCGAACAGATTGTACTGAGCGGCGGGATGATCGCCGCCCGGCGCCTGGCCGGCGGCGGCCACGCCGACCACCGGCACCTTGACGCCGCGCGGACCGATGGTGAACAGCGAAGGCAAGTGCGAGTGGCCGTGCAGCACAAGCTCGGCGCCATACCGGCGAATGACTTTGTGGAAGCGCGCGATACCGAACAGCCGCTTATGCTGCGAGACCGCGCCACGCACCGGCGGATGATGGATCATGATGGCGCGAAACAGCCCCTGTCTGGCCGTCGCGTCGAGGATGTTGCCGAGCCGCTCCGCCTGGCCCTCCATGAAGAAGCCGTTGGCCATGAAGGGCGCCGTGGCCCGCGCCGTCGTGACGCCGATCAGAGCGACATCACCGCGAACCCGCAAATAGGGAAAGGAATTGCGGTCGATCGGGCTGTTGATGCCGTCGCCCGTCATCCACGGCGCCCATGACCGGCAAACCTTGTCGAAGGCGCCCGGCACATAGGCATCGTGATTGCCCGGCACCACGGATACGTCATTCGCAGAGCCCAGCGTCTCCAGCCAATGTTTCGCCATCTCGATCTCGCCATCGAGCGCCAGGTTGACGAGATCGCCGGTGACCGCGAGGTGGTCGGGGGCGTTGGCTTTGATATCGCCGACAATCGTGTCGATCACCGCATCGTGCATATGACGGCGGCGGTTGCGCTGCCAGTTGACGTAACCCAGCACGCGCTTGGACGCGAGATCGCGATAGGTTACATCGGGCAGCGGCCCCAGATGGACATCGGAAATATGTGCAAGCCTGAGCATAGCCCCTTCTTAAGCGACCCGGTCCGGGCTTTCTACTCAACGTTTCCTGTCCGCTCGCGGTTTCGTGGATGACTGGCGCCGATCCGGAACAGGCGTTCCGCCAGACCGGCTGGGCGGGACTGCGGGCAAGGCTGTTCCATCTCTATTTCCTGCTGCGGCGCCCGATGACGCTTGGCGTGCGCGGCTTGATCTACGACCGCGCATCCAACTCCATCTTCCTCATCCGCCACACCTATGTTCCGGGCTGGCAGTTGCCTGGCGGCGGCGTCGAGGTCGGCGAGACGCTTGTCGAGGCGCTGGCGCGCGAGCTCGCCGAGGAGGGCAACATCGCGTTGACGGCTCCGCCGGTGCTGAGATCGATGCACTTCAACCGTCGCGCCAGCACACGCGACCACGTCGGCCTCTATCTGGTCGAAGCCTTCAACCAGACGGCGCCGAAATCGGCGGACCATGAGATCGCCGAGGCGGCGTTCTTTCCGCTCGACCGTTTGCCGGCAGATGCGACGCCGGCGACGCGACGTCGGATTGCCGAAATTTTCGGCGGCGTGCAGGTCTCGGCCTACTGGTAACTCATGCCGCCTTCCTGAACCGGCCGCGATCATGTGGTGCGGCATAGTCGAGTTCAGGTCCCGCCGGGATTATCCCCGTCGGATTGATCGATTTGTGGCTGCCGTAGTAGTGCGACTTGATGTGATGCAGGCTGACCGTGCCTGACACGCCGGGCACCTGGTAGAGGTCGCGCAGATAGTTCGACAGGTTCGGATAGTCGGCGATCCGGCGCAGATTGCATCTGAAGTGGCCGACATAGACCGGATCGAAGCGCACCAGCGTGGTGAATAGACGCCAGTCAGCTTCGGTGATCCGGTCGCCGACAAGATAGCGCTGCTTTGACAGCCGCTCTTCCAACGTGTCGAGTGCTGCGAAGAGCTCGCCGAACGCTTCCTCATAGGCTTCTTGCGAGGTGGCGAAGCCGGCGCGATAGACGCCGTTGTTGATCGCCGGATAGACCAGCGCATTGATCCTGTCGATCTCGGAACGCAACGCCGGCGGATAGAAGTCCAGGCTCGCATCACCCCATTCGTCGAAGCCGGAATTGAGCATGCGGATGATTTCTGACGACTCGTTGCTGACGATGGTTTCCTGTCTTTTGTCCCACAGCACCGGTACGGACGCGCGGCCCGAATAGCCGCGATCGGCCTTGGCATAGATCTGGTGCAGGAAGTCGAGGCCGTAGAGCGTGTCACCGGTTGCGCCGTCCTCGGCTGTGAAGGTCCAGCCGTTCTCGCCCATGAAATGGTGCACCACGGAGACGGAGATGATGTCTTCCAACTTCTTCAAGACGCGGAAGATCAAGGTCCGGTGCGCCCAGGGGCAGGCGAGCGAGACGTAAAGGTGATAGCGCCCGGGCTCCCCCTTGAAACCGCGTTTGCGCCCTTGCGCCGGCGCACCGTCGCGCGTCACCCAGTCGCGCCATTGCGCTTCGGCACGCACGAACCTGCCGCTGCTGTCGGCAACGGTCGAGCGGTCCTGCCATTTGCCTTCAACTAGCAATCCCATGCGAAATCTCCCTCAGGTTCCAACGGACATCTAGGCGCTTACCCGGAATGTCGAAGCCCTCAGGCGCTGAACAGTTCGTCAAACGGCGAAAAGAAAGGTGAAAAGGGCCGATTGCAGCCGTGAACAATTGATGCTAGCGGAAGCGCCCATGTTTGACTTTGCCACGATCCGGTTCGACCGACGACGAAAGGACGCCCGCGCTTGATGAAGCGCTGACTGGCGAACGCTGCCGCTTGCAGCAAACCTTTCCTCGCATACCGGAACGCAAAGACCATGAGCCTTGCCGACGTGAAATATCTGCCGGAGACCCCGGCGCACGATCCTGAAATCGAAGCCATCAACGACGAGGCCTTCGGGCCGGGCCGTTTCGTGCTGGCCGCCTATAAGATCCGCGAGGCGGGCGGGCACGACCGCTCGATGTCCTTTGTCGCCGTCGAGGACGAGACGGTGATCGCCTCGGTGCGCATGACGCGCGTGGCGGCAGGCGCCGGACGCGCCATGATGCTTGGCCCGCTTGCCGTCCGGCCCGCCTTCAAGAATCTCGGCATAGGCCGCAGGCTGGTCGCGATCGCGCTCGAAGCCGCCGCGAAGGCCGGCGCGCCGGCCGTCATGCTGGTCGGTGACGAGCCCTACTACGGGCCGCTCGGCTTCAAGCGCTTCCCGCGTGGGCAGATCACCATGCCGCGTCCGGTCGATCTCGACCGGCTGCTCCATCACGAAATCAGGCCTGGCGCGGTGGCCCGGTTCGTCGGTGAGGTCTGTCATGCGGATACGGCGCGGGTTGCCGACCTGGCCCAGGTCGCGGTCCGCGCCTCGGCCATTCCGCAGTCCTCGATCGATCCGGTCATTCAGGTTGCGCCGCAGCAGCGCGCTTCGTAGCATGATCCGAAATTCTGGGAGGACGCCACCATGACCCCGAACGGCCAGATCGCGATCGTCACTGGCGGTGGCTCCGGCCTTGGCGAAGCGACGGCGCGCGCCCTTGCCACCAAGGGCGCTAAGATAGCGATACTCGATATCGGTATCGATCGCGCGGCCAAGGTTGCCGCCGATATCGGCGGCATCGCGGTTCAATGCGATGTCAGCAGCGCAGACAGTGGCAGCGCGGCGATCGCCGAAGTGGCGGCAAAGCTCGGCGAACCGCGCATCCTGGTCAATTGCGCCGGCATTGCCATTGGAGTGAAGACGGTCGGCAAGGATGGCCCGCACCCGCTGGATCAATACCGCAAGGTGATCGAGATCAACCTGATCGGCACCTTCAACATGATCCGCCTGGTCGCCGACCGGGCGGCGAAACTCGACCCGCTCGCCGGCGGCGAACGCGGCGTCATCGTCAACACGGCGTCGGTCGCCGCCTATGACGGCCAGATCGGCCAGGCTGCCTATTCGGCGTCCAAGGGCGGCGTCGTCGGCATGACATTGCCGGTGGCGCGCGACCTGGCGCGCTCAGGCATTCGCGTCTGCACCATCGCCCCAGGGATCTTCAAGACCCCGATGATGGCCGGCATGCCGCAAGAGGTGCAGGATTCGCTCGGCGCTTCGGTGCCCTTCCCGCCTCGCCTCGGCGAGCCCTCGGAATATGCAGCACTCGCGCTCCACATCATCGAGAACCAGATGCTGAACGGCGAGACCATCCGCCTCGACGGCGCGATCCGCATGGCGCCCAAATAAAAGCGAAATGAGCACGCCGCCGACAGCCGCCGACAAGACAGGGCCGTTGGCTGGCCTCAGGCTGATCGAGATGGCGGGCCTCGGCCCGGTGCCGCTCGCCGCCTTGATGCTATCGGAGATGGGCGCAGACGTCCTGCGCATCGAGCGGGCGGACGCCAAAGAGCCGCTTCTATCCTTGCCCGAGGCCCACGACCTCGACCGCCACGGCCGCTCCATCCTCAGGCTCGACCTGAAGCGGCCGGACGGCGCGGAGCTTCTGCTGCGCCTTGCGGAAAAGGCCGACGTTCTCATCGAAGGTTTTCGCCCAGGCGTCATGGAGCGGCTGGGCCTCGGGCCTGATGTCGTGCTGGAAGGCAATCCTGCGCTGATCTACGGCCGCCTCACGGGTTTCGGCCAGGACGGGCCGCTATCGCGCCGCGCCGGTCATGACATCACCTACCTCGCCTATGCCGGCCTGCTGCATGCCGTCGGCCGGCAGGGAGCGCCGCCCGTGCCGCCGCTGAACCTAGTCGCCGACCAGGGCGGCGGCGCCATGATGCTGATCGCCGGCGTGCTGGCGGCCCTGTTCCAGCGCTCGCGCACCGGCAAAGGTCAGGTGATCGATGCCGCCATGGTCGAGGGTGCATCGATGCTCGCGGCTCCGATCCATGCCTTCATGGCGGCCGGCCTCTGGAGCGAGCGACGCGGTGAGAACCTGCTCGATTCCGGGGCCCCCTTCTACGACGTTTACGAGGCGGCGGACGGACGGCATGTCGCCATCGGCTGCCTCGAACCGCAATTCTTTGCCGAGTTCGCCCGATTGTTGCCGCTCGACCGGCGTTTTGTCGGCGGTCAATATGACAGGACATCGTGGCCCGACATGCGCGCTGCCATTGCCGCGAGAATCAGAGCGAAGACACGCGACGAGTGGGCCGAGGTGTTTGGACCGACCGACGCCTGCGTCGCTCCCGTCCTGTCGCTGACCGAAGCCAGGGATCATCCGCAGAGCCGCGCCCGGCAAAATTTTGCAAGATCGGGCGAGCTCGAACGTCCGACGCCGGCGCCGCGCTTCTCCAGCGCCGCCTCGACCCTTGCCGCGGCGTCGACCGTCGCCGACCGCCGGCCTTCGGCTGTGCTGGCACGCTTCGGCATCGACGAGACTGAAATTGAAGCCCTTGTCAGGTCCGGCCTGTTTGGCCGATAGCCGGAGAGTAGAAATCAACTTATCGCGGTGAGCGCTGTGACCGAGACCAGGAAGGATGTCATCCGCGAGACCGACACCGAGGCCGTCAGGCTGGCGAAGACTCTGGTCCGCTCGGCCCGCTTCGGCGCGCTTGCGGCGATCGAGCCCGGCACCGGGGCGCCGCTGGCAAGCCGGGTCGGCGTGGCGACCGACATCGACGGCGCGCCGCTGATCCTGGTCTCGATGCTGTCGGCGCATACCGGCGCGCTTCTCGCCGACCCGCGCTGCTCGCTGCTCGTCGGCGAACCCGGCAAGGGCGATCCGCTCGCGCATCCCCGCATCTCGCTTGTATGCCAGGCGCTGCGGTTGGAGCGCGGATCGGCGGGTCACGCCCGCGCCGAACGGCGCTATCTCAACCGCAATCCGAAGGCGAAACTCTATGCCGGGCTCGGCGACTTCTCGATATTCCGGCTCGAGCCTGAACGCGCCAGTCTCAATGGCGGCTTCGGCAAAGCCTATCTTCTGGATCGCGCCGACCTGATCGCCGGCGGCCCGATCGTCGAGGAGCTGGCGGCCAGCGAACAGTCGGCCCTGGACCACATGAATGCCGACCATCGCGATGCGCTTTGCATTTATGCGCGCCATTTCGGCCGGGCCGAAGGCGATGGCTGGATCGCTACGGGTTTCGATGCGGACGGCATGGATCTGGCTTCTCCGGATGCCACCTGCAGGGTCTTCTTCCCTCGGCCTCTCGGCACTGCCGGCGAGTTGCGGTCCGTGCTGGTCGAGATGGCCAGGGCCGGGCGCGCCGCAGGCCGGGCACAGTAGCGAAAGTTAATCGTCCCGGATCGAAAGCAACTCTTGAGATTTAGGTAAAATGATCTACCTTTTGTTGCAGCGCCGATTCAGCGGCGCTCCCTGACCTGAATATCGTGGAAATCAGCCGCCATTGCCCCCATGGCAGCTGGATGAGCCAGAAAACATGGGGGATCCATGATCTCAAGCAAGCTAGTCGCCAACGCAGAATCGGCTGCCGCGTTTCTGACGCTCATGGGCAATGAAAAGCGGCTGCTGATCGTCAGCTATCTGATCGAGGGCGAAATGTCCGTCGGCGCCATCGCCGAGAAAGTCCAGTTGAGCCAGTCCGCTCTGTCGCAGCATTTGGCCAAGCTGAGAGCGCTTGATATCGTCGAGACGCGTCGCGATCGCCAGATGATCTATTATTCCTGCAACTCCGACGCGGTGCGCGAGCTGCTTCGCACGCTGGAAGGCATTTTCGGCGACGGCGACCTGTCTCAGATGGCCTACAGGATGCGCCGCGCCGGGACTTGACCCGGGCTCTGCAAAGCCCCTTACCTTGCTGACGATCGTTCGCCGGCGAGATTTCTATGAACCTCATCCCTGTCGACGACCCGCGGGATCCGCGTGTCGCCGCCTATCTCGATATCCGCGAGCGCGATCTCGTCGGCCGACATGGGCGCTTCGTCGCCGAAGGCAAGGTGGTGCTGGATCTTCTGCTGTCGGCCGGACGCTTCGCGGCGGAATCGGCCCTCATTCTGGAGAACAGGCGGGCGGGCCTCGAAGGTGTCTTGCGCAAGGCGCCAGCCGACCTCCCGATCTATGTCGTAAACGGCGACGTCATGGACCGGATCGCCGGCTTCCACATGCATCGCGGCGTATTGGCGATTGGCGTTCGGGGCTCTCCTCGACCGGCCGAGGTGCTGCTCGAAACCTTGCCGGCAAGCGCGTTGGTCGTGGTTCTGGTCGGCATATCCAATCATGACAATATGGGCTCGATCTTCCGCAACGCCGCAGCCTTTGGCGCGGACGCCGTGCTTCTCGATCCCACCTGCTGTGATCCGCTTTACCGCAAGGCGATCCGCGTTTCGGTCGGCGCGGCGCTGAAGGTGCCCTTCGGCTCCTTCGACGATGCGATGAGCTTGACCGCAACGCTTGACCGGATGGGTTTCGCCCAGTTCCCGCTCTCGCCGCGCGGCGAAACGGACATCCGCGCTGCGGAAAGAACGTCTCGGCTGGCCCTCTTTCTCGGCACGGAAGGCGAAGGCCTGCCCGAGACCCTGCTCAGTCGCCTGCGGACCGTACGGATCGGCATGGCGGAGGGATTCGACAGCCTGAACGTTGCAGCCGCATCGGCCATCGTCCTGCATCACTTCTCGAAACGATAGCGGCGCAGGACCAAGACGCTCCGCTCGCCACGGCATTCGGATCAGTTGCTTGCGTTGGCCTTCTGCAAGGCCCTGACACGGTCCGCGAGGCTGATGCCGCGCTCGCCAATATCTTGCCGCTCGTCGCGAGGTGTCGCCAAGGCCTTGGCGATCGGCGAATCCGGCCCTTCCAGCTTCATCGTCAGGTTGACGACCTCGGCTGCCAGTTCGTTCATTTGTTCGCGAAGCGCCGCACCGGCGCGCGGCGCGTCGCCTGCCTGTTCGGGCTGTGCCGTTTCGAGCACGGCAAGATCGGTCTTGAGCCGCTTGTTCTCCCGCGCAAGCGCCGTCAGCCGCGCCTCTAGCCGCTCGCGATCGCCTTCGAGCTTGGCGATGGCATTGTCGATCCCTTGGACTTCGTCGGCCTTATGCGTTCCGCCATTTACCGCATGATCTTTGCTTGGGCGTTCGCGCATCCGCGCCAGCTCCTTTTCGCGCCTGTCCAGCTTTTCCTCGCGGTCGGCAAGGGTTGCAAGCAGCCGTTCGACCTTCTTGTCCAGCTCGGCCGTCCGCTTCTTCTCCGCCTTGAGCGCGTCCCTGGCGGCTTTGCTTTCCGCTGCCAGTTCCTGATTGCGCCGGTCCGCTTCCTTGCGCTGGCTGCGCAGCACCGCAATGTCATTGGCAAGCTTGTCCAGTTCCGATTCGCGGGCGACGAGCTCGATCTGGCGGTTTGAGGAAGAAAAGCTGGCTTCGTCATACATCTGCTCGAGCTTTTGCAGCTCCAGCGCGCGCTTCTCCAGCGAGCGCTCCGCCTGCGCCAGCTTTTCCGTAAGCTTGTGCAACTCTTCCTCGCGCAGCCTGAGCTCCGCGTTCTTGGCCTGCAGATCGGAAAGCGCCTGAGTCTTGTCCTTCTTCTCGACCGCCAGTCCCTTCAGGGCCTCCTGGGCGCGGCCGATCTCGACCAGTTGCTCGGCCACCTTTTCCTTCAGATTTTTGATGTTCATCTCGAGTCGGCGCGTGTTCATGGCGAACTCGGCGCGGATACGGTCCTTCTCGGCCAGCATCTCGGCAGGCGTCAGCGGCATCGAGGCCTCAAGGCGCCGGCGTGTCAACACGACGGCCCGCCGCCAGACGGCCGGCGCGATCAGCGACACCAGAAAGGCCGCGCAGAGGAAGCCGAGTGCGAAGAACAGGATCGACTGGACCAAGGTGGACTATCCGTATGCGAGGCGGCAACCCGCCATGCCGACTGTGCCACCTTGGCATGGCGGAAATCCAGCGCCGCGGCAAGAGCACGCCGCGGCACGATCAGTCTTATCCGAGCGGCTGTGGCAATCCTGTCCGGTCAGAACGGATTCCACGTCGCCCGCTCGGTCAGCTTCAGATAGCCGAGATTGACGCCGAGCCGGGCACCGACCCCGGTGCGGATCGGAACGAGCAGCACTCTGTTGCTTTGCAGCACGTTGAAGCCGACGCCCGCCACGACATAAGCCGATCCGGCGACGCCGCCGAAGCGGTTGTAGAGGCTGCTGATATCGTCGAGATTGTAGACCAGCATCATCACGCGCGAGCCTTCGCCGCCGAAATCCCAGCCGAGCGATGGGCCTTGCCAGAACACCTTATGGTCGCCGGCGTTCTTGGTGTACAGCGTGCCCTCGCCATAGGTCAGGCCGCCGATCAGCGCGCCGGATCCCTCCTCGCCGAGCAGATAACCGTTTGGCAGGCCGTAGGACGCGAACACCTTTTCGACCACGGTGGCGAGGCCTCCCGACGTCGCGCCGAAGAACTTGTGGCCGGAATCGACAATCTCTTGCGCGGTGTATTCCTGGGCCCGCGACGCCGAGGTTGAGAGGATGAGAGCACCCGAGAGGGCGATCGTCATGGTGAGGACGCGGACGAACATCCGGTCAAAGAATCGGGAAAACATGCTTCCAATCTCCGTCAGGGAGCACTTTCGCCGACGCCTCGTATCCCTACGGCTCTTGGCGGCCGTTTCGAGATGACTGTTACGGGCAAACTATGCCGTAATCCTTTTTCAACCATTAAGCTGGCGCAGGAAGATGGCGGTTCGAGGGCTGAAGAGCCTGACACGATCTCTATCAGCCTCAATTTCGCGGCATCACGCACCATTTTCGCTGTCCGCAGCTGTGGATTTGTTGATGCATGGACGGACGCTGTGTATTCAGAAGGCCTTGGAAAAGAGCGTGATTCGCGTAGCGGGCGCGACAACGTTCGGCCATGACATGTGAACCAGCAGGGATTTCTCCGATGGCCGAGCTCTTCACCCTCTCCGCCCCCGATCTGGCTGCGCTTTTGTGCAGCCGCGTATGCCACGACATCATTTCCCCGGTCGGCGCCATAAACAACGGCCTCGAACTGCTCGATGAAGGCGGCGCCGACGAAGACGCCATGAAGCTGATTCGCCAGAGCGCCAGGAACGCCTCGGCGCGGCTGCAGTTTGCCCGCATCGCCTTCGGCGCCGCGGGCTCCGCCGGCATGATGATCGATACCGGCGACGCCGAGGCCGTGGCCATTGCCTTCCTGAAGAACGAGAAGCCGGAACTTGTCTGGAACGGCGCCCGCGCGCTGCTGCCCAAGAACAAGGTCAAGCTTCTGCTCAATCTCATTCTTGTCGCCAATGCCGCCATACCGCGTGGCGGCAGGCTGGTTGTCACGTTGGAGAACCTCGAGACCGAACCGCGTTTCTCGCTGTCGGCGAGCGGCCCCATGCTGCGGGTGCCGCCGAAATTCCTCGAGCTGCATTCGGGCCACAAGCCCGAGGAGCCGATCGACGCCCACTCGGTCCAGCCTTATTACACGCTGCTTCTGGCGCGCGAGGCGAACATGACGATCTCGATCCATGCGACGGCCGATGAGATCGTGTTGTCGGCGGCCTGAGCGACAGCCAAGAACAGGTCAAGTATCCATTGTCACTGATCTTGCAGCTGGCAGTGCGATCGAAGCATTGCCTGCCGCCTGGCACTGCAATGCATCGCAGGCCAAAACCGCGCAAAGCGGTTCTTTGGAAAAACTTTACCTAACCGCTTTTCGGCTTCTTTACCAGATTGTTCTAGGGTGCCTCACGGTTACCGGATTGCCGGTTCGGCAGATGGCAAAGAGGACCCGGAAATGAAACGCTGCCTGTTCGTGGACGACTCGAGCGTCATCAGGAAGGTCGCGAAGCGTATCCTTGGCGGCTCGGACATCGTGGTCTTCGAGGCGGCCAGCGGGCTTGATGCGATCGAGATCTGCTCCGGCGACATGCCCGATGTCATTGTTGTCGACGGCGGCCTGCCGGATATGCAGGCGGTCGACCTCATTCGCCGCATCCGTGCCATCGAAAACCCCGTCAAGCCGCAGATCCTGGTCTCGCTCGTCGAAGTCGATGTCGGCTCGATCATGCGAGCGAAACGTGCCGGCGCCCAGGGTTACCTGCTGAAGCCCTTCAACCGCGCGCAGTTGCTCGAGAGCTTCCGCTTCCTGAAAATCGCGGCCTGAGCTTTTCGACACCCCAAACAAAAACCCGGCCTGAGCCGGGTTTTTTGTTTGAATTGGCAGAGGATCAGGCGCTGACGCGGATGTCTTCCGGCTCACGCAGCACATAGCCGCGGCCCCACACCGTCTCGATGTAATTCTGGCCGCCGGACGCTGCGTCGAGCTTCTTGCGCAGCTTGCAGATGAAGACGTCGATGATCTTCAGTTCCGGCTCGTCCATGCCGCCATAGAGGTGGTTGAGGAACATTTCCTTGGTAAGGGTCGTGCCCTTGCGCAGCGAGAGCAGCTCAAGCATCTGATATTCCTTGCCGGTCAGGTGCACGCGCTGGCCGCCCACCTCGACCGTCTTGGCGTCGAGATTGACCACCAGGTCGCCGGTGGTGATGACCGACTGGGCGTGGCCCTTGGAGCGGCGCACGATGGCGTGGATGCGCGCCACCAGCTCGTCCTTGTGGAAAGGCTTGGTCATATAGTCGTCGGCGCCGAAGCCGAGGCCGCGCACCTTATCCTCGATTCCGGCCATGCCGGAGAGGATCAGGATCGGAGTCTTGACCTTGGAGAGGCGAAGCGTGCGCAGCACCTCGTAGCCCGACATGTCGGGAAGGTTAAGATCGAGGAGGATGATGTCGTAATCGTAAAGCTTGCCGAGATCGACCCCTTCTTCGCCGAGGTCGGTCGTATAGACGTTGAAGCTTTCCGATTTCAGCATCAACTCGATGCTCTGTGCGGTTGCACTGTCGTCTTCAATCAGCAAAACACGCATTTCATTCCCCTTTTCTGCCGCCGGGCCGCGTCACGACCCGTCCCGAACCCGGAGCAGTGATTGCCTGAACAGAAGGTGCCACCGACTGGTTAACAAATCCTAATTTCGTGTCGGTCACGATATCAGATTTTTTAACCCCTTTCTACACCCACTTGAATCTAATAACGAATCGTAGACCCAAATCGCTCATGTACCACATTAATAAGCAAGCCTAAGTGACTCCAGAGACTCGCAGGCCGCGCTTCCTGCCGCTGTCCGGAATTTTTACCCGGCCTTAAGTCCTCGCCCGTATGATTAACAATGCCCGTAAACGAATGGTTACCGCCGGCAAAAATCTTTAGGGCTTTGTTTCCCATAGAGCGGGGAAAGCCGGTGGAAACGGGCGACGCGTAGGCCTTTCGAGGTCGATGGGACGATATGCAGGTGTGCGTTTTGCGGAGTACCGAGTCATGAAGTCACGTGAAAACCTCGTTCGGCTGAAGCAGTTTCAGGTGAATGAGAAGCGGCGCCAGCTGTTGCAGCTGGACATGATGATCGCCGAATTCGAACGCATGGCCGTCGAGTTGGAGGCGCAAATCGTCGCTGAAGAGAAAAAAGCCGGCATCACCGACATCAATCATTTTGCCTATCCGACCTTCGCCAAGGCGGCACGACTGCGCCGCGACAACCTCAGGAACTCGCAGAACGATCTCGCCCAGCAGCGAACCATGGCCGAATCATTACTCGGCGAAGCTGAAGCGGAGCTTTCCAAGGCGGAGATGCTGGAATCGCGCGACAGCAAGATCCGCGACGCGGAAGTGGGCGGCCGCAGCGCCATGATCGGCTGACCGCCGAGCGCAATTGATCCCTCGGAGCCCTGCCTGATCGCCGTTTCGAACCACGAGCCGAAAAAGCCCGGCCTCCGGCTTAGGGCAGCATCGCCGTTTCATCATCCTGATGGTCCACCGATGCCCGCGCTCGGGCTTCCTTGATGTCGGGGGCATGCTCTTCCGCCCAGGACCTGATCTGGCTGAGCAGTCCCGCAAGGTTCTGGCCGAGCTCCGTCAATTCATACTCGACCCTCGGCGGTATGACCGGATAGACCTCGCGCCGGACGAGCCCGTCGCGCTCCAGCACGCGCAGCGTCTGCGTCAGCATTTTCGGCGTGATGCCTTCCAGCTTGCGGGCGAGCTCGCCATTGCGCAGGCGGCCGCGCCGCAACGCGCAAACCGTCAGATAGACCCATTTGCTGGCCAGCATTTCGAGCACCGTATGCGACGGGCATGTGCGCCGGAATGCATCGTAGCCAAAGGAACCGCTGTCTTCACTATCCATGAGGTATCTATATATCCGAAAGGTGCATACTAGACAAGCGATTGTTACTATCCAAATGATAGCGGCAGCAATCAAGCAGGAGAGCATCCAATGCGTGCCGTTACCCAGAATTCCGTTGGCGAACCCGACGTCCTCTTCGTCGCCGAACAGCCGGCCCCCTCGCCCAAGGCCAGCGAAGTTCTGGTCCGCGTCAAGGCCGCGGGCATCAACCCGGTCGATGGCGCGGTGCGCGCCGGCTACTTCCCTCTCATCGGCGAACCACCTTTCATTCTCGGCTGGGATATCTCGGGCACCGTCGAGGCGCTGGGCACCGGCGTGACCGCCTTCAAGCTCGGCGATGCGGTCTTCGGCATGCCGCGCTTCCCCAAGCAGGCCGCCGCCTATGCCGAGTTCGTCGCCACGCCGGTGGACGAGATCGCAGCCAAGCCTGCCGCCATCGACCATGCCCAAGCCGCGGCGCTGCCGCTGGCCGGGCTGACCGCCTGGCAGGGTCTCGTCCGCCACGGCGGCCTGCAATCCGGCCAGCGCGTCCTGATCCACGCCGGCGCCGGCGGCGTCGGCCATCTCGCTGTGCAGATAGCCAAGGCGCGCGGCGCCTGGGTCATCGCTACTGCGAGCCCGGACAAGCTTGAATACGTCCGCTCGATCGGCGCCGATGAGGTCGTCGACTACACCAACGGAGATTTCACCGAACGGGTCCGCGATATCGATCTGGTGCTGGACGCCATGGGCGGCGACCATGCCGACCGGTCACTGAAAGTGCTGCGCGAAGGCGGCGTGCTGGTGTCGCTGCTCAACGTCCACGATGCGACAAGGGCCAAGGCCGGGGAGCGCAACGTCCGCGTCGAGCGCATGTCGGTGGTGCCGGATCGCGAGGGGCTGGTGGAACTCGCCAGGCTAGTCGATGCCAGGAAGCTCGCCGTGCACGTGGCGAAGGCTTTTCCGCTGAACCAGGCGGGTGCCGCCCATGCCTTCCTCGCCACCCGACCGATCGGCAAGGTTGTGCTGACGGTTTGATCAGCGCAGATCCCGGAAGCAAAAGGGCGCGGAGTTCCGCGCCCTTCTTTGGTTTCCGGCAGTCGGAGCCTAGTGCCGGTACTGCTGGATCCGCGTCGTGCGCAGCCCGGCAAGGCCATATTCGTCGATCGATGCCTGCCAGGAGAGAAACTCCTCGGTGGTCAGCTTGTAGCGCTGGCAGGCCTCTTCCAGGCTGAGTAGTCCGCCGCGGACCGCCGCGACGACTTCCGCCTTGCGCCGGATAACCCAGCGCCGTGTATTCGTCGGCGGTAGATCGGCTATCGTGAGAGGGCTGCCGTCGGGCCCGATAACATATTTGACTCTAGGTCTAACCAGATCGGTCATCGTACTCTCTACTAAAAACTCAAAGACCCAATCCCCGCCACCGTACCGCCACAGCTTTAAAAATTGCCTAAGCGAAGCCTAATGACTAGGTAAGGATCGTGAACGTCGCGTTAGGTTTTCGTTCGGCATTTGAGATAATCGGGGTCCGGCCCTGATTTTGCCCGATAAAATCGCTTGAGGAGCCAAGCTGGCGCCGCCGGGATGCTTGACCTATATTCCGGCCATTGGCAGCCAGCGCCACGCAGATTGAAAGAACCATGAACAGCCTCGATCTTCCCCGACGCCCAGAAGACACCCGCGTCGTCGTCGCGATGTCGGGCGGCGTCGATTCATCGGTCGTTGCCGGCATCCTGAAGCGCGACGGCTATGATGTTGTCGGCGTCACCCTGCAGCTTTACGACCACGGCGCGGCAACGCACCGCGCCGGTTCCTGCTGCGCCGGCCAGGACATCGACGATGCCCGCCGCGTTTCCGAGACGCTCGGCATCCCGCATTACGTGCTCGACTATGAAGAGCGCTTCCGCAAGGCGGTCATCGATCCCTTCGCCGAGAGCTACGTCGCCGGCGAGACGCCTATCCCCTGCGTGTCCTGCAACCAGACGGTCAAGTTCGCGGACCTTTTGGCCACCGCCCAGGATCTCGGCGCCGATGCTTTGGCCACGGGCCATTACATCCGCTCGCGCGCCAATGGCGCGCATCGCGCGCTCTACAGGCCGGTCGATGCAGACCGCGACCAGAGCTATTTCCTGTTCGCCACGACCCAGGCGCAGATCGACTATCTGCGCTTCCCGCTCGGCGGACTTCCCAAGCCGCAGGTGCGGGCGATCGCCGAGGAGATGGGGCTGACGGTCGCCGCCAAGCAGGACAGCCAGGACATCTGCTTCGTGCCGCAGGGCAAGTACTCCGACATTATCGCCAAGCTGAAGCCGGCGGCCGCCAATCCGGGCGATATTGTCCATATCGACGGTCGCGTGCTCGGGCGTCACGAAGGCATCTTGCGCTTCACGATCGGCCAGCGCCGCGGCATCGGCATCGCTTCGGGCGAGCCGCTCTATGTCGTCCATCTCGACGCCGACCGCGCCCGCGTCATTGTCGGCCCGCGCGAGGCGCTGGAGACGCACAGGATCTACCTGCGCGCCATGAACTGGCTCGGCGACGGCCCGCTCTCCGACGTTCCGGCCGGCGGGATCGAGCTTTTCGCAAAAGTCCGTTCGACCCGGCCGCCGCGCCCGGCCGTGCTGCATCACCGCGACGGCGTGACCTCGGTCGAGCTGGTCGACGGCGAATCCGGCATCGCGCCCGGACAGGCCTGCGTGCTCTATTCCGATGACGGCGATGAGGCGCGAGTCTATGGCGGCGGCTTTATCGAGCGCTCCGAGCGCGGCGCCGAGGCCGAGGCGATGCTGTCCAGGCTTGCGCAGCAGCCCGCGCACGTCCCCGCCGAGTAACCCACGCCTTCAATCGGGCGCTTTGCCTCAGGATTCCTTTTGTGGTCGCGCCTTAAGCGGGCGACCCGCTATGCGCCACCGTCCCAGCCGTCAGGATGCGCAGCACCCGGATCGCTTCCTCGCCGTCGGTGCGGGGTTCGGCGCGCGTCTCGATGCACTGCATGAAGTGGGCGAGCTCGCGCGTCAGCGGCATGCCTTCGCCGACCGCAACGTAGGAAGGCTCGTTGGCGGTGAAGGCCCACTGTCCGCTGTCCTGCCAGACCGCGTGCCTGTAGACCGCAAGCTTGCGCTCCCACGGCTCGACATCGTCGAACACCGCCATCGCCTTGGTTCCGACCACGGTCAGCCGGCGCTCGCGATAGGGATTGAGACGAGAAGCGAACAGATGGCTGCGCACGCCGTTCGGAAAGCGCATGTGCAGATGCGCGAAGTCGCTGAGGTTGTCGAGCAGTGCCGCGCCCTCGCCCCTGACCTCGATCGGCTCGGTGCCGGTGATGGCGAGGATCATCGAGAGGTCATGCGGCGCAAGGTCCCAGAGCGCGTCGTTCTCGGTGTGAAACTTGCCGAGGCCGAGCCGGTGCGAGTGAATGTAGCGCACCTCGCCGAGCTCGCCATTGTCGATCAACGCCTTCAGCGTCTCGAAGGCGGGGTGGAAGCGCAGCACGTGGCCCACCATGAAGACGCGGCCATTGTTCCTGGCCGCCTGCACCGAACGCTCGGCGTCCGCGACCGTCAGCGCGATCGGCTTTTCCACCAGCACGTCCTTGCCGCCCTCGATGGCGCGCAGCGCCATGTCGGCATGGAATTGCGGCGGCAGCGCCATGACAATGGCGTCGACATCGGCGCGCTCGAACAGCTGGTCCGGCCCGATCGCCAGGCAGTCCTGCTCGCTGGCAAAGCCTTCGGCGCGGGCACGGTTGACGTCGGAAACGGCATGGAGCGCGCCAAGCGCCTTGAGGGTGCGGATGTGGTTGCTGCCCCAGTATCCGCAACCGAGGACGGCGATGCGCGGCTTCATTCGCTCAAACTCTAGAATTTCGTGGCCGAGACATAGCGACGTGCCCCGTCGAACTCAACCCCGATGCATGCGCTTCAGCGTCTGCCCGGCGCGGCTTTTCCGGGATGAGATTATGCTGATGCGTGCGGCTTGACAGCTTTGCCCTGCCAACCTTATATCCGCGCGACCTTGGCGAACGCCTCGAATTGCCCACGACCGGTGTGGTTCTTCGAGCCTCTTCGCCGCTCCTGGCGGAGTAGCTCAGTTGGTTAGAGCACGGGAATCATAATCCTGGGGTCGGGGGTTCAAGTCCCTCCTCCGCTACCACCTCAACCCATGTCCGGCCCGGATACGTAGTCGTGACTTGCTCGGACGCGGCTTCGGTGATTTGCCGGCAGGCGCGGCGCCCAACTCCTACTGCCCGGGCTTGTGGGAAAGCCGGTCCAGCGCGTCTCGAAGCGCAGTGGCGGCACCGCCACGCTCATCGGCGGACATCAGCCCCGGTTCAAGTTCCAGCCTGAAGTGCGGCAGCTCGGTTCGAACAACGCGACAGGCGCCCGCTAGATTGGCCTTGATGACGCGGTAGGTAGCGACCGGATAGGCGATGCCCTTGACCTGGACGTGCCCCATCTCCTCACAATCGATCGTGTCCTTCACTTGCGCAAACGTCTCGTAGGAAATGAGGATGGTCCCCGGAGCCGCCTCTTGTTCCAGGCGCGAGGCGAGATTCACGGCGCCGCCGATTATCGTGTAATCCATCCGGTCCTCGCTGCCGAAGTTACCGACGGTGCAGTAGTCGGTATGGATGCCGATGCGGCAGCGCAGCGGTGTTTCGATCCCCATGTCCCGCCAGACCTCCGTAAGCTCGCTGATCCGCTTTTGCATGGCAAGCGCCATCTGCACGCAAGCCAGCGCGTCCTGCTTGACGCCGCGCGTCTCAGGGTCGCCGAAAAACATCAGGATCGCGTCGCCGACGTACTTGTCGATCGTGGCACCATGATCCAACGCGATTTTCGACATTTCCGTCAGGTAGTGATTGAGGAGCTGGGTGAGATCCTCGGATTCCATCTTGTCGGTGGTCTCGGTAAAGCCGGCGATATCGGAGAAGCATATGGTCAGCTTCTTACGCTGGCTGGCGATTCTAACGTCTTGGCGGCCGGTGAATATCGAGCTGTACACTTGGGGCGCCAGATATTTCGCCAGCTTGCTGGAAAGCGCTTCCAGGGCAGCGGACTTCTCGGCGAGGTTCTCCTCCCTTTGCTTCAGCTCGGTGATGTCCGAATAGACGGCGACCGTGCCGCCGGCGCTGATCCGCCGCTCGTTTATCATGATCCATCGTCCGTCGCCCCGCCGCTGCACCCACGGTTCGCCGGGGTTACGGTGCCGCCATAGGCGCTCCGCGACCCACTCATCGACCCGACCCTCGGCATCCCTGATGTAGCCACGCTCCGCGGATCGGCGAATGATCTCCTCGAATGCCATGCCGGGGGTTAGCTCTGCCTCCAGACCGGCGTATAGCAGTTCGCGGTAGCGGCTGTTGCTAAGGACAAGCCAGTCCTCTTTGTCATAGAGAGCGAAACCTTCGGAAATGCTTTCGATGGCATCGACCAGCCGCTGACGCGCTTCTGCAACGTCGCGCAGGTTCTTTTCCTCGACCTCGACAGCGGTATCCCGGAAGAGGCTCAGCGCCTCGGCCATGCGCCCGATTTCGTCGCTGCCCGCCGCCGGCAGCGGCGCACGAAGGTCGCCGCCCGCGATCGCGAGCATGCCCTGACTCACCGCTCCCAGACGGGCGAGTAGGCTGCGGTCGACATAGAGCCAGACGACCAGAACCGAGCTCAACAGGCTGAGAAACGCAGAGCCGAGGACAACTCCGGTGCCGTAGCGCTGGACGAGCGCGGCTTCGCGACCGGAGGCAGCGATCTCGCGGTCCGCTGCGGCGACAAGACGGTCGACGGCTGCGGTCAGACTGCGCGACAGCCGATTGTTTTCAGCCAGAAGCTTTTCGCCCTGCGAGAGGACCGCAAGCTCCTCCTCCCGTGCCTTCGGGATGCTGCTCTCACCATCGGTGAGTACCTCGAACTCGTCCACCCGCAGCCGAAAACGGGTTTGCAGCTTTTCGTCGATCTCCGAGGAAGCCGTTTCCAGAGCGGCGAGCGAGCGGTGCAGCGGAAACAGGATCAACGCCAGGTCGCCTCGCGTCGGCGCGGTCGCGGCCTTCACCAGCGCGTCGTTGACTGCCGAGATCTCCAGCAGCGCCTTCTGCTGGGGGATGTAAGCCGCAATCGCATGGACCATGTCGGCCATTGCCGCTGCGCGTCGATCGGGCGACAGCGACGTATCGGCCGCGACCGCCCGCCATTGCGGGAGCCTGGAATCCATCACCACGATGCCGGTGGCCAGAAGGCGTTGGCTGCCGGTCGTCGTCGCGGCGAGGCGGTTCAGAAGCTCCTCCTTGCGGGCGACGACCTCGAGGCGGGCGACAACAAGAGAGTCGAGCTCCTTCAGGTTGCGCCTCAGGACAACCGCAGCTTCCTCGATCTCAGCTAAAGGCACTGTGCCCAGCGTAGCATCTCTGAGATCCGTACGCAGGGCCTCGAGGCGGGACATCTCGAGCGCGACGGCCGCCGAGACCTTGCTGTGCTGAGCCCTGCTTGTCGCCGCCAGCACCGATGGCGCGGCGGCAGCGACCCGTTCGGCCTGGCGCGACAGCTGGAGGGAAGCCAACGCCGGCGGCACCCGATCCGTGGTGATTCGGTCGACGACGTCGCCGACTTCGAGGAAGGCATAAAGCGCCGCAGCGGTAGCCAGCACCGCAAGGCCGCTGATCCCGAAAAAGGCGAGCAACAGCCGACCGCGTATGCCGAGGCGTTCAAGCATCGTGGGGAGTCGGAACAATCCAGCCACACTGGTCTGCATCAGACTAGACGTCTCAGCGTCACGCCGGCGTTCGGCGCACCCTATTCAACCGGCACGTACTCCCCGCCCCGCCAGACGTACCAAACCCAGCTCTGCCTCGTGAGGTCGCCCTTGGCGTCGAAATCGACCCTGCCAATGACGGTGTCGAATTGCTGTTCGCGCAGTGCCGCTATGACCGCCTTTGGCGCCAGCGAACCTGCCTTCGCCACCGCCTGGGCCCAGACCTGCACCGCGCAGTAGCTCAACAGCGTATAGCCCGCGGGCTCGAAGTTGTCCGCACGGAACTGCTCCACGATCGCGGCCGCGCCGGCATTTCGCCGCGGGTCCGCCGGGAAGGTGAACAGGGTCCCCTCCGCCGCTGAGCCTGCGATCAGGGCGAATTCCTCGGTAGCCAAAGCATCTCCGGATATGAGCTGAAGCGTGTAGTCCCGGTCGCCTGCAGCGCGAGCGATCAGCGCAACGTCGGCATGATACCCGCCCACATACAAGGCCGAAATGCCGGCGGATTGCAACGCAGCGACCTCGGCTGAATAGTCGTCCTTCCCAGGCCTGTATGCGTCGTAAAAAGCTTCAGTCACGCCCCGTTTGTTCAGCTGCTTCCTGGTCTCGTCGGCGAGACCCTTCCCATAGGTCGAATTGTCGTGAAGGATTGCGATCTTCTTGTCGCCCCAGTGATCGGCAAGGTAGTTGCCGGCGATGAAACCCTGCGCGTCGTCGCGGCCAATGGTGCGGAAGACATTGCCACGGCCCTGTTCGGTCAGCTGCGGATTGGTCGAGCCTGGGGATATTTGCACGACGCCCGCCGCCTCATACACTTTTGATGCGGGGATCGAGGCTCCAGAGCAATAATGCCCGACGACGAGCACCACCCCGTCGGCCACCAGCTTCTGGGCGGCCGCGACCGCCTGCTCGGGATCGCAGAAATCGTCGACCGAGATCAGCCTCACCTTCTGGCCGAGCACGCCACCCGCCGCGTTGAGGTCGGCCACCGCCCTCTCCGCGCCGCGTTGCCCCTGCTCGCCGATCCAGGCAAGCCGCCCTGTCATCGCAGACGAGACCCCGATCAGCACTTCAGCCCTCGCGGAACTGAACACGGCCGCCAGAACTAGGATCGCTAGGGCGATGACACGGTACATGTTTTGCACCCCCTGTGAACAGTAGCTTACGCTAATCCAGTCACACCCGACAGCCCCTTCGGTAAGCGCGAGTGCCTCGGATGTGACGCGAAAACACCGCCCCGGCGCACGGGCCTAATTCTAAACCGTCGGGCATGAGCGCTCTCCATTCAAGCCTGTTTTCAAGTCTTGTTTGCCCGCAGGAAATCGCGGGCTATGGTTTGGGACTTTTGTTCTCCGTTCGAAGCAGGCGCGGGTAAGACGGCGTGGCGCATAATCCTCTGGTTTCAATCGTGGTTCCTGCGCACAACGCCGAGGCAACGCTGGCGCGCGCACTCGATTGCCTTCTCGATCAGGATATAGCGGATTGGGAGGCGATCATCGTCGATGACTCCTCCACGGATCGCACCCCCGCGATCATCGCCGGTTATGTTGAGCGCGATGCCCGATTTCGCACATTGAGCTCTTGCGCGCACAACGCCGCCGGCGCGCGCAACAGCGGGATTTCGACAGCGCGCGGCCAATGGCTCATGTTTCTGGATGCGGACGATTGGGTGGATGCCAGCTTCCTTGCGAAAATGCTGGCCGCTCTGAAAACCGCTCCCGATGCGGTGGCCGCCTATTGCGGTTCTCGGCGCGTGATGCCCGACGGCGAACTGACCCCGTCGAGCATCTCAACAGAGGTTGCGATCGAGCCCTTCGAAACTTTCGCGCGCCGGCGCGCCATTCGCACTCACGCGCTGCTGGTCGATCGGAAGACAATTGTCGAGTTGGGCGGTTTCGATGTGTCGCTGCGCACCTGCGAGGACTGGGACCTGTGGCAGCGTCTCGCACGTCTGGGCAAACGTTGGGTGATGGTCGACGAGCCTCTCGCTTTCCATCGGGTCAGCCCCAACTCGCTCTCCTGCAATTCGACGCAGATGCTGGCAGATGCGGCAATCGTGATCGTCCGCGGCTTTTCTCCTGATCCCAGGGTCGAACACCCGGCATCGGTTCACGCCAATGGAGCGATCGACGCGAACGGCTGCTCCGCTGCCGAAGCACTCGCGTGGTTCGCGCTGTGGAACGCCGCGTCGGATTGCGGCCGCGGCGCCTGCTCAATCGACGCGCAGTCCCTGCGCGCGGTCCCGGCAGCACGCAAATGGGCGCGTGAGATCGCCAGGGTGGTCTTCGATGGCCTTATGGTAGGAAGCCTGTCGGTGCCAGCGCAATTGGCTGCCAGGTGGGACAGGTTCGGTGGCCCCCTCACCGAGTTGATCGTCGAACTCGGCAGGGTCTGGGACGATCCCGCAGCGGGTCGCCGCGTCCAGTATCACCTTGAGCAAATGCTTCTCGACTCCGACGATCTCGCCGCGCCGCGCAGACTGACGCGGACACTCGGAATTCGCGTCGACGTTGGAAATCCGGCCTCCACCGACCTGCCGGAAGGAATCGATCGAATTTATGCGTATCTGATGATGGACGGCCGGATCGAGGCTCGCGTGCAGTTCGGCGCGCTCGGGAAAGTGACAAGGAACCATTGGATTGAGTTGGCCTCGCAGAGCGGCGTCGCCGACAAGTCAAACATGTCTGAAGCCGAGGCATCGTTGTCCATGGCGGAGCCTCCGTCCGATCCGGATAGCCACTTCGGCAAGCTGGCGCGATTGGCCGCGAAAGCGCAGGAACTGGTTCGGTCGAGCGCCGAACCTGCAGAGCCATTTGCGGCACCGCGCCGTAAACCGGCCGCGGATGACAACGGTACTGATCGCACGTCGTTCTGGAATCGCCGTTTCGCGACCGAGGATCCCTGGAACTATCGTTCGCCCTATGAGCAGGAAAAGTATGAGCGGCAGCTCGAAATTCTGCCTGCCGGTCTCATCGGACGGGCGCTTGAGCTGGCCTGCGCGGAGGGCCACTTCACGCGGCAGCTGGCGCCGCGAGTCGGCCATTTGACCGCAACTGACATCTCCAGCGTAGCCGTCGAGCGGGCGCGCGCGCGATGCAGCGGTCAGCCGAATGTCGACTTCGGCGTACTGGATTTCTCCGCGGAAACGCTTCCGGGCAAGATGGATCTGATCGTCTGTTCGGAAGTGCTCTACTACCTGGACGATCTCGCTGAGTTGCGGCGCATCGCCAAGAAATTTGTTGAGGCGTTGACGCCTGGCGGCAGTGTCGTCAGCGCACACGCATTCGTGCTCCGAGACAATGTTGAGAGGACGGGCTTCGACTGGAACACATTCGGCGCACAAGCGATCTCGGAGACGCTGGCGGCGACCGAAGGCCTCGTCCTCGAGCGGTCGATCCAGACCGAGCTCTATCGCATAGACCGCTTCCGCCGCCTGTCACCGGACGGCGTGGCGACGGACCCGGTGATTGATCATGTGCCAATCCACGCGCCCATCGGTGTTGGAGTCGCGCGAAATATCGTCTGGGGCGGGGCACGGGCCTTGCGCCGCGACGTCGCGCGCAGCGAGCGGCGGCAGCATGTCCCTGTCCTCATGTACCACGGCATCGCCGATGATGGTCCAGCCGCGCTCGCCCGTTTTCGGCTCACGCCCGCCGCATTCGACCGCCAGATGGCATGGCTGCGCGCCAATGGCTTTCACGCCATCACGTCCGAGCAACTGGGATGGTCCATCGCCAACCGTGAACCTTTCGTTGGCCGCCCGGTGCTCATCACCTTCGATGACGGCTTCCAGAATTTTGCCGACCATGCTTGGCCGATCTTGCGCGCGAACGACCTGACCGCGGAAGTGTTCCTGGTAACGGACTTGGTAGGGGAAAGTGCACGGTGGGACATCGACAGCGGTCCGCCGACGCAGCTTATGGACGCTGGGACGGTGCGACGTCTCGCCGGCGAAGGTGCGTTCTTCGGAAGCCATCTGGCGACGCATCGCGCGATCGATGGTCTGTCGAGTTCTGATTTGGCCGCCGAGCTCCTGCGCTCTCGCATGTTCGTCGAACGGTGGACCGGTCGGCCAACCACGGCGTTCGCGGCACCCTTCTCTGTCACCGACCGACGGCTTGGCCGGCTGGCCAGGGAGTGCGGCTATCGGATCGGCTTCGGCGGCAAACACGGGCCGGCGGATCTCGATTGCGATCCCATCGACCTTCCGCGCATCGAGGTTCGCGGGGATCGCTCGCTCGAAGACTTTGTTGCGCGTGTCGAGGCCGTGCTCGGATGACCGGTGAACAAACCGGGTTCTGCTTTTTTATCGGTGTCCCGCCCGACTACCTTGTTCGCAAGTCTATTGAACGACCTGGGATACGGCTGACATCAGCTCCTGCGGGTTTGGCGCCCCAAACATGTATCGCCCACCCTCTGGAACCTCCGTGAAGCTCCAGCGGACCACCCCCTGCCGGTCCAGCAGGAATTGACCGATCAGTTGTCCGTGTCCCGTTGCCATCATCTGCTGGTCGGCCTCGGTCACTTCGTATTGGTCCTTCTTGTCGAGGAATTCGCTGGCCGCAAAAGGATCCATGGGAGCGGGCAACTCGCCTGGTATGTCGACCCGCATATCCTTTGCCGCTGCCATCGAAACCTTGTACGGCCAGTTCGTGTCATCCTGGGTGAATTCGAGATTGGGCAGTCCAAAAGCACGATGCGAAGCGCGTTCAGGGTCGGAAGCCGCAAGCAGATTCGGCATCGGGTGGTAGCGGAAATAGAGACGCGCCCGTTCGATCGGCGTGTTGACCACCGTCAGGCTTTCCACCCCCTTTTCGCGCAGTTCCGGATCAAGCCGCGCCTGGGCGGCGATATGGCGTCGGCAAAACGCACAATGCAGACCTCGAAACAGGCCAACCAGCACCGGTTTTTGTCCGCGGAAGTCGTCAAGCGCGATCTTGCCTTCCTGGGTTATGGCGTCGAGCACCACGTTCGGCGCACGATCGCCTGGCTGAAGCGGTACCAAGTCAATACGCGCGGACATTGTTCAACCTCCCACCCGGCTAGTCGAGAAAAGGCAGCACCACAAGCGCTTCCGGGTCTAGCCCGTGCTGGGCGCATATACCCTGCGCCAGGGAAAAGTAGCGTTCGGCCTCGGCCAAATTGTCGAGGTCGAGATTAAGCGTTGCCAGACCATCATAGCACGGAAACAGCAGTTGGGGTTCACTCGTTTCGCGCGCTACGTCCAGTGCTTCGTGGAACAAGCCAACCGCCAGTTCCGGACGACCGTTGCACTGGTGGATCTGCGCAAGCACGATCAACGGCACCGGCAGGTGCTCGCGCTGGTCGAGTGCCCGGTCGATCTCGATGGCCTTCTCGGCAGCAGGCACGCCCTCCGTTGGGCAACGGTCCGTGAAAGTACAACAAGCAACCGCCAGGTTCGCGAGGAGGCGCGCCTGAAAGCCCAAATCACCAATATGGCGCGCCACTTCAAGACCGCGCCGACAGACCTTTATCGCCTGTGCCGGATCGATGGTCGTGTAAAGCACGCCGAGATTGGTGTAGCCGCGGCAGGCCGTGCCCAGCAGACCGGCGGCTTCGGCCAATTCAATGCTACGCTCGATCTGGCGCACCGCTTCAAGGTTTCGCCCAAGGCGAGCCAGCGCGACAGCCTTGGTGTTGAGTGCCTCGGCGGTCACAAGAGTGGCGTCACGCCCTTCCTCGGAGACATGCTCCGTTGTCAGAGTGCGTACGCCATCCAGCGCCGCGTCTGCCCATTTTGCTGCGCGAGCGTGATCTCCGCTACGGAACGCCTGTCGGCCACGTTCTTGCCACAGCTGCGCCTGCTCGATCGGGGCATCCGCTCCTTCGAGCAGCGCTGCGGCTTCCGCATAGCGGGATTCTGCGTTGTCCCGCTTGCCGACGTCCCAGAGCAGCCGACCGATCTTGCGCAAAACTCGTGCCGACGCGACACGATTGCCTGATTCCCGATATGCCTGCAGCACCGTTTCGTAGTGCTGGTGCGCGACCTCGCGGCGGCCTACCGGGCCGCTCAAATCGCCAATGCGCTCCGCGATTGCCAATTTGAGCGGCGTTTGCCCGATCGCGCCCAACGCAGTCAGCGCTCGCTCGTAGAAACGAAGGGCGTCGTCGTTGGCGTATATCATGCGAGCGCGATCGCCCGCCGCCTGCAAGTAATGCGCGCCTTTCTCCCGCTCCGCGCTCTGCGCGAAATGATGACCGAGCACGGTCAAATCCTCGAGCCGTTCCGGCTTGTCGCCACACAGCTGCTCCAAGGCGGCACCGACCCGCCCGTGGATATCGGTCCGGCGTTGCAACAGCAGATTCTGGTAGATCACGTCCTGCAGCAACGTTTGCGTAAAGCGGTAGCTTGGCGACGAGATCGAGCCTGATCCGGCGACCTCCTCGATGATTTCGGCATCGCAAAGCAGTTCGCAGCCGGCTTCCAAGCGGCCGGGTTCGGCTGTCACGGCTTTCAAAAGTGTGGCATCGAAGCGCGGGCCGATCACCGCGGCTTCCTGGGCCAACCGGCGCACCTCCTGGGGCAGCCGGTCGACCCGGGCAAGCAGCATTGCCTGGATAGTGGCGGGAATGCCGGTTGCGACTTCGCCTGCCGCAGTCCGCCATCGCTGGCCCTCGCGCATCAGCACACCGCGATCGATCAGGCCGCGAACGATCTCCTCTATAAAAAGCGGGTTGCCGCCGGCGCGCTCGAGGATCTGGTCGACAAGCCTGCCTGCGGACTTTACCCAGCTCTCACCGAACAGCGCCGCCAGCAGCCCGCGTCCGTCATCAGTGTTGAGCGGCGAAAGCCTGAGCGCTGTGTGACTGACCCGACTTGAGTCGAGCTGGTCGTTGTCCGGCGCCGGACGATGCGTGACCAGCAACATCAACCGCGTGCGTTCCAACCTGTCCATCACGAAACGCAGCGCCTCGAGCGACACGGCGTCGGCCCAGTGCAGATCTTCGACGACAATCAACAGCGGCGACAAGGCAAGCCGCCTTTCGATGATCGTGCGGACTGCGTAGAGGATTTGCCGCCGCAGCTGCTCGGGCTCGACATGCTGCAAGGTGGCATCGGGGTCGCCAAGGCCAAGCACATGGTAGAGCAAAGGCATCAGCCGCTTCGCCTCCTCGCCCTGCAGGCCGAGGTCGGTCAGCAAGCCTCCGAGCTTCGCCCGCATTTCATCCCCAGTATCGCTTTGCATCATCCCGGCAGCGCTGCGCACCACTGCGCCCAAGGCGCCAAAAGATTGTTCGCCCAGCGGTGAGCATGTGGCCTGCCGCACGGCGACGTTGCGAAAACGATCCTCGTCGCCGACGCGGGCGACGAATTCCTTCACCAGCCGCGATTTCCCAATACCGGCTTCTCCGACGAGGCGAACAAGTTGGGCCGAGCCGCCGCACGCCTGGTCAAGGCTGGCCAGCATTCTATGGAGCTCCGCACCACGACCTATGATCGGCGCGCTGAGGCCGAGCGCCTCGAGCCCACGCGCTGCACGCGGCAACGCAAGCGGTGCGTCCAGTCGATGGACGAGCACACTGCCTGCCTTGCCGCGAAGCACAACATCGCCCAGCGGCTCGAAAGAGAAGGCATGCCGGGTCAGCCTGTGAGTGAGTTCGCCTACCAGAACCTCACCCGGTGCGGCCAGCGATTGCAAGCGTTGCGCCGTATTCACGGTATCGCCGGTCACCGAATAGGATTTGGCGGTGCCGATGCCCAATCCGCCAGTAACGACCGGACCAGTGTTTATGCCGATGTGGAGCAACAGAGGCGAGCCGGAGTGGGGAGCGCTTTCGCCGAGCCGCGTCGTCCGGGCCATCATGTCGAGAGCGGCGCGAAGCGCACGTTCCGGATCGTCCTCATGCGCGACCGGCGCACCGAACAAGGCAAGCAATGCATCGCCGATGAATTTGTCGACGAAACCGCCAAAGTTTCGCACGGCTGCCGTCAATTCCCTGAACAGTTGGTTCTGCAGCGCTTGCATCACCTCGGGGTCGAGCTGCTCGCTGAGTGTCGTGAAGCCGCAAAGGTCGGCGAACAGGACCGTCACCGTCCTGCGATCGGCTTCAGAGACGGGATGGAACCCATCATCTTCGCTTTCGATGTTCGCGGGCAGCGACGGAGTTCGAGAAGGCGGCACAATGGTCCGGCTCGGTGTCGGAGCAGGCCGTTCGACGGCTTTTGCCGTCGCACCGACGCTTGCCCCACATTTCGGACAGAACTCGAAATCAGGTGCGCACAGATAGCCGCAACTGGCGCATGGCACGGGCTGGCGCCTGCCACACTTCGGACAGAAGGCGAAACCGCCCTCAACCTCGAAACCGCAGCCCGAGCAGTCCATCGAGCAAGACCTCACTGGAGCCATGACGGCGTGATCTCGCCACGCACTTCACGGCCGGGGTATTCAAACAAGAATGAACCGTTAGTCGTCGGCCAGCAAGCGGCAGCGCAAATGGGGCATCGAGCGATCGGTCCAGGCCCGGTGGCAGAGCGCTGCCGACTCGCGCGTCTGCGTAGCCGTCGTCCACGAAAATTCCCTCTTAGCCTCCGCCTTCCTGCTATTATGGAGCCGAGGACACGTGCCCATGAGCGAAAACCGGAAGCTGGCCGCAATCCTGGCTGCAGATGTGGTTGGATACAGCCGGCTCGCGAGCGCGGACGAAGATCGTACTTTGGCGAGGTTGCGGGCACTGCGCAGCGACCTGATCGATCCGATCATCGCAGTCCACAACGGGCGGGTGATCAAGCGCACCGGGGATGGAGCGCTGGTCGAGTTCCGCAGCGTGGTGGATGCCGTGCGCTGCGCCGTTGAGGTTCAGAACGGCATGGTCGAGCGCAATGCCGGCGTGCCGCAGGACCGCCGCATCGAGTTCAGGATCGGCATCCATCTGGGCGATGTGGTCGAAGAGAGCGACGGCGACCTGATGGGCGACGGCGTCAACATCGCCTCGCGTTTGGAGGGCGTCGCGGCGCCCGGCGCCATCTGCCTGTCCGAGGATGCCTATCGCCAGGTCAAGGCGCGGCTCGACCTCTCGGTCAGCGATCTCGGCAGCACACAGCTCAAGAACATCGCCGAGCCGATCCGGGTCTATTCGCTGCAAGTCGGCAGCGCCGGGACCAAGCCGGCCGCGACCCCGGAAAGCGCGGCAAGCCGGCCCGCGACGGCAGCGCCGCCGAAACTGTCGATCGCCGTCCTGCCGTTCGCCAACATGAGCGGTGACGCCGAACAGGATTACTTCGCCGACGGCATTTCTGAGGACATCATCACGGCGCTGTCCAAACTGTCGCAGCTCTTCGTCATCGCACGCAATTCGTCGTTCACCTTCAAGGGGCAGAACGTCCATGTGCAGGAGGTGGGCTCGAAGCTCGGCGTGCGGCATGTACTTGAGGGCAGCGTACGCAAGTCGGGGAACAGGGTGCGCATCACCGCGCAGCTCATCGATGCAACCTCGGGCGGTCATCTTTGGGCAGAGCGGTTCGACCGCGATCTGACCGACATATTCGCCGTGCAGGACGACGTGACGCAGCAGATCGTCGGGGCGTTGGCGCTCAATCTGACTGAGGGCGACCGTCAGCGGCTGGCGCCCGAGTATGCGCGCAACACGCAGGCGTATGACTATTTCATGCGGGGCCGGGAGCTGTGGCACCGGCTGACGAATGAGACGAACGTCGCAGCCCGCGACCTCTTGCAACGTGCCATCGAACTGGACCCGAAGTTTGCCTCTGCCCACGCCTTCCTCGCCCTCACGCATGGACTCGATTACCTGAACAGGTGGAGTGCGTCGCCGCCGGAATCGATGGCGCAAGCGGAAGAGGCCGCAACGCGAGCGGTGACGCTGGATGACAGCGATCCCTGGGCGCACTGGGCGCTGGCTATCGTCAAGCTGTATACACGACGGCACGATGAGGCCATCAACGAGGCCGAGCACGCGATAGCCCTCAATCCGAACTTCGCCGAAGGGCACGTGATCCTCGGCGAGGCGCTGCACTATTCGGGCAGATCCGTAGAGGCGCTCGAGAGTTACGCCCGGGGCAAGACCTTGAATCCATACTTTCCGGATGTGCTTCTGCATTTCCAGGCTTTGGCATCGTTTCAACTCGGAAGGTACGAAGAGGCCGTTGACCTCTTGCTGCAGCGGCTGGCTCGCAACGCTGTCACCGATGTCTCGCGCGCGCTTCTGGCCGCCAGCTACGGCCATCTGGGCCGTTTCGCCGAGGCCCGCGAGGCATGGCAGGAGGTGCTTCGCGTCAATCCCGACTATTCGCTGGACTACCGACGCAAGGTCTTGCCCTACAAGAACCCTGCCGATTTCGAACTCATCGTGGACGGGCTCCGCAAGGCCGGTATCGTGCAATGACAGGTGAGGCCATGTCAGGTCAGGCCTTGAACTGCGTTCATTCGCGAATGGACTCTCCGCGAATAAAACCGGAAGCGAAGCTCAGGTCGCCTTGATCTGTGCCTGGCCGATCTTGCACCATCGGGCGTCTTCCCGAACCAGTTTCAGGTCGTCGGTCGTCTCGGCAAATGTTTGCAAGCGATACTGCCGCAGTAGATTCGGGAAGAGCGCCCCTTGCGGCAGGCCGGCAAGCTGCTCGCGGACCGAGATCTTTTCATCGATGACCCGCACGCCCCAGGCATTTTCCCGAACCTGCAGCTCCTGAGCCAGATCGCGCTCTTCCGGCGCGTTCTCGTCAAGCGCGGCCAGCAGGATCGAGTGGAAAAGCGCCACATAGCCAATCTGTCTCAGGCCGCCCACAACCCGCACGCGCGGCAATATGGCGAGCACGAGGAACGTGAGGAACAAGTTCGGCAGCAGCACGCCTTCCAGTAGCGCCTGCTTGAGATGCGTTCGCTCGAACGGGATGGAAAGACCATGCCGCCTGTCGGGCTCGATCAGGTGGCCGTTCTCAAGGACGAGCTTGCGCACGCGCTCGTCGCGGATGCCCCAGAAATAGGCTGTGGCATTGGGCAGGAATCTGCCAAATGGTCTCGCTGCGGTCTCTTGCAGGGCACGTTCGAGACGCTTGCGCCTCGCGGGCTCAAAGAGCAGCTTGGAAAGAAGGCTGCCGTCATATTCCAGATGCCGAGCCATGGCGGCCGCGGCCAGCCGATCATCGATGAAAACCGGCTTGGCCATGCTGGAACAGTCCCAATTGGCGACCAGATCCTCGTTGAGGGCTGTCACCGCGTCGGCCGCGGTTGCAAACATCTTGTCCCGGCTGGCAAGCAGTGTGCCCAGCCAGCGGCTGGCATCCGTTTTATCACCCACCGCTTCGAGCGCGCGTTTGTTGAGGAAGACGGGACCGGCCGCGCAGGCGCTTTTGCGGCAAAGCTTGTGGCGTCCCATGCCAAACAGGTTGACCTTGTCGTCGCCGACATCGAGCCATCCGGGCCCCTCCCGGCCGATTGTCTCCATGGTCATCGTCGTTCCCATGAAGCAGAAGAAGGCCGAGAGCCCGCTTTCGACCGCGCCGAGCCAGGCAAGCAGCAGGGCGTCGAAGGTGATCCGGTCCATCAGAAGCAGACAGTGCAGGCCGGACTGAATGACCGGTCTGTGCTCGAACGCTTCGAGGGCCTTGCCGACCTCTTCAGGCTGCATGATCGCACCAAGACGCCGATGCAGCACGTCGCGCAGGATCGAGCGGGCAGCGATCGCCGGGTCCGATGCAGGCCTTGCCACCGGCCGCCACAGATGGCGGGCATAATCGGAAACCGGTGCGTTCCAGTTCTGCTCGATGTCACGCACGACCTCCGGGCAGAGCAGCGACAGCACAGCCAGAATTTCCACTGGAGGCGTGGGGATTGGGTCAGCCACGGCGGTCATCTGTCCCGTCTGGCGGCTCGCGGTGCAAACGCCAAGGGAGACCAGACTTCCTGAATGCCGGCCCACACATGGATCGTCAACTCGATCAGAACCGTGTGAGATGAAATTATCCTACAGAGTTCTCCATCGGCAACCACCAGTTCGCCAACTCGGCTTGATTTGTAGATCGGCTAAACAGTTATGACCGAACAGCGGATTTCAGAATCGCAGCCGGGCCATGCTGAGGAGGTCGTGGTACTGGCCCTCGGTAAAACCGGCCTTCACATGCCGACCTTCGACCTCGAAGCCGTGGCTTTTGTAGAGGCGCATGGCCGATTCGTTGTCGGCATAGACGGTCAATTCGACCCGCTTCAGAGCGCGCCAGTTGTCGGCCACGTCGAGCAGCGCGCCAAGTATGGCAGAGCCGATGCCTTTGCCGACAAAGGCATCGTCAAGACCCATATTGATCTCGCCGATATGCGAACGGCGCGGCGAGCCCTGCACGACCAGGCTGCCATGGCCGACGACCCTGCCCTCCACCTCCGCAACGATCCAGGTGGTTTCCTGGCCGGACTTGGCGATGCGCCGCTCTACCTGCTCCACCATCTCGAAAGGCATCCTGAGCGTGCCCCAGCGGAAGCCCGGCATGTTGAAGATGGCGCAAAGCGCCTCCGCATCGCTTAGCCGAACGGATCGGAGCTGCGGCTGGATTTTCTCGGAGGATGGCGAGGTTGTGCTGGTCATAACGTTCCCGGCGATGGCAATCGGCACGGTACGATGCACCCTACGTCACCTGAAAATCCAGCCGTCTCTAGAACCTATGATGCCGATTGCAAGCTAAAATACTGAGTGGCGGCGAAAAGTTTGAAGACGCCGCTGATGCCGATCCAGGCGAAAAGGGCGAGCCAGCACAATGTCCCGGTCGCCGTCCAGTCGATCCGGTTCACCGCAGCGTCGGTGATGACGAGTCCAACAATGGCAAGCAGGCCAACCAGCAACTGCGCCAAGCCCAGCACCAGCAGTTCCTCGCGCGGCGCGCTTCTCCAGACGACATATATGCCACCCGCCCCCGCGAGGAAGATGGCGCTGTAGACCTGAGCGTGGAAGCCATCGACCGGCCATGGCCAGAAGCTGCCGAATGTCAGGGGGAACAGCAAAAGGCCGACGCCATAGAGCCCAAGGACTGCCAATTCCACCGGCATGTAGCCGCGCCATGCGGGCTGTAAGGTCACGCCTTTTGCAGAAGGAAGGGCCCTGGCCCGCCACAAGAACAGCCCGGATGCCGCGACCGAACCAAGATAGACCAGAAACCAGAGCCAGGGCGCTTTGCGCCCGAAGTTGAAATAGCCGAGATTGATGAACGACGCCACCGACACGATGACGGTGAAGATGAGCGCCATGACGAGCACGAGCCTGCCGGGCGACCAGCGATTCCAGAACAGCAGCGCCGCCATCACGACCATTTCGGCGGTGTAGAAGCCACCAAGGAAGCGGGCATTGAACGGGGTGACGGCCCACGGCCAGCGCGGCTTGACCAGCACGGGCGCGAAGAACAGGCCGGCGCCTACGGTCAGGACGATAATGACCACCAAGGAAAAGAGGCGCAGGGTGCCGGGAAACGGCGGATTGTCGGATGTCGGCATCGGGTAGCCCGCATAGATAAATGCCCATGGATCATCATAGTGCCGGTTGCGGCCGGCCAAAATCCACCAAACGGACTTGAGGTATCGCCCGGCTTGTCTATTCGAATGGCCGTAGGGTCGGTTTCGAAGTAAAATGGCGCAGTCGGACCAGGACCGGTCCGGTCAACACGTTTCGGCGGCGCATTTCTTCCGGAGCCTGCACGATGAACGAAGCTCAGGATCTGTTCTCGCTTCTGCGGCAATCGACCGATGTCGATCCGCGGGCAATCGATGCGATCAAGCGAACCATCGCGGAGGGCAAGGACCGCGAGCTTTGCCGCATCAATGCTCTAGCCTTCGCCAGCAAGCATGGCCTCGATGTGGAACGCGCCATAGGCGCCTTTCTGCATGCGGCGCGCGTGGGCCTCTTCGACATTTCCTGGAATGTTCTATGCCCCGGCTGTGGCGGCGTGCTCGACAGCAACGCCACGCTCAAAACCCTGCAGAAGGACGAATATACCTGCGCGCTGTGTTCCGAAGGCTATTCACCGACCCTCGACGAGATGGTCGAGGTGACATTCACGGTCAGTCCTCGCGTGCGCAAGATTGCCGCCCACAATCCACACGAACTGCCGTTGGTGGAATATTTCCGCCAGATCTACTGGGCGTCCGGCGTCGACCTGCCGGAAGAGGATTTCGCCAAGACGATGGAAGCGTTCTCGCTGGAGGATATCGAGCTTGCGCCAGGTGAAAAGGCTGTTCTGCCCGTACAGCTTCCGTCCGAATTCATCATCGTCTTCGAGCCGGTCACCCATTCAGTGCAGTTCATCGACGTCAAGGGCGAACCGACAAGAGAGCGACGAAGCCTCTCATTGGTCTTCGACCGCGAGCATGTCCAGAACCAGACGCTGGAGATGCAACCCGGCCCGTTGCGCATTTCGCTGGAAAACAGGACCGACACCCGCGTGCTGCCGACGGTCTTCATCGCCGGCCAGGAATTGCATGATCTCCTGGGCAAACGCCGGCCGTTCCTGACAGCCAAGCGCCTGCTCACCAACCAGACGTTCCGCGATCTTTATCGCACGGATACGCTCGACATCAACCAGCGCCTGAAGATCACTAGCCTCACCTTCCTGTTCACCGACCTGCGTGGATCGACCGAGCTTTACGAGCGGGTGGGCGATCTTTCAGCCTTCGATCTCGTGCGCGTGCATTTTCAGGTTCTGCACGAGATCGTCGCGTCCGAGGCAGGCGCGGTGGTGAAGACGATCGGCGATGCGGTGATGGCGACCTTCGCGACGCCGGATCGTGCGATTGCGGCGGCCCTGAGGATGCGCGATGCCATGCGTGCGCTCAATGAGAAGAGCGGGCGCGAGGATCTGCTGCTCAAGATCGGAGTCCATGCCGGCCCGTGCATTGCTGTGTCTATGAACGAGCGACAGGACTATTTCGGCCAGACGGTCAACATTGCTTCGCGGGTCCAGAACCTTGCCAACGCACAGGCGATCTTCGCCACGCGCGCGGTGGTCGACGACAATCTCACCGCCGATCTGTTGCACAGGAACGCGCTGACGCCCGTGCCACACGAGGTCTCGCTGCGCGGCATCGAGAGGGAGATAGCGGTATACACGATCCCCTGAAGACTTGGGCCGTTTCGGCCCTCAGACGCGCCTGCAGACAAAATAGCGATCGGCGGGTACCGAAGGCGGCAGTGGAAGGCTTTGCAACTGCGGGTGATCGAGCGGCGTGCCGCTGACCGCAATGCCTCCGACGCGAAGCAGGCGCGCGGTCAGTTCGGGGAGCCAGGTGGAGGTCACTGCATCGCGATCTTCATAGCCGGTGCCGATGTCGGCATGAACAAGAGCGGCCTCGATGCCGATGAACCTGCTCGCCGTCTCGCGGATTTCGCCGAGCACGAGGTTTTCAGCTTCGGGAATTGAGCTGGCGTGTGCGGCAAGTGCGCGGTCGAACGCCACGATCCGTCGGCCGGGCAGACGCTCGCGCAGATGGTGGAAGGTCCGGCCATTGCCGAGGCCGAGCTCAAGGATGGGACCCTCGATCTTCGCCACCTCCGCGCAGACTTGATCGAGAATGTCGCGCTGTGCCGTCAGCCTGCGGATGAAACTTTCGAGGCGACTCATATGCGTCTGTGTGTCCTGAACCAGCTCAAGAGACCGGCAATGCCCGCGATACCAGGATGAAACCCGAACAACGTGTTAGCCCGATCCGGCGTCGCCGCATATAGAGGCGAACGTTCAACACAGCAACAACCGAACAGGCCCCCGACGAACCGGGCGGAGTCTGCGCCTTGAAGCGCGGCGGACTGGCGATGTCACTTGTAGGGGTCCGCAGCGTCCCGCAAGCCGTCGCCGAGGAAGTTGAACGCCAGAATGACGAGAATGACGGGGAGGATCGGCAAAAGTAGCCATGGATAAAACGCGATCACGCTGACGCTGCGCGCCTCGGTGAGCAGGATGCCCCAACTGGTTATCGGTGCCCGCAGCCCGAGCCCGAGGAAGCTCAGCGCCGTCTCGCCCAGGATCATGCCGGGTATGGAGATCGTCGCCGTCGCGATCAGATGCGACATGAAGCCCGGAATGAGGTGCCGCCGGATAATGCGGCCGCTGCTGGCGCCCATCAATTGCGCGGCCAGAACGTAATCCTCCTCTCGCAACGCTAAAAGCTTTGAACGCACGGCCCGCGCCAATCCGGTCCAGTCGAGCAGCCCGAGGATGACGGTGATGCCGAAATAGATCAGGATCGGACTCCAAGTTATCGGCATGATCGCCGCCAGAGCCAGCCATAGCGGAATGCTGGGGATCGATTGCAGAACTTCGATTATCCGTTGAACGATCAGGTCGAAGATGCCGCCGTGATAGCCGGCCAGTCCGCCGATGACTATGCCGAGCAGGAAGCTGAAACTGATGCCGACGAGGCCGATCGTCAGTGAAATGCGTGCACCATAGATGATGCGCGAGAGCACATCGCGCCCCAGCCTGTCAGTGCCGGCCAGGAAGAGCTGGCCGTTTTCGGCAGGGCAGACAAAATGCCTGTCACCTTCGATCAGGCCCCAGAACCGGTAGCTGTCGCCCTTGCAGTAGAAACGGATCCGCTGAACATCATCCTGTTGGTCGATGTAGTTCCGCTTCAGCGTGTCCATATCCAGCGTCATTTGGCGGCCGTAGACGAACGGCCCGACGAACTGGCCGTTGTGGAACAGGTGCACCCGCTGCGGCGGCGCATAGATGTAGTCCATGTTGCGCGTGTGCAGATTGTAGGGCGCCAGGAACTCGCAGATCAGTATCGCGAAATAGAGCACCGCCAGGAATATGCCGGATACAAGAGCAAGCCGGTGCCGTCGAAATTTCCACCACATCAGCCGCAACTGCGACGCCTGAAAGACCTTCGACTGCTCCGGCGTCATTGCCTCGACCGACTGCAGGTCAAAGGGCGCGATGGAAACATAGTGTTGCAGCGGAGCACCCGGAGCGGGAAGTGGCGATTGCGTGTTCATTTGGTACTGCCGCCCTGCAAACGAATTCGTGGATCAAGCAGTGCCAGCGCCAGATCGGAAATCAGCACGCCGATGACCGTCAGGAAGGCGAGGAACATCAGGAACGACCCTGCCAGATACATGTCCTGGCTTTGCAGCGCCTTGATCAGCATCGGCCCGGTCGTTTCCAAAGACAGCACGATCGCCGTGATTTCGGCACCGGAAATGATGGCCGGCAGGATAGAGCCGATGTCCGAAATGAAGAAATTGAGCGCCATGCGCAGCGGGTATTTGACCAGGGTCCTGAAGGGATGAAGGCCCTTGGCGCGCGCCGTCACGACATATTGCTTGTGAAGCTCATCGAGCAGATTGGCGCGCAGCCGCCGGATCATGCTCGCCGTGCCCCCGGTGCCGATGATCAAGACCGGGATCCAGAGATGGGCGAGGATCGACTTCGCCTTGGCCCAGCTCATCGGCTCGCCGAGATATTGCTGGTCCATGAGATGGCCGACGGACGTGCCGAACCAGATATTGGCGAAATACATCAGGATCAGCGCCAGCATGAAGTTCGGGATGGCAAGGCCGAGAAGGCCGAAGAAAGTCAGGCCGTAGTCGCCCCAGCTGTATTGATGCGTGGCCGAGTACATGCCGATCGGAAAGGCGATGAGCCAGGTGAAGAGGATCGTCACGAAGGAAACCAGCACGGTCAGCCACATTCGGTCCCCGATCACGTCGCGAACCGGCAGCTCATATTCGAAGGAATAGCCGAAATCGCCGTGCAGCATCCCGCCGACCCAGTAGAAGTAGCGAATGACCGGCGGCTTGTCGAAACCATAGTCCTTCCGCATCATCTCGATGCGGTCGGAATCCACCGCTTCGCCCTGGGCCCGAAGCTCGGCAACATAGCTGTCGAAATAGTCGCCTGGGGGAAGTTCGATGATCGTGAACACAAGCGCCGATATGATCAGCAGCGTTGGAACCATTACGGCGAGGCGCCAGACAATATATCGAAGCACGCTCAGGACTCTCCAAGCCAAAATGTATCGGGCATGTAGACACCGAAATAGGCGGTCGGGTCGTAGCCGTAGAGCGCCTTGTCAGGCAGATTGCGCAGCCGCGAGGAGGCCAGAACCGGCTGATATGTTCCGTTCACCGTGCCGATCGAAAACACCTGATCGGTGTAGATCGACAGCATTGAATTCCAGATTTCAGCGCGCTCCGTGGCTTCGGTCGATGCGTTCCAGCGCTTGAGTAAGGTCATCAACTCGACCACAGGCGGAAGATCGGGCGCCTCGCCGAGCCTGCCACGAGACAAGTAGTGAGCACCCCAGAGCGGCCATTGCAGTTGGTCGTCAATGGTGGGGGCCAGCTGGTACGGGTTCATGTCGGCGGTCGGCACGCCATTGTCGATGCCCGACCACATCGACATCATGATCTGGCCGCCAAGCGCGCGACTGCGAAAGATGTCGCGCTGCGAAGTCCGGATGAACAGGGCGATACCGATCTGGCGCCAGTGATCGCTGATGAGCTCGAGCGCATCGGTTTCCAGCGTGCTTTCGCCGGCCGTTTCCACGACGATCTGCGCCGGGCGTCCATCGGGAAGTACCCGCAGGCCGTCATCGTCACGCGCCTGAAGCCCGACCTCGTCGAGCAGGGCATTGGCCTGATCAGGATCGTAGGTGACCCAGGCTTTCGCGAATTCGGGCCGGTAGAGCGGGCTCTCCGGCAGGACCGTATCGGCACTTTCCTGCGCCAATCCATAGAACACAGCCATATTGATCTCGCGTCTGTGCACAGCGAGCGAAAGTGCACGACGCACGCGCACGTCGCGAAAAAGGCCACGCCAGACCTGGTCGGCACAATTCAGATTGGGCAGCAGCGCCAGTCGCGAACCCTGTGTGCGTTTCCAGAGATGCATCTTGACCGGGTAGCGCTTCTCCGCGTCCTTCAGGAAGGAGTAATCGCTGAAATCAATTCCCATGCATTGCAGGTCGCTCTCGCCCGCGCCGGTCTTGGCGGAAATAATCGCCGACGAGCTCACATTCATGACAATCCGGTCAACATAGGGTAGTTGCCGGCCATTCTCGTCTATGCGGTGAAAGAACGGATTGCGCTCGAAGACGAACTGCTCAGCCGGCGGCTTGGTCCGGTTCCGCCAGGGATCGAGCGTCGGCAGTTCCGGGTTCTCCGGGCGATACTGCCGCGACATCCGGATATGCAGGAGCGTCCATTTCTTGGCCCTGTTCTCCTCCATCAGGCCGGCGAGCCGGAATGGATCCTGGTATTTCTTGTGGAACTGCTTGAGATAGGCGGCCGGCAGAACAAGCGATAACGGCGAAGCAGCCGCGAGCTTGGGCAGGAAGTCGGGATTTGGCGCATCCCAACTATAACGGACCGTCAACGCATCGACGATCTCGAAGCGTGGCGCCTTGCCGTCGGCCAGCAGGGCCGGGGCGAGCCCGCCTTGCGAAAGTTCGTCGTTCAGCCAGACATCTTCCCAGCAATAGCGAAAGTCCTCCGGCGTCAGCAGGCTACCGTCAGACCATTTATGTCCTTCCCGTATCTTGAAAGTGAAGACGCGATCGTCCGCTACCTCGAAACTTTCAAGAATGTCGGCTTGCAAGTTGAGCTTTTGGTCATAGCCGACCAGGCGAGCATATCCGTAGATCGTCATCATCCGGATATCTTTCTGACTGCCGATGATCGTGCGCAGCGTGCCGCCATACTGGCCGGGCTGCCGCCCCATCGCAGCGAGATTCAACACGCGCGGGTTCTTGGGCAAGCGCTCGGAGAGTGCCGGCAGCGCCAGGGCCTTCAGCAGCGGCTGAAGAAATTGCGGCTCCAGATCGCCTGCGTGCAATGTGCCCGGCAAAACCGCCGAAGCCATGAGTCCGAGGACGGTGCGCCGGCTGATCAATGGCGTAGCTCGCTGACATCGGCCGAACGTCGGGCCAACACGAGGTGGCCGCCACCAAGATCGAGCGGCGACAATACATCCTCGTCACCCTCGTCGCGAAATTGCGGTCCCCATGCGCTGGTGTCGGAAGCGCCGCTGAGCTTCAGCGTCTTGAAATCCATCGGCGTGTCGAGGTCGGGGAAAGGTACTGCGGCGACGAGTGAGCGCGTGTAGGGGTGGATCGGTTTCCTCAGCAGAGTTTCGCGTGGCGCAAGCTCGACGATACGCCCGCCGCACATCACTGCGATTCGGTCTGCCATGTAGTCCACCACCGCCAGATTGTGCGATATGAACAGGTAGGTCAGGCCCAGTTCCTTCTGCAGGTCCTTCAGCAGGTTCAAGATCTGCGCCTGGACAGAGACGTCGAGCGCCGAAACCGGCTCGTCGCAGATCAGCAGTTCAGGGCCCAGCGCCAACGCGCGCGCGATGCCGATACGCTGACGCTGCCCGCCGGAGAAACTGTGGGGATAGCGCTTGATGAAGCGCGGATCGAGCCCGATCGCCTGCATCAGGCTTTTGACAGTGGCGAGTCGGGACGCGGCATCGCCACGTTGATGGATCTCCAGCGGCTCGCTCAGGATGTTCTCCACCGTCATGCGAGGTGACAGCGATGAAACCGGATCCTGGAAGACCATCTGGATTTTGGCGCGCAGCATGCGCAGGGCGTCTCCCTCGCCTTGCAAGACGTCGATCGCTCCATCGCGGCCGTTGAACGTCACAGAGCCGCCGCTAGGGGTGATAGCCCGCATAAGGATCTTGCTGACCGTGGTTTTGCCGGAGCCGCTTTCGCCGACCAGCCCCAGGCACTCGCCGCGCCTGATATCGAAGCTCACGCCGCCCACGGCGCGAACCGTGGTTTGATGATCCCCGCCAAACAATCCGGACTTGCGGATTGTGAAGGTCTTTTTCAGATCCCTGACCGACAACAGGATATCGTCTGGCCCCTTCGACGGCGGCGCCGTCTGCTTGCCGAGCAGGTTCTCGACATTCACCGGCACCTCGCGCAGCGCCTTTAGCCTTTCGCCAGGCTTCAGGTCGAAATGCGGAACGGCTGCCATCAGGCCCTTCAGGTAGGGGTGACCTGGTCGGCGGAATATCGCCTCGACAGGTCCCGCTTCCATGATCTCGCCATGGTACATGACCACGACCTCGTCGGCGACGTTGGCGACCACGCCGAGGTCGTGGGTGATCAGCAACATCGCCATGTTCAGCTTGGTCTGAAGGCCGCGCAGCAAATGTAGGATTTGCGCCTGGATGGTGACGTCCAACGCCGTCGTCGGCTCGTCGGCGATCAACAGGGCGGGCCGGCAGATAAGCGCCATGGCGATCATGGCGCGCTGACGCAATCCTCCTGAAAGCTCAAAGGGATACATATCATAGGCGCGTTTGGGACTCGGAAAGCCGACAAGACCGAGCATTTCCTCGGTCCGCGCCTTGCGCTCCGCCCGAGCCATGGGGGTATGAATCTGCAAGGATTCGCTGACCTGGTTGCCGATCGTGTGCAGCGGCGATAGCGATGTCATCGGCTCCTGAAAGATCTTGCCGATGCGGCTGCCTCTCAATGCCCGGATTTCGGGTCCGTCACGTGGCATCTTCAGGATATCTTGCGTGGTGCCGGGCCTTTCAGGATCGGAGAACAGGATACGGCCGCGAACATGGGCTGATCCCGGCAGAATGCCCATCACTGCCTGGCTGAGAACCGATTTTCCGGAGCCGGACTCGCCCACAAGCGCGGTAACCTTGCCGGGCAGGACGCGAAGATTTGCGCGCCTGACGGCATGCAACGGTCCGCCGATGATGGCAAAAGAGATGCCAACATCCTCGATCCGCAGCAGATCAACACCCGAATTCATTCCACACCAGCCCCAATCTGGCAGGTTCGGAAGCGAGACTAACCTATTGCCAGCTTAGAGCAACTTGGATTCGGAACGGTCGCCAGCGGCGGAACCGGCGAGCGGACTGTCTATCTGGGGCCCTTCGGATCAGGTCGTGGCGGTTACTGGAGCTTGCTCGGGTCGCCCGCCGACAGCCGCGCGGCATCGCGGTGAAGCAACATGACCTGCTCGGCGTCCGATCTTCGGTCATAAACCGGCTCCAGCGCACCGTCTTCATCGACTGCGAGAGCACCCGACAGATCGGGTGAGAGCACCGTCAGCTTCTGCTTGATGCCAGCCAGTTCCTCGCTGCCGAGCGTCAGCCAGTTGCTGGCGCCGCAATAGCTGGCGAATTCCTTGCTGGCGAGAATGCTGTGCGGATATTTCTTGGTCAGTACCTGGAGGCGCTGGACCTCGTTTACAGCCGAGCCGAAGACGGAGAATGTGAGCCGGTCGGTAAGCCCGACATTGCCGAACATCACATTGCCGACATGTAGGCCGATACCAAATTTTATGTCGGTTAGCCCCTTTTCCTTTCTGCGCAGATTGAGATCCGTCACGCGCGCTGTGGCGCTGCGCGCTGCCGCAAGAGCAGCCTGGCAGGCGATCTCGGACTGCGAGCGATGCCTTTCGCAAGGGTAAACGGCGATGAAACCATCCCCGATGAAACTCATGATCTGCCCCCCTTTGCGATTGAAAGGTGCAGCAACGGCGTCGAAAAACTGGTTCAGCGTATCGATATAGATTTCACGGCCGGAGGTTTCGGCAAGCCTTGACGACCCGCGCATGTCGCCCATGACCAGCGCGGCCCGGATTGTATCGCCCTCGCCGCGCTTGATCTGACCGTCAAGCACGCGCCTGCCGGCGTCGCCGCCGAGATAAGTGGTCATCATGTTGTCGGCGAGCTTGGTGAGAACCGCCATCTTGGTTGCCATAGCGAGATGGTTCTGGATGCGCAGCAGCGCCGAAATCATGCTGTCGCTGAACCCTGCGGCACTGTCGGTGGACCAGGACCCCATCATGCCCTGACTGGCGTTGCCGTTGAAGGAATGCACGAAAGCCAAATAGTCGGTGACGCCTATAAGCCTGAGATCATCGAAAACAGGAAACTCCGATGGCAGCGACGGGTCGAGCCGGCGTCGCAGGTGGTCGAGCTTGTTGCTGAGCAGATGATAGTATGGGCTGGTCAGGAACCTGTCGGACGGCGCGCCGGGCTCATTGCGGAAGCTTTCGATTTCTAAGCCTCGGCCGCGAACCCAGGTGAAGCCAAGCGCATCATAAAGCGGATGAAGCATCGAAAAGCTCAAATGCACCCGCTTCAACGGCAGGCCGGCAGCAGCCAGCCGTTCGCAAAAGCCTTTTACCAATGTTTCTAGGTCGTTGCCGGCAAGTACCGATTGGTTCAGCCAATCGGCTACCTTATCCATGAGAATGGTGGAAATTTCTGCTTGCGTCGTGCTCATGCTATCTCGAAACTCCTCGAAGACGAGGCATTGTCCTTTGATCCGCCCACAACACAGTCCGCCAACGACCCCAAGAAGAGATCCCCGAAGTCAATGAAGCCAGCTTTGGCAGGAAAAGCCGGCGAAGAACTTCGCAACTGGCTGTCCGTGCGGGCGAGCGACAGGCTAACTGTATCTATTTACTCGCGGCATTATGTGTCGACGCTGCCGGCCGAGTGCAACCACGATCCTGACATCGAGCAAAGAATTCGCCGGCTCAGACCGCCGTCAGGCCTTTACCACCGTCTCTCGGGCTAGCCCGAGGCGGCCGAAAACATTGCGCGTGTCGACGATCAGAAGGGCGTGATCGGCGATCGCCTGATAGTCGATCGCGTCGTGGTCGGTTGCAACGACGACAGCATCGAAATCCTTCAAGGTCCCCTCGCTCAATTCGACAGACCGACGCCCCTTGATCGGCATATGCTCCCGTGTCGCCGGAATTTCTCTGACGTGCGGATCGTGGAATTCGGCCTTGCCGCCCCATTCCTCGATGAGTTCAATGAGCCGCAATGAAGGGCTCTCGCGGATGTCCGGCACATTCTTCTTATAGGCGAGCCCAATGATGAGAATGCGCGAGCGGCTGAGCGCCTTGCCGCAACGCCGGTCCAGCGCCCTGGCCAGTTCATCGACCACATGACGCGGCATAGCCGTGTTGATCTCTGCCGCCAGTTCGATGAAGCGGGTCGGCAGTTCGTATTCGCGCGCCTTCCACGTCAGGTAGAAAGGATCGATGGGGACGCAGTGCCCGCCAAGTCCGGGCCCAGGATAGAACGGCATGTAGCCGAAGGGCTTGCTCTTTGCCGCCTCGATCACCTCCCAGATGTCGATGCCCATCGCACCGAGCACGACCTTCAACTCGTTGACCAGGGCTATGTTGACCGAGCGAAAGATGTTTTCCGTTAGCTTGACCGCCTCGGCGGTCGCGGTGGTGGAAACCGGAACGACGGTCTCGACCACACCCTGGTAGAAATCCTTCACGAGCGCCGCCGCTTCAATGCCGTCGCCTGCCACGACCTTGGGGATCGTCGCGACTTCAAAGCTGCGGTTGCCGGGATCCTCGCGTTCGGGCGAGAAGCCCAGGAAGAAGTCTACCTTCGACTGCAAGCCGGTTTGTTCCAGGATGGGCTTGATCACGTCGTCGGTGGTGCCGGGATAGGTGGTCGATTCCAGCACGACCAGCTGGCCGAGACGCAGATGCTTCGCGATGGTGCCTGCCGTGTTCCTGACAAAGGAGAGGTCTGGCTCGCGGTTTTTCGTCAGCGGCGTCGGAACGCAGATGACGATGACATCGCAGGCGGCCAGTTCGGTAAAATCCGCAGTGGCGCGAAACCGTCCGCTCGCCACCTCGACGGCAAGGGCAGTGGACGTCACCGCCTCGATGTAGGATTGCCCGCTGTTCAGATTCTCGACCTTCTGGGCTTCAATGTCGAAGCCGAAAACCGGGAAGCCGGCGCGTGCTACCGCGACCGCCAGCGGCAATCCGACATAACCCAGTCCGATCACCCCGACTTGCGCGGTGCGCGTCGAAATCCGGTTCAGCAGACTGTCATATGTCGATCGTGAGGCGTCCAAAAATCTGTTTTCCTCAATGTGGACAGACTGCCCGCTTCCACGGCGAGGCTCATGTGGGCCCAACAACCCCGAGGCATATTGCGGAAAATGGATCTCCGCAAGCCGTCGTCAGGCCGACACCTTCGCCTTCAGGCTTGCGGCAGCCATCGCATAACCGCCGGCGGCGCCGTCGATGAAATGAACATGATCGCGCTGCAGCGGCGAGGCGACGAGGCACGTCATCAACGCCGATTGCTGGCGGTGCAGGCCATAGGTGCAAATGCCCGCCTCTTCGGCCTGCTGCAGCCGGTGCTCGATCCGCTGCAACAAATCCGCATCTACATCGATGGTCATCTTCAAGCCGTCATCGAACTTCCGGAAATCCGAATTGCTGGCCACGTCGCGTTTGTAGATCTTCGGATCGAACCTCCCGATTGTCCAGCCATATCGATCGGTCACAGCCGCAAGCGACAACAGGAACACTATCCACAGCTTCGACAACCACCGCCTTCCCGCCGGCGCGACGGCCCGGGCCTCGAGATCGAGGCCGGCGGGCGAAAAACCGTAGGCCGGCCCGTTCACCGGCACCGGATGGCCATCGCGTTCCTGTCGACCGACAAGGGCGATGATGTCGGAAGCCAGAACCTGAAAGCCGCGCACATCGCGCGAGGCCCCCGGAACGGCTATGATCGAGACGATTTCGCCATGCCGGGCTTCGATCGGGCGCCATCGGCAGGAGAGACCGGTCAGATCCGGCCGCGCGTTGGCCGGCGCAGGATCGATCAAGTAGCGCCCCGCTTTCATCTCGGCTTCCGCCCAACTGCCGCCGCCGCCGGCGAACATGGCATAGAACACCGCTTCGGAGGCCCGGAACCTCGCTACCCGAACGTCGAGGCCCTGCGCTCTTATATCCGCTATCGGCACGATTGCGGCACGCAAGGTCAGGGCCAACTCGTCCGCCACCCATCGCTGGACGGCCGCCAGGGCGTTGCGCGTGATCTCCAGCGCCGAACTCGGAAACGCCACGAGCGCGCCGTCGCCGCCGAACACAAAGGGAAGATCTTGCCGACCCAGCGCATTGAGCAGCGCCGAAATGACGCTGGCGCCGGCCATATTCACGGTTTTATAGCGCCCTGCCTCGATCGCCTTGGTCGAGCCGACGATGTCGGCGGTGGCCAGCGCCCAGCCATCGGGAAGCGGCCGATAGTTGTCGATGTCGGCAACGCTTTCGAACTTCGCGAACACCGGCAAGGAAGCGACGAACGGGTCGGACGCTGCGGCTGTTTCCATGAGCATGCAATAGCACATTCCACTGCTTGAAGGTGAAACTCGATCATGCTTCGAAATTGACTTGCGCAGGCTTTCGAATGATAGGCTCCGGCGATGCGAATTGCCTTCTACGCGCCGCTGAAGTCGCCCAATCATGCCGTTGCCTCTGGCGACCGTCAGATGGCACGGATGTTGATCAAGGCGCTTGAGCATGGAGGGCATCGCGTCGATCTGGCATCCGAATTGCGCTTCTATCTACGCGAACCGGAGTCGAAAAGTTTCGATGCGCTCAAGGTCGAAGCCCGAGAGGAAGTCGCGCGGCTGACAGAGCTTTGGCAGCGTGACGGCAAGCCCGACCTCTGGTTCTCCTATCATCTCTATTACAAGGCGCCCGACCTGATCGGGCCCGAGCTGGCGTCGGCCTTTGCCATCCCCTATGTGACCGCGGAAGCCTCCTATTCGAAGCGGCGCAACGTCGGTTTTTGGGCCGATATGCAAGCCTTGGTGGCGCTAGCCGTCGAACAGGCGGCGCTGAACATCTGCTTCACGCAAAGGGATCGTCGGGGACTGACAGACGCTCTTCCAGACGCCGTTTTCGGCATGCTTTCGCCCTTCATCGACACATCGGTATTCCGGGAACTGCCGGCGCGTGGTTGTCCGACGCGTCTCGTTACAGTCGCCATGATGCGACCGGGCGACAAGGTCGATAGCTATCGCATGCTCGCGCAAGCCCTCGCTCCGATCGGCCACCTGCCCTGGACCATGTCGGTCGTCGGAGACGGGCCTGCCCGTGACGAGGTCAAAGCGCAATTCGCCGGCCTTCCCGCCGACCGGATCGAATGGCTTGGCGCGATCGAGCCAGCCGCCGTGCCGGATGTCCTCTACAGTGGAGGGATTTACGTCTGGCCGGGTTGCGGCGAAGCTTATGGCGTTGCCTATCTTGAAGCACAGGCCGCCGGGCTTCCGGTGGTGGCGCAGGACATCGCCGGCGTGCCGGAGGTCGTGCGGGATGGCCAGACCGGATTTCTCACTCCGCCGGGCGATGTGGCGGCGTTCACGTCTGCCATTGAAAGGCTTCTGGTCCGTGGCGACGAAAGAACCGCCATGGCCGGCAACGCCAGACGTTTCATCCTCGAAAAACGCTCTCTCGGTACTGCAGCGGCGCGTCTTTCCGAACTTCTTGCGAAGATCGCGGTTGCATGACATTCGATCAGATCTGGCAGCCCTTGGTGGAAGAACTGGCGTGCTGGCGACGGGCGGACCGCAAGGCGGAGTTCTGGTTGCGCGACGACGACGCTGTGGATCCGACGGCTGCGCTTGATCGGCTGCTGGACCTCACCCGTGCATTCGAGGTTCCGCTCACTCTGGCCGTCATTCCGGCGCTGACCGACGAGAGGCTTGTCGTCCGGCTTGACGAGGCGCCGCATGCCTCCGTCGCCATCCATGGCTGGGCGCACCGAAACTATGCGCCGGAGGACCAGAAAAAGCAGGAACTCGGCGCCCATCGGCCACGCCAGGCGGTGCTCGATGATATGGCTCGCGGGCTGTCGCGCCTAACCGGGCTGCACGGCGCGCGTGCCGTTCCGATGCTGGTGCCACCCTGGAACAGAATCGACGCCGGCTTGGTATCGCAGCTTGGATCGGTAGGATTTGCGGCATTGTCGGTCTTTGGGCCGCCGAAGCCGGCCCCAGTGCCGGTCATCAACAGCAATGTCGACATCATCGATTGGCATGGCACGCGCGGCTGTCGCGATCATGGGCCCTTGGTTCAGGCCATCATTGCGCAATTGCGGCATGCATTCGACGGTGGCGAACCGGTCGGCCTGCTCACCCACCATCTCGTACACGATGAACCGGCCTGGCTTTTTCTCGAACGGCTGTTCACAGTCGCCGCACAGACTGAAGCCTGCGCATGGCTTCCGATCAGGACATTGATCGAGCGTGGCGGCGGTAGAGCAATTCCAGGAAAAGTGTGAGCGGTTTTCCGTCCGGAATGGCGTCAAAACAATAAGATAGAGCAAAATAGCTCAGCGCTTTTTGTGCAATGAGACTGGAAATTTGAGCGTCTGGCCGTCCCGCGCGGCAAAAGCGCCGGCAAACCTGGCTTTGGCCAGTTTTTCGATCTCGTCCAATTGCTCGTCGGTGCGTGTCGGATCGTGGTGGAACAGCCCAAGCCCTCGGGCACCGGCTGCCTCACAGAGTTTGACGCCCTGCTGCCATGTCGAGTGCCCGTTGCCACGGCGGTCTTCCATTTCGTCCTCGGTATAGGTGCAATCGTAGATGACGAGGTCGGCGTCTTCGATCAGGTCGAGCACCGCCTGATCCAGCTTACCCGGCTCGTGCTCAGTGTCTGTGATCACCGCCACGATGCGGCCGCCCCATTCGACGCGGTAGCCTATGCAGCCTCCCGGATGGTTGAGACTGCCGGTCCGGACGACCACTCCTTCGCGCGGCCTTAGAACGTCTCCGGATACGAAATCGCGGCAGTCGATGCTTGCCTTGCAGATGTCGAGCTTGGCCGGAAACCACGGCGGCCGCATGAATTCATCGACCATCTGACGGGTCGTCATGCGTCCTGCAAGATGGCCAGACCAAAGCCTGACCTTGACGCTCCGGTCATAGATCGGTTTGAAGGCTGGCAGCCCGATGATGTGATCGTAATGGCAATGGGTGAAAAACAGCTCGAAATCGGTCACGCCCGAGGCCCGAAACGCTCTGCCGGCAAGCCCTAGGCCAGAGCCGGCATCGAACAGAAGGGTATGCTTGCCGCATCGCATCTCAATGCAGCTCGTGTTGCCGCCATAGCGAGAGAATTCTGGTCCCGATACCGAAATGCTGCCCCGCACGCCCCAAAACCTGACCAGGAAATCCATGCTGCTCCTTCGCCCGTCGTGGCCAAACAACTGCTGCTAGGCGTTTCGTGCGTCGATCAGGTCCGCGGTCGTATGGCTTAGACGATCGGCAAGAACCCGCAATATCTCGATGGTCATCTCTGGGAACTCCTTCATAAGCCTCAGGAAATGATCCTTGCTGATTTTCAAGGCTTCCAGCGGACTTGCCGCTCTGACGGTGGCAGTACGGGAGCTGTTGCACAAGATGGCGATCTCGCCAACGATCGAATTTGGCGCCAGTTCGGCAACTTTTATCGGCCCGCTGTCGGAATCGACCAGAACATCCGCACTGCCTGAAAGGATGACATAGGCGGCGTCTCCCTCGTCGCCCTGCCGGAAAAGGATCTGGCCGGCGCTGTAGCTCACACGATCGGATGTGAACGCAAGCAGCTTGAGCTTTGTCGGTTCGATGCCGGAGAACAAGGGAACGCGTTGCAGCATTCCAACTTCATCCTTGAGCAGCATTGTCGCAAACCTTCTCAAAATTCGCGTTTGCCAGGCGCCGTATCCCGAGGCCTTGCAGCCAATTCCCACCGACAGAACGATCCCATCTCAATGCCCGTTGATCTAAGACAGCAGTTCCTTGAAGATACCCTTCCCTGCCAAAAGTGTCTCGAGCGTTCCGTCTTCCACCAATTTACCCGAGTCGAAGACGATAACGCGGTCGAACATCATCCCCATTGCCGGATTCGTCACGACCCACACAATTGCCGGCGAATGGCCGTCGCACCTGGCTTCGTCGAGCACGTTTCGCAGCACCTTGTCCTGCGCACGCTGGTCGAGCGCCGACAGCGGCCGGTTGAGAATGAGAAAATCGGGACGCTTGAGCAGGGCCCGGGCAACGTCGAGCTTCTGCCGCTGTCCAGCGGTCAGCCGCCTGCCGCCGGCGCCGACGTTGAAGTCCAGGCCAACATCCAGAAGTTCGGCATAAAGCCCCAGTTCGTCGAGAATGTCATAGACGATCGAGCGTATGCGATCCGGCGCGTCGGGATGGTTGTTGCCCACACGCCCGAACAGGACATTATCCATGACGCTGGCCGCGGCAATGTATTTGGCAGGATCATAACGTTCGATCGCATTTTGCAGCTCGGACGGCAGGGTTTCATAGAAACGGTTGCGTGCAGCGACGATCTTGCTCATCAGATCCTCGCTCAGCAGACCGAAGCGGTGCCGGGGCTCGATATAGGCAAAGCTCAGTGTAACGATCATGGCGCGATCGTTCTCCGAAACTGCCTCGTAGGGCCGGTTCTTGAGCCGTTGCAACAAGGTTTCGTAGGCGGGTATCTCTTCGGCGCCCATGAAGGCGAGCTGCTGGAAGAACTGGTGATCGGGCGGCAGGTCGGCAAACAGCTCGATCGCCTGTTCGGCGATCTCCATGCCCATCTCGAAAAGCGTGCGGTCGAGGCCGGCTTGCCTCAGCACAGACGCAAAATAGGGATTGGCCGCTAGTGCCTTGTCGGCCAGTTCGGGGCCGGCGGCGGCGCCGAAGAGCAGGTTTTGGCCGATCGATGCTTCCTTGTTGTAGGCGCCTGGTTCGAAAGGAACCACCAGTCCGCTCAGCCCTTCCTGTTCCAGCCGGGTTCGCAGCGCCGCACGCAGTTCGACGATGCGCCTGGCGAGTTCCGTGTGACGCGTCAGGTCAGCCGAGGAGCGCAAGCCAAGATCCAGAATGTCGCGCGACAGAAGAACCGCGTCGAGCACCCGGCGCACCGCCTCAAAAAGGTCGTGCGGGCCGGTGGCGCCGGCGGAAGCATAGTCGATCCAGTCGCTCCGGATATCGAGGTCCGAATTGCCCGACCGCCGCGCCTCGTGAATGTTCCAGCGCTGCTGGTCTGCCGCAGCACCCTCATAAGGCACCGATGTCAGCGGCGCATGCTTCAACCCGTAGAGCAGGTTATCGCGGAGGCTTGCATGGAACAGGAAAACATCCGACGAGGCGTAGGACATGCGCCGGCCGGTCACCGCTTCGGGAAGTTCAAGCAGGTCGTCGGCGCCCGAAGCGATCTTTCCGCTGTCCGGCCAGTTCAGCCGCGCGAAGGCTTCCGCAAGCGCCTCCGCTCCACCTGTTGCGGTGCTGACCAGCGCCACCGTCTCACCCGGCTTGACCTGGAGCGAGATCCGGTCGAGGAGCATTCCACCGCCATCGTCCGCTATGGACAGATTGATCGCCGACAGCGGGTTGGTCATCGGACCGGGAGCATCGATCGTCAACGCCCCAATTCTCGGCGCGATGAGACCCTCGACGGTGAATTGCTCAACGACCTGCTGGTATTTGACCTGGACATCCTGGCGAGCCTGATCCCAGTCGATCAGTTCCTTCATCGGTCCGGGCAGGTCCTTGTAGGCGCTGATCACGGCCACCAGCTGGCCGACGTCCAGCCGCCCCCGGATGACCAGGTAGCCACCGATCATGTAGAACAGAAAGGGCGTGAGCTGCGCCAGGAAATTGTTGAGGAACTTCACCATGAATTTCCATTGGTAAAGATCGAAGCGGATCTTGAAGATGAGGCCGAGCCGGGCAGCTATGTCGGCGCGCTCGTAGTTTGATGTGTCGTGGACGTGAACCGCGCCGATGCCGTCGACGATTTCGCCGACCCGGCCCGAGAGCGCGCGCGCGGTCAACTGCCGTTCGCGCCCGAGCACGATCAGGCGCCGCCGCATGCGCGGGATGAGGACGATCTGGATCACCACGATCACGACCGCAATCGTTCCGAGCCAGAAGTTTTGCACCATGATGAACAGCATGGCCGTCAGCGCCTGACCGCCGAGCAGCACAGGCTGCAGGAAGGCATCGCCGATGAAGCCACCCAGCGGCTCCACCTCGTCCTTCACCATGGTCGCCACTTCGGCGGATTTCACGCGTTTGAAGTAAATCGGCGGAAACCGCAGCACGCGATCGACCAGATCGAAACGGATACGCCGCAGCATGCGCTCGCCGAGTCGGCCCTTGTATGTGTTGATGTAGAGTTTGAACAGGCCGTTGATGATAACTAGCAAAAGGAAAACAATGCTCAGCGCAAACAGCGTCTCCGTGCGGTCGAGCTGAAAGCCGGAGAAGAACTGCACCTCACCAATGAACGGCAAGTCATAGTGCAGCCTCATGAACGGCTGGGTCGCGCCGGGTTCTCCGAAACCCTTACCTTGGATGGGGCCGTTGACGATCAGCTTCGGCAGATCGAAGGATATGAAATACGGGATCATCGAAAGCACGACGATCATCAATATCCAGACCTGCTGCCTCTTGGTGTGCGTCCAGATATAGCGGGCTAGACTGGGTTCCATCCGACCGTGGACCGTTCAATTGCAAGGCTGCAGGACATAGAAGCACCTGCTGGCTAATGGCGTATCGGCAATTTCTTCGTCGCCAACGACATGCTTCGAGCCACAGTGCACCGTGATTGTCCTACGCTCAACGATGAAAGGACGCTGCGAGGCGGCGCGATCCAGTTCAGGCGCATGGTCGATGACCGCAACACGGGCATTGTTGATTAGCGAAGAAAGCAGCTGGCCAAACGATTGACGGCTGCCGTGGCGTTTTGGCGAACGGCCGCCACAGCTGCGCTGCTGATGCTGGCGCATGAACGCCGATGGTCCGGACTGATGCGACAGCCCCTCTCCGGCACGGGGCAATGGCGAAGCGGCGTGCAGCATGATCAACGTCCGCGAACCAACCAGCCTTGCCGGGGCAAGATTGCGTTGTGTCGCCCGAAATCCCAACCTACAAGACGAGTATGATGGATGTCACGCAACCACGCAATGCGGGCATGGACGGGCACGAACAGGCCTTGGACCTCACGCGGGGAATTGCCGCCTATGTCAACCACCCTCTCGTGGCAGGGCTGGCGCGCGTCATCGCCAAGCATCCGCAGGCCGATATCGCCAACGCCTTCAACCACAAGCAGGTCGCCTGCAAGATGTGGGCGCGCGACAGGCTGTTCGACAGCTGCGGCGGCCGGTTCGGGCGCATATGGGTTTTGGGTGGATGGTACGGCGTATTGCCGGCAATGCTTTTCAACGACGCTCGCTTCGACATCGGGGCGATTGATAGCATCGATATCGATCCCGAAGTCGCGCCGGTCGCCCGGACCCTCAACCGGGATGCCGTTGACCGGTTCCGGGCGCTGACGGCAGATATGTACGCCGTTGACTATGTGGCCGCGCAGCCCGACTTGGTGGTCAATACGAGCTGCGAACACATAGTCGATCTGCGCGCCTGGCTTGCCCTGCTTCCGCGGGGCACGAATGTATTGCTGCAATCCAACGATTATTTCAGCGAGCCGACGCACATCAACTGCGTGGCTTCACTGGCAGCCTTCGAAGCAATGGCGGCGCTACGAGAGGTGCGGTTCGCGGGCGAACTGCCGACCAAAAATTATACGCGCTTCATGCTGATTGGAACTGTTTAACGCATTTCGCTCGAAAGAAGCGTGACGGCTGTCGAATAACGACGTCGCGCGAATCTCACCGGGGCGACGCGCGTTAGCTAGAGTTCCGTTTTCAGGGACCATGTTCGATGTCGCTCGCGCAGGATTTGGGCCGAGCGACGCGCGCCTTCCAGATCGAGACGATGCGCGGACGGCCTCGGTCCAGCAAGCGCCTGTTCGATCGCTCGCGCCAAACCTTCAGGCGTTAGGTCCTTTTCCGTCAGCACCGTTGCAAGACCGAGTTCTTCGAGCATCAGGGCGCGAACCGTCTGTTCGGTTTCCGCGCCCGCCGCAAATGGAACGAGTAGGGAGCGACAACCCGCGCGAAGCACGTCGCAGACCGTGTTGTAACCCGCCTGCGAGACCGAGAGGCGGGCGCCGGTCAGCAGGCTGGCGAAATCCTCGCGGAACCGGAAGACGGACAGGCCCGGCGTGGCATCGCGTGCGATCGCGTCGAAATCGCCTTTCGGCAGGTTGGGACCGGTGATCAAACACCATTTCCAAGCGCCGTTGGCATTCCGCGCCGCTGCGACAGTGGCACTGACGAGGCTCTTTCCGGCAGCCCCGCCGCCAACCGACACCAGAACGTCGAAGCGCTCGGAGACCGCGGGCGGTGGCGGCGCGGCAACGAGCCCAGTGTAGGCAACCTTGGCCCTGATCGCCCCAGCCAGTGGAAAGGTCTTGTCGATGGTCGCGAAAGCCGGATCGCCGTGGACCATGACAAGGTCGAAATGCCTGTTGATGAGATCGACCGTTTCCTCGTTTCGGCCCGGCTTGACGCGCTCCTGAAGGATATCACGGACGGACGTCGCCAGCAGCGGTCTGGGTGATGTCGCGTCGATGGCCTCGATCAGCGGCAGGAGTTCGAAACGCATCTGCCGGCGTCCAAATGGAAACGCCTCGACAATGACGATATCGGGCCCGCAATCCCGATAGGCCTGCAACAGCATCTCCGAACGCCATCTCCTGAAAGCATCGTCGATGGGTTTGCCCTGCAGGTCGACAAGTCCGGAAAATCCTTCATCGCCGGAGGTGACGGGAGGCAGAGATACAGATTTGACGCCCGATCCTGGAAACCCCGCGATCGGCGCGCCGCCCGTCACCACGGTTACGTCAAACCCGTCATCGACCAGAGCCGCCGCAATGCGGCTGGCGCGCGCAAGATGGCCGATACCCAGGAGGTGCTGGACATAGAAGAAGGCGCGCAGTCGCTTCATTCGGCGGCCCGCCACTCCCGCTCGAACAGTTCCTTGAGCTGCCCAATGCTTGTCAGATGATCGAAATTGGCGCGCACGCGCCACTCTGCAGCGTCACCGAGGCGGGCGCGCAGCACGGGATCACGGATAAGGCGCTCCAGCGCCTGTGCCAGGGCAATTGGGTTTTCTGTCGGGACCAGCAGCCCGGTTTCATCCGCAGATAAAAGCTCCGGCACGCCGGAAATATCGGTCGACACGCAGGCAAGCCGCTGGCTGGCCGCCTCAACCAGAACGTTCGGCAGACCGTCCCGGTCGCCGTTTGCGGTGATCCTGCAGGCCAGGGCGAAGATGTCGGCGCGGCGGTAGTGCTCAAGCACCTCCTCCTGAGCAAGCGCGCCTCTCCAAGAGACGCGACCATCCAGGCCGAGCTTTTGCGCCAGCGCCTTGAGCCGTTCCAGTTCCTCGCCGCCGCCGATATGCTCGAAACGCCACGCCAAATCACCAGGCAGGAGGGCAAGAGCCTCCAGCAAGGTATCGTAACCTTTCTTTTCAACGGCGCGCCCGACACTCAGAACGATAACCGGTTCGTCCGGTGCCGAGCCGTCATGCTGTTTCCGCGCCTCGCGGAAGCTGCCGAAGCGATCAAGGTCGAGCCCATGATAGCTCAGATGCAAAGACGAGTTGCCGTTAGCGAGTTTTTTCAGACGGTCGAAGCCGGTTTTCGTGCAAGTGACCGTCCAGCGGGCCGAGGAAAGCTTGCCGGCGAGATCCCAGTCAGGCGAAGTCCAGATGTCCTTGGCATGGGCCGAGCAGCTCCAGGGCAGACCGCGAAGCTGGCTGGCATAGCGTGTCACCGATGCCGGTGTGTGCGCGAAATGCGCATGCAGCCAGCCCACATCTTCCGGCCATTCGGCCGCCAACACGAGCGCTTGCCCGAAGCGGCGTACGCGATTGCGCGTAAAGTCGCGAGGGATGTCGGCAGCCAGCGATCCGAACGCGCGCCAGAAGCCTGGCCGCAGCAGACAAGCAAACAGCGAGCGAGCCACCCGCATCGGTTCTTCATGCAGATATTCCGGCAGATAATGGACGGGCGCTTTGATCTCGTTATGCACCGGATGGCGTTTTGTGTCGGTCGGCCGTCTCAGCGCGACGAGTATCAGGTCGAACCCCGCTCGCTCCAACCCGAGCAGTTCCTGCGCGATGAAGGTTTCCGACAGCCGCGGATAACCCTTCAGAACCACGACGATCTTGCGATGTTGCAACTCAGTTGATGCCTTCAATGACCGAAAGGTGATGGCCGGCACGCCTGTCGAGCAGTTCCGCGACGATCGCGGAAATATGAGGCAGCCCTTCCAGCCTCAGATGCGGATTGCTCTGCGATGGGCGGGGCCGATCCGGCAGCACCTTCAGTGTATCGGCAAACCGCTGGGAATCCTCGGCTTCTTCCGGCGAAAGCATCTTGATGAGACCGAGTTCGGCTGCTCGCCGTGCGCGGATCAGTTGCTCCTCGCGCGGCTTGATGCGCGGCACGATCAGCGCCGGCTTGTCGAAGGACAGTATCTCGCAATAGGTGTTGTAACCGCCCATCGCCACTACCGCCTTGGCGCCCGCAATCAGCTCTTCCATGCGGTTGTCGAATTCGATGATCTTGATATACGGGATTTTGGACCCCTTCTTAAGAAACTTGTTGCGCTTGCGCGCCGGCATGTAGGGCCCAAGCACGATCAGCGCCCTATGCTGCAATTGCGGATCCTGCTGATAGGCATCGATAACGTTGTGGATCAGATCGGCGCCGTCGCCGCCGCCACCGGTCGTAACGAGGATATAGTCGCCCTCGGGGCGGTGGCCGGGCAACTCGTTCTTCTGCAGGCTCCGTTGCAGGAAACCGACGAACTTCATCTTTGCCCTGATAGCCGGCGGCACATCCAGGCCGGTCAACGGATCGTAAAAATCCGGCGGACCGTAGGCCCAGACCTTGTCGTAGAACAGGCCTATCTTGCGCATCACATCCCTGCGTTCCCACTCTGCTTCCAGCAGATGCGGCGCATCCATCACCTCGCGCAGGCCAAGCACCAGCGTAGTGCCTCGCGTCTTGAGGTAGGACAGCGTGTCCTCGATCTCACCGCGCAGCCCGAGCGGTTCCTTGTCGACGATGAAGATATCCGGCCGAAACGTCTCGGCTGTGTGGCGAATGATCGACTGGCGCATTCTTAGCGTCTCATGCAGATCGATATCCTTTTCCAGCGAGGTGTATTCGCCGTTGCGCAACTTGATGACGCTCGGGATCTTCACGAAGTCGACGCGGGCGCGGTAGTCGAAGGCGCCGGCGATAGGCGCGCCCGAAATGATAAGCACCTGAAGTCCGTGGAAATCCTCGACCAGGGAATGCGCGATCGTGCGGCAGCGCTGCAAGTGGCCGAGCCCGAACGTGTCGTGGCTGTACATGAGAATTCGAGCATCTTGTACGTGCTGGGTCATTGTCGAACCTCTTTAGAATTCTCGCCTGAGGACCGCGGGCCCCCGCAGGATTCGAACCCATTTCTCGCGGGTCTATCGACCTGTTTTGAACATGAGGGAGCAATTTTTTCAAATTATATTACCCAAGAGGGTTCATATGCTGAGCAGCGTCTGCTCAGCTGCTATGCACATTGGATGCGATGCCCAGCCTATTTGCCTTGTCGGCCTCGTGCGCTGCAGATAGATCACGGCGGATACATGCACTTGTATCGAGACGGGTCGCGGGCTGGCCGATTGCTTGCTTTCAGAAAAGCGGCCAGGGCGATGGCGCTCCTCCCTCGTGGCCGACGCGGCTAAACTGCCCAAGAATGGGCTGAAGATCTTCAAAGACAGCGCGCCGACACAAACCATGATCGATGCCCCAGATGCGGGCGCTCTCGCGCCGCCCACGCAGAACATCGCCTTGTCCCTCAGCCAGACGAATTCAGTAACAGCATTGGCGTTATCCCACCTCCGACCCGATGAGCGAGGGGGCAACCCGCGCGGCCCACCCAAGCGCAGGACCTAACGTCGACGATTGTGCCTTCGAGCGTCGCCCAAGCGAAAGAGCCATATTCTACTCAAATTGAGGTATGACTCCGCGGGGACAGCCTTTCAAGCATGTGCTAATAAAGCCGTTTCAGGGAGGATGCCATGCCGTCCTTGAGGTGGGCTGCAGTTGTCGCGCTTGCCGCGAATCTCATCAATGCGACACCGACCATAGCCGCCGAAGCAGTGGGCCGGGCAGTCGTGATCAAGACTGCCGTTACCGGCGCAACCGGACCACTGGTGGTCAGCGCACCCGTTCATCGGGACGAACGTATCAGGACATCCAACACCGGGCTTGGCCAATTCGTGTTCCGGGATGGCACCAAGCTGGCGGTGGGGTGGGGTTCTTCCGTCGTCCTCGACAAATACGTCTTCAACGATAATAATTCGGTGAAGAAGCTCACCATTCGCGCTGCCAAGGGAACGTTTCGCTGGATAAGCGGGAGCTCGCCTTCGTCCGCCTACCAGATTGTGACGCCCGCAGGCACAATAGGCGTGCGGGGAACAGCATTCGATGTCCACATCGCGCCCAACGGCAAAACCGCCGTCGTGCTGCTGAAGGGGTCGGCCCGATTCTGCAGCGGCGGCGGATGCAGGGAACTGAAGCGGCGCTGCGATTGTGTGGTCGCGACGCCGTCAGGCTCAATGACCGACGTTGTCAAGGTCAATCGATCTGTGCTCACCACACTCGGGACCTCGCGGGCATTGCCGTTTCTGACCGGCAATCAGCAGCTCTCGGGAGGCTTTGACGCAATCGGCGGAAATTGCGGGCTTACGGCTGCCATTCAGCAGGAGCATACGGCGCGGCCGCAGCGGCGCAACTCACCGGCGCCACCCGGTCCGGGCACGCCCGATCCGCCGAGCCCGCCGCGGGGCGACAAAGATGACGGCAACAACGGCCATGGAAATGATCCGGGCAAGCACGATCCCAGCAATCCCGGAAAATCCAAGGGTCCTGGCAAAAAATAGCGGCAGGGGTGGCCGGCAGTGGCAAGAGCAGCGGATAGCCGCTCTTTTTCTCGGCGCGTCCGTATCCGACTTCGCCAACCGGTCTGGGCCAACTCGCCCCTACGTCGGGGTGGACGAAATTGTTGCCCTTGAACACCACCGAGTCGAGCGGTCGACCGCCCTACATCAATGAAGGTCAGGAACCGGAGCCGAATTGTTGCTCCGCATAGCCGGCATTCGCTTCCATCGCCGCTCCCGCCCGCTTGCCAACAAAATCATCCGCTCTGCGCGAGATCCGGCCATAGAATTCCTGCAACCCTGTCGGCAGGCCCGCAGCCTTGACTTTGGCCGCCGCGATCATCTTTCGGGTGCCTGGCAAGCGGGATTGCAACGCCTCCACGAGCTTGCCGTGGAGAAGCCGCAATTCGGCAAAATCCGGCGACGACCCAACGTTTTCATCGCCTACGACGGCATTGATTCTGGTCCTCGTGCTCTTTCCCTTGAGTTCCAGCGATCCGGCGTCGAGCAAGGCCCAGCCTTGCAGCGATCTTACTGTGTCGTCGGACGCGAGGATATCGAAACTCACCGTCTTGCACGTTGTCTCGATACGCGCTGCGATGTTCACCGCGTCGCCAACGGCCGAATAGTTGAAACGCGACTCCGCGCCCATATTTCCGACACAGGCGACGCCGGTATGGATTCCGATACCGATGCGAACCGTCTGCCCGGCCCCGAATCCGAATGCATCGCTTTCGTTGAGGCGGGCAATCGTCTCGCGCATCGCCAATGCCGCGCGAGCGGCTTTGCGGGGATGATCGGTGACGTCGACCGGGGCATTCCAAAAGGCCATGATCGAATCGCCGATGAACTTGTCGAGCGTGCCTTCATTGGCGGTGACATGACGGCTGAGCGCGTCGAGAAGCGTGTTCAAAAACCGCACGACGGCGGTGGGCGGCAGTCTTTCGCTGATCTCCGTGAAGTTTCGCACATCGACAAACATCACGGTCAGCTCTCGGTCGTCGCCGCCAAGACGAAGCGCGTCGCGCGTGTGCTCGATCCGGTAGAGAAGCGATGGCGACAAATACTGACCGAAGGCCCGCCGGATCGCGCGCCGCTCTCGATCAGTCACCAGGAAGCGGAAAGAGGTTGTCGCGAAATGCGTGATCGTGCCCATGAGGATCGGCGCAAACGGGTCGAACAGCAGTCCCGCAAGCGAAAAGGCAAACCATGATGCGACGAGCGCCAGTCCCGTGATCGCAAGGCCGCAGGCGAGCGCAATCGCGGGGCTTACGAAAATCGTCAGAATCACCAGGAGGCTGCCGAGCATCGCGATCGACGCGATTTCCAGCCCGTTTGCCCAATCAGGCCGAGACAGATAGTGGCCGGACAGCACCTGTTCAACGATCTGCGCGTGGATCGAGACGCCCGGCACGTTCTCACCGAGCGCGGTGACACGAATGTCCTGCAGCCCGGCGGCCGAAGTGCCGACAAACACGATGCTGCCTTCGATCGCGGCCCTCGTTTCGGACGAGACTCCGCCGGGTGCAAGCACGTCCTTCGCCGAAACATAACGCTCGGCCCTGTCGGGACTGACATAGAGCCAGAGTTCGCCGGCCGAGGTCACCGGGATAACGAAGTCGCCGATCTTGACGGAGGTCATTATGCCCTGCCGATCCGGCGCGCCGGCAATGAGGTAGGTGGAGGCCCCCTGCGCTACTCTTATGGCTTCGAGGGCAAGATCCGGATAAAGCTGCTCGCCATCAGTCAGAAAGAGTGGGGCTGTCCTCACCACAGCGGTCGATCTGCCGGGATTGAGGCTGATGTGTCCGATGCCGGCTGAATTGGCCTCAAGCTGCGGCCGCAGCGGCGTGGCTGCCTTGATAGGCGGAGGAGCAGCGACCGGGCTCTCGCCCATAAAGGCAATGCCAGCCTTGATTTGCGGCCGATAGTTCCCTTCGTTGGAGATGCCGTAGCCCAGGATAACTGGCTTGCCGGCGATCGACCCGGCGAAGATCTCGTCATTGTCGGGCAGGCGGTCGAGCAGGGCCGGATCGATGCCCGGCACGTCGCGGAGGACAGTGCGAGGCGACAGACGGTCGGGCTCGGCGAAAAGGATGTCGAATGCGATGGCTGCCGCACCAAGCTCCGTCAGCTTTTCGACCATGGCCGCCATGCGATCCCTGGGCCACGGCCACTGCCCGAACTGCTGCAATGAGGCCTCGTCGATGTCCACCACGCGGACGGGCATCGACTCGAAGCGGCGAGGTGCCAGCCTCTGATACTGGTCGAACGTCGCTTCGCGGGCGAGTCTCAACGGCTGCGGGTCGCTCGCCCGGACAATGGTAAGCGCTGCGACCAGCGACAGACCCAGGATGACGCCGGCCAACTGGGCGCGTGTCATGACATCTGCACCAGTAACTGTGCCGCGTATCCTGCCTGCATGGCCCGCTCCGGGAGGCAGCTTTCGAGCCTCGAAGCTAGGCTGCATTGTTCCCGGCAAATGTGCAATCGCCAACCTTACGCCCAACGGAGCAGCGTGGGCCCAGCGCTGGCGATTTGCGTAGCGACGAAGTTCTCAATCGGCTCCAGCGCTAGACAGTCGAGGAGCAAGAGCGCTAGCGGAGGCCGCCGGCCATTTTCACGCTCTCCGGCAAGTTTCGCAACCACAGCATAGCGGCCGCCCCGAGAAGCGGGCCCGGCACCAGCAGCAGGAAGGCCCAGCGCCAGCCGCCGATGAAGTCGGCGAAGCGCGGCGTCAGCCAGATGGCGAGCACCGTCAGCGCAAAGCCGGCGCCAAGCTGCACCGACAGCGCCGTGCCGACGAAGCGGCGATCGCCAAGCTCGGTCACTGCGGCGGAGAATTGCGCCGAATCGCCGATCACCGAAATACCCCAGACGACGGCGACCAGCATGAAGAGCCAAAGCGGCCCGGCAAACAGGAAGCCCATCAGCAGCGCACAGCTTCCCGAGACGATCATCATGCCGGCGGTGGTCGCGGTTCTGCCGATGCGGTCCGACAGATAGCCGCCCAACAGGCAGCCAATGATGCCGGAGGCGACGACGAAGAAGGTCGAAAGCGAGGCGGCAGCGGCCGATCCGATCGCCTGCGCCTCGAATGCCGAGCGCGTATAGGCAAGCAGCCACGCCCACATGGCGTAGAGTTCCCACATATGGCCGAGATAGCCGAGATTGGCCAAGAGCAGCGGCCGCTCGCGAAACACCTGCCCGATGCGCGATGGCTCGAACACCGCCTTGCCGAAAGGATAGGGCCCCTCCCTTGCGAACAAGAGAAACAGGAGCGCGCCGACCGTCGTTGCTACACTGGCGGCCGCGACCACCGGCCGCCAGTCGAGCGCGGTCAGGACAGCGCGAAAAAGATGCGGCAGCGCCGAGCCGATGGTGAGCGCGCCTATGACTGCGCCGAGCGCCAGCCCCCGGTCGCGCGTGAACCAGGTGGCGACGAGCTTCAGCGCCGGCGGATAGACGCCGGCAAGTGCTGCGCCGGTGACAATACGCGCGGCGATCACGCCGCCCGGCCCGAGATGAAACAGCAGGCTCGCATTGGCGAGCGCGGCGACAAAAGCGGCGGCCGCCATCAGCCGGCTGAGCCGCACCAAATCGGGAAGGTTGACCAGGCTCGCCCCCAGCGCACCGATCACGAAGCCGACCTGAACGCCGTTGGTCAGCCAGGCCTCCCCGCCGGCGCCGAGCGCGAGCTCCTGCCTCAGTTCGGGCAGGATGGCGGTCGCCGAAAACCAGGTGGTCAGCGACAGAACGACCGCCAGGCAAAGCAGCGACAGCACGCGCCAGCGGCCGCTGTCGGCGGCCATGCCAAGCGGGCTGCCGCTCACCGCGCTCATGCGCCTTGCAGCGGGACGGTCAACACGGTCGCCGCGCCGGTGGGACAAAGCTCCCCTGGCCGTTGCGTAGGCTGGTCTCGATCTTGCAGATCGGCTTGTCGGGGCGCAACTTCTTGACCTCCACGCGTCCGATGATCGCCTACTCAACGCCGACCGCCTTGACGAACTTCCATGCGATTTCGAGAAAGACGGTCCCGGGCCCGGGCAAATCCTCCGCGACCAGGGCATTGAGAATACCAGAACTGACGCCGCCGTGGAGGATCGGCTTGCCGAACACCGATTCTCGGCCAGCGCGGTCATTATGCAGCGAATTGCGCTCGCCGGTAATGTGGGTGGAGAGTTTCGATTCTATGCCAGCCCGAACCGTTCGACGGCCCGCATGATGCCGCGCAGTTCGGCGAGGCCCTTCAGCCTGCCGATCAGCGAATAACCGGGATTGATCCTGGTCTTGCCGATGTCGTCGGCGAGCAGATGTCCGTGATCGGGTCGCATCGGAATGCGCCAGTCGGCGCGGCCTTCCTTTCGACGGCGCGCTTCCTCCTGCATCAGGGCGAGGATGACATGCGCCATGTCGGTGCCGCCCTCGAGATGCTCGGCCTCATAGAAGGAGCCGTCATCCTCGATGGTGACGTTGCGCAGATGGACGAAATGGATGCGGCCCGCGAACTCCTTGACCATGGCGACGATGTCGTTGTCGGCGCGCGTGCCGTAGGAGCCGGTGCAGAATGTCAGCCCGTTTGCCGGGCTGTCCACGGCATTGAGGATGAATCGCGCATCGTCAGCTGTCGAAACGATGCGCGGCAGGCCGTAGAGCGAGAAGGGCGGATCGTCGGGATGGATGCACATGCGCACCCCTTCCTGTTCGGCGACCGGAATAATCTCGCGCAGGAACCAGGCGAGATTGTGGCGCAATTCCCTTGGCCCAATCGAATCGTACTCGGCCAAGGCCTCGCGAAAAGTGTCCCGGTTGTAGCTGCGCTCGGTGGCGGGCAGTCCGGCGATAAGGTTACGCTCGATCCGGTCGATTTTCTCGTCGCTGAGCTCTTTCAATCGCGCTTCCGCTTCGGCGATGCGCGCGGCGCTGTAGCCGGCCTCGGCATTCCGTCGCTTCAGCACGAACAGGTCGTAGGCCGCGAAATCGATCGCGTCGAAACGCAATGCATAACCCGTCGTCGGAAGGCGATACGCCAGATCGGTGCGGGTCCAGTCGACCACAGGCATGAAATTGTAGCAGATCGTCGCGATGCCGGCCTTCGCCAGCGCTCGGATCGTATCCTTGTAAAAGCCGACATAGCGCAGCCGTTCCGGCGAGCCGATCTTGATCGAGTTGTGGACGGGGATGCTCTCGACGACCGACCAGGTCAGCCCCGCCGCCTCGATGATCCGCTTGCGCTCCAGGATGTTTTCCAGCGGCCAGGCGCGCCCGTCATAGATGTCGTGCAGCGCCGAGACGATTCCGGTCGCCCCGGCCTGCTTGACGTGATCCAGCGTCACCGGATCGTCCGGGCCATACCAACGCCAGCACTGCTCCATTTTCTGCCTTCCTTTGAGAGGGAGCGGCAAGTTATTGTTGGACCACGATGAGAGTCAATGACAATTTGGGCTTTATCGGACGCCCTAATGGCCGACAGTAGCCCGGCAAACTGGTCGAGACCGCATCCAACTCGATTGTTTTCCCGGAATGTTGCGATATTCTGGTCCAACAATTTGGGAGATCGTCATTGGAAAATTCTCAGGCCGTGCGCGAGAGCGTCGCCCGCCGGCACCCCGGCGGCAGTTCGGCGGTCGATGCCGCGGCCGGGCGGATCCTCGATCTCATCCGCTCGCGGCAGCTGAATATCGGCGACGTGCTGCCGACAGAGCGCGAGCTCAGCGAGATCACCGGCGCCAGTCGCAACACTGTGCGCGAGGCTTTGCGCGCTATCCGGACCTACGGGCTGATCGAACCGAAACCCCGCGTCGGGGCGGTGCTCGCCGACAGGCATAGCATCGCCATCCAGAATTTCTTTGCCGCGCATATGGATGTCTCGCGCTCCTCCTTCGCCGACATTCAGGGCTTCAGGCGCATCATCGAAGTCGGCATCGGCGACCACATCGTGCTCAACGCCACCAACGAGCAGATCGAAGCGCTCGACGCGGTCAACGCGCGGATCGTCGAGAGCCGCTCGATCCAGGAGGCCGCCGAGAATGATTTCGACTTCCACATGGCGTTGATCGGGCTGGCGGACAACCGCATGCTGTCGGACATGTATTCCTTCCTTTCCCCGGTGATCCTGCGGATCATGACCATCGGCAAGGAGATGCGCCCGGTCCTGGCCGACACCCGCGCCGCGCATGGCGAGATCGTCGCCGCCCTGCGCGCGCGCGACAGAGTGGCCTACGCCTACCTGATGAGCCGCCATCTGGATTTCGCCCTGCGATTCCTGCCGGAAGAGCCGGGTTCCGACACGTGACTGAAGGAGTTCCCGCAATGAAGGATTTTGTTGGCAAGGTCGCCCTGGTGACGGGGACGACGGGAATCGGTCTGGCAACCGCCAGGCGCCTCGCCGCAGGGGGTGCTGCGATCATCGCCTGCGGCATCGACCGCTCGGCCAATGCGGCAATGAGAGCGGAGCTGGAAAGTTCCGAAGCCGGCGCGCTGGTCGTCGACACCGACGTCTCCGTGGCGGACCAGGTCCGCGATGCCGTCGCTGCCGGGGTCGCACGGTTCTGCGGCCTCGACGTGATCGTCAATTCGGCGGCCGTCCATCCCTACGGAACCGCGACCACGACCGACTGGGAAACATGGAACAAGGCCATGACGGTCAATGTCGGCTCGATCTACCTGACGGCGCATTACGGCATCCCCGAAATGATCCGCCGTGGTGGCGGCGCCATCGTCAATGTCGCCTCGGTGCAGGGTTTCGCCTGTCAGCAGAACGTCGCCGCCTATGCCACGACTAAGGGCGCAATCCATACGCTGACGCGTTCGCTGGCGCTGGATTACGCGGCGGCTGGCATCCGGGTCAATTCGGTCAGCCCAGGCTCGATCCGCACACCGATCCTGGAGAAGGCCGCGCGTGGCGAAACCGGCAGCGATGCCGATGTCGAGGAAGCGTACAGGCGCTTCGGTGCGGCGCATCCGCTTGGCCGCATCGGCGAACCGGAAGAAGTGGCCGAACTCATCGCCTTTCTGTGCTCCTCCAGAGCGAGCTTCTGCACCGGCGCGGATTACAAGATAGACGGCGGCCTGACCGCCGGCATCGGTGTGAAATAGAGCCATGAAGATCGGTCTTGGCCTTTGCCGGAGTAGCTGACGCCGGACGATTTCCGCTTTGCCCGTCTGGCGGGCGCCATGCATGTCGCTGCCCGCCTCACCAACTATTTCGTGGCCCAGGATCACCCAGGATAGATCAGGAGCTTGTTGGCATTGCAATGTGGTCGCACCAGTGGCGATCGCATCGCATTCGTGTTGAAAACGCAGCTTCAAAATCACCCAAAAAGCAAGTGAAGTCGAGGTCAAAAGGTTAAACTGATTTATATTTCGATTCAAATTGTCCATATTAACTAACTATTAACATGTCGCTTAACTTTTTGATTTTTTTAGGTATGGTGCCATGAAGGAGGTAGTTTGAACTACCGGAGAGTGGGGCGACTTCTCCTATGCGAAAAGTTTTAGAAACTTCAAAAAGAGATTTTGAACAACACAGCGCTACGACCGGCGGATCGGATCCGCTCCACTCCAGCCAACATCTGACGTCCGCGAACCATGAGACCTCTCGTTTTCCCCGGTTGCAGCACCAGACTTCGACCGGACGTCCAAGCGTGACCGCCGTGGCAGCGCTGGAAGCAGCCCCTTCCCGGCAGGACCTGCCTGCATTGCCGACGGTGCAGCTTGGCGGGCTGCCTGTCACCGTGATCGATCGGCAGGGCGCCGCCCGCCTGATGCTCGCGGCGGCGCGGCAGCACCGCCATGGCAGCCGTCCCTACTACTTCACCTCCGCCAACGGCGACGTCATCGCCCAGGTTCGCGCGAAATCTGAGATCGCCGCCCTCTTCCGCGAAGCCGACCAGATCTTCGCCGACGGCCAGCCGCTTGTTCTCGCCTCGCGCCTATTGTGCCGCACGCGGTTGCCGGAACGGGTGGCCACCACCGATCTGTTCCACGATGTGGCGAAGCTCGCCGAGAACGAGGCCGCGACCTTCTATCTGCTTGGATCGACTGAGGCCGGGAACGCCAAGGCCGTGACCGCCATCAAAGCCAGCTATCCGCGCCTGCGCATCGTCGGCCATAGCCATGGCTACCTCACCGGCGAAGCGCTCGAGAAAAAGCTCGAAGAGATCGACGCGCTTGCACCGGACATATTGTGGCTCGGCCTCGGCGTGCCGCGCGAGCAGATCTTTGTCCGCGATTTTGGCTCGCGGCTCTCGAATGTCGGTGTGATCAAGACTTCCGGAGGGCTGTTCGACCATATTGCCGGCAAGGTCCGGCGCGCCCCCCTCTGGGTCCAGAAGGCGGGTTTCGAATGGCTGTGGCGCATGTTGATGGAGCCGCGCCGGCTGTTCTGGCGCTACTTCACCACCAATCCGCGTGCCCTTTATGCCCTATTGAGGTATTCCCAATGACAGCCGAACATTCGCTTCGTCCGCTGCCGGAGGGAACCGACACGGAGATCGCTGTCGTCGGCGGCGGGCTCTCCGGGACACTTGCCGCGACTCTCCTCGGCCGGTCGGGCTACCGTGTCACATTGATCGACCGCCACCCCGTTTTTCCGCGCGAGTTCCGTGTCGAGAAGATCGCCGGCGACCAAATCGACAAGCTGCGCCGGATCGGCCTCCTCGACAGTCTTTCCACGGCGGCCGCGGCATTCGACGAGATCGTCAACGTGCGCAAGGGGCGAGTACTCGACCGCACGCGAGCCCGCCACTACGGCATTTTTTACGACGACCTCGTCGCGGCGATGCGGGCCGAACTGCCCAAGGCCGTACGCTTCGTCGCCGGCAGGGTGAGCGCTGTGGAGGCCGGCCCAGAGCGGCAGCGTGTGTCGATCATCGGGCAGCCGGATGTGACGGCTCGCCTGCTTGTGCTCGCCACCGGCATGGGCGACATCCTGCGGCGCGACGTCGGCATCGAGCGCCGGTTCGTCCACCAGCGCCAATCGCTGACTTTCGGTTTCAATGTCCGGCCGGCGGGAGCAAGCGCGTTCAAGCATCCGGCGTTGACCTATTACGGCGAACGCGTTTCGGACGGCATCGATTACCTCAACTTCTTCCCGGCCGGCGGCGTTACCCGCGCCAACCTCTTTGTTTTCCGGGAGCATACCGACCCGTGGGTCAAGGCGCTGCGCGACCGCCCGCGCGAAACGCTCATTGAAACGCTTCCGGGACTCCTCAAGACCTTTGGCGATTTCGAGGTCATCGACCGCGTTTCGAGCTGGCTCACCGACATCACCGTCGCCGAAAATTGCAAGCGCGACGGCGTCGTCCTGATCGGAGACGCCTATCAGACATCCTGTCCGGCCGCCGGAACAGGCGTCAGCCGCCTCCTCACCGATGTGGAGCGCCTGTGCATGGTGCACGTGCCGCAGTGGATGGCCTCGCCCGGCATGGCGGCGGCGAAGATCGCCACCTTCTATGATGATCCCACGAAGCAGGCGATGGATGAACGGGGGCTCGAGTTGGCGAATTTCCGCCGCAGCTTGACCATCGACACGGACCTGCGCTGGCGCGCGCGCCGGCAGGTTCATTTCAGCCGTCGCCGCATCCTGCACGAGATCGACAAGTTCAGCCCGAGCTTTGCCGCGCGGCTGCGCGGTCTCAAGCGGCCGCAAGTGGAAGCCGTGACCTGATTGCGGGTAAGCCGGCGCATTTCGTTCAAAGTACGCTTCGGCATAGGCGTGCGCGACCGCCTGAAGCTAGCGTAAGGCGTCCGAACCGACCCGCTTCAACTAGGACGACTCGGCGGCTTCATCGGCAGCCGGCGGCACGATGACAGCCGAAGGCTTGGCCTTCTTGACATGCGCGGCCTCAAGGATATGCCGCGCCAGCGCCTTGGCCGCCGGCAATTTCTGCACCGTTAGATGCGCCGCATAGCCGAGCGGACTCCCTGCGCGGTAGATTTGCCACATCGGTGAAGGCCGGCCGCCGAACACGCGCTTGTAGGGCTCGTCGCCGATGGTGAAATCGAGGTGTTGATCGCCGCGCTCGATGCAATCGCGGGCGATCTGCTCGAACATCAGGCTGCCGATCGACTGCTTCCGGTAGCCGGCCTCGTCGAAACCGCCGAGGATGACCAGGAGCGAGCCGCGGTGCTTGAGCCCGAGCGCGCCGGCGATCGGCTGGCCGTTCATCCAGAATGCATAGGTGCGGGCGAAGCCGCCGCACCCTTCATTGGCCACGGCCAGGTAGAAATCGAAATAGGAAGGCAGCTGCAAAAGGTCGGCCGGACCGTTGCTGCCGTCGAAGCGTTTGCCGCGATAGAGCTTGAGGGCATCGAATGTCGTGCGGACCGCGGCCGGGCCGTCAACGCATTCGAAGCGCGCCTCCCCGATGCGGTTGAGCTGCCGGGATTTCTTGTCCAGCTCCTTGCGATAGGACTGGTCCAGCCGCTGCTCGCGCCAGCCGGCGAATGTCGGCTCCAGCTTGCTGGAATAGGCGCTCATGCCCATGCTGTCGCGCTTGTCGACGCCAAGCAGGTGCTCCATCGCCAGGGAGCGGTCCGCCAGCTTGCCTATGCGCAGGAGATCGTATGGCCGCAGATACTTGCGGATGGCGGCGACGGTGCGGGCGTCGGCAAGAATGCGGGAGAAGGTCTCCTCGTCGGCGACGGGCGAGACATAGTCCGAAACCCGCATATCCGCGAATTCCACGACCTTCAGCAGCGTGTAGCGGCGCCTCACCAGCGGCAGGACCATCGCGAGCCTTCCGCTCGCACGCACGCGGACGACGATGATCAGTGGCGTGGCGGCGCCTTGCCGCACGAGCCTCTCATAAAGTTGCGCGAGCCAAATCGGATGCTGAAAAGCGGTTGCCGCCGAGCTGGCGAAGAGCTCGGCGTACTCCGTCGAACGGAAATCGAACGCATCCTCGGCAGTGACTTCAAACATGTGATCCGAACCGGCAGGGACAGCGGCTATCCACGACTTCTTACGTTCCAGGTCAAGACCGGTCGCCGCGATTGTTGGAATCTTGGTATATGCCGAAACCGCTAATCTTGCGTTGCATGGCAGTCCGGGCGGACGACCACAACCGCTTCGGGATCGCAAGTCGAAAATCATGCCGAAAAAGTAGAAATCCGGTTTTGCGTGTAACGCCGATGTAAGTATTTTCGGCCAGTCTCTCGTTCCTCATTGTTGGAAATCCGAGCAGGACATAGCCGCCCAAGACATGCTGGCGATCGAGGTCATCGTTCCGCAATCGGCGCCCCGCCATTGGCAGCGGCTCGCCATAGAGCGGCTGGAGGCGGACGGCCACGATGTCGCGGTGGCGCATCAGCCCGGGCCGGCGACCTGGCCGGCAGCGGCAAAAGCCGCCTTCCAGTTCGAGCAACGTCTTTTCCGCCGGCGCGGACCCCTTCTCGGCTCCGCGCTGCAAGCAATCCCGGCACGGCCCGGCAATCGCCCCCCCGCGCTGAGGCTCGATCTTGCCGGCGATGCGGCCTTGGCGAATGTTCCCACCATCGGCCTTCTTTTCGACGGATCCAGCGCCGATCTCTCGGCTGCAATTGCCGTCGCGGCCGGCAGGCTCCCGGTGATCGAGGCCGTGCTCGACGGGAAGACGGTGGTCGGCCAAGCGCGGCCCATGGTCGACAAGCGGGAATCCAGCGCACTCGGCACCGAGGACGTGTTCGCCCGCGCCATCACTCTGGTTCAGTCGGTCACCCGCGCGTTCGCGGCCGACCGGCTGCCACGAGGGGCAGTTGCTGAAATCCATGGTCGTGGCGAGCGAGGCGGGTTCACATCCGCCTATTTCGGCTCGGCGCTGCCGCGGCTCGGCCGGGAAGCGCTTCGGCGCGCGCGCTTCCGCCACGCGCATTGGCGTGTCGGCTATCGCTTTACCGATGCGCCGGGTGTCGCCGATACCGGCAAGCTCGGCACCGGCTGGTCGGTGCTGCCGGATCCGGGCGATCATTTCTATGCCGACCCGTTCCCCTTCTGGTGGCAGGGTCAGCCCTTCGTGTTCGTCGAGGACTATCCGCACGAGACCGGAAAGGCGGTCATTTCCGTTGTTCCGTTTGATGCGGATGGCGTTCCTGGCGAGCCTCGGGTCGTGCTGGAGGAGGCTCACCACCTCTCCTACCCGCAGGTATTCGAGCGCGACGGCGCGATCTGGATGCTGCCGGAGGCGAGCGCCGGCGGCAAGCTCACGCTCTACCGCGCCGCGGGCTTCCCGGACAGCTGGCTTGTCGAGACCGTGCTGGTCGAAGGCGAGATTTCCGATGCCACCTTGTTCGAGCATGAAGGCATGCTCTGGCTGTTCGCCACGGACCGTGACGGCCATGGAAGCACTTCCGACACGCTGGTGATTTTCTCCGCCCCCGCGCTTGCCGGTCCGTGGCGGCCGCATCCGGCGAACCCGGTCCTGATCGACCACCGCATGGCCCGCCCGGGCGGAGCCTTCGTGCGCAACCGCGACGGCCGCGTGCTTCTTCCGGTCCAGGACGGAACGCTGGGCTATGGCGGCGGGCTGGGCCTGTCGGAGTTGCTGGAGCTCAACCAGCAGACGGTGCGGCTGTCGCCGCCGCGGCCGATCGATGCGGCTGGCGACTTTCCTTATCCGAAAATCCACACACTCAATCGAGCCGGGCGCCTGGAAGTGATCGACGGGATCGCCGCCGTGCGCAAGCGGTCAGGCAAGCAGTAGCGCCTCGTAGCCCGCGCACATCCTGGCCGGCGAATACTTATCCCGCAGCCGCCGTCCCGCCTCCGAAAGCCTGGTCTTGGCTTCCGGCCGCGCAAACAGATCGCCAAGGCCCCTGGCCATGCCGGCAGCGTCGGCCTCGACGAAGAGTGCGGCGGGAGAGCCGTCCTCCGCGGTCAGCACCTCGCGCAAGACGTCGAGGTTGCTGGCCACAACCGGCAGCCCGGAAATGGCTGCTTCGACGCAGGCGAGGCCGAAGGTCTCCGTCATCGAGGCAAACGCATAGGCATCCCCGGCCGCGAGGAATTCGAAGATGCGCGTCGGCGGAACCTCGCCCACGAGATGCAGGCGGTCGGCAACGCCGCGGCTTTCGGCAAAGGCGACGAGCGCTTCGCGCTCCGGCCCCGCGCCTGCCAGCGCGACATGGACGTCGGGCAGTCGATCGAGCGCGCCGACAAGCGCGATCTGGTTCTTCATCCGCGTCAGTCGGCCCGATGATACGGCCAGCCAAACGTCCTGCGGCAGGCCGAAGGCGGCGCGCGCCGCTGCCTTGTCGAATTCCTCGCCCGGCGCGGGTACGCCGTGATCGATGCGACGCATGCGCCGCCGATAGGAGCGCGGATAGCGATCGAACTGCGCTTGAGTCCAGCCGGAATTGACGACATTCGCCTGGTAAAGGCCGACCGTGCCCATCAGCTTGTCGATTTGGGAGAGCAGCCCCATGACGCCCATGCTTTGCGGGGCACCGCTTTGGTTTGCGACGATGTGCCTGACGCCGGCCAGCCGGGCGCCGATCGTGCCGAAGATATTGCCATAGTGTTGGTAAGTGATGACTGCGTCGGGGCCTGCCGCGCGCAGATATCGCGCCAAGCCGACGGTCGCCCGGATCTGCCCGGGCAATCCGCGCGGTCTGTCCGTCAGGACGAAATCCACATTGGGATCGCGGTCATAGGCTTCGGTCTTGCGGTACATGAAGACGGTGCGTACCTCGTGCCCGCGCGCCCGCAAGCCCTCGCCCACCATGTCGGAGATGCGCTGCGCCCCCGCTGCTTCCGCCTGGGTCTGCACTTGGACGATCTTCACGTGCGCCCCTTCAGGAGGGCATGAGGCACCAGCCCGATCCTGTCCAGGGACAAGCCGAGGATCGACGGGTTGATGCCGATTCTGCGCCGGGCGATCAATACCCCGAAAGCCGTCCATGCGATGACGGTTCCGGCAATGCTGAGGGCCGCTCCTATGGACCCGAGGTAGTAAGTTGCCACGGCCGTCACGCAAAGTCCGACAACGTTGACGATGACCAGCACCTTGAAGAGCGCATGCTGCAGACCCGTCAACTGCAACAGGACTTCGATCGGGCCGCAAGCGGTGCCGAACGTCGCCCCGATGCCGAAGATGACGAGCGTCGCCCTCATGGTCGGCGTCGCATAGGCCGGATTGAAGATGGACAGGATGAAGTCGCCGAATATCCAGAAGGACGCCAGCACGCACAGCGCAATGGCCGAGCCGCCAAGCGCGGCGAGGCTGGTGATGCGCTGCACGTGAGCCCTGTCGCCGCTGTAGAAGGCCGCCGATATCTGCGGCGCCAGCGCCTGGTTGATGCCGTTGAGGGCAAGGGTCACGAAGCGCGTGGTCCGGTCCGCCACGAAGATCGCGCCTGCCGCCTCTGGCCCCAGGATCATCGCCACGAGCAGGGTGCTGACCTGGCCGAGCGCGGGCGGCAGCGAGGTGACGCCCCACAGGCCAAGCGTCACCGTCTTGAATTCCTGCTTTTGCCCTTCCGTGAGACCACCGCGATCTGCCCGCGTCGTGTCGCGCAACAGCACAATTGTTTGCGGGACGACCGACAGGATGAGCAGCAGCGCCGTCAGATATGTCGCCGCGATCGCATCGATCTTCACTTGCATGAAGTGCAGCGCCGCAACGGCGGCGATTGTCGCCGCGCGCCAAATGATGTCCCGCGGCAGCAGGCCCGATATCAGCGCGTTCTTGGCCCGGAAGGCGCCCGAGGTAAACTCCGACCAGCCGAGCGAGAACGACAGCACCGCCGCCGCCACGCATAGCGGCAGCCATTCCGGCGTTCCCCTGCCGACGAAGGGCAGGAATCCCACCACGATGATGAGCAGGCTGGTGCCGACAAGCCCGGCCAGCGCCACGAGAATGGCACGCGCCATCAGCCCGTGAGCCGAGCCGAGATCGCCCAGCCCGGCATATTGAGGCCAGAACCTGAGCACGGTGCTCTGCTGCCCCACCGAAGCGAAGAAGGAAACCAGGCTCGCGCCGGCATAGGTAGCGCTGTAAAGGCCGAACTCGCGTTCGTTCGTCACCATCGCCACGGCCACGAACATCAGGAAGGACAGGCCCGCGCTGGCAAGCTTGATGATGCCGGCCACGGCGCCGCTCTTGGCAAGCGCCGTGACCGACATGCGTATGTCGGTCGCCGGGCTGGCCCCTGCCCCGGGGGCGGCCTCGCGGTTCCCTTTATTGTCCTTCAACCTCGCCTCCTGAGACGATCGGCGATGGGCTACCCGCACCTACGACGACGCTCAAAACCCGATCCTGCATAAGCAAAATGCCGCAACCGCGCCAGCGCGAACGCTTCGCATGGTTACCGGCATCGCCAGCGCCGAGCGCATCGTCACGCCGCCAAGCTTAACGGATGGCTAACGATAATCCTTAATACTGTGGAGACGAGTGAGGTCGTGAAGTCGCGGCTCTCGACGAGGAAAATCGATGAAGCCAGCCAGTATCGACGAGCGCACTCTTACGCCGTTGTTCGACATAGGTGCAGTGTGGGCCATCCTTTGGGCGCGACGCGTGATGGTGCTTGCCATCGCCGGCGCGGCAGTGCTGCTGGCGCTCTCCTATCTTGCGGTGACCAAACCAAGCTATACCGCAACGGCCTCGATACTGATCGACCCCCGCGACACGCGCGCGACCAATTTCAACAACGTGCTTCCGGGGATCGGCTCCGACAGCGCCGCCATCGCCAGCCAGGTCTTCGTCATCCAGTCGCCAGACCTGCTCGGCGCCGTCTTCAAAAGCCAGAAGCTCGACAGCGATCCGGAATTCGCCGGCGGCGGCCTTGCTTCACGTCTGTTCGGAGCCGGCGCAAGCGCGCCGCAGGACGCCGCCTTCAAGCGCTTCCAGAGCAAGGTTTCTGTCGAGCGCGAAGGGCTGACCTACGTCATCAATGTCAGCTTCACGTCGTCGTCGCCGGAGAAGGCCGCGCGCATCGCCAATGCCATCGTCGATCAGTACCGGGCAGGCCTGGTGGGAGAACGCGAGAGCGCCAACAGCGACGTGAATACGCTGCTCACGGACAGGATCTCCGGCCTGCAGCAGGACGTCAGCGACGCCGAGCGGGCGGTCGAAGACTTCAAGACGAAACACAATATCGTCAATTCGACGGACGGCGGCACGCTGCAGTCGCAGCTCGATCAGCTGACGACGCAGCTGATCGCCGCCCAGGGCGACGCCGACCAGGCCAAGGACCGCTACAATCAGGCGCTGGCTGCGGGCAGTTCGCCGGCCGGGCTCGCCAAGCTTGCGGATATTCTTACCTCCACCTCGGCCATCAAATTGCGCGACGACTACAACCAGCGCGCCACCGAGCTTGCCAGCCTGCAAACCATGTACGGGCCGCGCCACCCGACCATCGGGCGGCTGCAGTCCGAGCTGGAGCGTTTGAAGCGGCTGATGTCCGCCGAGGCGGATCGCATAAGGCAGCAGTTGAAGGCCAGCTATGATCTCGCCGTGCAGAATGTCGGCAAGCTGCAGGACAAGCTCGAAGCCCTGCGCCAACAGTCGACGAACTCGAACATCGCGCAGGTACAGCTGCGGCAGCTGGAATCGAAAGCCCAGGCGGCGCGTGCCGTGCTCGACGACTATCTCAAGCGTGCACAGGAAACGTCGCAGATGCAGGGCGTGCAGACATCCGAAGCGCGCAAGATCGGCGTGGCTTCGCCGCCTGTCCAGCCGACATGGCCGAAGCCGGTCCTGCTTCTCTTGGTGAGCGCCGTTCTGGGGCTCCTCGCCGGATGCGGCCTCGCTCTGGCGCTTGGTCCGGTCCCGCAGCCGCAAGAGGACCCGCAGGCGCCGAAGGCGGCCGTGCCGGAGCCGGTCGTGGACCGTAAGGACAGCGCGCCGGTCAGCCCCCGGCCATTGCCGATGCCAGCCAATTTCGGCGAGTACCGTCTGCCCGGCGTCGCCGGTGGGACCGCCCATTCAAACATCAAGGCGATCAGGAAACAGCTCTTCCAGACCGGAAACGAAACGCTGTCGCTCGCCGTCCTGAAGATCATGCGGCAGATGGTCTTGCACCTGAACGACCACGGCAAACCGTTCGTCATCCTCGTGTCTTCGATCCACAGCAGTTTCGAGGCAAGGATTGCGGGCGCGATGCTGGGCATCGGAATGCAACGAGCCGATCAGAACGTGCTGATGGTGGAAATTGGCGATCGTCTGTCCAGCGCGACGACAGACGGAGCCGGTTTGTTCATCGATGGCGCGACCGGTCTGCAGACTGTCGTGTGCAGCTCAGTGGCGGAAAAAAGTCCTGGCGTTGCCGATCGCAACTCGTTCCGTGGCATTCTGGCCGAAGCCGGGAGCGCGTTCGATTTCGTCGTCGTGATCGCGCCCTCGCTCAATGAGAACGGCTGGAATCCGGAGCTCTTCGCCAAAGCCGATCTTGCGCTTCTGGCGCTCAGCCCCTCCGAGCAGCCTTCGGAAGCCGCCAGGCTGCTCGCGCAAAAATTCGGTGCCGGCCAGATCGGCCGCAGTGCCACTCTTGTCGTCGCGGCGGAAAGCGCGCGGCCAGCCACGGCGATCGACAGTCCGCGAGCGGCCGGCGAGCAGCGCCGCAGCGCCACCGTTCGGGGCTAGACCGTGGAGGCGGTGCATCGATGACATCGCCGCCCAAGGTGTCGAGGCGACAGGCGCTGGCCTTTGCCGCCGGAGCCGTTTTCGCCGCCTCCCCTCTGCCGCAATCCGCTGCGCTCGCGACGGCCGGCCAAGTTCCGTCGCGCGGCTTCAACCTTCCCGGATGGCTCGACCGAAACGATGGGCTTGCTCCCGCCACGGCCACGCTTGAGAAGCTGCGCCAATCAGGCTTCGAAACGATCCGGCTGCCGGTCAACGGCGATCTCGTCTCCAGCGGCGACCCGGCAACGCTTCGCCGCATCCAGAACGGGATCAGGGATCTTGTCGGGCTGGGCTTTTCGGTCCTCCTCGACATGCATCCTTCTGGCGAGCTTGTAGGAGTTTTTCGAAACGATCCCGAGGCGGCTGCAGGAAGAGTGCTTCAGGCCTGGACGGCGTTGCGTGCCGTCGTTGCCGATCTGCCTGCGGAGTGGGTCTATCCCGAGCTGCTGAACGAGCCACCGATGGAACGGAGCGCCTGGCTGGCGCTGCGGGAACGGATCGCCGCGGCGCTGCGGGCGAAATGTCCGCGCCACACGCTGGTCTGGGGACCGGCACGGTTTCAGGGCATCTGGGAAATCGCCGACGCGCCGCCGCTCGCCGACGACAACCAGATTGCCGCCGTTCACTATTACGCCCCCTTGGCCTTCACCCACCAGTGCGAGACCTGGGATGCCTCGCCGCTCGCCCGCATCGCGGACCTGCCCTTTCCCGCAAGCAAGGGAATGGCCCAGGTGAGCCGGCTTATCTCCAAACTGCGGTCGGCCGGCGACGAAGAAGCCGCCAACCTCGTTGAAGAGGAATTGTCGGCGCCTTGGACGGCCGCGCGGATCGGCTCCGATTTTGCCGATCTGGCGCGCTGGTCCACCACCAACGGCTGCCCGGTCATGCTGAACGAATTCGGTGTGCTCAACTTCTGCGTGGATGCCGAAAGCCGCGCCTCCTGGGTGCGCGCCGTGCGCAAGGCGGCTGAAGCGAACCATGTGGCATGGACCTATTGGGAGCTCGATCAGGGCTTCGGCTTCATCAGGAGCAGGCAGAGCGTCGAGGGCTTCGACGGCTCGATGATTGCCGCGCTCCTTGGAGGTTAGGCCGGAAATGGACGACAGGCGCCATCTACGCTTGCTGGGACAAGTGACGAGCGGAGCGGATCAGCGATGAGCACGATGCAGGTCTCTTCGCCCGTCAGACTGGGTTTGCCGGGCAGGGATACGCCCGAAACCTTGCTGCATGTCGGCACGGCCTTGCTTGTCGTTGCGCTCGCCGTCTCCGCATTTGCCGTGTGGACGCCGTTCGGGATTGCCGCAACATTCGTGCTGACGCTGATCGTTTCGAACGCGATGCCGGCGGGCGTTCCGGTGCTGATCATCTGCGCCTTTCTCTTTCAGAACCTCGTGGTCGCCTGGTTCACCCCCTACATTCCCGACAACGACACGTTCGACGCGCTGCGCGGCACCAACTTCATCATCCTGATGACAGCGTTCGGCATTTTCCTGGCCGCCTCATTTCAGTACCGCGTCCGCGCGCTGACCGAGTTGCGCCCGTGGCTGCTGCTGAGCATGGTCCTGTGCGGAACGATTTGTTTCTATTTCGCTCTCGGCGTCGTGCATGGCGACCCCAAGGACGCGGTCGTCTATTTCCGCAACACGATCACGCCGCTCGCCTGCTTCCACGTCGCGGTCCTCGCCGCCAGCCTTTATCCCGTCGATCTGCGCAAGAGCATGCTGTGGCTCGGCGCCGGCGCGATCGTCTATGGCTATGCGGAACTGACCTTCACCATGGATTTCCTCGGACTGTTCCACGGCGACCAATATGTCGAGCGCAGCATCTCGCGGCAGGTCGAGACCGGCGTGTGGGAAAAAGCGCTTCAGGAAACCGGTTTCGTTTACCGTGGGATCGAAGACGTGATGACCACGACCTTCTTCAACACGCCCCTGTTCAACGACATCCTGCCAAGCGTCTTCCGCATCGGCGGCCCGAACTTCCATCCGATCAGCTATGCTTACGCCTTAAGCATCATTTCGGCCTGGCTGCTCTTCAAAGGACGATGGGTGCTGCCTCTCGCGGCTCTGCCGCTGCTGCTCGTCATCGGCTCCAAGGGCGCGACCTTCATGCTTTTCGTCGCAATTGCCGTGCGGCTGATCTACAGTCCCTCCCGCGCCGGTCTGGCGCTCATGGCCGCGATGGCCCTGGCCGTGGTCTGGACGACGGCGGCGATCGGCTATGGCGCCACCCATGGCGACTATCACGTCCTCGGTCTGATTGCCGGCATGCGCGATTTCCTGGCCGATCCGCTCGGCCAGGGCTTGGGTCTCGGCGGCAACCTGTCGAGCACCAGCATCAATCTCAACTGGCAAACCGCCCAGGCCGAAGGCGCCGCCTCCGTGCCGGTCGAGAGCGCGGTCGGTGTCATGCTTTACCAGATGGGCGTGGGGAGCCTCGTCTTCTTCGGCTTCCTGGCGGCGCTGGCCGTGGCATTGCGACGGCAGCTTATCCAGACCGGCGACCCGGATTTCCTGTTCGGCTTTGTCGGCATCGTCACCATTTCGGCCAATGCCGTATTACAGGAGGAGGCTTTCTACTCCCCTCTTGCCCTCGCCTTCTGTCTGCTGCTCGTGGGCGTCTCGCTGGGAACACGCTGGCGCATGGCGGCAAGAGCCGAAGCGGCGGACTGACTTCGGATCGGCTGGGCTCCAGACCGGCTTCACGATTTCGTTCAGGAACCGAACAGCACCATTTCGGTGAACGTCAGGTCTCCCGGAGAAGGCGATTTCGGACCCTTGAAATACTTGATCCCCTTGTTCGGAAAATACCTGCCGGACAGACCGGGAACCGGGCCCATCGCATCGACGAGGCAAAGCAGCTGTCGGCGCCGCAGGAGAAAGCGGCCCACGACCCCGGCGCACCTGACCAGATCCGCGTGGGATCGGCAGTAGACGACCTGGCAGCACGACACGTGCCCATGCAATATCCGGCGCGGCTTCAGCACAAGCGGCAACGCCAGACCGTCGCAGACGCAGATCAGCGAAAGACAGCCCAACGCGGCGTGCTAGCGTAAGCACTGCGCCGACGATCCGGCCCGACTTCTCCAGGACGAACCCATATCGCGGAAAATCGACGACCGCTGGCCGCTGCGCCAGGCGGGTCAGCGCTTCTATCCAATAGCTCCTGCTGCGCTCCGGAAACCCCCGGTGCAGGCAATCCGCCACGCCTCCCCAATCCCTCTCGTCGAAGGGCCGGCAACCGATACCGGGAGGGAATGCGCCGAGAACCGCCATAATCGACTCAAGAAAAAGGCACCAAATATGTCGAGGTCCGGGTTATCCTGACGATCGATTACTAACGAATTACACCGCTATCGAAGCTAATTTTATTGGCCGGATTTGACGGGATCGTGCAGTGCTCCTCCGCCTACAATTTATCGTCGCATTACCCTTAGGCGGGTTACAATTGTAGAATTGACTAAAACAATCATTGGTTTTGTATGATTCGGGCCGGTGGCGGTCCTTCCTGGCAGAAGCGCCTCGCCATCCCGGCCGGCACAGCGGCGTTCGCCGTGACCCGGAAGTCCGCTGGCAACTGCCGGAAGTAGCCGCGCCTGGCGCTGTGCCTGCTGCATCCAAGGCAACTCCGAGTTCGATCGTGCAGGCGAAATTTCACCGGACCGGCTTGTGCGCAAATCTCATATGTGAATATAGTATTCACAAAAGAAGATTTGGAGGATCGATCGCGTCCGACTCCGGCTTGCCGGAGCGGTGCGGCCATTCTCCCGGAGCGGACGAACAGCGCAATGACCAGCTTCCCGCCCACCGTCGGCGTCGCTTCGACCTGCCCTGCCGACATGCCGCCCGATCACGCCTTGCTGCCGGTATGGAATGCCGAAAACTGGTTCTATGAAGATTGGCCAATCGGCCAGAAAATCCGCTCGCTCCGGCGCACTATGGCCGAAGGCGACAGTCATCTCTTCAACACCCTGGTGCTCGACATCCACCCTTATGTGCAGGACCAGATGTTCGCCGAGCGCGAAGGTATCTTCGGCAAGCGCCTCGTGGCGGGCGCGTTCGTTTTCTCGGCCGGGCTCGGTCTAGTCGCCACCAACTGCGTCAATGCCTTTTCCTACGGCTATGACAAGCTCCGCTTCATAAAGCCGGTCTTCATCGGCGACACCATCTATTCGATCCGCACCAACATGGAAAAGAAGCCCCGCTACAAGGAAATGGGGCTGATCCGCGCCAGCTATGAAGTGTTCAAGGGCGAAGGCGAGCTGGTGCTCTACTGCGAGCATCTGCAGACGGTGAAATACAAGGACCCGGCCGACTTCGCCGGCAAGACGGAGAAGCAATGATGGCCGCCGACCTGCCGCTGTCCGGCCTTGTCGTCGTCGACATGAGCCAGTTCCTGTCGGGACCTTACTGCTCGCTGAGGCTCCTCGACCTCGGTGCCCGCGTCATCAAGATCGAGCGGCCCGATGGTGGCGACCTGTCGCGCCGGCTCTATCTCAGCGACACCGAGATCGGTGGTGATTCCACCATCTTCCACGCCATCAACCGTGCCAAGGAAAGCTTTGCGGTCGATCTGAAGAACGAGGATGACCTTAAAGCGCTGCGCGGGCTGCTCGCCAAGGCCGACGTGCTGATCCAGAACTTCCGGCCCGGCGTCATCGAGCGGCTCGGCCTCGATTACGAGCATGTGCGGACGCTCAATCCGCGCCTGGTCTACGCCTCGATCAGCGGCTATGGCGAGGAAGGCCCGTGGGTAAAGCGTCCGGGTCAGGACCTGCTTGCCCAGGCGCGCTCCGGCGTCATGTGGCTGAACGGCGACGAAGATCAGGGTCCGGTGCCGTTCGGCCTGGCAATCGCCGACATGCTGGCCGGCGCCGCCTGTGCGCAAGGCATCCTTGCAGCACTGGTCCGGCGCGGCACCACCGGCGCGGGCGGCCATATCGAGACCAGCCTCTTCGAAGCGCTGATCGACCTCCAGTTCGAGGTGCTGACGACGCATCTCAATGACGGCCGGCGGCTGCCGCGCCGTTCGTCGTTCCATAGCGCCCACGCCTATCTGGCGGCGCCCTACGGAGTCTATCCGGCCAAGGACGGCTTCCTGGCGATCGCCATGACGCCGATCCCGAAGCTCGCCGACCTGCTCGAGATCGAGGCGCTGGCGCCCTATCGCGACCAGCCGGCGACCTGGTTCACGGCGCGCGACGAGATCAAGGCGATCATCGCGCAGCGCATCGCGCAGAAGTCGGTCGACGAATGGCTGGCGATCCTCGAGCCCGCCGACATCTGGTGCGCGAAGGTGCTGAACTGGAAAGAGGTGCTGGAAAGCGACGGCTTCAAGGCGCTCGACCTGCTGCAGACCGTGACGCGCGAGGACGGTGTTTCGATCGACACCACCCGGTCACCGCTCAGGATCGACGGCATGCGTGCCAAAGTCGAGCATGCGGCGCCGCGCGTCGGCGAGCACAGCGCAAAAATCCGCAAGGAGTTCGGCCTGTGACGACACTCAAGGGCATGACCTGGAACCATCCGCGCGGCTATGATCCGATGGTCGCCTGCTCCCGGCTTTGGCGGGAAAAGACCGGAGTCTCTATCGAGTGGGAGAAGCGCTCGCTGCAGGACTTCGAGTCCTTCTCTGTCGAAGAACTCGCCCGCGCCTACGACCTGATCGTCATCGATCATCCGCATGTCGGCCAGATCACCGCCGAGAAGTGCCTGGCCCCGCTCGACGTGCCCGGCCGCGAGGCGGAGCGCGAAGCGCTGGCGAAGGCAAGCGTCGGCCGGTCCTATCCGAGCTACACTTGGCAGGACCGGCAATGGGCCTTTCCGATCGACGCCGCGACGCAGGTGCAGGCCTGGCGACCCGATTTGATAGACGCCGCGCCGAAGATCTGGACCGAAGTGCTGGAGCTTGCCCAGCGTAGCCGCGTGCTCTTGCCGCTCAGGCCGCCGCACTCGCTGATGTGCTTCTTCACGCTTGCCGCCGATCTCGGCCGGCCATGTGCAGTCGAAAGCCCGAGCGATCTGATCGATCCCGATACCGGCGAGACCGTCTTCGAAATGCTGCGTGAGATCGCGGCACTCCTCGATCCCGAGTGCCTGACGATGGATCCGATTGCGGTGTTCGAAAAGATGGCCGAGGCCGGCTCGCGCATCGCCTGCGCGCCGCTGATCTATGGCTACGTGCCCTATGCCACTGCAGGCTTCCGGCCGAACCGGCTCTTCTTTTGCGACATGCCGACTGTGGGCGGCAACGGCCCGGTCGGCTCCGCGCTCGGCGGCACCGGCATCGCCGTCTCCGCCTTTTCCGCTGCCGGCGAGGAAGCGATCGACTTCGCCTACTGGATCGCCAGCGGCGACGTGCAGCGCGGCCTCTATGCCGCCGCCGGCGGCCAGCCCGGCCATGCCGCCGCCTGGGAGGACGAAGCCGTGAATGTCGCGACGGGCGACTTCTACCGCGGCACGCGGGCGACGCTGGAAGGCGCCTGGGTGCGCCCGCGCCACGACGGCTACATGGCGTTTCAGCAGGCGGCGTCCGATCGCCTCAACGAGGGTCTTGCCGGCCGGCAGGACGCCCCCCGCGTCGTCGCCGACATCAATCGCCTGTTCCGGCAGAGCTTCGCGGCGCCCCGCTAATACAGTCGGGCATCGGCCTTGCGGCTCACAGCCGCCAGAGCTTCTTCGCGTTGCCGGAGAGCAGTTTCGCGCGCTCGGTTTCGCTCGCCCCGGCAAGGAGCGCGTGCGTCGCCGCTACCCAGCCGAGCAGCCCGCCACCGAGCGTGCAGACCGGCCAGTCGCTGCCCCACACGACGCGATCCCAGCCGAAGCTGCCGATCGTGTGCTCGACATAAGGCCGCAGGGTCTCGACGGTCCAGCTCGCCGGATCGGCATAGGCGACGACGCCGGAGATCTTGCCGACGACATTGGGGCGCCGGGCGATCTCGGCGATCTGCTCGCGCCAGGGATGCTCGGCCTTGCCCCGGATGTCGGGCACGCCGCAATGATCGAGGACGAATTGCACGTCTGGCGCCAGATCGACCAGCGCGATCGCTTGGCTCATCTGTCGTGGCAGGACGCAAAGATCGAAGGTCAGCCCGCTGCCGGCGATGCGCCCGACGTTCTCGCGGAACAGAGCACCCTCGGAGACGTCGTCGGGCACGACATGCAGCACGCGACGGAATCCTTTGACAAATGGATCGCCCTTCACCTTGTCCAGCCAGTCGGCGAAGCCAGGTTCTTCCGGCCGGCACGACACGATCGCGCCCCGCACCAGGCTGCCCGGCTTCTTCGACAGTCCTTCGACAAGGGCTGTCTCGGCCGCGATATCGGCCGGGTGGACGTCGACTTCCATATGGAGCGCCAATTCTATGCCCGCGCGGCGCGCCTCGGTGGCGTAATCGTCGTGGGAAAAATCGCGGTCGAGGGCCGGCACGGCGGAAAGCCAGGGATAGCGTAGCGCCGCCCTGTCGATGAGATGCAGGTGCGTATCGACGATCATGGCTTCCTCCCTTGTCGCGCTATCCACGTGGCCCGAATTGCGCAGCGGCTTTTGCGCAAACGACATGCTTCAAACATCGTCTCGATCATTTCACGGGAGAATTCATCATTCAAATTAGAATTATTCCTGTGACCTCACATCCGACCCGGCGAGTTGGGACAGGCGGGCCGCTGCTGCCTGGAGCAGCGCGATGGTCCTGGTGATATCGGGCGCTGCCGGCGCGTTGACCAGAGTGATATAGGGTATGGTGAGCGCGGCGATGCCGTGCCCGTCGGAACCGAGCACCGGCGCCGACAGATTGTAGACGCCGGCGGTCTGCAGCGAAGCCATCATCTCGTAGCCACGATCGCGCACCTGGTCGAGGCGGGCGAAGAAGTCGGGCGACAACTTCATCTCCTCGTTGCTGCGCAAATGCTCGGCGATCATCATCTCGCGCTCTTCCGGCGAGCGGAAGGCCAGCAGCACATGTCCCGAGCCGGTGTCGAACAGGCTGATATGCGAGCCGACGCGGATCGAGATGCCCCAGTATCGCGGCGCTTCCTGCTGGGCAATGACCACGGCGCTGCCACGGTCGAACACGACGAGCTGGTTTGCCTGCCAGGAGGTCTCGGCCAGCTCGCGCATGATCGAGGTGGCGTAGGAGACCAGCCTGCGCACCGGTGCATGCAGCTGGCCAAGCCCGAAGAGCTTCAGCGTCAGCGAATAGCGGTCGCCGTCTGACCGGGTGACGTAGCCGCGTTTCACCAGACGGTCGAGCATCCGGTAAAATTCGTTCGGGCTGCGGTCGAGCCGCTTGGCGATCTCGGCCTGGGTCAGGCCGCCATCGACGCTGGCGAGCAGTTCCAGAATGTCCAGCCCTTTGTCCAGTGCCGGCGCGCGATAGCGGTCTTCCTCGTCGTCCTGCACCCGATGCCCTCTGGTGAATTCTGATCTTCATATACGCAAGACAGCCTTCATAGGGAAGAAGTTTCGGCTTGACGACCTATGAATAATTTGTTTGCATATGAATGAAGCATAGAGCTTCAGCCACGACGGCCTACAGCCGTTCCAGGGAGGATATTCATGAACAGACTGCTTTCCGGCGTCGCCGCCGGCGCATTGCTCATGGCATCGGGTGCGGTCTTTGCGGCCGACCTGCCGGGCAAGTTCACCGGCGTCACGATCGACGCCAAGCTGATCGGCGGCCAGCAATACGAAAAACTCTACGCGCGCATCGGCGAGTGGGAGAAAGCGACTGGCGCCAAGGTCAACGTCGTATCCAAGAAGAACCACTTCGATCTCGACAAGGAGATCAAGTCGGACATCGCCTCCAACTCGATCACCTGGTGCGTCGGCTCCAACCACACCTCGTTCGCGCCGCAATATCCGGGCATCTACACCGACCTCGCCAAGCTGCTGCCGAAGGAGGAGATCGACGCTTTCGTCCCGGCCAACATCGCCGCCGGCACGCTCGACGGCAAGCTGGTGATGCTGCCGCGCGCGCAGTTCGACGTCTCGGCGCTCTACTACCAGAAGAGCCTCTACCAGGACGAAGCCAAGAAGAAGGCCTACAAGGAGAAATACGGCGAGGAGCTCGCCCCGCCGGACACCTTCGACGAGATGGCCCAGCAGGCGGAATTCTTCGCCAGCCCGCCCGACTTCTACGGCACGCAATATGCCGGCAAGGAAGAGGCGATCAACGGCCGCTTTTACGAGATGCTGATCGCCGACGGCGGCGAATATCTCGACAAGGACGGCAAGCCTGCCTTCAACTCCGAGGCCGGCGTCAAGGCGCTCGACTGGTTCGTCAAGCTCTACAAGGCCAAGGCTGTGCCCGCTGGCACGACCAACTATTTGTGGGATGATCTCGGCCAGGGGTTCGCGTCCGGCACGGTGGCGCTCAATCTCGACTGGCCGGGCTGGGCCGGCTTCTTCAACGACCCGAAGTCGTCCAAGGTCGCCGGCAATGTCGGCATCAAGGTGCAGCCGAAAGGCTTGTCCGGCAAGCGCTCGGGCTGGTCCGGCGCGCATGGCTTCTCGGTGACCGAAAACTGCGCCAACAAGGAGGCCGCCGCCTCGCTCGTCTGGTGGCTGACCAACGAGGACAGTCAGAAGCTGGAAGCCGCGGCCGGCCCGCTGCCCACCCGCACCAAGGTGTGGGAATGGGACCTCGAGCAGGCCAAGTCCGATCCTTACAAAACCGAAGTGCTGCAGGCATTCCAGGAAGCCGCCAAGAACGCCTTCCCGGTGCCGCAGACGCCGGAATGGATCGAGATCTCCAACGCGGTCTATCCCGAACTTCAGGCCGCCATCCTCGGCGACAAGACTTCCAAGCAGGCGCTCGACGACGCTGCCGCCAAGGCGACGCAGATCCTCGAGGACGCCGGCAAGCTCTAAGGGACTATCCTCCCAGCGGCGTCGGTCTTCGCGACCGGCGCCGCTTTGACCGAGGCGGCCGCCCCATCGCCGGCCGTGCAAACAATTTTGGGACTTTGCATGACGGCCAAGCGGCTTTCCGCGCCAACGCTTCTTCTGCTGCCGGCCGTGCTCGTTCTGGCGGCCGTGGTGGTCGTGCCGCTCTGCCTGTCATTCTATTCAAGCTTCACGCCGTTCAGGCTGACACGGCCGGAAACCTTCTTCACCTTCATCGGCCTGCGCAACTATCGCAACATTCTGTCCGACGCGAATTTCTGGTGGGCCTTCGGCCGCACCGTGCTCCTGCTCACCATCGCGCTCAATCTCGAAATGCTGCTCGGTCTCGGCCTCGCGCTGCTGGTCGAGAAGGCTAGCCGCGGCCAGCGGTTGCTGCGTACCATCATGATGTTCCCGATGATGTTTTCGCCGATCCTGGTCGGCTTCCAGTTCAAGTTCATGTTCAACGACAATATCGGCTTGGTGAACAACGCGCTGCAGTCGCTAGGCATCACGCGGGACGCCATTCCCTGGCTGATCGAAGGCCATCTCGCCTTCATCGCCATTTCAGTCGCGGAGATCTGGTCGTCGACCTCGATCTTCGTGATCCTGATCCTCGCCGGCCTGCTCGCCATGCCGAAGGAGCCGGTCGAAGCGGCGCGCGTCGACGGCTGCACGCCGTGGCAAACCTTCCGCTATGTGACCTGGCCCTTCATCATGCCCTTCGCCTATATCGCCATGACCATCCGCTCGCTCGACGTTGCGCGCGCCTACGACATCGTCAAGATCATGACCGATGGCGGCCCAGCCGGCCGCACGGAACTGTTGTGGACGCTGGTCGCGCGCACCGCCTACAGTGACGCGCGCATGGGCGTGGCCAATGCGATGGCCTATTTTTCGATCCTGCTGTCGATCGTCTTCACCGTCTATTTCTTTAAGAAGCTCGCCGCGGCACGGACCCAGATCGGCGCGGAGTGGTGAGGATGGACGCCAACGCATCCGCCCGCCTGAAGCGCCGCGCCGGCGCCGTCGCCCACCGCGTCGGCCTGTTCCTCGCCATGCTTTTGATCTGTCTGCCCGGCATCTGGATCGTGCTGTCCTCGCTGCGGCCGACGGTCGAGATCCTGGCCAAGCCGCCGGTCTGGATCCCGCAGCAGGTCTCGCTCGATGCCTACGTCGCCATGTTCAGCGGTGTCGGCAAGGGCGGCGTTCCCGTCTTCGACTATTTCCGCAATTCCCTGATCATCTCGGTGACGTCGACCGTCATTGCCATCGCCATCGGTATGGCCGGTGGCTACGCCTTCGCTCGCCACCGGTTTCGTGGCAAGTCGGCGATGTTCCTCGGCCTTATGCTGACCCGCACCGTGCCTGGCATCGCGCTGTCGCTGCCGCTGTTTTTCGTCTATGCGCGGCTCGACATCATCGACACGCATTTCGGCCTGATCCTCGCCTATGTCGCGCTCAATGTGCCGTTCACCATCTGGCTGATCGACGGCTTCTTCCGCCAGGTGCCGAAGGATCTCGCCGAGGCCGCGCAAATCGACGGCTGCACGCGCTGGCAGGCCTTCTGGCAGGTCGAGTTTCCACTCGCCGGGCCAGGCATCGCGTCGGCCGGCATCTTCGCCTTCCTTACCTCTTGGAACGAATTCGCGCTCGCCTCGCAGCTGACGCGCTCGATCAATTCCAAGACGCTCCCCGTCGGGCTGCTCGACTACACCGCCGAATTCACCATCGACTGGCGCGGCATGTGCGCGCTGGCGGTGGTGATGATCATCCCGGCGCTGCTCCTTACCTTCATCGTCCAGAAACACCTCGTCGGGGGCCTGACTTCCGGCGCGGTGAAAGGTTGATCCGATGGCGATTGTCTCGCTCAAGAAACTGACCAAGCGTTACGGCAATATGGAGATCGTGCACGGCATCGATCTCGATGTCGCCGACCGCGAATTCATCGCGCTGGTCGGGCCGTCCGGCTGCGGCAAGTCGACCACGCTGCGCATGATCGCCGGGCTGGAAGACATCTCCGGCGGCACGATCGAGATCGGCGACCGCATCGTCAACGATCTGCCGCCGCGTTCGCGCAACATCTCGATGGTGTTCCAATCCTACGCGCTTTATCCGCACATGACGGTCCGCGAAAATCTCGGCTTCTCGCTGAAGATCGCCGGCGCGCCCAAGGAAGAGATGGACCGTCGCGTGGCCGAGGCCTCGGCCATTCTCGGCCTCGACGCGCTGCTCGAGCGCCGCCCCTCCCAGCTTTCCGGCGGCCAGCGCCAGCGCGTCGCCATGGGCCGCGCCATCGTGCGCGATCCGGACGTCTTCCTGTTCGACGAGCCGCTCAGCAATCTCGACGCCAAGCTGCGCACGCAGATGCGCACCGAGATCAAGAAGCTGCACGCCAAGGTGAAGTCCACGGTTATCTACGTTACCCACGACCAGGTCGAGGCGATGACGCTCGCCGACCGCATCGTCATCATGCGCGACGGCAACATCGAGCAGGTCGGCACGCCGGACGAGGTCTTCCAGCGGCCGGCGACACGCTTCGTGGCGGGCTTCATCGGCTCGCCGCCGATGAACCTGCAGGAGGCGACCGTGGACGACGGCAAGATCGTCTTTTCCGGCGGACAGAGCCTGCCGCTGCCCGGCCGCTTCAAGGCCAAGGTGAACGCCGGCGACAAGGTAGTGTTCGGCCTGCGTCCCGATGACCTCTACCCCGTGGGCCACGGCCTGCATTCGGGCGATGCCGCTGACGTCCACGAGATCGAGCTGCCGGTGACGGTGACCGAGCCGCTCGGCAACGAGACGCTGGTGTTCGCCGAATTCGACCGCCGCGACTGGGTTTCGCGGATGCTGAACCCGAGGCCATTGCGGGCGGGCGATCGCGTGGCGATGAGCTTCGACCTGTCGCAGGCGCATCTCTTTTCCGCGGAAACCGGCAAATCCTTGAGGGCCTGACGATGGCGAAGATCGAGAAAGTCGAGCTTGCAATGGTTGATCTGGTGCCGAAGGTGAAGCGCACCGACGCCATCCAGAGTTTCGTCAGCCAGGAGACGCCGATCGTCACCATCACCGACGTCGACGGGGCGGTCGGCATCGGCTACAGCTACACGATCGGCACCGGCGGCTCTTCGGTGATGCGGCTTCTGGCCGACCACCTCGCGCCGCGCCTGATCGGTGAGGATGCCGACCGGATCGAGGCGATCTGGCACGATCTCGAATTCGCCACGCACGCCACCACCATCGGCGCTATCACGGCCATCGCGCTCGCCGCCATCGACACTGCGCTCTGGGACCTTCGGGCGAAGAAGCAGAAGCTGCCGCTCTGGAAGCTCGCCGGCGGCGCCAAGGACCGCTGTCCGCTTTACACCACCGAAGGCGGCTGGCTGCACATCGAGACTGAAGCGCTTGTCGAAGATGCGCTGGCCGCCAAGGCGAAAGGCTTTACCGGCTCGAAGGTCAAGATCGGCAAGCCGCACGGCGCCGAGGATTTTGCCCGGTTGTCGGCCGTGCGCAAGGCGGTCGGCGACGGCTATGAGATCATGACCGACTGCAACCAGGGTTTTACCGTCGACGAAGCCATCCGGCGCGCCGAGCGGCTGCGCGATCTCGATCTCGCCTGGATCGAGGAGCCGCTGCCGGCCGACGACATAGACGGCCATGTGCGGCTATCGAATTCGACGGCGACGCCTATCGCCGTCGGCGAGTCGCTCTATTCGATCCGCCATTTCCGCGAATATATGCAGAAGGGCGGCTGCAGCATCGTCCAGGTCGATGTCGGCCGCATCGGCGGCATCACGCCCTGGCTGAAGGTGGCGCATATGGCGGAAGCCTTCGACATGCCGATCTGCCCGCATTTCCTGATGGAACTGCATGTCAGCCTGGCCTGCGCGGTGCCGAACGGCAAATATGTGGAATATATTCCGCAGCTGGATGAGTTGACGGGCAAGAAGATGGTGATCGAAAACGGCCACGCGCTGGCGCCGGACGAGCCGGGCCTCGGCATCGACTGGGATTTCGATGCGACCAGGGCCCTGAGCATCGCCGAATTCAGCGTCACCGTCACGGAACGGAGGAACTGAGAATGCAGCGAATGGGCATGGTGCTTGGCCTGAAGCCGGAAAAGGTCGAGGACTATGTGCGCCTGCACGCCGCCGTCTGGCCGGACGTGCTCGAGATGATCGCCGCCTGCAACATCAAGAACTACTCGATCTACCTCAAGCGGCCGGAGAACCTGCTGTTCTCCTATTTCGAGTATCACGGCATCGACTACGCCGCCGACATGGCCAAGATGGCCGCCGATCCGAAGACCCAGGAATGGTGGTCGGTCTGCATACCATGCCAGGAACCCTTGCCGACGAGGCAGGAGGGCGAGTGGTGGGCGACGATGGATGAAGTCTTCCACCATGACTGATGCCTTCGATCCCGCCTCGCTGGCGCAATCCTGGCCGATGCCTGCAAAGCCGCGTCCGATCGTCACCTTCGGCGCCGGCTCGATCGTCGGCGATGCGCATTTCCCGGCCTATCGCAAGGCTGGTTTTCCAGTGGTGGGTCTCTACGATCCGGACCAGGCCAAGGCTCGGAAACTGGCCGAACAATGGGGCGTGACGGCATTCGGCTCGGTGGACGAGGCGGCCGCCGTCAAGGATGCGATCTTCGATCTTGCAACGCCGCCCGGCCGGCACGCCGACGTGCTGAAGGCCCTGCCCGGCGACGCGGTCGCATTGATCCAGAAGCCGATGGGCAACTACCTTGGCGAGGCAACCGAGATCCTTGAAATCTGTCGCGCCAAGAAGCTCAAGGCTGCAGCGAATTTCCAGCTTCGCTTCGCGCCGATGATGCTGGCGCTGAAGGACGCGATCGCCAAGGGCTGGCTTGGCGAGGTCGTCGACTTCGATGCCTGGCTGGCGCTCGCAACGCCGTGGCAGCTCTGGGAATTCCTGCTCGCGGCGCCGCGTGTCGAGATCGCCATGCATTCGATCCACTATCTCGACCTGATCCGGCAGCTTCTCGGCGACCCGAAGGGCGTGCATGCCAAGACGCTCGGCCATCCCAATCACAAGGTCGCGCAGACCCGGACAAGCGCCATCCTCGACTATGGCGACACGGTGCGCTGCGCGCTCTCGATCAATCACGATCATAAGTTCGGACGGCGGCATCAGGCCTGCGAGTTCCGTATCTGCGGCACCGAGGGCGCCGCCTACGTCAAGCTTGGCCTCAATCTCGACTATCCGCGCGGTGAGCCCGACGTGCTGGAAATCCATCCTAAAGGCGGCTCCGATTGGGTCGGCGTGCCGCTCACCGGCGAATGGTTCCCCGACGCCTTTGTCGGGCGCATGGCCAATGTGCAGCGCTTCGCCTCCGGGGAAGACAAAGAGCTGGTCAGCTCCGTCGAAGATGCCTGGAACACCATGGCACTGGTGGAAGCCGCCTATCGTTCGAGCGCCGCGCCGGCGACGCCGCTCACCGCAAAACCGTAAGGAACGGCATGGAACAGGTCACCTATTTCGACGACTACGAGATCGGCTCGTCGCGGCTGACCAGCGGCCGCACCATCACCGAGACCGACTTTGTCGTCCATGCCGGCCACACCGGCGATTTCTTTCCGCACCACATGGACGCCGAGTTCATGAAGACGACGCCCTTCGGCCAGCGCATCGCGCATGGCACGCTGGTGTTCTCGGTCGGCGTCGGCCTGACCGCGAGCGTCATCAACCCGGTCGCCTTCTCCTACGGTTATGACAGGCTGCGCTTCATCAAGCCGGTCTTTATCGGCGACACGATCCGCACGCGCACGACGATCGCCGCGAAGGAAGACGATCCGAAGCGGCCGGACTCCGGGCGCGTCATCGAACGCGTCGAGGTTTTGAACCAGCGCGACGAAGTCGTGCTGGCCGCCGATCACATCTATATCGTCGAGCGGCGCCCCCGGCTCGGCTGAAGACGGAGACAAAACAACATGGCTGATCTGACAGGCAAGGTGGTGGTCGTAACGGCCGCTGCGCAAGGCATCGGCCGGGCTAGCGCGTTGGCTTTCGCCAAGGCTGGCGCGATCGTCCACGCCACCGACATCAATGAAGCGGCGCTGGCCGAGCTCGGCAACACCTCGGTCATCAAGACTCGCAAGCTCGACGTGCTGAACGACGACGCCGTGCAGGCCGCCTTCGCCAAAATCGGCCGCATCGATGTGCTTTTCAACTGCGCCGGCTTCGTCCACTCCGGCTCGATCCTGGAGATGAAAGACGAGGACCTCGACTTCGCATTCAACCTCAATGTGCGCGCCATGATCCGCACTATCCGCGCCGTGCTGCCCGGCATGCTGGAACGCGGCGGTGGTTCGATCATCAACATGGCATCGGTCGCCGGCGCCCCGAAAGGCGTGCCGAACCGCTTCGCCTATGGCGTGACCAAGGCGGCCGTGATCGGGCTGACCAAATCGATCGCCGCCGACTATGTCGGCAAAGGCATTCGCTGCAACGCGATCTGCCCCGGCACGGTGGAGAGCCCCTCGCTCGAAAGCCGCATGCGGGCGCAGGGCGACTATGAGGCCGCCCGTGCTGCCTTCATCTCCCGCCAGCCGATGGGAAGGCTGGGCACGGCGGAGGAGATCGCCGATCTTGCCGTCTATCTCGCCGGCGCCACCTATACCACCGGGCAGGCCTATAATATCGACGGCGGCTGGTCGATCTGATGAGGCACCGAGCATGACCCGCATTACCGATCTTCGCGTCTTCGATCTGCGCTTCCCGACGTCGCAGAGCCTCGACGGGTCGGACGCGATGAATCCGAACCCCGATTATTCGGCCGCCTATGTCACCCTCGACACCGATAGCGAGGGGCTTAGCGGCCACGGGCTCACCTTCACCATCGGCCGCGGCAACGAGATCTGCTGCGCGGCGATCGAGGCGCTGCGCCATCTTGTTGTCGGGATCGACTTGGACTGGGTCAAGCATGATCCCAGCCGCTTCTGGCATCACGTGACCGGCGACAGCCAGTTGCGCTGGATCGGCCCGGACAAGGGCGCCATGCACCTCGCCGTCGGCGCGGTTGTCAATGCGGTCTGGGATCTTTGGGCCAAGGAAGCCGGCAAGCCGGTCTGGCGCCTTGTCGCCGAGATGAGCCCGGAAGAGATCGTGCGCATCGTCGACTTCCGCTATCTCACCGATGCGATCGCGCCGGCCGAAGCGCTGGAGATCCTGAGGAAGGCCGGGGCCGGCAAGGCCGAGCGCATCGCCACCCTCGAGCGCGAAGGCTATGCCTGCTATACCACATCGGCCGGCTGGCTCGGCTATCCCGACGACAAGCTGAGGCGCCTCTGCCAGGAAGCAGTCGACGAGGGGTTCAATCACATCAAGCTGAAGGTCGGCCGCGACCGCGACGACGACATCCGCCGCCTCAGGATCGCCCGCGAGGTGATCGGTCCGGACCGTTACCTGATGATCGACGCCAACCAGGTCTGGGAGGTCGACCAGGCGATCGACTGGCTGCGCGATCTTGCCTTCGCCAAGCCTTTTTTCATCGAGGAGCCGACCAGCCCGGACGATGTCGCCGGCCATGCCAAGATCCGCAAGGCGGTGGCGCCGATCAAGGTTGCGACCGGCGAGATGTGCCAGAACCGCATCATGTTCAAGCAGTTCATCGCCGGCGGCGCGATCGATATCGTGCAGATCGATTCCTGCCGCATGGGCGGCCTGAACGAGGTACTGGCCGTGCTTTTGATCGCCGCCAAGTTCGGCCTGCCGGTCTGGCCGCATGCCGGCGGCGTCGGCCTGTGCGAATATGTCCAGCATCTGTCGATGATCGACTATATCGCGGTGTCGGGCACCAAGGATGGAAGGGTGATCGAATATGTCGATCACCTGCACGAGCATTTCCTCGAGCCCTGTGTCATTGAGAATGCGGCCTACATGCCGCCGACGGCGCCGGGCTTCTCGATCGAGATGAAGCCGGACTCGATTGCCGCCTACCTATTCCACAGTTGAATGCGAGCCGTAACGCAGGTGGCCTTGGCGGCGTTACGGCGTCGCTTCTACCTGGCGCGCTTCAGTCAACCTCGACGGCAAGCACCGCAACACAATCGCCGGCCTTGACCAGGCCGGGGAAATGGCGCGCGGCCAGGAGCCCTGACATCCTGGCCTTGATCTCCTGGGGCGCGGTGCCGGTGCGACCGGTCGAATGGATGCGCGCCACGACCTGGCCTTCCTCCACCTTCTCGCCGAGATCGATCATGGTCTCGATCATGCCCTCGTCCTCGGCAAACGCAAAGCAGTCCCCCGAGGGCATGTCGAGCCATTGAGTTCGATTTTTCTCGATAGCACCATCAACGATGCCGGCATGGCGAAGCACATTGAGGATGCCACGGCGAGCGATGCGCACCGTCTCGGCCCGGGCCGTGCCGCCACCGCCGAGCTCGGTAGTGACGAAGACCTTGCCCATCTGCTCGGCCGCGGTGTCATACATGCCAACGGTATCGATTTCGGTCATGCGCATCGAGAACGGAGCCGAAAAGGCCTCGACCGCGGCGAAGGCCTTTTTCTCCTGCTCCTTGTCCGGCAGCGTATGTGCGGCGCAGAAGGGCACGAAGTCCAGCGTCTTTCCGCCGGAGTGGAAGTCGAACACGATGTCCGCCCGCGGCAACAATTCGCGCTGGAAATAGTCGGCGATCTTTTCCGTCACGGTACCGTCCGGCCGGCCGGGAAAGCTGCGGTTCATGTTGCCCTTGTCGATCGGCGAGGTGCGGCTGCCGGCGCGGAACGCCGGATAGTTCATCGCCGGCGCGATGATGACGGTGCCGGTGACATCCTTCGGGTCGAGCGTGCGGGCGAGCTCGTAGAGCGCCAGCGGGCCTTCATATTCGTCGCCGTGATTTCCCCCGGTGAGCAGCGCCGTCTGCCCCTTGCCGTTGCGGACGACACAGATCGGAATCATCACCGACCCCCAGGCGGAATCGTCGCGGCTGTAGGGCAGGCGCAGGAAGCCGTGCTGGACACCGTCGCGTTCGAACTCGACGGTCGGCGTGATCGGCGATGGAGGCAGAGCTGACATCGGCTCAATCCTTGACGAACAGCTTGCGCGGCACATTGGCCAGGCACTCGACGCCGGTCTCGGTGATCAGGATCGACTCGGTGATCTCAAGTCCCATTGTCTCGAGCCATAGACCCGTCATGAAATGGAAGGTCATACCGGGCTTGAGCAGGGTGCGATCGCCGGGGCGCAGGCTCATCGTGCGCTCGCCCCAATCCGGCGGATAGGAAAGACCGATCGAGTAGCCGGTGCGGTTGTCCTTGACGATGCCGTACTTCTTCAGCACGGCGAAGAAGGCATTGGCGATGTCCTCGCAGGCATTGCCCGGCTTGGCGGCGGCAAGGCCCGCCTCCATGCCCTCGAGCGTCGCCTTCTCGGCGTCGAGGAAGGCCTGCGTCGGCTTGCCGAGGAAGACGGTGCGCGACAGCGGGCAGTGGTAGCGATTGTAGCAGCCAGCGATCTCGAAGAAGGTGCCCTCGCCCACCTTCATCGGCTGGTCGTCCCAGGTGAGATGCGGCGCCGAGGCGTCGGCGCCCGATGGCAAGAGCGGCACGATCGCCGGATAGTCGCCACCGATGCCTTTGACGCCGCGCGTGCCGGCGTCATAGATCTCGGCGACCAGATCGCATTTGCGCATGCCGACCTCGATCTTGTCGACGATGCGCTGATGCATGGCCTCGACGATGCGGGCGGCCTTGCGCATATAGTCGATCTCGGTCGGGCTCTTCACGGCGCGCTGCCAGTTGACCAGCGCGGTGGCGTCGACGAAGCGGGCCTTGGGCAGGTGCTTCTGCAGCGATGCGAAGGCCGCCGCCGAGAACCAATAATTGTCCATCTCGACGCCGATGGTCAGCTTGTCCCAGCGGCGATCGGCAAGCACGCTGGCGAGATGGTCCATCGGGTGCCGCTCGGTCGACTGCACATAGTGATCGGCGTAGCCAATGATGTTGTCATGCGCGAGATAGGCGGTGCGCTTGGCGCCGTTGGCATCCTGGCCGCGGCCATACCAGACCGGCTCGCCCGAAGGCGGCACGATGACCGCCTGATGCACATAGAAGGACCAGCCGTCATAGCCGGTCAGCCAGGCCATGTTGGAGGGATCGCTGACGATCAGCAGATCGACCCGCTTGGCCTCCATGGCTTTCCGCGTCTTGGCAAGGCGATCGGCAAATTCGCTTCGCGAGAATTTCAGGTTTGGCTGCATTTTGTTGGTCCTCGTTTGTTGGGCCTCGCGGCCATATTCAGCTTTCGAAAATCGTTCCCGCCTTCGCTGCCCGCGCGCGGTCGCGGGCTAAAGTGGCGATCGCGGTGTCCTGCACGCCGGTGCCAGTGAGATCGGCGAGGGTGATGTCACCGGCCGATCGTCGTCCGTGCTTTTTCCCGGCGATGATCTGGCCGAGCTCGGTGACTTCCGCGTCGGCCGCCATCGCCCCTGCCTCGATGGCGTGGTGAAGCTCGCCCAAGCGCCGCGTCTGCTTCGCGCTGTCTGCGACATAGAGATCTGCCAGGCGAAGGATCGCCGGCGCGATCTCGTTCTTGTGCTCGGCATCCGAGCCCATCGCGGTGATGTGCTGGCCGGCCGAGACGAACCCGGCCTTGATCAGCGGCTCGGTCGAAGGCGTGGTGGTGACGATGATGTCGGCGCCCGCTGCCGTCCTCGCCGCATCCGGCTCGGCACGCACCATGATGCCCAGTCTCTCGCGCAAGCGGGCCGCGGTCGCCTCGGCCTTGGCCGCATCGCGCGCCCAGACGCGCGCCTCCGCGATCGGCCTGACGAGACGCAGCGCTTCCAATTGCAGGCCGGCCTGCAAACCGGCGCCGAAGATCGCCGCTATGCTGGAGTCTTCGCGCGACAGATGCTTGGCCGCGACTGCGCCGGCTGCGGCGGTGCGCACATCGGTCAGATAGCCATTGTCGAGCAGCAGCGCCTCGATCACACCGGTCTTGGCCGAAAGCAGCACCATCATGCCGCCGCCGCTCGGCAGGCCGAGCTTCGGATTGTCGAAGAAGCCGGAGCTTATCTTGACGGCGAAGCCATCTATGCCGGGCACGTACGCGGACTTCACGTCGACCTCGCCGCGATGCTCGTGAATGTCGAGCCTCAAGATTGGCGGCATCGCCACCGGCATTGTCGCCAAAGCCCGAAAGGCGTTCTCGACGCAGGCGACCGCATCCAGATCGAGCGTCACGACCTTGCGCAGGTCTGTTTCGGTGAGGATGGTCACGCGGCTCATCTGGGGCGCTCCGTCAGTGCAGCGTCGCCGCAGACGATGCGGCGTTGCAGGCTCATGTCGATGTTGCGGCCAGACAGGATGGCCACCACCGGTCCTTTCGCAGTGACCTTCCCAGCAAGCAGCGCGCCGATGCCGACCGCGCCTGCGCCTTCGACGATCTCGCGCTCTTCCTCATAGGCATGCCGGATGCCGGCGGCGATCTCGTCCTCGGAAAGCAGGATGACGTCGTCGAGCAGCTCACGGCACATGGCAAAGGTCAGCCGGTTATCGAGGCCGATGCCGCCGCCGAGTGAGTCCGCAAGCGTCGGCAATTCCTCGACCTGCACGGGGCGGCCGGCATCGAGACTCGCCTTCATCGCGGCACCGCGCGCCATCGAGACGCCGACGACTTTGGTGGCCGGGCTCACCCCCTTGACCGCCGCGGCAACGCCGGCCGCCAGGCCGCCGCCGGAGAGCGGCACCAGCACACTTGCTGCTTCCGGAACCTGCTCCAAGATCTCCAGCCCCAGCGTGCCCTGCCCGGCGACGATGTCCGGATGGTCGAAGGGCGGCAGCATGACCAGCCCCTCCTCCGCAACCAGCCTGTCCACCTCATGCTGGGCATCGTCCTGGCTGTTGCCGACGATGCGAATATCCGCGCCAAGGCGGCGGATTGCATCGAGCTTGTTTTCGGGCACCAGCTTCGACATGCAGATCACCGCGCGCATGCCCTTGAGCTTCGCCGCATGGGCCAGCGCGCGGCCGTGATTGCCGGTCGATGCCGCGACCACCCCGCGCAATTTTTCTCGCGGACTCAACGCGGCGATCGCGTTGGACGCGCCGCGCAGCTTGAACGCGCCGGTCGTCTGGTGATGTTCCAGCTTGAGGTGAACGGGATGGCCCGCCCGATCCGAGAGGCTTTGCGACAACACAGTCGGCGTCCGCTCGACCTTTCCGGCAATGCGTTCGCGCGCAGCGCGGATATGCTGAAGCGTGACTTCCGTTTTGGTCATTGGCATGCCCGCTCACCGGGCCAATGGCTTCGTCATCAGCCGGCCGAACTGCGGCCGCGCCGTGTCGTCGCCGCAAAGCCGCAGGCAGTTCCAGGCGCTCGCCTGGTTGCTGGTGACGACCGGGCGGCCGATTGCCTCCTCCATGCCTGGAACGGCGAGCGCCGCGCGTAGCGCGGTGCATGAAACGAACAGCGCATCTGCCTGCGCATGCGTCGCCTTGCGCGCCAGATCGACGAGCGAGGTAGGCTCGATGCGTGCCATCTCCCGATCGTCCTCGAAGCCGAGGCAGGTGACGCTCTCGATGTCGAAGCCGTGCGCGGCGAAATAGGCGGCCATCGGCCGGCTGGTCTCGACAGTGTAAGGGGTGAGAATGCTGATCCGCTTCACGCCAAAAGCGTTGAGGCCGCGCACGCCGGCCATGGGCGGCGTGACCACGGGAACATTCGGCTTGGCCGCCTGGATCGCCTGCTCGATCTCGGCGTCGCCGATCACCACGGAAGCAGACGTGCAGGAATAGCAGACGGCATCGAGCGTCTCGTCCGGCAAGATCAGTGCCGCGCCCGTCGAAAGCGAGGGCTGCATCTTGCGCAGATTGTCCGGCGTCGTCGGATTGGCGTAGGGGATGCGCGCGACATAGACGCCGATCCGCTCGCTCGCCACCATGCGGCGGAAGTCGACCTCGCTGGTATGATCGGTGGCCAAAGCAATCAGCCCGACGCGCTTTTCGAGCGGACGCGCATCGAGTGCGGGCCGGGTCGATGCCAGCTCGATTTCGGGCAACAGTTTCATGACTTTCATCTCTCGATCCTGCCGTAACGACGCTCCAGCCAGCGCAACAGCACGACGGAGCAGAGGCTGATGACGAGGAAGAAGGCGCCAACCAGCGTCATCGGCTCGATGTAGCGGTAATAGGTATTGGCGACGCTCTTGGCTTGGTTCATCAGCTCCAGCACGGTGATCGCCGAAAGCAGCGGCGTCTCCTTGAACATGGCGATGAAGTAGTTGGCCAAGGCCGGGATCATCGGCGGGATCGCCTGCGGCAGGATGACATGCGTCCAGGTGTGGCGGCCGTTAAGATTGCAGGCCTTGGCAGCCTCCCACTGGCCGCGCGGCACATTGTCGATTCCGGCGCGATAGACCTCGGCCGTATAGGTGCCGTAGTGCAGTCCAAGCCCGATGACGCCCGCCACCAAGGGCGGCAGCAGGATGCCGATATCGGGCAGCACGTAGAAGATGAAATAGAGCTGCACCAGAAGCGGCGTGCCGCGGATGAATTCGGCGAACCAGCCGACGCTGCGCGACACCGTGCGGTTAGGCGAGCGCCGCGCCAGCGCGATCGCCAGACCGACGATCCCGGCCAAGATCGAGCCGAGCACGGTCGCCAGGATCGTGATCTTCACCCCCTGGATCAAGGTCGGCATGATCTCCCAGACAAAGTTCCAATCCCATTCCATTAGCGGGCCCATTCCATCAGACACGCACTCCGTCGAGACCGCGCGCCATGCGGCGCTCCAGCGAGCGCACGCCCCAGGAGATGATCAGCGCGAGCGCGAAATAGATGACGAGAACGGAGACGAAGGGCATCAGCGTGCTGCCGGTCTGCGAGCGAACCACCTGCGCCTGGAAGGTGAGATCGGCAAGCGAGATCAGCGATACGACCGAGGTCGCCTTGAGCAGCTCGATCGCGTTGTTGCCGAAGGTTGGCAGCATGATGAGCAGCGCCTGCGGCAGGATGACGTGGCGCATGCCTTGCCAGCGGCCGAGATTAAGCGCGGTGCAGGCCTCATATTGCTCACGGCCGATCGACAGGATGGCGCCGCGCACAACTTCCGCCGCATAGGCCCCGACATTGAGCCCCAGCGCCAGCACGCCGGCCTGCAAAGGCGTCAGCGACAGACCGGCGAAGGGCAGCACGAAATAGGCCCAGAACAGCTGCACGAAGATCGAGGTGCCGCGGAAGAACTCGATATAGGTCGTGGCAATCGCGCGCACGATGAAGAAGCGCGATACGCGTCCCATGCCGGCGAGAAAGGCCATGACGAGCGCGAGCACCGACCCCATCAGCGTCAGCTCGATGGTGACAAGCGCTCCCTGCAATATCAGGCCGAGATAGCCGGACCACTGGGTCATTGAGTCTCAAATTTTCCTAACGTTTTGCAGTTGTTGCGAGACGGCTGCGACAGCCCCTTCTCCCCGTTCACGGGGAGAAGATGCCGGCAGGCAGATGAGGGGCAGCGCTGACCTTGAAATGCTGGCGCGCCGCCCCCTCATCCGGCTCTTCGAGTGACCTTCTCGCCGCAAGCGGGAAGAAGGGAGATTACCTCGCCGCGCAGAGCTTCTCGCGCGTCGTCGACATCGCCGCCTTGGCCGAGAAGCCGTAAGGCTCGATGATCTTGGCGAACTCGCCGGATTTCTTCATCTTGGCGAGCTCGACGTCATAGGCATCGCGCAGCGCCTCGTCGCCCTTCTTGAAGGCGGCGCCGTCGCAATAGACCGGCGCGCCCTGCACCGGCGCGATCACTTCGAGGTTCGGATCATTGGCCTTCTTGATGAGGTCGTTGATCGACAGAACGGGCAGCGAATAGGCATCGATGCGGCCGTCCTGCACCATCTTCAGACCGCTCTGGCCGTCCGGCACGACGATGACGCGGTCGCGCGGCACGCCGGCATTGAGCGCCAGCTTCTCCTCGGTGCCGCCGCCCGGCGCGCCGATAGTGGCCGACGTGTCCTTGGCGACGTCCTCATAGCTCTTGAAACCCTTCGGGTTGCCCTTCTTCACCAGCATCGCTTCCGCATCGCAGAGCACCGGCTCGGAATAGGCGACCGCCGCGCAGCGCTCGGGCTTCATGAACAGGCCGGCGGTGACGACGTCGAAGCGGCCGGCCTGCAGGCCGGGGATCATGGCGCCGTATTCGGAGATGGAGGCGACGATGTCGTTGACGCCGAGGCGCTTGAAGATCTCGCGCGCTACGTCGGGTGCAGCGCCCGAGACCTTGCCGTCCGCGGCGACCGCCGTGTAAGGCGGCTCGTTGGCAATGGCGACGCGGGCAAAGCCCTGCTGCTTGAGCTGCTCGAGCTTTGCGTCGTCTGCCGAACGCGCGCCGGAGGCGAGCAGCATGGTGCTTACGGCGAGACCGGCGACGCCAGCCAGGATGCCAAGTTTCTTCATCGTTCCCAACTCCTTGTTTGTCTTCTTGGTTCGCTCGGTTCGGATGGCGTCCTTGCCACCCGTTTCTGGCTTTCGGGACGGCTTCGCCGCCCTGGCATGACGGTCAGACGCGATGTCCGGCCGCGATGATCTTCTTCAGGAAGCCCTGCGTGCGTTCCTGCTTGGGATGGCGGAAAATCTCATCGGGCTTGCCCTCCTCGACGATCCTGCCGCGATCGAAGAACAGCACGCGATCGGCAAAGTCGTGGGCAAAGCCCATCTCATGAGTGACGAGCAGCATCGTCATGTCGGTTTCGGCGGCGAGCTTGCGCATGACGTTGAGCACCTCCTCGACAAGCTCAGGGTCGAGCGCCGACGTGACCTCGTCGAACAGCATGATCTTGGGCGACAGCGCCAGCGCGCGGGCGATCGCGACGCGCTGCTTCTGGCCGCCGGAAAGCTGTGCCGGCATGCTCTTCGCCTTATCGGCGAGGCCCACCATGTCGAGCAGTTCCATCGCCCGTTTTTCGGCGGCGGCTCGCGCCACGCCCTTGGTCAGCATCGGCGCCAGCGTGACGTTGTCCATGACGCATTTGTGCGGGAACAGATTGAAGAGCTGGAAGACCATGCCGATCTTCTGGCGCATCTTGGCCAGGTGCCGCTCGTCGGCCGGCACCAGCTGCCCGTTGCGCTCCATGTGATAGAGCTGCTCGCCGTCGATCTGGATATGGCCGCCGTCGATCTTTTCCAGCGTCATCAGGATGCGCAGGATCGTCGTCTTGCCCGATCCGGATGGGCCGATCAGCGCCAGCTTCTCGCCTGGCATGACCTGCATCGACAGGCCGTCCAGCACCTTGAAGGCGCCGAAGCTCTTCGAAATGGCGTCGACCTTGATGATGGGCGCGGGCAATCCATTTCCCCGTTCTGAAGCGGCCTATGCTCCTAACGATGCGAAACGCGCTAAATCATGTCAATTAGGAAAATAATATCATGACAATTTTTCGAGCGCTGCACAATTTCAGGGCAATTGGCGATCCGCTTTTGCATCAGATGGCGAGCAGAAGATGCTCCGGATCGCCCAGCAGGAGCTTGGCGACAACGCTCAAGCCCGAGCGCAGTTCCCCTTCGGTGGTCGAGCCGAGCGAGATGCGCACGGCCGGATGCCACGGCGTGTCGGCGATGCGGAACGACGTGCCCGGGGCAATCGCCACGCCGCGCAGGCGCGCCTGCGCAACGAAGCTCTCCTCGGCGCGGTCGCCCGGCAATTCGAGCCACAGATGCAGCCCGTCGCGATGGGAGCGATAGTCGACGCCGGCCAGCATTTCGGCTGCGATTTCCTGCCGGCGTCTCAACGCCCCGCGTTGCCAGTTGACCAACTCAAAAGCCGTGCCGTCATTCACCCACCGCGTCGCGATTTCCGCCACCATCGGCGTCGCCATCCAGTTCGAGACGAGATGGCGGTTGGCGACCGCCGCGACATAGCGGTCGGGCACGGCGAGATAGCCGATCCGCAGGCCGGGCACGGTTATCTTGGTGAAGGAGGTGACGTAGAGCGTCCGCTCGGGCGCGAAGGCGGCAACCGCCGGAGGCCGGCCTTCGACGAGCGGCCCGAGCACGTCGTTCTCGATGATGGCGATGTCATGTTTGCGCGCGACCGCGGCGATCTGCTCGCGCCGGCTGTCGTCCATCAAGCTCGCCGTCGGGTTGATGACCGAAGGCTGGACGAAAACAGCGCGAATGTCGGAGAGACGGCAGGCCTCGTCCAACGCTTCCGGGATCAGGCCGTTGCCGTCGATCGGCAGGCCTTCGAGGTTGAAGCCGAGATAGCGGGCGAGCGGCACCAGCGTGTGGTGGCCGATCGCCTCGGTGGCGACCGTCGAACCGGGCGGTGCGACGCTCATCAGCGCTACCGTCATGCCGGCGGTGGCGCCGTTGGTGAGGCTGATGTTCTGCGGTGAGGCGTCGAGGCCGCAGAGCTTCAGCCATTCGACCGCCACCGTGCGATGACGCGGGAACACCATGTTCGGCCGGAACGACAGCGCCGAACTCGACGGCAGGTTCTCGGCCAGCCACCCCAACGCCTGCTTCAGCTTCTCCAGATGGATCGGCTCGCAGACCGGCTTCAGGATCGAGAGGTCGATGACCTCGCCCAACCGTTCCGGGAGGTAGGGCGGCTCCGGCTCGCGGCGCTGCGTCTGCACGAAGCTGCCGCGCCCGACCTCGCCGGCAATCAGACCGCGGCGGATCAGTTCCTCATAGGCGCGGCTGACCGTCTGGACCGAAAGTTTCAGGTCGTCGGCAAGCCGCCGGTGCGTCGGCAGTCGCGCGCCATTGGCGAGCTTTCCGTCATGGATGGCGCGCGCGAACTGATCGGCCAGCGAGAGGTAGGCCGGGCGGCGGATGAGCGCAGGATCTGGCTGCCATAATGTCATGACTTTATTAGAGATCGAAATCAGTGCAATTGACAATCGAAATAATGCATCGTCATGGTGTCCGGAACAAAAAGCGGAGCCGGCATGGCGGCAGCGAAACTCGATCCGATCGACCTCAAGATCCTCGACGCCATCCAGCGCGACGGGCGCATCACCAAGCTGGCGCTGGCCGAGAAGGTCGGCCTGTCGCCGACGCCTTGCTGGATGCGGCTGCGCAAGCTGGAGAAGGCCGGCATCGTCTCGGGCTACCACGCCGCGATCGCCATGCGCGCGATCGCGCCGGTGGCGACCGTGCTGATGGAGGTGACACTGGCCAGCCACCGGCAGGCCGATTTCGACCGTTTCGAGCGGGTCATCCGCGACGTACCCGAGATCGTCGCCTGCTGGTCGGTCGGCGGCGGCGTCGACTATGTGCTGAAAGTGATGGCGCGGGACATCGACGCCTATCAGCGGCTGGTCGACGCCCTGCTGGAACGCGAGATCGGCATCGACCGCTACTTCACCTACATCGTCACCAAGACGGTGAAGGAGGAGTCCGTGGTGCCTGTCGCCGACCTGTTGCCAGGCTGAAGCCGGAGAGATCGTCTGGCCCGGCGGGCCATGGGAGACAATCTCTCTCCTGGCGGCTGCCGAAAAAGCCTCTCTGTCTCGGTCGCGCGGCTAATCTCTCCGCATCGCCTTGGCACCGGGAGACAAACGATGTCCGCGCATTTTGCACGCCCACACCGCCACGAAGCACTGGATCGTCTCGCCGATCGCCGGCTGCTGCGCGATCTCGGCTATATCGGGGGCCATTGGACCGCCGGCGACACGGCTGCGAGCTTCGCAGTCACCGATCCGGCCACCGGCGCCACAGTCGCCTTCGTTGCCGCCCTCGGCGCAAGCCAAACGGCGGAGGCTGTCGACGCGGCAGCGCGTGCCCTGCCGGCCTGGCGCTCCGCGCTGCCGCAGGAGCGCTCCGGAATCTTGCGAAAATGGTTCGAGCTGATCGTCGCCGCCAAGGACGACCTGGCGCTGCTGATGACGCTTGAACAGGGCAAGCCGCTAAAGGAATCGCTGGGCGAGATCGACTACGCCGCCTCCTTCGTCGAGTGGTATGCCGAGGAAGCAAAGCGCCTCAATGCCGAAAGCGTCACCAGCCATTTGCCGAATGCTCAGATGACCGTTCGCCGCGAGCCGCTCGGCGTCGTCGGCGTCGTCACCCCATGGAACTTTCCGTCGGCCATGCTCACCCGCAAGGCCGCTGCGGCGCTTGCCGCCGGCTGCACCGTGGTGGCGCATCCGTCCTCGGAAACGCCGCTTTCGGCGCTGGCGCTGGCCGAGCTCGGCGAGCGTGCCGGCCTGCCCGCCGGCGTCTTCAACGTTGTCACCGGGGATGCGCGCACCATCGTCGGCGCGATGTGCGCTGACGCCCGGGTGCGCGCCATGAGCTTCACCGGTTCGACCGACGTCGGCCGGCTGATTGCCGCGCAGAGCGCGCCGACGATGAAGCGACTGGTCATGGAGCTCGGCGGCCATGCGCCGCTGATCGTCTTCGGTGATGCCGATATCGAAAAGGCGGTGACGATCGCCCTCGACGCCAAATTCGCCACCTCCGGCCAGGATTGTCTTGCCGCCAACCGCATCTATGTGCAGCGCCAGATCTATGACCGCTTCTGCGCCGCCCTCGCCCGTCGCATCGAGCGTCTGCGCACCGGCAACGGGCTTTCCCCCGACGCCGATATCGGCCCGCTGATGCATGAGCGCGCCGTCAAGAAGGTGGAGGAGCAGGTCGCAGACGCGCTGGCTCGCGGCGCGCGCTGCCTCATCGGCGGCAAGCGCCATGCGGCCGGGCCGCTGTTCTATCAGCCAACGCTGCTCGTCGATGTGCCGGACGAGGCGCTGATCATGCATGAGGAAACCTTCGGCCCGGTCGCCGCCGTCACCCCGTTCGACGAGGAACGGGAAGTCGTCGCCCGCGCCAATGCTACCGAATATGGCCTCGTCGCCTATGTCGTGACCGAGAACGGCGCGCGCCAGGCGCGCATGGGTCGCGCGCTGGAATACGGTATGGTCGCGATCAACCGGGTGAAGATCACCGGCGCGCCGATCCCGTTCGGCGGCGTCAAGCAGTCCGGCATCGGCCGCGAAGGCTCGCGCCATGGCCTCGAAGCCTTCACCGATCTGAAATACCTTTGTCTGGACGTCGCCTAGCGCACGCCGGAAGAATTCCCTGCAAGGAGAAAAAAGATGCTCGAACAGTCCAACGAACTTTCGGCCTGGGATCGCGACCACTTCTTCCATCCCTCGACGCATATGGGCACGCATGCGCGGGGCGAGTCCCCGGCACGCATCATGGCCGGCGGCGAAGGCGTCACCGTCTGGGACAACACCGGCAAGAAGAGCATCGATGCCTTTGCCGGCCTCTATTGCGTCAATGTCGGCTATGGCCGCCACAAGATCGCCGATGCCATTGCCGATCAGGTCAAGAACCTCGCTTATTATCACGCCTATGTCGGGCACGGCACCGAGGCCTCGATTACGCTCGCCAAGATGATCATCGACCGCGCGCCGAAGGGCATGTCGAGGGTCTATTTCGGCCTCTCCGGCTCCGACGCCAACGAGACCAACATCAAGCTGATCTGGTATTACGACAACGTTCTCGGTCGGCCGGAGAAGAAGAAGATCATCTCGCGCTGGCGCGGCTACCACGGCTCCGGCGTCATGACAGGATCGCTGACCGGGCTCGAGCTGTTCCACAACGCCTTCGACCTGCCGCGCGCGCCGATCATGCACACCGAGGCCCCCTATTATTTCCGCCGCGCCGACCGCTCGATGAGCGAGGAGCAGTTTTCGCAATATTGCGCCGACAAGCTCGAGGAGATGATCCTTGCCGAGGGCCCGGACACCGTCGCGGCCTTTATCGGCGAGCCGATCCTCGGCACCGGCGGCATCGTGCCGCCGCCCGCCGGCTATTGGGAAAAGATCCAGGCAGTGCTGAACAAATACGACGTGCTGCTTGTCGCCGACGAGGTGGTGACCGGCTTCGGCCGTCTCGGCACCATGTTCGGCTCCGACCATTACGGCATCAAGCCGGACCTGATCACCATCGCGAAGGGCCTGACGTCTGCCTATGCGCCGCTTTCCGGCGTCATCGTCTCCGACAAGGTCTGGCAGGTGCTGGTCAGGGGTTCCGACAAGCTGGGCTCGCTGGGCCACGGCTGGACCTATTCGGCGCATCCCATCTGCGTCGCCGCGGGCGTCGCCAATCTCGAACTGATCGACGAGATGGATCTGGTGAGGAATGCCGGCGAGACCGGCGCTTATTTCCGCGCCGAGCTAACCAAGGCCGTCGGCGACCACAGAAACGTCGGCGAGGTCCGCGGCGACGGCATGCTGGCTGCGGTCGAGTTCGTCAGGGATCGCGACGATCGCGTCTTCTTCGATCCGGCGCTCAAAGTGGGCCCGCAGATCGCCACGGCGCTCGCGGCAAGCGGCGTCATCGCCCGCGCCATGCCGCAGGGCGACATCCTCGGCTTCGCGCCGCCGCTTTGCCTGACGCGCGAGGAGGCCGACACCATCGTCGCCAAGACCGCCGACGCCGTGAACAGCGTGTTTGCCAGCCTCTGAGGCAATCCAAGAAAGGTGTGAAACGGTTTTCCGTGGGGAATTGCGCGAAGGCAAAGGAACAGATTGACATGAATGCCATGACCAGAACCGTCCCGGCCACGATGGCCGCCGTGCAGCTCACCGGCCACGGCGGCCTGGAAAAACTCGTCTACCGCACCGATGTGAAGGTGCCGTCGCCGGCTGCCGGCGAGGTGCTGGTCAAGGTCAGCGCCTGCGGCATGAACAACACCGACGTGTGGGTGCGCCAGGGCGCCTATGGCACGGAAGAAGATGCGGCCGCGGTATCGACCTGGCGCCGGCAAGGCAACACGCTGACCTTTCCTCGCATCCAGGGCACCGATACGGTCGGCACCATCGTCGCCGTCGGTGACGGCGTACCCGCCGAGCGCATCGGCGAACGCGTCATGGTCGACTTCTCCATCTACAACCGTGACGACGATTCGCTTGCCGACATCGACTATATGGGCCACGGCCGTGACGGCGGCTATGCCGAATACCAGGCGCTGCCGGCCGAGAACGCGCATGTCGTCAATACCGATTTGAGCGATGTCGAGCTCGCCACCTTCTGCTGCGCCTATCTCACCGGCGAGCAGATGCTGGAACGTGCAGGCTTGAAGGCCGGCGAACGGGTGCTGGTCACCGGCGCCTCCGGCGGTGTCGGCTCCGGCATCGTGCAGCTGGCGCGGGCGCGGGGCGCCATTCCCTATGCCGTGGTCGGCAAGGGCAAGGAGCAAGCGGTGCTCGACATCGGCGCCGAGAAAGTGATCACGCGCGGCGTGGCCGACCTGCCTGCCGCCGTCAACGAAGCGACCGCTGGCCAACCCATCGACGTGGTCGCCGATCTTGTCGGCGGCGCCATCTTCAATGATCTGCTGCGCATCCTGCGGCCCGAGGGACGCTACACCACCGCAGGCGCCATCGCTGGGCCGGTGGTGCAGCTGGACCTGCGCACCATGTATCTGAAGCAGCTTCAGCTGCACGGATCGAGCCAGGGCACCAGGGCCGATTTCCGCCGCATCGTGCGCTACATCGAGGAGAAGAAAATCCGCCCGCTGGTCGGCGGCGTCTACAAGCTGTCGGACTTCCACCGCGCCCAGACCGACTTCATGGCCAAGGACTTCGTCGGCAAGCTGGTGGTGGTGCCGGACGCGATTGCCGACACGAACAAGTAACGGCCGATGGCGGCGGCCGACGGTTGACCTTCGCGGTCAGCCCTTGCGCTCCTGAAGGATGTTGCCGCCATCCACGACGAGGACGGCCCCGTTGACATAGCTGGCGCCGTCGGACGCCAGGAACAGCACAGCCGCAGCGACCTCCTCCGGAGTGCCGGCGCGTCCAAGCGGCGTGTTTTGCGCCGCGACGAGCTCTTCCGGCGTCGAGGCGCCCGTCGCGATCCAGCCCGGCGCCACGGCGTTGACGGTGACGCCGCTGCGGCCGACCTCCAGCGCAAGCGCATGCGTCAGCCCGACCATGCCTGCCTTGGCGGCGGAATAAGCGGCCTCGCCTTCGTTGGAGACGTAAGGGCCGGTGACCGAGGCCATGTTCACCACGCGTCCATGACCGCGCTCTACCATGCCGGCCAGAAATGCGCGTGTGGCAAGGAATGTGGTCTTCAGGCTGACATCGATGCTGCGGTCCCAGTCGCGCTCGCTGAGATCGAGAAATCGCCGCTGCAGCGCCGGCTGAGCGACCGTTCCCATCCCGGCATTGTTGACGAGGATATCGATCTCGCCGACCTCCGAGCAGAGCCGCTCGACATCCGCTGCACGCGTCAGATCGGCCACCACCGCACGAACGTCGAGCCCCTCCGCCCGCAGCTCTTCAGCGCGCTGCTCGACGCGATGCGACGAGGCGGTGATCGCGACCGCAAGCCCGGCGTCGCCGAGTGCGCGCGCCACCGCGACGCCGATGCCGTCGGCGGCGCCCGCGCCGGTCACCAGCGCCATGCGGGATTTGCGAAACGTGGTCATGAGCCCTCCAAGGCGATGACGCCAATGCCGCGAGTCAGTATCCGGCGCTGATGCCGAAATCGATCGAAAGCGCGGCCCCGGTGATCGGCGCCGCGCCGGGCTGGCAAAGATAATGGATGAAGGAGGCGATCTCTTCCACGCCGATGAACCGTGCTCTTTCCCCTTGCGGGTAGTGCCCAAGGAGCCGGCGCTTGTAGCCGTCCGGGTCATCTCCGCCATAGGTCCTTGCCTGATACTCGATCATCGGCGTCGCCGTGTCGCCAGGACAGACGGCGTTGACCCTGATGCCGTGCGGCGCAAGCTCCAGGGCGAGAGCCTTGGTCAGCATCACCAGCCCGCCTTTGGAGGCGCAATAGACCGCCGCGCCGCTGTTGCCGACGATGCCCGCGTCGGAGGCGATATTGATGATAACGCCCTGCGCCGCCGACAGGTGCGGAATGGCGGCCGAGATCAGGAAGAAGGCGCCTTTGAGATTGACATCCAGCACCAGGTCCCATTGCTCTTCGCGGACCTCGCTTGCCGCTCCCTCGAGCCAGACGCCGGCGGCGTTGACGAGAATGTCCAGGCCGCCTCCCCACTCGCGGGCCTTGTCCACAACCTCCCGGCAGGCGGCGACGGAACGGATATCGAGCGGCAGACCGATCGCGTTCGCACCGGTCGCGGCAATCCTTGACACGGCCTCGTCGAGTTTCGCGCCGGGAAGGTCGGCGAGCACGATCCGCTCACCGTCAGCCGCAAGGCGCAGTCCCGTCGCAAGACCCATTCCCCCGGCGCCGCCCGCGATCAGGACGGTTCTTGCAGCCATTCGATAACCTCCGCTGTGCGATGAGCGTTGCGGCGAGACACAGTCCGGCATCCGAACCACGTCGGAGAGACATCTCGCATGCGCCACGCCGGACAAACAATGATCACAGCACCGAAGCCATTCGCTTCGCGATCACCCCAGCTCCAGCGTCGTGATGCCGAAAACCTTCGACGGCACATTGCCTGGTTTGCCGCCCCGATACATGCGGGTCGTCGTGAATCCGGGGACCATGCCGACAGCCTGAAGCACGGCGGTGAAGCCGATCTGGGTGGCCGGCACGTCGATATGCAGCGCCTCGCCTGCCGTCCTTCCCGTCAGTTCCGCCATCAAAGCCAGGGCTGTCTCCATGTCGTCCGCGAACAGCGGACCGATCTTGAAACCTTCGCGGCATCGGCGCGCCACGCCGTAGCCGGCAAGGCCGGTCGAGCCAGTGGACATCATCGCGATCCGGGGCGGCCGCAGCCATGCCCGCAGGAAGGCCTCCCGAGGCGCCGGGAAGCACTGGCGGTCATAGGCCAGGATCTCGGCTGTCTCGGCGGCGGCAACGGACCGGATTTCCCGACCCCCCGTTAGTCGGGCCGGACGACCGGTGAAGCGGACGGTCTCATAAGCCGGCACGAAGCCTTTGTGTTGGTAGTTGGCGCGCTGCTCGGCTACGCCGTCGAGGCCGACAATGCGGTCGCCGAGCCGAGCCATGCCGGCATCCCAGACCGCCTTGCCATGGCCTTCACCGCGCCGATCGGGCCGGCAGATATAGAGGCCGATGAAACCGAACTCCGCGCCATAGGCGACGGCCGAGATGCCGGCCACCATCTCGCCGGTGACGAAGGCGCCGATGAACCCTTCAGGATCGGCAGCCCTGAGCGCGGCGGCATCGTCGATGCCCGGATTCCATCCCTCCCTCGCCGCCCACTCGACGAGCGTTTCGACCTCGCTGGCGGTCAGCGTCCGGATCGTTCTCGGCATGGCTTCACTCGGCGGCGGCCTAGAGGCAACGGATTTCAAGCCTCCAGGATAGGTCGCCGCCAGCAGGTTGCAAAGACCGGTTTTGGACGTTGCCGACCTGTCCACTCACGAAGCCCAAGCGTCGATGCTCCTTCGCCGATTCGGCGAAGAGGCCGCCCATTGAACGCTAGACCGTCGAGCGAATTATTATCCGGGTTTTTCGAATCGATGCAAAGGGTTAGCAAGAACGCGTCGAAACATCAGCTGTTGTTCCAATGGGTAACTGGACACGACCGTGGAAGGCGGGGAATCTTCTTTGGTCGTTGCTTCGAATTGAATGGAGTGCCCGAGGAAATGCCCCTGAGCGCCGAAGAAATCGCCAGTCATCCGGCAGCTCTGCGCGGTGTCAAGGAGCAGTCGCGCGCGCTCATCCATATCTACGAAACCAGCCCGCGCCTTGCCGCCGTTTTTGCCACTCAGCAGCGCTGGCTGCTCGGCCATGTCGGACTTGCGCTGCATTTCAGGCGCGACCCCGATGACCGTCGCACCGAAATGACCGTAGCGCGTTTCATCGAGGTCGTGCGCCGCAATTCAGTCGCCAGCCGCAACACCGCCGAAGCGTTCGTCAAGGAAATGCTCCGTTACAACGTCGCCGAATATATTTCGTCGCGTGGCGATGGCCGGGCTCATCCGTTGCGGGTGACCGCGGCCACCATCGAGACCTTTACCGGCTGGATCCATGCCCATTTGCGAACGCTCGACCGCATCGATGGCGGAGCCCGGCTGACGACTTTCCTCGGACACCCCGATATGCTGGCCAAGCTGCAGCCATTGATCTGCGACGGATTGCTCGCATCCATTCCGGTGCGGGAACCCCAGCAAACCTTCTCGTTGTTCATCTGGCTCAACAACGGCGGCATCGTCATGGACTGGCTGATGTCGGGTATCGATCCGGAGGACGCCAGCCTCGAGAAGATTCCGACCGGCGTCATCTCGATCAGCGAATTTGCGCATTGGCTGAAGCTGTCGCGCACGCATCTGGCGCGCAAGCTCCGCGACGCCGAGGCGCTCGGCAGCATCGGCTGGGTCGGCCAGCGCGGACATTCCGTCATGTGGGTGTCGCGGCAGTTCTTCGACGAATACATGGCCGTCCAGGCAGCCAAGCTCGCCATCGTCGACGCAGCCTTCGAGGCGAGTTTTTCCGGCGCGAGCGAAGGCTGAGCGCCGCGGCGCCTGCTCCGAGCTTGCCGTGACGGCGCGCAAAGAGACGCGCCGTTGAGCCGCTTCGACCATGACGCGGCGCTCAGAGCAATTCCAGGAAAGTGTGAAACGGTCTTCCGTCCGGAATTGTCAAATCAAAGAGCTAGGGAGGCTTGCCGTTTCCGTGGAACGGTGAACCGCTCTATGTCCTCAGTCGATGTCGAACGACACGCCTTGCGCCAAGGGCAGGGCCTTGGAGAAGTTCACCGTGTTGGTGGCGCGCCGCATATAGGCCTTCCAGGCGTCCGAGCCGCTCTCCCGGCCGCCGCCGGTTTCCTTCTCGCCGCCGAATGCGCCGCCGATCTCGGCGCCCGACGTGCCGATATTGACATTGGCGATGCCGCAGTCCGAACCGTCGACGCCGAGAAAGCGCTCCGATTCCTGCAGGTCACGGGTAAAGATCGAGGATGACAGGCCTGCGCCGACCGCATTGTGCAGGTCGAGCGCCTCGTCGAAATCGGCATATTTCATCACATAGAGGATCGGCGCGAAGGTCTCTTCCGTCACCGGCGAAACCTGCTTCGGCATTTCGACGAGCGCCGGATGCACATAGTAGGCCTCGGGATGGCCGTTCTCGAACCGCTTGCCCCCGGTCACCTTGCCGCCATGCGCTTCCGCTTCGTTCAACGCCTTCTGCATATTGTCGAAGGCGGCCTTGTCGATCAGCGGACCGACCAGCGCCGAGGTCTCCAGCGGATTGCCGACCGAAACGCTCTGATAGGCCTTCTTCAGGCGCGGCAGCAGCGCGTCATAGACGCTCTCGTGCACGAACAACCGCCTGAGCGTCGTGCAGCGCTGGCCGGCGGTGCCCATGGCGCCGAACGCAATGGCGCGCAGCGCCATGTCGAGATCGGCGCTCGGGCATACGATGCCGGCATTGTTGCCGCCGAGCTCGAGCACCGCGCGTGCAAAACGCTTGGCCAGCCGCGGACCGACCTCGCGGCCCATGCGGGTCGAGCCCGTGGCCGAGACCAGCGGCACCTTCGGATGGTCGACCAGCACCTCGCCGACGGCGCGGTCGCCGATCAGCACCTGGAGTAGTCCTTCCGGCGCATCGGCGCCGAAACGCCTGGCGGCGCGCTCGAAGATCGCCCCGCAGGCAAGCGCCGTCAGCGGCGTCTTTTCCGACGGCTTCCACACCACCGCGTCACCGCACACGAGTGCAAGTGCCGCGTTCCACGACCACACCGCGACGGGGAAGTTGAAGGCCGAGATCACGCCGACGACGCCGAGCGGATGCCAGGTTTCCATCATGCGGTGTCCAGGGCGCTCGGTGGCGATGGTCAGGCCGTAGAGCTGGCGGGAAAGACCGACCGCGAAATCGCAGATGTCGATCATCTCCTGTACTTCGCCAAGACCCTCGGACGGGATCTTGCCGACCTCGATCGACACCAGCCGGCCGAGCTCCGCCTTGTGAGCACGCAACTCCTCGCCGAGCAGGCGCACCAGTTCGCCCCGCTTCGGCCCCGGCACCAGCCGCCAGGCCTGGAAGGCCTTGTGCGCGACATCGATAGCCTTGCCGGCATCGACCGCCGAGATCGACTTCAGTGCCGCGATCTGCTCGCCCGTCACCGGGCTGCGCACGATGAGGTCGCCGCCGGAAAGCGTATCCTTGGCGACGCCAAGTTTCTCCAGAAGTGAGGCCGTTTCCTTCGCAATCGTCATGTTTGTTCCTTTTCAGATCTCGCCTTGGATATGGCGAGCGTCGAAGCCTTGCGCCACGTCTTGTCGCCGCCCTGAGGCACGACGGCGCTTTCATGGCGTGGCATTACTCGTTTCAGGGAAAAACCGCCACCCCGGGATGGTCCAACCCCCGGCGCGCAAAATTGGGCCAGCAGTGAAAATGGGATCAGCGCGCCTTCTTGGCCTGCGACTTCTCGGTGCTTTCCTTGATCAGCCGGTCGATATGCATGCGGATATGAGCGGCTTCGGCGGCGGTGTTGGCTAAAGCGATCGCGCGGTCGAAGGCCACGCGCGCCTCCTCGCCACGGCCGAGCTGCATCAGCAGGCCGCCCTTCAGGCCGAAGAAGTGGAAATAGCCTGCCAGCCGATCCTCTAGCGGCTCGATCATCGCCAGCGCCGCTTCGGGGCCGCGCACCTTGCTCACCGCAACCGCGCGGTTCAGCGTCACTACCGGCGACGGCTGCATCTGCTCGAGCAAGCCGTAGAGCAGGTCGATCTCGGTCCAGTCCGTATCCTCGGGTGTTGCCGCCCGCGCATGCAATGCCGCGATCGCCGCTTGCACCTGGTATGGGCCAGGCTTGCGATGACGCAGCGCCTTGTCGACCAGCGCCAGGCCCTCGTCGATCATCTTGCGGCTCCAGAGCGACCGGTCCTGATCCTCGAGCAGCACGATCTCGCCATGCGCGTCGAAGCGCGCCGGCGCGCGTGCATGCTGGAGAAGCAGCAGCGCCGTCAGCCCCATGATCTCCGGTTCCTGCTGAAACAGCCTGAGCAGCAGCCGGGCGAGCCGGATCGCCTCCTCGCAAAGCGGCGCGCGGGCCGGCGCCTCGCCGCCATTGGTCGAATAGCCCTCGTTGAAGATCAGATAGATCATGGCCGCGACCGCCGCCAAGCGCTCGGAACGCTCGACCGCGCCTGGCGTCTCGAACGGCACGCCGGCATCGGCGATGCGCGCCTTGGCCCGGGTGATGCGCTGCTCCATGGCGCTCTCGCCGACGAGAAAGGCGCGCGCGATCTGCTTGACGGTCAGGCCGGAGACGATGCGCAGCGCGACCGCGATCTGCTGCGTCGCCGGCAGGTCCGGATGGCAGCAGATGAACAGGAGCCGCAGGATATCGTCGCGATAATGCGCGCCGTCCAGCCGCTCGGCCATATCGCCTTCGGCATCCTCGAGATCGGAGATCTGGTCCTCTTCCGGCATCGGCGCCTGCTTGGCGCGCTTGCGCACCGCGTCGATGCCGCTGTTGCGGCCGACGAAGATCAGCCAGGCCGCCGGATCGCGCGGCGGCCCGTTTTTCGGCCAGTTCTTCAGCGCCCTCAGGCATGCATCCTGGAAAGCTTCTTCCGCGGCGTCGAGGTCGCGGAAATAGCGCAGCAGCGCGCCCATCGCCTGCGGACGGGCGGTGCTGATCGCGTTGCTGATCCAGGCAAGCTCGGTCATGCGGGAACCTTTGTCGGATTGAAGACCGAGATCGGCCTGATCTCGTAGGAACCACCGCTCGGATTGACCTCGGAGAGTTCGCGAGCGAACTCGACGGCTTCGTCCAGGTGATTGCATTCGAGCGTGTAGAAGCCGAGGAACTGCTCCTTGGTCTCGGCGAACGGGCCGTCGAGCACCACCGATTCGCCCTTGACCTTGCGAAGCGTCGTCGCGGCTGTGGTCGGCAGCAGGCGCGCCACCGGCCCCAGCCGGCCTGCCCTGGCGTATTTGTCCTGTACGTTGAGGAGCTTTGCCATGACCTCCTCGTCCTGTTCCTTGCTCCAGGAGCAGACGACGTCTTCGGAGGCATAGCAGAGGATGGCATAAAGCATGGCGCGTCCTTTCCGTATCAAAGGACGCAACAGTAGGACCCTTCCCGACACAAGGTCGACAAAAAAGTTGTAGGGCTATCGAGGGTTTACGCTATCCTCCTGGTGGTCAGGCTTCGCGCGCCTGCAGCCATCTCAGCACCAGCGTCTCCTCCTCGTCGAGGCCCGGTATAAGGCGCTTTCGTTTGTTGGCTTCGGCCATTTCGCCGAGCAGCTTCCCTTCGGCCCACGCCTCGAAGACGAGCGGATGGATATAGCACCGGCGGCAGACGGCTCGCGTATTGCCGAGTCGTTCGGCGACCTTGTCGACGATACTGTTCATCACGCGGTTTTTCTGGGTCATGCTCTCGGGCAACTCCGCCTGCGCGAACAGGGATGCCGCATGGATGGTGCCGCCCCAGGTGCGAAAATGCTTGGAGCTGAACTCCGGGCCAGATGCCTCGCGAATATAGCGATTGACGTCCTCCGACCGCAGCGGCCGGCGTGTTCCCTCGTCATCAAGATACTGAAACAGCTTCTGGCCAGGCAGGTCCTGCGCGCCGCGCACGATTTTGGCGATGCGTTGGTCGACGAGCTTCAGCTTCCATTCCTTGCCGGACTTGCCCGTGAAGGAGAAGCGCAGGCTGGAACCGGTGATTTCGACATGGCGGTCGCGCAGCGTGGTCAGGCCGAAACTCTTGTTGTCGCGGGCATAGGCGGCATTGCCGACACGGATCATGGTGTTGTCGAGCAGCCAGACGACAGAGGCGACAACGCGCTCCAGCGGAAGTCCATGACGGCGCAGGTCGGCATCGACCTGGCGCCTCAAGGAGGGCAGGCTTTGCGCGAAAGCAACGAGGCTGGAGTATTTGACGCCGTCCCGTTCCTCGGTCCACTGCGGATGATAGCGGTACTGCTTGCGTCCGCGCTGATCCCGGCCGGTCGCCTGGATATGGCCGTTCGGGTCGGGCGAGATCCATACATCCGTCCACGCGGGCGGAATGACGATCGCCTTGATACGGTCAAGGGTGGCCGCGGTGACCGCACTCCCGTTCGGGCCGACATAGGAAAATCCCTTGCCTTTTCTCAGGCGCCGGATGCCCGGATCGGCATCGCTGACATAGCTGAGCGCGGCGCGCTCGGCGGAACTCTGCGCGCCGTTCCCTTGTATTTCCAGACCACCCGCCAGGCGGCCGAAGGACGATTGTGCTCGTTGCAGCATGGTAACTCCACGGAACTGGTCCGTAGATAAGCCGCGCGACAGCGGCTGGTTCCCGCCGTCCCCAGAGGGCGTCCTTCAGCTCCGCCGGTCGGCGGACACCTCAGCCATCCAAAGCCTGCCGTCGTCGACATGGGTGGGAAAGTAGTCTCGCCCGGCCGGTATCGCTTCCAGAACCGCTCCCGACTCGTCCGTCAGATAGTCGTAGCCGATCTGCTGCAAACGTTGCTCCGGATCGAGATGATTGTAGAGGTCGCGACGTGCCACGCGCCGTTTCGGCTCGATCATCTTCAAATGATAAAGGTTAAGGCCGCTGTCCCGAAGCTCGAAGCGCAGATCTTCGGGGAACCAGGCCTCATGCAGCCCTTGCGACCGGCTCAGATCCGGGTGATAGGCGGGGAAAAGCCTGTGCTGCATCTTTTGGCCCCAGACGCCGTCGATGCGATAGCTTGCCGGCGTATACATCTCCCTTAGGCGAAATCCCCAGGCATTGCGCCTGGACCCGCTGGTCAGTTGGCCTATCCGGCTTGCCACGGCATCTTCCAGCCTTTCGTCCGGATCGATTGCCAGAAGCCAATCGGCACCCGCCTCATAGGCCGCGGCAATAAGCGCGCGCCGCCTCTGCGGTTCATTGCTGAAGACCGCATCCGCCGAGCGATCGTCATAGGCGATCCAGCCATCGACGATTGCGTCGAGATTGGCGAGGAGGTCTGGCACCAGATGCGCATCGTAGCGATAGCTGAAAATGGCGACGATCCTTTGCCGCGACCAAAGCCATCGACCGCGCCGCCGGCGCGGCTGCTTCATCTCAATGGTGATCATGGCCGCGTGCCTGTCCTATCGCCATGCGTTACGCCGACGGCTGCCCCCAGCGATTTTGCGAACAATGCCGCCCATACGATCGGCAGCGATAACATCGCGAAACATCTATCCTCTTCGGCCAGGCCTTCTTTTGCGAACTTGCCGACATTGCGCCGGTCCCGAAACACCCCTTTGAAAATCCGCAATGGCTTTCGGTGTCCAACGGATTTGAGGTAGGTCCCATATCGGTATCCGCGCAGATACTGGTCGACAATCACTCGGATCAGCCGTGTCTCGTTGCGATGGACGGTAAGCACCGCCGGCTCCCATAGCGGCACGACCGCCTTCGGCAGCCTTTCCAGGAATTCCGTGTCTTCTCCCGTCGCCATTTGTTCGTCGAACAGGCCATACCGATCGAACAATTTTCGGTCGAAAGAAACGCCGTAGCGAAGTGCCTTATGAGCGGGAAGACCTGGCAGGCGCCGCATATAGGTAACGAGATGGGCCGCGCACGCGACCAGATTGCGCGGATGACTGTTGGCGATGGCGCTTGCCACGGCCGCGACGCCTTCCCGGTGATGGCGCAGCCGGACCTCTGCCCATCGCGGGCATGCCAGGCAATCATCCGCGAGAAAGGCGATGAAAGGAGCTTTCGTCGCCGCTATGCCGCGATTTCTCGCGGCCCCGGCAAAGAGCCTTTCTTCGCACTCGATGACTGGCACGTCGAGTCCGGCATTGGCCAGAAGCGCCTGGGCATTCCCGCCGCCGGAATTCACGACCACCACCTCGAGCGGGATGTTCTGGCCGAGCACCGACCTGACCGCCGCGACCAGATCGGTCGGAGCCCGAAAACCTATCACCACGACTGCAAGTTCCGGCCCGTCGGCCATCAGGCACTTTGCAGTTGGACGCGATGGGCCGGGAACCGGCGCCGCGCCGCGATTTTGAGCCGGTAGCGCATGCAGCGCCAGATGTCGGTGGAAACCTTGGGCGCCGCTTCGGCAACCGCCAGGAATTTTGCCGCCGTTTCGAGATCGCCGCGAGCGTAGTGTACGCGGGCGATCTTGAGCGCCACAAGCCCTTCCCTCGCTTTCAACGACGATTTCGCAATGCCGCAGTCGGCGAGTTCGCGCAACGCTAGGCGCCATTCGAGGAAGCGTCGCGCAGGCTTTATCGCGAAGCGGTCATCCGAACGGTCCGACGATACGAAGTAGACCATGATCGGTTGCCTCACGACCGCGAGCGATGCCTTGCTCATAACCCGCGCCCAGAACAATGTGTCCTCGTCGTAGGCAAGACCGGTCGGGAAGCGCGTGTCGCCGACCGTATGCCGCGACACCAGCGCGCTGCCGACGGCAATCGACCGTATCCTGCCTTCCACATAGGCGGAGGCATTGGCGAGCCCGGCAGTCATGTAGCCGGCCGGCGTTTTGAACTGTCGGTCCCGGCCATCGGTCCGCCGGCGGTAGGCGCCGACCACCATGTCGGCGCCTGCCTTGGTCCTGGTCTTGGACAGCAGCGTCCGCAACCCACCCTCGATATGCAGATCGTCGGCGTCGATCATGTAAATCCAGGGGAAGCGCGCCTCGGCCAGCGCAAGATTGCGGGAGCCGCCCGCGTCTCGACAATTGGACCGGATGATCCGGAACGGCAGCGCCAGCCGCGAGGCTGCGTCCGCGGCCACGGCCGCCGTGTTGTCCGTCGAGGAATCGTCGACCAGTATCACTTCGCCGATGATCTCGGCTTCCGAGCGCAAGGTTGCCAACGTGTCTGCAACGGTTGCCGACGCGTTGTGTGCTGGAATGATGATGCTGACCGATGTCAACAATTGAACTCCGCGCAAGTGCCCGGCAGGCCGGTCCACGGTCCGGCGGCAAGATAGCGGCGGGATCGCGATTTGAGAAGCAGCCGCATCACCGATCGTACGCCTTCAGGCAGCGACCGGGATGACGTCGACCGCCTGCTCGCCGATCTGGTCGCCGGTGGTTTTCAGGACGCCGACAATCGGCGCCACATCGGAATAGTCGCGGCCGTATCCCACCGTGATATGGTCGTTGCTCGCCCGCATGCCGTTGGTCGGATCGAATTCCTGCCAGCCGGCATCGCGCCCGCACCAGGCCTTGACCCAGGCATGCATGGCGTCGGCGCCTTCGAGCCTCGGCTTACCCTTGGGAGGGATCGTGCGCAGGAAGCCGCTGACATAACCGGCGGGGATGCCAAGCCCGCGCAGCCCGGCGATCATGATGTGCGAGAAATCCTGGCAAACCCCACGCTGAAGCGCAAAGGCATCGCTGGCGCGCGTCTGCACGGTGGTTGCCTTGCCGTCATAGGTGAAATCGCGGTGGATCCGATTGCAGAGATCGACCGCCGTGGCGATCGCCGAACCGGCGAGACTTTCCCGCGCATAGGCCGTGATTACCGGATCGATGCCGGCGTGGTTGCTGGCGGCGAGGAAGTGATGCGGCGCCTCGGCGGACAGCGAACGCACCGCGTCGAGTTCCCCCCTCAAGCCGTGAATGTCGGGAGAGACGTCGAGGCCGGCTTCCGGCCGCGACACCGACACACGAGCGCTCATCCTGACGTGGAGCTCCTCATGCGCGTCGCGAACGGCGATCGCAGTGACGTTGTTGCCGAAGAAATCGGAAAAATCCGCCCGCTCGGCCGGATTCGGCTGGAACAACAGCGAGGCGGCGATAACCCGCTGCACGCCAGTGATCGTCTGGGGCAGCACGCGCACCTGGTGCCTGCCGCCGCCGGCTGCGGCCGCATAGCCGTAATGAAGATGGAGCCTGATGTCGTAGAGCATTTATCCGAAATAGGCCTTGGCGAGACTGTTGTAGAGATCGCCGATCTGAATGGCGAGATCGTCGAGCACCTTCGCGGTCATGTCCTGAGGCTCCATCACGGCGAGCGCCGTGTTGAGCTGCAGGATTTCTTTCGCCGCGGGCGACATATGTCCCTCGCCGCCGACGGAAGGCAGCATGCCGATCTCGGCCTTGAGCCGCTCGAGCTGGAACAGGATCGAGCGCGGGTTGAGCGGATCGAGCGCCAAGAGGTCTATAACCGTGCGCCGGCCTGACTGAACCGGATATTGCCGGCGGTGGGTCATGACGCTGTCGCCGATCTCCAGCATCATGTCGAGTGCGCCGTCGGGCGCGTCTGCCTTTGTCAGCCTGGCTAGCGTGCGCCCGATCTGGATGCCACGTTCCAGTCGGCGGCCGATCTCCAGGAAGCGCCAACCGGTGAAGCGGTACATGTTCTCGTGCAGCAGCCCCGAGAAGCCCGCAAGCTTTCGCAGCATCACGGTCATCGCCCGCGTCGCGTCGTCGCCCGGAGCGACCGTCTCCGCGAATTTGTGGATGGTTTTCGACAGATCCTTCAGCGCCAGCCAGCCATCCGGCGAGAAGCGGTCGCGGATCTGGCCGGCGCTGTAGACGGCGCTGTCCAATGTGCCGATCAATCCAAGCGGGATCGCGGTTTCGACCTCGATGCCGAACGGTTCGAGATAGTCTCTGATGTCGGCGAGCAGCGGCATCTCGGGATCGGATGTCTCCGCCAGCCTGACGTGATAAGCGCGCAGCACCCGCACCGTGTCTTCCGAGCGCTCGATATAGCGGCCGAGCCAGGTCAGGTTTTCCGCGGCGCGGCTCGGCAGGCTGCCGGGCATGGTGCGGGTGAAGCCGTCGGTCTCCTGCGGCAGCAGCGTCTCCCGCTCGACAGGCCTGTCGCTGACCACCCAGACATCCGCCGCCTGACCGCCGCGCTGCATGGCCATCGCGGTCGGGTCGAGCGAGAAGCCGACGCGTGCAAAGCCGCCGGGCATCACCGTCCAGCCTTCGTGTGTTCGCGCTAGGTAGACGCGCAGGCTGGCGGGCCGCGGCTCCAAGCGGCCGCCGGCAAAGACCGGCGTAGTCGAGAGCGTGACCGCCTCCTGGCCGACGAAGCCAACCCCGTCGGCTTCGATCCGCGCGATAAGCTCTGCCCGCCCGCCGGCCGAAAGCGCCGAACCGAGCCTGGTCGCGCCATCGTCCTCGAAGGCAAGCCGTGTCGACAGCGCCGGGCCGACCACCATGCGGTCGATATTGGCCAGCACATGGTCGCGTTCGGCCTGCTGTCCGCACCACCAGGTCGCAATGTTCGGCAGCTTGAGTTCCTCGCCATGCAATTCCCGCGCGATCCGCGGCAGGAAAGAAAGCAGCGCCCGCGTTTCCGCCAAGCCGGAACCGAGCCCGTTGACGGCCGAGACGGTGCCGCGCCGGATCGCCTCGACCAGCCCCGGCGTGCCGATCTGCGAGTCCGGTTTGAGCTCCAGCGGATCGGCGAAAGCGGCATCGAGCCGCCGCCACAAAACGCCGATCGGCATCAAGCCCGAAACCGTGCGCACCATCAGCCGGCCGCCGGACACCGTCAGGTCCTCGCCTTCGAGCAGCATAATGCCGAGATAACGCGCGATATAGGCGTGCTCGTAATAGGTCTCGTTGAGCGGTCCGGGCGTCAGGATGGCGACGCGGCCGCCGGAATCCTTCGCCATGCCGTTCAGCGCATCACGGAAGCGGCGGAAGAAGCCGGCCAGGCGATGCACATGCAGCTCGCCATAGATGTCAGACAAGGCGCGCATGGTGGCAACGCGATTCTCCAACGCAAAGCCGGCGCCCGACGGCGCTTGCGTGCGGTCGCCCAGAACCCACCAGCGGCCGTCGGGGCCGCGGCCGAGCTCGAAGGCGACCATGTGCAGGAAATGGCCGCTGGCCGGACGGACGCCGACCACCGGGCGCAGATATTCCGGGCTCGCCGCAATCAGCCCCGCCGGCAGGATTCCCTTCTCGATCAGCCGGTTCGGCCCGTAAATGTCGGCCAGCATCGTCTCGAACAGGTCGGCGCGCTGGACGAGGCCGGCGCTGATCTCGGCCCATTCCTTCTCGTCGATCAGCAGCGGGACATGCGCCAGCGGCCATTCGCGCTCGTTGGCGCCGGCTTTGTCGTAGACGCGGTAGTAGACGCCGGCATCGCGCAGATATTGGTCGGCGCGGGCAAAGCGCTGTCCGAGCGCCTCAGCCCCCAGATCGTCCAGCGCTCCGATGAAGGACTGCCAGGCCGGGCGCGGATTGCCCGACGCGTCGACCATCTCGTCGACGACGCCTTCAATCGGCCGGTAATGCTCCAACAGGCTCTGCGCCCGCGGCCTGCCGCCCGCCCGTTTCTGATTCCCCTTGGCCATGCTCGATCAGAATCTCGCCGGTCGCCTGAGGTCAAGGGTCATGGGAAACTCTTCAGAACCTTGTTCTTCACGCAGCACATAGGCACCCGGCGTATGGCCGCGCGGCTCGAAGCGGGCCAGCCGCCGCGCCTCCGCCTCGTTGCCGTTGACCGGGAAGGTCTCGTAGTTGCGGCCGCCCGGATGCGCGACATGATAGACGCAGCCTCCCAACGAGCGGCCCGACCAGCGGTCGTAGATGTCGAACACCAACGGCGTGTTGACCGGAAGGGCCGGATGCAGGCCGGAGGCCGGCTGCCAGGCCTTGAAGCGCACGCCTGCCACCGCGACCTCTCTGCTGTCGGTCGCCTTCATCGGTACGATGCGGCCGTTGCAGACGACCGCGTGACGCTCCGGATTGAGGCCTTGCGTCCTCACCTGCAGCCGCTCGATGGACGAATCGACGAAGCGGACCGTGCCGCCGATCGCGCCTTGCTCGCCCATCACATGCCAAGGCTCCAGCGCCTGCCTGAGCTCCAGCTTGACGCCGCCATGCTGCACCTGGCCGCAGAACGGGAAGCGAAATTCGAGTTGGGCTGCGAACCATTCCGGGCGGAAGTCGAAGCCGTTGAGCTTCAGATCTTCCAGCACGTCGAGGAAATCCGCCCAGACATAATGCGGCAGCATGAAACGGTCATGCAGCGACGTGCCCCAGCGCGCGAAGCGGCCGTCGAGCGGGTTCTTCCAAGCCCGCGCGATGATAGCGCGGACCAGCAATTGCTGGGCGAGCGACATCCGGGCATTGGGTGGCATTTCGAAGCCGCGGAACTCGACCAAACCGAGCCGTCCTGTCGGACCGTCCGGCGAGAACAATTTGTCGATGCAGATTTCCGAACGGTGCGTGTTGCCGGTCACGTCGGTCAAGAGATTGCGGAACAGCCGGTCGACCAGCCACGGCAACGGCGCCTCGCCCTTGTCGGGATGCGGCACCTGGGCCAGCGCGATCTCGAGTTCATAGAGGGAATCATGCCGTGCGTCGTCGATGCGCGGCGCCTGGCTGGTGGGGCCGATGAACAGGCCGGAAAACAGATAGGAGAGCGATGGGTGCCGCTGCCATTGCAGCACCAGGCTCTTCAACAGGTCCGGCCGGCGCAGGAACGGACTATCGTTGGGCGTCGCACCGCCGACAACGACATGATTGCCGCCGCCCGTGCCGGTGTGACGGCCGTCGATCATGAACTTGTCGGTGCCGAGCCGCGACTGCCTGGCTTCCTCATAGATCGCCGTGGTCGTCGCGACGCATTCCCGCCAGTCGGCGGCCGGGTGGATGTTTACCTCGATGACGCCGGGATCGGGCGCCACGCGGATGACGTTGAGGCGCGGGTCGTGCGGCGGCCCATAACCCTCGATATGCACCGGCAGGCCGATCGCCTTGGCCGCGTTCTCGGCCGCCGCCACCAGCTCAAGATAGTCCTCAAGCGCCTCGACCGGCGGCATGAACACGCAGAGCCGCCCGTCACGAGGCTCGACGGTGAGCGCCGTGCGCACCGCACCGCCGATCTCGGTGATCTCCTGCTCGACGCGGTCCTGCTGGCCCGTTGTCGCGGTGAAGGACGCTGCCAGCTGGCGGCGCGCCATTTCTTCGGGGCCCTCAAGTTCTGCTGGGGCAGGTTCCGGCAAGAGAGCGTCGCGCGCCGGCAGCGTAGCGCGCGGCAGCGACGGATCGACCGGCACGATATAGGGGTACTGCGCCGGCGGCACGTAAGGCAGCGCGCCGAGCGGCAGCCGATAACCGACCGGGGAATCGCCCGGCACCAGGAACAGCCGGCCGCGCCGCGTCTTCCACTTTTCCGAACGCCAGCGCTGCCCGGCGGCCTGGCTGTTCCAGCGCTGCACCGGCAGCACATAGCCTGACGGCTTGGTCAGGCCGCGCTCGAACACACGTGCCATGCGGCTGCGCTCTTCCGGATCCTCCAGCTTCGAGTTGGACGGGTCGACATTATCCGGCAGCTTGCCTTCCTTGAGCAGCCATTCGGCCGGATCCTCATAGGCCTCGCCGACCATCGCCTTGTCGATGCCGAGCTCGACGGCGATCGCCGTGAGCAAGCTTGCGGCCTGCTCAGGCCCGACAGAGACGGTGCTCGTTTCGCGCGCGATCAGAGACGGGTCGCGCCAGACCGGCTCGCCATCGGTGCGCCAAAAGAGCGAGAAGGTCCAGCGCGGCAGGCTCTCGCCCGGATACCACTTGCCTTGCCCGTAGTGGAGGAAACCGCCCGGCGCGAAGCGCTCGCGCAGCCGGCGGATCAGCTGATCCGCCTTGTCGCGCTTGGTCGGCCCGACGGCCGCCGTATTCCATTCGGCAGCCTCGAAATCATCGATCGACACGAAGGTCGGCTCGCCGCCCATGGTGAGCCGCACATCCTGTTCCCGCAAAACCGCGTCGACCTTGTTGCCCAAGGCGTCGAGCGCCTCCCAGCTTTCATCCGAGAACGGCTTGGTGATGCGCGGATGCTCGGCGATGCGATCGACGCGCATGTCGAAGTCGAAATCGACATTGGCGAAGCTCGCCATGCCGGAGATCGGCGCGGCATTGCGGAAATGCGGCGTCGCCGCCAGCGGCACATGGCTTTCGCCGGTGAGCAAACCGGAAGTCGGGTCGAAGCCGATCCAGCCGGCGCCCGGAATATAGACTTCGCACCAGGCGTGCAGGTCGGTGAAATCGACCGAGGTTCCAGGCGGTCCGTCCAACGAGACGAGGTCCGGCTTCAACTGGATCAGGTAACCGGAGACAAAACGCGCTGCGATGCCGAGGTTGCGCAGGATCTGCACCAGCAGCCAGCTCGAATCTCGGCACGAGCCTTTGCCGGCGGCCAGCGTCTCCTCCGGCGAATAGACGCCGGTCTCCATGCGCACGATATAAGCGATTTCGCGCTGCAGCCGCGCGTTGAGGCCGACCAGGAAGTTGACCGTGTTTGTCGGACTGCGGTCGATGGTTTTCAGGAAGGCCGACAGCAACGGGCCGGCCGGCTCGGGCGTGCGGTATATAGCGAGGTCTTGCCTGATCTCTTCCGGGTACTCGAACGGGAAATTCTCGGCTGATTCCTCGACGAAGAAATCGAACGGATTATAGACCGTCATATCGGCGACTAGATCGACTTGGATCTTCAGTTCCGTCACCGGCTCCGGGAAGACGAAGCGGGCGAGGAAGTTGCCGTACGGGTCCTGCTGCAGGTTGACGAAATGGTTCTTCGGCTCGACCTTCAGCGAATGGCTGAGCACCTTGGTGCGCGAATGCGGCGCCGGCTGCAGCCTGATCACCTGAGGGCCGAGAACGACCGGCCGGTCGTATTTGTAATGGGTCAGGTGGTGGACGGCTGCCAGAATTGCCATGGTGCCCCGGGGAACGGCGTTTCAATCGCCGAACCCTGACATAAGTGCTGGGCATTCTCCAAGCAGAGATGTTGCGCTGCACCTAATTTAAGCAGCGTTGCCAGCTTAGAAAAACGCCTGAAGCCCCGTCTGCGCCCTACCCAGTATCAGCGCATGCACGTCATGCGTGCCCTCATAGGTGTTGACCGTCTCTAGGTTCTGGGCATGACGCATCACGTGATAGCCGATCTGGATGCCGTTGCCGCCATGCATGTCGCGAGCCTGGCGGGCGATGTCGAGCGCCTTGCCGCAATTGTTGCGCTTGACGATCGAAATCATCTCCGGCGCCATCTTGCCTTCGTCCATCAGCCGGCCGACGCGCAGCGAACCCTGCAGGCCGAGCGCGATCTCGGTCTGCATGTCGGCGAGCTTCTTCTGGAAGAGCTGTGTGCCGGCGAGCGGCTTGCCGAACTGCTTGCGGTCGAGGCCGTACTGCCGCGCGCGGTGCCAGCAATCCTCGGCCGCGCCCATGGCGCCCCACGAGATGCCGTAGCGCGCGCGATTGAGACAGCCGAAGGGTCCCTTCAGGCCCGAGACATTGGGCAGCAGCGCCTCCTCGCCGACCTCGACGCCTTCCATCACTACCTCGCCGGTGATTGAGGCTCGCAGCGAAAGCTTGCCGCCGATCTTCGGCGCCGACAGCCCCTTCAGGCCCTTTTCCAGCACGAAGCCGCGGATCTGGTTGTCATGCGCGGCCGACTTTGCCCAGACGACGAAGACGTCGGCGATCGGCGCGTTGGAAATCCACATCTTGGAGCCGGAAAGCCTGTAGCCGTTCGCCGTCTTCTCGGCCCGTGTCTTCATGCCGCCCGGATCGGAGCCGGCATCCGGCTCGGTGAGGCCGAAGCAGCCGATCCATTCGCCGGAGGCGAGCTTCGGCAGGTACTTCTTGCGCTGCTCTTCCGAGCCGTAGGCATGGATCGGATACATGACCAGCGACGACTGCACGCTCATCATCGAGCGATAGCCGGAATCGATGCGTTCGACTTCGCGCGCCACCAGCCCGTAGGTGACGTAATTGGCGCCGAGCCCGCCATATTCCTCCGGAATGGTAATGCCGAGCAGGCCCGCCTCGCCCATCTCGCGGAAGATCGAGGGATCGGTTTTCTCATCGGCATAGGCTTCCTCGATGCGGGGCGCTAGCTTGTCGGCGGCGAACGCCGCTGCGCCGTCGCGCACCATCCGCTCGTCTTCGGATAGCTGGTCCTCGATCAGGAAGGGATCGTTCCAGACGAAGGCGTTCTTCTCGGCGGCCATGAGGTGGGTCTCCCGGTAAAATCTTGGATGGCCCGGCTTATCCGCCTCCATCTGGAAAAAATCAAACGAAATTGCATCAAGCATCAATGAGCGATAGTAATAGATCATGAACGTTCAGCGCCGCCTCTTGCCAAACATCAGCGCGCTTGCCGCCTTCGAGGCGGTGGCGCGTCTCGGCTCCTTCACCGCCGCGGCCCGCGAGCTCGATCTCACGCAAGGTGCCGTCAGCCGGCAGATCAATCTGCTGGAAGAGCAGTTCGGGCGCCGGCTTTTCGAACGCGACAGCCGCAATGTCAGGCTGTCCACGGCGGGCGAAATCTACGCCGGCGCGGTGCGCTCAGCACTCGCGCAGTTGCGCGGTGCGGCGCTTGGATTGATGAGCAATCGGCATAGCGGTGTTCTCAACCTTGCCATCCTGCCGACCTTCGGCACGCGCTGGCTGATGCCGCTCATTCCGGATTTCGTCGCCCGTCATCCGGACATCACGATCAATTTCGCCACGCGCATTGGCCGCTTCGACTTCGCGCGCGAGCGGCTCGACGCCGCAATCCACCATGGCATGCCTGATTGGCCGGACGCTGATTGCACGCTTTTGATGCGCGAGACCGTGATGCCGGTCGCCGCGCCCGAATTCCTGGCGCAGCGGAAGGTCGCGACGCCGGCCGATATCGACCGCCTGCCGTTGCTGCACATGGCAACGCGTCCCGACGCCTGGAGCGAATGGTTCGAGCATCAGGAGCTCGACGCGCCGACCGGCCCCGGCATGCAGTTCGAGCAGTTCGGCACGGTCGCGCAGGCCTGCATGGCGGGGCTCGGCGTGGCGCTGCTACCACAAATCCTGATTGCCGGAGAATTGCAGCGTGGCCAGTTGGTGCCGGCGCCGGGCAAGCCGATGCAGAGCCGCAGTGCCTATTATCTCGTCGTGCCGCACGCCAAGCGCGGCCATCCGCCGGTTGCCAGCTTTCGCGACTGGCTGCGGGGCCAGGTTGAGAAGGAGCCGGCTGTTCTGGCGTGGTAGCTATTTCCGCTTCATCGCCTCGGCGAGCGCCGCGCCGAAAGCACCCTGCGCCGGCCGTTCGGGCTGGCGCTGCGGCGCCGGCGAGCGCGGGACCGGCTTACCGCCGCCGCTGTCGCGCTGGCCGACCCGAGGCGCCCCACCCTGGCCGCCATCCTTGCGCATCGAGAGGCCGATGCGATTGCGCTTGATGTCGACATCGACCACTCGAACTTTCACGACATCGCCGGCCTTTACCACCTCATGCGCGTCCTTGATGAAGCGGTCGGCCAGCTGCGAGACATGCACCAGCCCGTCCTGGTGCACGCCGATGTCCACGAAGGCGCCGAAGGCGGCGACATTGGTGACCGTGCCTTCGAGCAGCATGCCGGGCTTCAGGTCCTTGATGTCGTCGACGCCTTCGGCAAAGGTCGCCGTCTTGAAGCCCGGCCGCGGGTCGCGTCCGGGCTTTTCCAGTTCCGCGATGATGTCGCGTACCGTCGGCAGGCCGAAGCGCTCGTCGACGAAGACACGAGGGTCGAGTGCCTTGAGCGCGGCACTGTCGCCCATCAGCGCGCGCACGTCGCGGCCGCAGGCGGCGACGATCTTCTTTGCCACGCCATAGGCTTCCGGATGCACGGATGAAGCGTCGAGCGGCTCAGAGCCGTTCGGGATGCGCAGGAAGCCGGCGCACTGCTCGAACGCGCGCGGTCCAAGCCGCGCCACGTTCAGCAGATCGCGGCGCGTAGCGAACGGACCGCCGACGTCGCGATGCGCGACGATCGCTTCGGCAAGCGATGGCCCCAGTCCCGACACGCGCGCCAAGAGCGGCGCCGATGCCGTGTTGAGGTCGACGCCGACGGCATTGACCGCATCCTCCACCACCGCCTCCAGCGAGCGGCCGAGCCGGTACTGGTCGACATCGTGCTGATACTGGCCGACACCGATCGACTTCGGCTCAATCTTGACCAGCTCGGCGAGCGGGTCCTGCAGGCGCCTGGCGATCGACACCGCGCCGCGCAGCGACACGTCGAGGTCGGGAAACTCGGCGGCCGCCGTCGCCGAGGCCGAATAGACCGACGCGCCGGCTTCGCTGACGATCACCTTGATCGGCTTCGGCCCGCCGTCGGACGGCAGGCTGGCGAGCATGTCGGCCACCAGCTTCTCGGTCTCGCGGCTGCCGGTGCCGTTGCCGATCGAGATCAGCTCCACCTTGTGGAAGCGAATGAGCCTGGCAAGTTCCGCCTGCGTGCCGCGCACATCGTTCTTTGGCGGAAACGGATAGACGGTGGTCGTCGCCACCAGCTTGCCGGTACCGTCGACCACAGCCACCTTGACGCCGGTGCGGATGCCGGGATCGAGACCCATCGTGGGCCGGGAGCCGGCGGGCGCGGCGAGCAGCAGGTCCTTGAGGTTGCGGGCAAAGACATGGATGGCCTCGTCCTCGGCCCGCTCGCGCAGGTCGCGCATCAAATCAAGCGTCAGATGGAGCGATAGTTTTATCCGCCAGGTCCAGCCGGCCACTTCCATCAGCCAGCGGTCGCCCGGCAGGGTGCTACCAATCGCATAGGCGTTGGCGATCATCCGCTCGACCGGTTTCACCGGCGATTGATCGTCGGCATCGATTTCGAGGTCGAGCGACAGCACCTCTTCGTTGCGGCCACGCAGCATGGCCAAGGCGCGATGGCTGGGCACGTTCGCCCAGCGCTCGACATGATCGAAATAGTCGGAGAATTTCGCGCCCGCCTCCTGCTTGCCGTCGACGACCCTGGCGCGCAGGAAAGCGCGCTCCTTCATATAGGCGCGCAGCCTGCCGACCAGATCGGCATTCTCGGCCAACTGCTCCGACAGGATGTCGCGCGCGCCTTCGAGCGCCGCCTTGGCGTCGGGAACCTCCTCTGTGAGATAGGCTAGCGCGAGCTCGGCAGGCACCGCCGAACGGTCGGCGAGGATCGCCTCGGCCAGCGGCACCAGTCCACGTTCCCTGGCGATCTCGGCCTTGGTGCGGCGCTTCGGCTTGTATGGCAGGTAGATGTCTTCGAGCTCGGCCTTGGTGGTCGCCGCCGCGATTTTTGCCTCGAGGTCCTCGGTCAGCTTGCCCTGCTCACGGATCGAGCCGAGGATGGTGTCGCGGCGCGCATCCAGCTCGCGCAGATAGGCAAGCCGCTCGGAAAGGTCGCGCAACTGCGTGTCGTCGAGGCCGCCGGTGACCTCCTTGCGGTAGCGCGCCACGAAAGGCACCGTTGCGCCCTCGTCCAGCAGCCCGATTGCGGCTGCCGCCTGCTCCGGCCGCGAGCCGATCTCGGCCGCGATGATTGCTGCGATGCGCTTGATGTCCGATGCCATGCTGGTTCCTGCCGAAAAGAGCGGCGACAATAGGCCGGGACGACGGCTGCGCCAACCGCGCTGTCTCCACCCGACGGGAAAGCTCCACAGGAAAGAGCTGCGAGGAAAGACCAGCCGAACGGCTCAAACCGTCCGGCTCAGGGCCTCGAAGAAGGCGACGACATCGAGATCAAGCTGATCGTCGACCGGTTCCGGCTGCGACGACATCTTGGCGATGACCACCTCGTCGCTCGGGTTGACGTAGATCCACTGGCCGTGAATGCCGATGCCGCAGAAGGCGCCGCTTGGCGTGCCCATCTGGTACCATTTGTTGCGGTAGCGGCCCTTGGGGAAGAGGAACACCATCGTGCCGCGCCGCCAGGCTTCGTGGCTGCCGCCGCTGGCAACCGTGTCATGCACCCAGGTTTCCGGCACGATGCGGCGGCCATTGGCCGTGCCGCCCTGTCGCATCATTTCGCCGATGCGGGCAAGGTCGCGCGGCGTCATCGACATGCCGCCGGCGGTACGCGCCGTGCCTTCCATGTCGACCGTCACCGACATCTCGCTCGCGGCGGCCAGCGGCAGCCACAGTTTTTCGCTGAGCAAGTCGCTGACGCGTTTGCCGGATGCCCGCTCCACCAGGATGCCCAGCATATCCGAATTGGGTGAGCGATAACGGTAGGTCTGCCCATGCGGCTCGGCGAGCCGCGGCAACGTCAACAGAAACGCAGCGAGGCTTTCCGACCCGCCGCCCGGATTCCACAGTGTCGCGCGGCGATAGCGGGCGAAGGCGCTTTCCGGATCGAGATAGGCCTCCTCGAAGTCGAGGCTGACCGTCATGTCGAGCACATTGCGCACGCTCGCATCGCCATGGGCCGAGCTCTTGGCTTCGGGGATGTATTCTGTCACCGGCGCTTCCGGGTCGAACACCCCCTCGCCTTGCAGGATGCCGGCGAGGATCGCCGTCACCGACTTGCTGATCGAAAAGATGATATGGCGCTGACCGAACGCCATATGCGGCGCCGACCAGTCGCCGACCAGCCTGCCGCCCTTCAGGATCGTCAGCCCGTCAGTGTCGGAGCGCTTTAGGAAGGATTCGACTGTTTCGGCGCCCCCGGCCAAGGTGACTTTCTCCTCGAGCAGCGCGCCGAGCGATTTCACCTGTTCCTCGCCGCCGGGCGCGGCGGCAACGTGGACGCTCGGCACCAATTCGCCGACATTCTGGAACGACCATTGGCTGAACGGCCTCAGCCGCCAATTGTCGAGCCGCACATCCTTGCGGGCAAAGCCGTATCTTGTCTCGAACGCGGTGTTGCCGGTCACGATTGTCTCCCGGTCGTCCATTTCTGACTTTCAGCCTAGCGCGGCGGCTATGGCGTGCACGGCCTTAAGCGTCGCCACCGAATAGGCGGCGTTGAGGAAATCCGGATAGGTCGAAAGCTTCACGACGACCATCCTGTGCTCCCAGCTGATATGGATCATCTGGCCGAACACGCCCTTGCACATCAGTGCGCGAGAGCGTGGATCCTCGATCCAGAACTGGTTGCGGTAGCTGCCGTCCGGAAGGCTCGGGCTGAAGTCCGGTCCGTGCTTGCCGCTGCGCGTAGCCTCGATCCACTCGGCAGGGATGACCCCGCCGCCATTGTCGAGGATCAACTGGCCGAAGCGGCCATAATCGCGCAGCGTCGCGTTGAAGCCGCCGTCGGCCAGCGCATAGCCGGCGCTGTCGACGGTGAAACAGGCGCTCTCGTCGGCGCCGAGCTTTTGCCAGAGTTCTTCCGAGACCAGCTGCGCCAGGCGCTTGCCGCTCACCCGCTCCATGATGAAGGCAAGCACATCGGTCTCGATCGAGCGGTACTCGAAGGCCTCGCCATGTTCGCGGACCTTGTCCTTCAGCCGCAGGATCAGCTCGAACAGATGCGCGGGCCACCGGAAATCAGGATCGCTGCCCGGCGGGATCGGCTTCCAGCCGGTGGCGACATCGACCTGGCCGATCTCGGAATAGCGATCGGTGTATTCCTCGGAGAAGCGCACGCCCGTGGTCATGTCGAGCACTTGCTGCACGGTGGCCCCGGCCCAGGCGGTCTCGCCGAGCTCCGGAAGATAATCCGTCACCAGCCTGGCCGGGTCGATCAGGTCGCGCCCGACCAGGATGCCGAACACCGATCCCGTGACCGACTTTGCCATCGATTGCGACAGATGCAGCGTGCGCTCGTCCATGCCGTTGAAGTAGCGCTCATAGGCGACCGTGCCGTCCTTCAACACCAGGAAACCGTCCGTGTAGGTCTCGTCGAGCAAGCCGGCGAGCGTTGTCGGCCGGCCCTCGCTATCGGCCACGGTCAGGTCGTCGAGATCCACCTCGGCGCGCTCGAGCCGACGGCGATGACCTTGGCCGCGCCAGACCTCGACGGTCGGCAAAAACTCACGCACGTGCTGGAAGGCCCAGCGGTTCCACGGTCGCCGATCCCAGTCGAGCTTCGGCAGAGCCATGGCCGGTGGCGAGCCCTGCATGATCGGCGGCCGCGGATCGGAGTTGCGGTAAGATGTCATCAATCCTCCCTGCACATAAGAAAGGGAGGCCGGAGCCTCCCCTCCCTTCATGCGTTCCCGCTCAGTTACTTGCGCAGGTTGGTCCAGATCTTGTTGTAGATCTCCACCACATCTGGCGGGCACGGCGGCACGAATTCCGGCGTCGGCGAGCCGGCCGGCGGGCTGATTTCCGGCGAGTTGGCGAACTCTGCCGGCAGAAATTTGTGGCTGCCGGCGATGCCGTTGTCGTAACCGGCATACTCGGAGATCAGCGCCGCGTTCTCAGGCGCCATGACGAAATCCTGGAAGAGCTTGGCGTTCTCCAGGTTCTTGGCGCCCTTCAGCACCGCGACATTGTCCATCCAGCCCTCGATGCCTTCCTTCGGATAGGCATATTTGATCGCCGGGATCTTCTGACGCGAGCGGTAGGCCGCACCATTCCACTGTTCGGTCACGATCACGTCGCCGGAAGTGATCTTGGTGATCGTGTCGTAGCTGAAGGTCTTCCATGACGGCTTGGCGGCCATCAGTATGTCGTTGATCTTTTTCAGGCTGGCCTTGTCTGCGCCGCAGCGCGGCACGCCGGCATAGCGCTCGGCCGCGTGCATGACGGTGTTGACGTCGTCGAGCACGTTGATCTGGCCCTTCAGTTCGTCCGGCGGGTTGAACAGGATGGCCAGCGTGTTGATGTCGCCCTTGAACTTATCCGTATTGACGGAGAACGCCGTCGTGCCGAATTGCCACGGCGCGGTGTAATGGCGTCCGGAGTCCCAGTAGATATCGAGGAAGCGCGGATCGATGTTCTTGCCGTTCGGCATCGCGTTGGGCTCGGTCTTTTCGAGCAGGCCCTCCTCGATCATGATCTTCACGGTGTAGTCGGACGGCACGACGATGTCGTAGCCCGAATTGCCGGCGCGCACCTTGGACAGCATGGTTTCGTTGGAATCGTAGTCGTCCAGCGTCACCTTGACGTTGTACTGCTTTTCGAACTTCTCGATCAGCTTGGGGTTGGTGTAGTCGCCCCAGTTGTAGATATGCAATTCGCCGTCGGCGAGCGCCGGAACGGCCCATAACAGCACGGCCGCGGAAACGGCCGCCATCAGTTTTCCAGACATTTAATGTTCTCCTTGCCTTCCCATTGTTTTGTGTTGGAGCTCACGGATCATTTGGCGCGTCGCCGCGCGATCAGGAACGAGACCGAGACGAACACGATCGACACCAAAAGCAGGATGGTGGAGATGGCGTTGATCTCCGGCGTCATCGGCCGCCGGATCTGGTTCCAGATATAGAGGGGCAAAGTCGTCTGGCCGGGGCCGGCGACGAGCTGGGTGATGGTGAAATCGTCGAATGAGACGATGAAGGCGAGTGCTGCGCCCGACATGATGCCGGGAACAAGTAACGGCAGCGTGATGCGCTTGAAGGCCTTCCACGGCGTCGCGTAAAGGTCGGCGGCGGCATATTCCAGCGTCAGGTCCATGTCTTCCAGCCGCGCCCGGATCGGCATGTAGGCGAACGGAATGCAGAACACGGTGTGGGCGAGGATCAGATTGCCGATGCCGAAATTCAGCCCGAACGTGCCGGCGATCAGCGCGAAGAAGGAGAGCGTCGCCACCGCCGTGATGATTTCCGGCACCATCAGTGGCAGATTGATGACCATGAAGGCCGCCGCCAGCCCGCGCCACGGCTTCACTCTTGTCATGCCGATCGCCGCGAGCGTCGCGCACACGGTAGAGATTATCGTGGCGCTGATCGAGATGATCAGCGTGTTGCGGGCAGCGTTGTGGAATTCCTCGTTGCGCAATGCGCTGCCGTACCAGCCGAGCGTGACGCCCTCCCAATGCGTGACCAGCGAGCCGCTGTTCAGCGAGAAGATCATCAGGATCAGCACCGGCACGTAGAGCACCAGCAGGCAGATGACAGCAATCGAGCGGAAGCCCGGCTGCTCCTTGATGTCGATGCTGCGCGGCTCAGCCATGCTGCACCTTCCCTGACGTATTGCGGACGTAGAAGAACAGCGCCACCAGCACCGCGGCCATCAGGATCAGCGCCTGCGCGCAGCCGAGCGGCCAGTTGCGCCCCGATCCGAATTGCTGGGCGATGAGATCGCCGATCATCAGGTGGACGCCCCCGCCGAGGATCAGCGGCGTGACATAAGCGCCGAGCGCCGGGATGAAGACGAGCAGGCAGCCGGCGATGATGCCGGGCTTCGACAGCGGGATGATCACCCGCCACAACACCTGGCGGCGCGTCGCATAGAGGTCGTAGGCCGCCTCGATCAGCCGGAAATCGAGCTTCTCCAGGCTGGAATAGAGCGGCAGCACCATGAACGGCAGAAAGGCATAGAGCAGGCCGAGTTGGATTGCGAAATTGGTGTAGAGCATGGTGATCGGCTTATCGATCACGCCGAGCCCCAGCAGCGCGTTATTGATCAGCCCTTCGTCGCGGATGATGAACATGATCGCCAGCGTGCGGACCAAAAGGTTCGACCAGAACGGGATGGTGATCAGAAGCACCCACCAGTTGCGCTGCGCCGGCGGTCGCGTCGCCATGAAATAGGCGGTCGGAAATCCGAGCAGCAGGCAGATGATCGTCGTCACCACCGCGAACAGGAACGAGCGCAGATAGATGATCAGGAAGTCCGGCGTGAACTGCAGGGTGTCGTCGAAGATGTCGCGCTGGAACAGGAAGTTCAGATAGGCGTCGGTCGAGAACCGCCACTGCACGCCGCCATAGGGCGCGGCGGCCAGAAACGAATAGACGCAGATGATCAAAAGCGGGAGCACGCCGAAAATGCCGATGATGAGCAGCGCCGGCAGCGACAGCAGGCGGTTGCGTCGCGCGCCGGCTTTCACCGCCTGGGCTTCGAACAACGCGGCCTTGGAAGGCATGGTCGGGGAGAGCGTGGCTGTCGTCATCAGTCTTTCAGGACGCGCGCGGCGCCCTCCTCGAACTGGATGCCGACCTTGGCGCCGGTCTCGTAGGTCACCGGAGACGAGCGGCTGTTCTGGTGGCGCACGATGAAGTTCTCACCGCCGTCGAGCCTCACGTGGTAATGCGTATCGGTGCCGAAATAGACGATGTTGGAAAGCGTTCCAGCGATCGTGCCCTTGGTCGGATCGGGCACCAGGTCGGCATGCTCGGGACGCACCACCAGCGTCACCTCGCCTGTCGGATCGAAGCCCTCCGGATAGCCGGCGGCGATCGTCGCGTTGCTGGCGAATTTGACCGTGGCCGCCCCTGGCTTCTTCAACAACACCGTGCCGGCCAAGAAATTCGTCTCGCCGATGAAATCGGCGACGAAGCGTTCCGCCGGCTTGTCGTAGATGTCGCGCGGCGTGCCTACCTGGAGGATCTTGCCGGCCGACATCACCGCGATCCGGTCTGACATGGTCAGCGCTTCTTCCTGGTCGTGGGTGACGAAGATGAAGGTGATGCCGGTCTCGTGCTGCAGCCGCTTCAGTTCGATCTGCATCTCCTTGCGCAGCTTGTAGTCGAGCGCCGAGAGCGGCTCGTCGAGCAAGAGCACCTTCGGCTGTGGCGCGAGCGCCCGGGCGAGCGCCACGCGCTGCTGCTGGCCGCCCGAGATCTGGCTGGTGCGGCGCGCCTTGAGCGCCTCCATCTTGACCAGTTTCAGCATCTGAGCGACCCGTGCCTCGATTTCGCCCTTGGGCTTGCCGAGCATCTCCAGACCGAAGCCGATGTTCTGCGCCACCGTCATGTGCGGGAAGAGCGCGTAGCTCTGGAAGACGGTGTTGACGGGTCGCTTGAACGGCGGCAGCGGCGCGATGTCCTGGCCGTGCAGCATGATTTCGCCGGCGCTTGGGAAATCGAAGCCGGCAATCAGTCTCAAAAGCGTCGTCTTTCCGCATCCGGACGGGCCGAGCAGCGTGAAAAACTCGTTCTCGCGGATCGAGACGGACACCGTGTCGAGAGCGGCTACCTGGTTTTCACCGGTTCCAAATACTTTTCGTACGCCGCGAACTTCGATCGCGTTCTTACCCGGTTGTTCCGGCACGATTACCCCATTGAGAGAGCCTGCTCTTGGCGGCAGGTGCGTTCCTGTTTGATTGTCACCATAAGCCGACCGGCTTGGCAACTGCGGAGCTGCTACTCGTTTTTTTAACGCAATACCCATGCCAGCCTCAGGCCTAGTCAATCCTAAGCTTGGAAAGTGATCTTGCCGCCACAGATGGTGGTGACCGGCCGCACGGTGTGCAGCGCCTCCGGCGCCGTCTTCTCGATATCGGCCGACAAAACCACGATATCGGCGAGGTATCCGGGCTTCAGGCGCCCCTTGCGGTGTTCCATGAACTCGGCATAGGCGCCTTCGACCGTGTAGCCGGCAATCGCTTCATGCAGCGAGAAGCTCTGGTCCGGCAGGCCTTCTGCCCAAGGTTTGCGCAAGACCGCCGCCTGGATGCCCAGGATCGGGTCAACCGGCGAGACCGGCCAGTCGGATGCGAAGACGACCCGCGCGCCGGCATTCTTCAAGGTGCGCCAGGCATAGCTCAGCGGCCACTTATCATGGCCAATGCGCGAGATCGTCGGCTCCAGCGGGAAATTCATCGCGCCCGGCGGATGCGGCGGCTGCATCGAGGCGAGCACGCCGAGCTCGGCGAAACGCGGCACATCGGACGGGGTGATCACTTCGATGTGCTCGATGCGGTGCCGGCTGTCGCGCCTGCCGTTTTTCTTCGCTGCCGCCTGGTAACCGTCGAGCACGGCGCGCACCGCTCCGTCTCCGATCGAATGAACGGCGATCTGCAGGCCGCGCCTGTCGGCTTCGACCGCAACCTCGGCGAAATGCTCGGGGGAAAAAAGCGGCTCGCCGCGCCAGCCCGGACGGTCGGCATAATCGTCGACCATCACCGCGGTCCAGGAATCCAGCACCCCGTCGTAGAAGACCTTGACCATGCCGGACGACAGCCACTCGGAATTGTACGCCGCCGCCATGCGCGAGGCTTTTTCCAGCATGTCCAGCTTCATGAAATTCTTGAAGTGGAACGGGATCTTGGTGCGGCAGATGAGCCGTCCTTCCTCTTGCAGCCCGGCGAGCAGCTCGAGCTGGTAGAGGTTGCCGTCCATGTTCTGGATCGAAGTGATGCCGTGCTTTGCGCACCACTCGAGCCCGCGGTGCATGAGATCGCCGTCGGCGGCAAGCTCCGCTGCCGACGGATAGGGATCCGGCTCCGCACCTTCGAGGCCGAGCCGTGTCCGGTTCGCGCCGAAATGGTCGAGCACGGGACCGAACGCCTCGCCTTCGCGCAACTCGCCGGCGGCAAGTCCGTCCGCGCCCATGACGATTTCGTTGCCTGGTCCCACCTGCTTGCCATGCAGCAGGCCGGCCTCTTCCAGCGCCTTGGTGTTTGCCCACATCGTGTGATGGTCGGAGGCCGACATGGCGAAGGGCCGGTCGGGAATGATACGGTCGAGGTGATGGCGGGTCACCGGCTCGGGCAGGATCGCATAGTCTACACCGGCGCCGAGCAGCAGCCCGGCTTTCGGACGCTTCGCCGCAAAGCCCCGGATCGCGTCGCGAAGCGCGTCGAAGCCCTGCACGCCTGCCAGATGCAGATTGTCGAGCTCGGCCGCGCCGCCGAACAAATGCATGTGCGCTTCGATGAAGCCCGGCAGGACGGAGCCGCCCTGAGCATCGACGACACGAGTGGCAGGGCCTTTGCAGTCGCGGACGCTATCGCGATCTGCGATCGCAATTATCTTATCACCTTTGATGGCAATGGCCTGGGCGGCGGGGGTATCCGGATCCATCGTCAATATGCTGGCGTTCTCGACGATAAGATCGGCCGTTTGCGGCATCATTTTCTCCCATTTGTGCCTAGGCTAGCAGAGTATTGGCGTCTGGCAAGCCGTCCCATGCTGGCCCGAACGACAAACTGAAATGCCCCTTGGCGGCGCCGGAACTCTCTGCCACAAAGCTGTTTGAGGCCCCGAAACCAGAACTCGAACAGCGAGCCAACTCCCAAAATGAAGACAGTTTTTTCACCGCTTCACGCCGGTCACGCCGGCCAGATGGAATTGGTCACCTCGGCGATCGTGCCGAGTTTCGAGAAGCCCTCGCGGGCCGAATTCATCAAGGCAAGGGTGGAAAGCGAGAAGCTGGGGCCGATCATCGGGCCGGCCGAGCACGACCTTGCCGCCGCCAAGCGCGTGCATGAAGCGCACTACATCGATTTCCTGCCGACGGTTTGGCCGGAATGGGTCGCCGCCGGCTTCAAGGGCTCGGCGATGGGCTTCACCTGGCCGACGCGCGGCCTGCGCGGCGATGTCCCGCCGAAGCGCATCGACGCCCTGCTCGGCTACTATTCCTTCGATGCCGGCGCCACTTTCGTCGAAGGCACATGGAAGGCGATCAAGTCATCCTATGACGTCGCGCTGACGGCGGCCGCCCTGGTCAAGGGCGGCGAGCGGACCGCCTTCGCGCTCTGCCGCCCGCCCGGCCACCACGCCGGCGCTGCCTTCATGGGCGGCTACTGCTTCATCAACAACGCCGCCGTCGTCGCGCAATGGTTCCGCGACCAGGGCGCAAGCCGTGTCTCGATCCTCGATGTCGATTACCACCACGGCAATGGCACGCAGGAGATTTTCTATCGCCGCGGCGACGTCCAGGTGCTCAACCTGCATGGCGATCCGATGGTCGAGTACCCCTTCTTCCTCGGCCATGCCGACGAGCGCGGCGAGGATGAAGGCGAAGGCTTCAACGTCAACTACCCGATGCCCTTCGGCACCAACTGGGACGGCTGGAACGCAGCGCTGGAAGACGCCTGTGCCAAGCTTGCCGCCTATGCGCCGGACGTGGTCGTGGTCTCGCTCGGCGTCGACACCTTCGAGAAGGATCCGATCAGCCAGTTCAAGCTGAAGAGCGAAGACTATCCCAAGATCGGCCGCCGCATCGCCAAGCTCGGCCTGCCGACGCTGTTCGTCATGGAAGGCGGCTACGCGGTTGAGGAAATCGGCATCAACGCCGTCGGCGTGCTGACCGGCTTCGAGGACCGCTGAGCCATATCTGATCAAACGGACGCGCTTCCGCCTGCAACGGACGTCACCGGGAAATCGGCTCGATTCAGCTCTGAAGCCACCCCCAAGCAACGCGATGAGCAGCCGCTGAGTCGCAACAAGAGTCCAGCGGATTCGATTTTGTCAAATCGCGTTTGATGTCGGATTCATCTACGGGTAGATTAGACCCGAATCAGCCGGTCCACGGGGGGCGCGGCGACCACCCAAAGTCTCAAGTTCCGGCGTCCTGCCGGTACCAGACGCGGACGGCTTCGCGTTCCCTGTAAGGATTCGGCTCGGTTGGGCGCTGTGCGCGCCCGTGGGTGTGTCTTCGTAAACGTGACGCGTTTCGGGTCCGAGCGCTGGCCAATGCCAGCACCGGGCGCAAGGATCGATTCCGGTCAGAATATCAAAATGAGCAGTCCCGCCGCGCTTCTTCATTCCGACGCTTCAGGCTCGCGCCTGGCGTCGCGCGGCGATCTCACCAGTTTCTTCATGCAGCTTTCAGCCGATATCGGCGCCGACAGCTATATGTTGGTCGCCATGGTGCACGATCAGGATCGAAACGACGCGCGTATCGTGTCGTCGAACTGGATTTTCGACGCCATCGAGTTGATCGGCAAGCGGCTGATTGCCAATCTCGCGCTCGGCCCGCTGACGGCAGCGCCGGGCGTGCGCCCCAAGCCATTGGTCGCGGCGCATGCGCCCGACGCCGGCGCGCTACTGAGCGGCGAGGAAGCGCGGCTGCTCGATGTGCTCGGCCACGCCGAGATCTATTCGCTGAGGTTGAATGTCGGCCGCCAGCGCCTTTTCGTGCTGTTTTCCGCCGCCGAGCCCGCCAAGATCGACCTTACGGCCTTGATGAAGGCGCAGCTGAAATGCTGCTACGCGTTATCCAGCATCCCGCAATTGATCGCCGCGGCATCCATGCAGGATCCGCTGTCGGACCGCGAGCGCGAATGCCTGTTCTGGGTATCGGAGGGCAAGACCACCGACGAGGTGGCCCTCATCCTTGGCGTCTCGTCGAACACCGTCAACAGCTACATCACGCATGCCATCCAGAAATTCGCGGCTTCGAACCGCGCGATGGCGATTGCGACCGCTATCAGGAGCGGCATCATTTGAAGCACGCACAGATCAAAGAGGCCGCTGCCGCCCTTTTCAACGAGCAGCGCAATCCGTTCGGCGCCTTCTCGCTCGGATCGGAGACGCATCACGCGGTGACCATTCCGGACGCCGTGCGCCGCTGCCGCTGGATCGCGGTCGATATCAACGCTTCTGGTTTCGGACTGTTCTTCGTCAGCCCCTCGCTGGAGCGAGCGCGCCTCGTCGCCTGCTTCGATTCCGATTATCCGTCGACCGGCCTCACCACCAAATTCATCTCGGGCGCCAGCGGCGAGGAAATGGTGCGCCACAGCCGCATCTCGACGACGCCGCGCTGGTGGGCCGACAGCGGCATGGCCGTTTCGCAGCAGAGGTTGGAGAGCCTGGCATGGTCCGAACCGACCGCGCCGCTGGCGCCCGGCACCGACGGCATCGCCTTTCCGGTGCATGCGGAGCGCGGCCAGTGCGGGCTGGTCGTCTTCCTGGGGCCGGACATGACCCTTTCGGACGACACGCTATGTGAAATCCACGCGCGCTGCTTTGCCCTGTTCGCGTCGGTCGCCCGCATCCGTCCAAGCGAAACCGGCAGGACGCGCGCCATTTCCAAGCGCGAACTCGAATGCCTGAAGCTGACCGCCAACGGCAACACCAGCGAGGAGATCGCGAAGCTCCTGAAACTGTCGGTGCACACCGCCAACCAGTATCTCACCCAGTCGACGCAGAAGCTCAACGCTGTCAACCGCAACCAGGCAGTCGCGAAGGCGCTGCGCCTTGGCCTGATCGAGTAGCTCGCCCAGGCCAGGCGCCGAGACCTGAAACATCGTCAGGGAAAAGCGAGCGGCTCGGTCCTCCGGATGCGCGCCTCGTCGATCGCGTCCTCGAGCAGGGCGGTGTTGTGCTCCGGCGTCTCGCCCGGCTTCTCGAAAGAGACGTAATTGACGATCACGGACGTGCCCTGCCCGGTCAGCATCAGTTGGAAATAGACGGTTACGCCGCGCGGCCGAAGCTCGAGATCGAGCACGATGCGCGGGCTGCCGCTCCAGTCGACATGCGCTTCGCCGCCATGACCGAGCCTGAGCGTGCCCGGCTGGAAATAGAGCTCCGCAGCCGAGTCCACCAGGTCCGACAGGCAGGCGAAATGCTCCAGCCGGATGAAGGCGATATAGTCAGCGACCTCGATCAGGCGCAGCTCGCCCACCACGTCCTGGATGGCATTGGCGACGATCTGCTCGCGTGAATTGGCGTGTGGTTGCCGGTTCATGGATAGAAACAGCGTCCGATCATTGGGTTACTTTTCGCTCGGCCTTCTTCGAGTAGACGATCCGCACCAATTCGGCGACGGCCTGGTAGAATTGCGACGGGATCACGCTATCAACTGAAACTTGCTTGTACATGGAGCGGGCAAGCGCCACATCCTCGAAGATCGGGATGTTGTTCTCTCTCGCGATCTCGCGGATTTTCAGCGCCACCAGATCCTGGCCCTTGGCGAGCACCAGCGGAGCGGAGTCCTCTTCGCGCACATATTTCAGCGCGATGGAATAGTGGGTCGGATTGGCGATGACGAGCGTCGCGCGCGGCACCGCCGTCATCATGCGCCGCCGCGCCCGGTCACGCGCCAGCGAGCGCAGGCGCGACTTCACGATCGGATCGCCTTCCGACTGCTTCAGCTCGTCTTTCACTTCCTGCTTGGTCATGCGCAGGTCGCGCCGCCAGTGGAAGCGCGACCAGACGATGTCGGCGACCGCGACCGCCCCCATGACGAAGACGATCGCCACCAATATGTCGACGAAGATGCCGCGGATGACCATGCCGAACGACACCGGGTTGGTGATCATGCCGGCGAGCAGCCTGCGGTGATCTTCCGACAGCGTGAAGGCGAGCACGGCGATGGCGAAGGCAAGCTTGGCCAGCGACTTGGCGAATTCGACAAAGCCCTGCACGCCGAACAGGCGGCTCCAGCCCTTGGCGATCGAAATGCGCGACAGCTGCGGCCGGATCCGTTCGCCGACGAATCGCGGGATGTTCTGGAACACCGAAGCGCCGACGCCGGCGACCACCAGCAGCACCAGCAGGCTGACGACGGCGCGGCCGATTTCGAACAGCACGGTCTTGTAGAGCTCGATGACGTCGGTCTCGGTGTCCATCGGCCAGGCTTCCGGCTTTTCCAGGAACATGGCGAGGAACATGCCGAGATTGACGATGGCGTCCTTGGCGTAAAAGACGCTGAACACCAGTATGGCGAGGAAGGAAGCGAAGATCGCCGTCTCGCGCGAGTGAGGCAGCTTGCCCTGCTCGATCGTGTCGCGGATCTTCTTTTCTGTGGCTTCCTCGGTTTTGGAATCCTTGTCGACCGCCTCAGCCATGGTGCCCTGACCGCATCGCTATCGTCAGGCGGCTTCGGCGGCGGTCTGCATCGAGGGAAGCTCGAACGCTCCCTGCCGCGAGAGACGAATGGTCGCCACGGCGATCGTCTTTCGCGCCGCCATGATGTCGGCCAGCGCGATACCTTCCGATCCCTGTCCGAGCTCGGATTCGATCATGCGGCGCGAGCGAGCGCCGATCGCCGACAGCACGGATTCGGTAAGCTCCGCCGGCGCGCCGCGCAAAGCCAGTGTGACGAGCTCCGTCGACAGTCCGTCGAACAGAAGCACGCGCGCCTTCTGGGCGAGCAGCGGCAAGTCGTCGAAGGCAAACAGCCGCGACCTGACCCCGGCCAGATCCGGCGTGCCGGCGTCCTCCAGGTTCTGCATGAGTTCGTCGAGCTCGGGCTTGGCCATCTCGTTGAGAACGCTGGCGACGCGCTCCTGGCCGACCGAGGTGTCCCTGGTCGCTTTTTGCGAAAGCACGCTGGCGCGCAACTGGTTCTCGACGATCCTGGCTGCCGCATCCGGAATGTTGGCCATCGTCACCATACGCTTGATGATCTGGCTGCGTATCGGCTTTTCCATCGTCAGCAGCACATTGGCCGCGGTCTGCGGCGCAAGCTTCGACAGCACCATGGCGGACGTTTGCGGGTGTTCGCCGGCGAGGAAGGTGCCCAGGCGCGTCGGCTCGAGCTTTTCCAGATCCGGCCAGATCGGCGGCGGCCCCTCAGGAGCGGGCTCGAACTTCTTCTCGCCCATGATGGCGCTCATTTCCTCCGGCGACAGCGATTCGTTGAGGATCGTGTCCATCCGGTCCGCCGAGTCGAGCAGGCCTGCGCCCTCGGTGAACTCGGCCTCGAATTCCGCAACGATGCGCTCCAGGTCGGTTTGCGGAATGGTGCGCAGCAGCCGCGCGCCCTCGATCAACGCCTTCAGCTCCTCCTGCTTGAAGAATTTGAGCAGCCGGCTGGCCGAGGGCTTGCCCATCGCCACCAGGATGGCGGCGGCCTTTTGCGGGCGCGTCAGCGTCAACGACGTCATTGGGCATGGCTCCGCTGCCGGTGAATGCTCTCGCCGTCCATGCTCAGGCGCTCTTGGTAGCAGCGTTGATTTCGGTAAGCCTGATGCCGAAGCGCGTCGGATCGTGTTCCAGCACCGTGATCTCGCCACGCGCGATTCTGCGGCCGTTGACCACCACGTCGACCGGCTCGCCTATGCGGCGGTTGAGCGCTACCGTCGAGCCCTTCTGCAGCGCCATCAGCTCCGACACCGACATTTCGGTGCTGCCCAGAATGATCTGCACATCGACCGGAATCGTCATGATGATCGAGGAATTGGCGCCGGCCTGCAGGGCAGCGTCGGGGCGGTTCTCCTCCTCCCGCAGCACGCCGCGCAATTCCTCGATGGCGCGGTCGAGCTGCTCGTCCGGCTGGTCGGCTTCGGGTTCGGCTTCCACCTTGGTCTTCGCCATGCCTCGTCTCCAATAATCCCAAGCCAGGCCTCAGCCCGGCACCAATCCGTCGACGAAATCCTGCCCGCCATCGTGAGGATGCCGGATGCGGACCGTGTAGTTCTGTCCGAGCTTGCCGAACTCGCAGACAAACAGCGTCTTGTCGCGCGCGCTGAGCTTTGCCTGCAGCTGCGCATCTTCCTCGAACTCGATCACCTGTCCGGGCTGGAAGGCGGCGAGATCGCCAAGCGACAGCCGGGCGAGCGGCATGGTGGCCTCGAGCCGCACGGCCGAGCGCATCACTTCCTCCGAGAAGCGGGCTCGCCAGTCGAATTCCGTCGTCTGGTCGCCGCCGTGATCGGCGGTGGCGCCGCGGGTCGCCAAAAGGATTCGCTGCGGGATCATCACCGTCACCGTGCCGGTGTCGGTCGGCGTCGAGATGCCATAGATGATGCGAACCGCCGCCCCGTCGCGTAGCACGCGCCGTTTCGCCTCGTTGCCGGACATCGCCCTCGGGACAGGCTGGCGCAGCTCGAGAGAACGCCGGCCCGATCCGTTCAGCGCCATCGCGACCTCTTGGAAGACGGTGGTGGCGACGTCGGTCTCGATCTGTGACAGGTCGCGCTCGATCGGCGCCACCGGCTGGTCCGGATCGCCGCCGAACAGCGCCTGGACCATGACGGCGATCGCCGGCGCGTCCATGACGAGCGTCATGGCGTCGGCCGAGGTCGGCGAAGGAACGATAGTCATGGCGAAGGTTTCGCCGGCGCGCATACGCGCATCGGGGACACGTCCCACTTCGACCGCCTGCAGGTCGACGGTGACCGGCGCGCCCAGCTCTGCGGAAAGTGCTTTCTGCAGCAGCGGCAGCGAGCGCTCGGCCATGCCGCGGCCGACGCCGATCACCTGCGCGGCCTCGCCGCTGTCGCCGACGAGACGCTCGATGATGAGAGCCCGGGTTTGCGACGGACTTGCCGGACTGGTCATGACGCCAAACGGCCCCGGCTGAAGTTCTGCATGCTCAGGCCGCCTTCTTCTCGGCGGTGCCGGTATTCATCGTGCTCTGCTCGACGGCATCGATAGTAGGACGCTCATAGGACGAAATGGTCTTGCGGCCGAACTCGATCGCGACCTGCGGCAAGGCGCCGTTCATGTAAGCGAGCAGCGTCTGCTTGACGATGATGTACAGGCGGTTCTTCTTCTCGCGCACCGTCTTGATCTTGGTGGCGACCGGACCGACCACGGCATAGGACAGGAAGATGCCGAGGAAGGTTCCGACGAGCGCAGCACCAATCAGCCCGCCGAGAATTTCCGGCGATTGGTCGAGCGCGCCCATCGCCTTCACCACGCCGAGCACGGCCGCGACGATGCCGAGCGCCGGCAGGCCGTCGCCGACCGCGACCATCGCGTGATAGGCCTTCAGCTTGTCGGTGCGGATCGTCTGGATCTCCTCATCCATCAGCGCCTCGATCTCGTGCGAGCGCGCATTGCCGATGATGATGATGCGGCAATAGTCGCAGATGAAATGCGTCAGGTCGTGGTTCTTGAGCACCGTCGGGAACGCCTGGAAGATCGCCGACTCTTCCGGATTGTCGATATGCGCCTCGACCTCGCTGCGCGACTTCGATCGCAACTCGCGCATCAGGCTGTGCAGGACGCCAAGCGTTTCGAGATAGTCGCGCTCCTTCGGCACGGCCTGCTTGAAGGCCTCGAGAATGCCCTTGCCGGTGTCCTTGACCGTCTTCATCGGGTTGGCGACAAGGAAAGTGCCGAGCGCTGCGCCGCAGATGACCACCGCTTCCCAAGGCTGGATCAGCACATGCAGATGCCCACCCATGGCCATGAAGCCACCGAGCACGCAGCCAAGCGTCACCACAAGTCCGATCAGAATACCCACGACAGGTCCTTCCGCATGTCACGTCGAGGATCAGGGATAGTCCTCGTGCCTTGTGTGAGGCTTGAATCGCGATGCGGAACCGATTCAGCCTCGCACAAGGAAGCATCGCTATCGTCACCGGAAAGCTTCGGCCGGAGGCGCAGATGTTGAACACCTATACGAGCTATCAGCTCATCGCCAAGGACATCCCAAAGGCAATCGACCAGGTCGAGTCGCAGCCCGTCGTGAAGCGTGACACCGACTACTATTTGGCCAATATCGGCAACGTCAAAAGCATCGACGTTTTCGTCAACAACACTCGGCTGTTCAACTACGCGATGAAGGCGTACGGGCTGGAAGACATGGCCTATGCCAAGGCCTTCATGGTCAAGGCGCTCAAGGAAGGCGTGTCCGACTCCGACAGCTTCGCCAACAAGCTGAGCGACAAGCGTTACGCCGACTTCGTCAAAGCGTTCAACTTTGCGGCTTACGGCTCGACCGCCACGCTCTATCCCTCCGCCCAGCAAGGCGCGGTCGACAAATACATGCGCCAGACGCTGGAGGAGAATGCCGGCGAAACCAATCAGGGCGTGCGCCTGGCGCTCTATTTCCAGCGTAAGGCGCCTGACATCAACAGCTGGTATGACGTGCTCGCCGACACGGCCCTTTCGAGCGTGGTGCGCACGGCTCTCGGCCTGCCCGACTCCATCGCCTCCGCCGACATCGACAAGCAGGCGCAGATGTTCGAGCAGAAGCTCGATATCGCCGACTTCAAGGATCCCGACAAGCTGAACACCTTCCTTACCCGCTTCACCAGCCTGTGGGAGATCAACAACCCGACGACCACTGCCGTGACCTCGGTCAGCGTGCTGTTCGCGCAGCCGACCACGGTCGGCATCTCGACCGATCTGATGATGGCCATGCAGAAGCTGAAGTTCTGAGAACACCATGCAGGACAGTCTCTACGTCGCCCTATCTTCGCAGATTGCGCTCGAACGCCGTCTCGACACCATCGCCGACAATGTCGCCAACGCTTCGACCATCGGCTTTCGCGCCACCGGCGTGAAATTCGAGGACGTGGTCTCCGGCACCGGGCCGAAGTCGGTATCCTTCGCATCCTCCGGCAAGACCTATCTTTCCAGCGCGCACGGCTCGCTGACCGAAACCGGCAATCCTTTCGATTTCGCCATCCAAGGCGACGCCTGGTTCGCCATCGAGACGCCGGCCGGCACGGTGATGACCCGCGACGGCCGTTTCTCCATGAACGAGAACGGCGAGCTGATGTCGATCGAAGGCTATCCGGTGCTGGACAGCGGCGGCGCCCCGATCCAGCTCGATCCGCGCAACGGTCCGCCGAAGGCCGGCGCCGATGGCTCGCTGCGCCAAAACGACCAGCTCGTCGGCGCCATCGGCCTCTACGATTTCGATCCCGGCGCCAATTTCGTCCGCTACGGCAATTCGGGCATCGTTCCCGCGCGGACCCCGGAACCGGTCACCGACCGCTCCGATGTCGGCGTAGCTCAAGGGTTTCTCGAGGAATCCAACGTCAATCCGGTGCTGGAGATGACCCGGCTGATCCAGGTGCAGCGCGCCTTCGAGAATACGGCTGCGCTGATCCGGCAGAGTGCTTCGTCCACCGACGATGCGATCAAGACGCTCGGCGACAAGTAACGGGATGGCGAACGGCTCGTCCCTGCTCCGCGCGCCTGAGAAGCTTGCAGACGCCGGTCCCACGGATCGGCTGGCCGCGCTCGAACGCATCTGGCGGCGGTTCGACAACCCGGAAACGCTGCTCAGCCGCGGCGGCCGCGTCGTCGAGATCTCGCCCACTCACTACAAGGTGCGCGGCCTTTCGGACATTGCCAGGCTCGGCGACATCGTCGAGCAGCGCGGCAAGACCGGCACGCGCCGCGGCGAGATCGTCAGGATAGGCCGCGACGAGGTGGTGGTCGCGCCGTTCGAGCGCCACGCCGATGCCGGCATCGGCGACACCGTTTTCCGGCGCGGCCCACTCGCGGTCGCGCCGGATGTTTCCTGGCGCGGGCGCGCCATCGACGCTTTGACTCGCGTCATCGACGGCGGCCCGCCGCTGGTCAGGCCGAATGCCGCCGGCAGCGCCGACACATTGACGCCCGGCGCCATGTCGCGGCAGCGGGTCGACACCGGCTTCCTGACCGGAGTGCGGGTGATCGACATCTTCACGCCGCTCTGCTTCGGCCAGCGGCTCGGCATCTTCGCCGGCTCCGGCGTCGGCAAGTCGACGCTGCTTGCCATGCTCGCCGGCGCCGAGGCCTTCGACACGGTGGTCGTGGCGCTGATCGGCGAGCGCGGCCGCGAGGTGCGCGAATTCCTCGAGGACACCATCGGCGCCGACAGCATGGCCAAGACCGTCGCGGTCGTCGCCACCAGCGACGAGAGCGCCATGATGCGCCGGCGCGCGCCCGACACAGCCATGCGCGTGGCCGAGCATTTCCGCGACCAGGGCCATCGCGTGCTCCTCGTGCTGGATTCGATCACCCGCTTTGCCCATGCGCTGCGCGAGGTGGCGACGGGCACCGGCGAGCCGCCGGTCGCGCGCGGCTACCCGGCATCGGTCTTCACCGATCTGCCGAAGCTGCTCGAGCGCGCCGGACCAGGCGCCGAGGGCAAAGGCTCGATCACCGCCATCATCTCGGTGCTGGTGGACGGCGACGACCACAACGATCCGGTGGCCGATTCGGTGCGCGGCATCCTCGATGGCCACGTCGTGCTCGACCGCGCGATCGCCGAGCAGGGACGCTACCCGCCGGTCAATCCGCTGTCGTCGATCTCACGTCTCGCCGACAAGGCCTGGAGCGCCGAGCAGCGCATGCTGGTGACAAGGCTGAAAGCGATGATCGCGCGCTTCGAGGACACGCGCGACATCCGTCTGCTCGGCGCCTATCAGGGGGGCGCCGACGCTGAGCTCGACATCGCCGTGCGCCAGGTGCCGCTGATCTACGAGGCGCTCACGCAGTCGCCGAGGGACCGCGCATCGGCCGATCCGTTCACCGATCTCGCCCGCCATCTCAAGGGGAAGCAGAATGGCGATCAAGGAGACTGACCTGCAACAGACCGAGCGCATGCTGCGTGAGATGATTGCCGAGGCCAAGGCCGCCGAGGAGGCCGACGCCAGCCGCGACTCGCTCATCAACGGCCTGTTCCCGAAAAAGGTGGAGTGGCCGCAGCCGCCGCCGGCCCAGTTCCCCCGCCTGGCCAACAGGAAAGCGGACCGGCGCAGCGATTTCGTCGTCGCAGCGCTCGGCATCACGCTCGGCCTGATCTGCGCGCTGTTTCCCTGGTATATCTTTTTCAACCAGGAGCAGTTCGGCGTCCAGACCATCAAGTTCGGCGGCAGCGGCAGCAATTCGGGACGCGACGGCGGCGGCGTCGCGGCCGAACGCAGCGGACCGCTGACGGCCAAGGACGTTCCCAACGCCGATATCGACCTGCTGGCCACCGGAACGGTGCAGGACGAACCCCCGCCGGCGCCTGGCGACCAGCCCTTCCCTGCGGCCGCGGCGGAATTCAGGATGGTGCATGTCGCCAATGGCCGCGCGATGATCGAGGACGACACCGGCCTGTGGATCGTCCAGCGCGGCTCCGTCCTGCCGGACTCCAGCCGCGTCGCCGCGATCGAGCAGCGCGGTGGCAAGTGGGTGATCATCACCGATGCCAACAAGGTGATCCAGCTTTCCAGGTGATGGCCTCGTAACGGGCCGCGGGCTCGCTCCGCGCAAGGTCCGCGCAAGACTGGCGGCCTAGTCTTGTGCGTACTCGCCCGGAGAGTCCCATGGAACCCGTCAACCTCTTTGACCTCGCCACCCGGCAGTCGCAATGGCTGGCCGTGCGCCAGTCCGCGATCGCATCCAACATCGCCAATGCCAACACGCCGGGCTACACGGCAAACGACGTCGAACCGTTCGAAAAGGTCCTCGACCGGACTGCGGTGACGCTGGCGGCCACCCAGACCGGCCATTTGGGCGCCGAGGGGACCAATGCCGGCTTCAATCTCAAGCCGGAGGATGTCACGGGCTCGATAATGCCGTCGAAGAACACGGTGGTGCTCGAGGACGAGCTGATGAAGGCCGGCGAAGTGCGCCGCTCCTTCGAGCTCAACACGGCGATCGTCAAAGCCTTCCATTCGATGATGACGATGGTGGTGAAGAGCTGACCATGGACGCCCTGACCGCAGCCCTCAAAGTCGCGGCATCCGGCCTTGGCGCCCAGTCGGAGCGTCTGCGCGTGGTGTCGGAGAACCTCGCCAATGCGCAATCGACGGGCAACACGCCTGGCGCCGATCCCTATCGCCGCAAGACGATCAGCTTCCAGTCCGAGCTCGACCGGACGAGCGGTGGTTCGCTGGTCGAGGTGAGCTCGATCGCGCGCGACCCGTCGGACTTCCCGATCGAGTTCCAGCCCGGCAACGAGGCCGCCGACGCAAAAGGGTACGTGAAGATGCCCAACGTCAATGTGCTGGTCGAAATGGCCGACATGAACGAGGCCAACCGCTCCTATGAGGCCAACCTGCAGGTCATCAAGCAGGCTCGCGATCTGATTTCCATGACCATCGACCTGATGAGGAACCAGTAATGATCGGCGGTATCGGGGCACTACAGTTCAAACCGGCAATCGACGGCACGGAGGCCGCCTCGCCGCGCCTGCTTCAGGGCGGTGTCGGCACCAAAGCAGGCGAAGGCGTCGGCAGCAGCTTTGCGGAGGCTCTCAGCCAGGCTGCGACCAAGACCGTCAACACGCTGCAGAACGCCGAGCAGATGTCGATCCAGGCGCTCAAAGGCGACGCCGACACCCGCCAAGTGGCCGATGCGGTGCTGAGCGCCCAGCAGGCCCTGCAGACGACGATCGCCATCCGCGACAAGGTCGTCTCGGCCTATCTCGAAATCAGCCGCATGAGTATCTAGGACCGCGTCATGAAAGCCCTTGCCATCGCCGCGACCGGCATGAACGCCCAGCAAACCAATCTGGAAGTCATCGCCAACAACATCGCCAACATCAACACCACCGGCTACAAGCGGGCGCGCGCCGAATTCTCCGACCTGCTCTACCAGGTCGATCGCACCCAAGGGGTGCCCAACCGCTCCAACACCTCGCTTGTGCCCGAGGGCGTTTCGATCGGCCTCGGCGTCAAGACGACGGCCGTGCGCAACGTCCATACACAGGGCGAGCTGACCAGCACGGGCAACAGCTTCGACCTGGCGCTGACCGGCCGCGGCTGGTTCCAGATCGAGGGCGCCGACGGCAGCACGCTCTACTCCCGCGCCGGTGCCTTCAACACCAATGCCACCGGGCAGCTGGTCACCGCCGACGGCGCCACCGTCATTCCGGCGATCACCGTGCCGACCGACGCGGTCGAGGTCATCGTCAACAAGACCGGCCAGGTCTTTGCCCGTATCGACGGCCAGACCGACCTTCAGCTTCTCGGCCAGCTTCAGATCGCCAACTTCGCCAATGAGGCGGGCCTGGCGCCGCTCGGCGACAATCTGTTCCAGGAGACGGCGGCCTCTGGCCCGGCCAATGTCGGCGTTCCAGGCGATCCGGGCTTCGCCACCATCGAGCAGGGCTATCTGGAGTCCTCCAACGTCGATCCGGTCAAGGAAATCACCGAGCTGATCTCGGCGCAGCGCGCCTATGAAATGAACTCGAAGGTCATCCAGGCCGCTGACGACATGGCCTCGGTGGTCTCAAAGAACATCAGGTAACCGACGATGGCCATGCCGGCTTCCTGCCCTGCTTTTCGTCGCGCCGTGCTGGCCCTTGCGCTGGTGGTCGTCGGCGTGCCGGCGCTTGCGCAAGAGACGGGCCCATCTCCCTTGCGATCCGGGGAGTCGGCCAACCAGCTCGCCGCCAATCAAGCGGTCGGCGAAGCCGTGCTGATCCCCAACCGGGTCATCTATCCCGGCGAGACGATCGAGCTTGCGGCGCTGAAGCAGGTGACGCTTGTCCCGGGCAAGCACAAGCCGGACGGAATGGCGACGCGCTCCGAGGAACTTCAGGGCAAGGTCGCCAAGCGCACCCTCGTGCCCGGCCGCTACATTCCGGCGGCCGCGATCCGCGATGCCTGGCTGGTCGAGCAGGGTGCCTCGGTGCAGGTCTATTTCACCGCCGGAGCGCTGACCATCTCGGCCGCGGGCGTCACGCTGCAGCCGGGCGCCGCCGGCGACCTCATCAAAATTCGCAATGTCGACAGCGGCAAGATCATTTCCGGCACAGTAATGGCCGACGGCACGATTCGAGTCGGCGCATCGTGAGGCGCGTCTTTGCCCTTCTGCTGAGCGCCGCGATCGGTCTTCAGCCCGCATTGGCCGATGGGCTCACGTCCAAGGCCAAGCGCGAACTTGCGCAGAAAAATGGCGGCGTTTACGACGATCCGGAATACGATCCGGCCACCACCAACCGCATGTTCCGCGTCTCGACGGGACCGAGCACGCTGCCGCCCGGCCAGGTCGCCGCGCGCATCAAGGACATTGCCCAGCTGCAGAGCGCGCGCGACAACCAGCTCGTCGGCTACGGCCTGGTCATCGGCCTGGCGGGAACCGGCGACAGCCTGCGCAACTCGCCGTTCACCGAACAGTCGATCCGCGCCATGCTGGAGAACCTCGGCATCGCCACCGAAGGTGGCAGCGCGCGCGCCAAGAACGTCGCCGCCGTCATCGTCACCGCCAACATGCCGCCCTTCGTCCAGTCGGGCGCGCGCATCGACATCGACGTCTCCTCGATGGGAGATGCCACCTCGCTTGCCGGCGGCACGCTGGTGATGACGCCGCTCAAGGCCGCGGACGGCGAGATCTACGCCGTCGGCCAGGGCTCGGTGATCGTGGGCGGTTTCACCGCCCAGGGCCAGGCCGAGCAGCTGACGCAAGGCGTGCCCACCGCCGGCCGCGTGCCGAACGGCGCCATCGTCGAGCGCTCGGTGCCCGCCGAGTTCGACGACCAGGGCGTGCTGACGCTGCAATTGCGCAATCCCGATTTCTCAACCGCCATCCGCATCGCGGACGCCATCAACGACTACACCTCGCAGCGCTTCGGCATGCGGGTTGCGGCCGAGCGCGATGCCCGCACCGTGCAGATCAGACGGCCGAAGAACGTATCGGCCGCGCGCTTTTATGCCGAGATCGAAAACCTGGTCGTCGAGTCGGATGCGCCTGCCCGCGTCGTCATCGACGAGCGCACCGGCACCATCGTCATCGGCAACAACGTCAAGATCTCGCGCGTCGCCATCAGCCACGGCACTCTCACCGTGCGCATCACCGAGGCGCCGAAAGTGGTTCAGCCGGAGCCCTTCTCCAAGGGCGAGACGGCGGTCGAGCCCTTCACCGCCATCGAGGCCTCGCGACCCGACGCCCGCGTCGCCGTGCTCGACGGCCCCGACCTTGAAACGCTCGTTTCCGGTCTCAACCGTCTCGGCGTGAAGCCCGACGGCATCATCGCCATCCTGCAAGGCATCAAGTCGGCCGGCGCCCTGCAGGCCGACCTGGTTCTCCAATAGGCATGCCGATGATCGAGCTCTTCTCCTCAAACCCGCATCGTCGCCCGAGACTTCATACGACCATGAAGCTACTAGCCGCTGTCTCGATCGCTGCGCTGATGGGCGGCACTCCGGGTCGCGCGGAAGAAGTCCGCCAGGTGCTGCCCGGCGGACAGGCCCCGGCCCAGCCGGCTGATCTCGCGCGCGGCAAGGCGCCGGACGAGAGCGAGATCCAGCGCTTCTGCTCCAACATCGCCGATGCAGCTCGCGACCGCCGCTACGCCTTGCAGGCCGAGGAGCTGAAGCAGCTCCAGGCAGGCATCGACGAGCGCATGAAAGCCCTGGAGACGAAACGTTCCGAGTACGAGCAGTGGCTGAAGCGACGCGAGGTATTCCTGGCGCGCGCCGAAGAGAGCGTCGTCAAGATCTATGCCGGCATGAAGCCAGACGCCGCGGCCGAGCGCCTGGCAATGGTCAACGCCGAGCTCGCTGCGGCCATCCTGATGAAGCTCGATGCGCGCAAGGCCGGCGTCATCCTCAACGAAATGGACCAGAAGGCGGCGGCGACGCTCACCGGCATCATGGCCAGCGCGGCGCGAAGGGTTGATCCGTCATGAAGTTGAAATTGCTCGTCCTTGTCGCGGTCGCGGCACTGTCCGGCTGCGGCACCGACCTCAAGGAAGTCGGCCGGGAGCCTGCGCTCTCACCGGTCGGCTCCGGCATCGGCAATGGCGGCGCTGCCCCCTACTCCTATCCGGAGCCGCCGGCGAGACCCGTCAAGAAATTCTCGCTTTGGGATGATCGCCAGAGCAGGCTTTTCACCGATCCGCGGGCGCTACGCGAGGGCGATATCCTGACCGTCAACATCAAGCTCAACGACAAGGCCAATTTCAAGAATAAGAACGACCGCAGCCGCACCGCCGCGCGCAAGCTCGGCTACGACGTGACGCTCGGTTGGGACGGCAAGAGCACCAGCGGCAAGGGCGATGCCGGCTTGAGCTCCAGCACCGAGACCAACGCCGACGGCGAGATCAATCGCTCGGAGAATCTCGAGCTCAATGTCGCCGCCGTCGTCACCGAAGTGCTGCCCAACGGCAATCTGATGATCAGGGGCTCGCAGGAAGTGCGCGTCAATTACGAACTTCGGGTCCTCACCATCGCTGGCATGGTGCGTCCCTCCGATATCGGCGCCGAAAACACCATCCCCTACGAGCGCATCGCCGAGGCACGTATCTCCTATGGCGGACGCGGCCGCGTGAGCGAGGTCCAGCAGCCGGCCTACGGTCAGCAGATCCTCGACCAGGTTCTTCCTTTCTAGGCGGGGAGATCGCTGTCGTGGCAAACGTCGAGCAGGCTCAGTCCAAGAAGGGACCTTCCCTTGTGGTCCAGCTCGCCATGCTCTTGGCCATGACGGGCGCGGCCGTCGGCATGGGCTGGTTCTCGGGCGGCTATCTCAAGCAGGGAGAAGCCCCGGCGCCTGTTCCTGCCGCACCTGAGAACGCCGGCAACCCGGAGAAGTCGGCCGAAGTGGGCAAACAGATCGCCGGACCGACGGTGGTCCAACTGGCGCCGATCACCACCAATCTCGCCGCACCTAGCGAAATCTGGATAAGGCTGGAGGCATCGGTGCTCTACGACGCGCCGCAGCCGCAGGAAATGACCGAGCAGATCCATCAGGACCTGCTGGCGTTCGTGCGCACGCTGAAGATGCATCAGATCGAAGGCGCCAGCGGCTACCAGCATCTCAAGGCCGATCTCGACGAGCGTGCGGCGCTGCGCAGCGGCGGCCACGTCAAACAGGTTCTCATCAGGACGATGCTGCTCGAATGAGAAAGTTCCTCATCGCCACGGCGCTCATCGTCGTCACCACCTCTGTCGCCGCGGCCCAGCAGCTCGATCTCGGCGGCATAGGCAAGGCCGACGGCACCACGGTCGGTTATCTCATCCAGATGTTCGGGCTGCTCACCGTGCTTTCGGTGGCGCCGGGCCTGCTGATCATGGTGACGAGCTTCACCCGCTTCGTCATCGCCTTCTCGATTCTGCGCGCCGGCATCGGCCTGCAGTCGACCCCGGCCAACCTGATCCTGATCTCGCTGTCGCTGTTCATGACCTTCTATGTCATGGCGCCGACCTTCGACCAGGCCTGGAACACGGGCGTCAAGCCGCTGATGGACAACCAGATCACCCAGGCCGAGGCCTTCGAGAAGATCTCGGATCCGTTCCGCAGCTTCATGCTGCACAATGTGCGCGACAAGGATTTCGATCTTTTTGCCGATCTCGCCCGCGAGCGCGGCCAGACTGTCTCGCGCGACACCGTGGACCTGCGCATTCTGGTGCCCGCCTTCATGATCTCGGAAATCAGGCGCGGCTTCGAGATCGGTTTTCTGATCGTGCTGCCGTTCCTGGTGATCGATCTCATCGTCGCCACCGTGACCATGGCGATGGGCATGATGATGCTGCCGCCGACGGTGGTTTCCCTGCCGTTCAAGATCCTGTTTTTCGTGCTGATCGACGGCTGGAACCTTCTGGTCGGCAGCCTGGTGCGATCGTTTACCTGATCGCCCCGCCGGGCTCCAGGACGACACTTAAGGCTTCGCCTGCTAAGGCCCGCGCGAATTATTTTGGATTAACCGTCCAGTTTAGCCGTTTGGTAGGAAGTTGCCCGCATAGTCCGCTCCAGATGGCGGGTGATCGGGTCTCAGCGATCATGGGCATGATGCCGCACCGTCATACCGGACAAGCCGGTATGTCAAAAAAATCCGTGTAAAAACCAAGGTACGAGTATCATGTCCAGTATCATGACCAATTCCGCTGCGCTGACCGCGCTGCAGAGCTTGAACAACACCAACAAGCAGCTCGAGACCACCCAGTCCCGCATTTCGACCGGTTACCGTGTCGCCACCGCCAGCGACAACGCCGCTTACTGGTCGATCGCCACCTCGATGAAGTCGGACAACAAGGCGCTCTCGGCCGTTCAGGACTCGCTCGGCCTCGGCGCCGGCAAGGTCGATACCGCCTACACCGCCATCAACGACGTCAAGGATCAGGTCGACCTGATCAAGACCAAGCTGGTTACCGCCCGCGGCGCCAGCCAGGAAGACCAGCAGAAGATCGCGACCGAAATCAAGGCCATCCAGGATCAGATCAAGTCGTCGGTCACCAACGCCAACTTCGCCGGCTCGAACCTGCTGCAGAACGACGGCACGGCTGCTTCCGATCTGAACATCGTTGCTTCGTACAACCGCACCGGCTCGACCGTCACCATCGACACCATCAAGGTGGCCTCTGCCGACACGCAGGTCCTCGACACGGCGGGCACCGGCGGCATCGTCGGCGGTCTGCTTGCGACGACCTTCTTCGATCCGAGCTCCGCCGCCGTCGCCGACACCGCTATCGACACCGCGCTCGGCACCGTTGAAACGGCGCTCGGCAAGCTGTCCACCGGCGCCGCCTCGCTCGGTGCCGCAAAGTCGCGCATCGATACCCAGCAGAGCTTCCTGTCGAACCTGTCGGACTCGATCGACAAGGGCGTCGGCGCTCTGGTCGACGCCGACATGAACAAGGAATCGACCCGCCTGCAGGCCCTCCAGGTGCAGCAGCAGCTCGGCATCCAGGCGCTGTCGATCGCCAACGGCAACTCTCAGCAGATCCTGTCGCTCTTCCGCGGCTGATCGCCCAGCGAACTTCAGGCATCTTTGTCGGGTCGCGCCACCAGCGCGGCTCGATTTTCATTTTTGATGCTGCTGCCCCTCCGAGGCGCGCCTCTTCCCTCGAGAAATATTACCGCACCGCGGTTTCAAGGCTGGCTTTTAACGCGCCGTTAACTGTGACGCGCTAGCTATGGTTAACCAATCGCTATGACGGGCCGACCGACGGTCGACAGGCATGACCGCCCCCGCCAGAGAGTTGACCGGCATGCGCGAGGCATGCCTGCTTTGAGAAGGGGTGTATCTTGGCAAGCATCATGACCAACGCCGCCGCGCTCACCGCGCTGCAGAGCCTCAACGCCACCAACAAGGCGCTTGAGACGACGCAGGGCCGCATCTCGACCGGCTACCGTGTCGCCACCGCTTCCGACAACGCCGCCTACTGGTCGATCGCCACCTCGATGCGGTCCGACAACAAGGCGCTCTCGGCCGTCCAGGACGCGCTCGGCCTCGGCGCCGGCAAGGTCGACACAGCTTACACCGCCATCACCGACATCAAGGACCAGGTCGACGCGATCAAGGCCAAGCTGGTCACCGCGCGCGGCGCCAGTCAGGACAACCAGCAGAAGATCGCGACCGAAATCAAGGCCATCCAGGACCAGATCAGGTCGTCGGTCACCAATGCCAGCTATGCCGGTTCGAACCTGCTGCAGAATGACGGCACGGCCGCCTCGGATCTGCATGTCGTGGCTTCGTACAACCGCACCGGCACGACCGTCTCCATCGACACCATCGACGTGGCAGCGACCGACACGCAGGTTCTCGACACCGCCGGCACGGGCGGCATCGTCGGCGGGCTGCTTGCGACGACCTTCTTCGATCCAAGTGCCGCGGCCGTTTCCGACACCGCCGTCGACACCGCGCTCGACAGCGTTGAAACGGCGCTTGCCAAGCTCTCCACCGGCGCTGCCTACCTTGGCGCCGCCAAGTCGCGCATCGACACCCAGCAGAGCTTCCTGTCGAACCTGTCCGATTCGATCGACAAGGGCGTCGGTGCCCTCGTCGATGCCGACATGAACAAGGAATCGACCCGCCTGCAAGCGCTCCAGGTGCAACAGCAGCTCGGCATCCAGGCGCTGTCGATCGCCAACGGCAACTCGCAGTCGATACTGGCCCTGTTCAAGAGCTGATATTTCCGCTGAGGCAACCCTTCCATCGCAAGGCCGCGTCTCGGGCGCGGCCTTTTTCTTGCGCGTCAGACTGCTGCCTCCGGGCCGTTCGGGCCTCGTATAGCCCCTGGCCGCGCGCACTATCATCCTCGCACAAGCTTCGCGGTCTAGTCTTCCGGCGGAAAGTCATGCTGGGAGCGGTTGAATCGTGCCGGAACAGATCCAGAGCCTCATCGCGAACCTCCGCGGCTTCGGCGTCAGGCGTCTCGCTCTCATGGGCGGCATCGCCGCGCTGGTCATGGCCGTCATCGGCGTCGGCTCGGTCTATCTCAACCGTCCGGCCTACGAGACGCTCTATGTCGGGCTCGACCGCAGCGACGTGAACCAGATCGGCCTGGTGCTGGGCGAGGCCGGCATCGGCTTCGATGTCGGCGCCGACGGAACATCGGTGCTGGTGCCGGCCGGCACCACCGCGCAGGCGCGCATGCTGCTGGCCGAAAAGGGCCTGCCGACCAGCGCCAACGCTGGCTACGAGCTGTTCGACAATGTCGGCTCGCTCGGCCTCACCTCGTTCATGCAGCAGATCACCCGCGTGCGTGCGCTGGAAGGCGAGATCGCGCGCACCATCCAGTCGATCGCCGGCGTCAAGGCGGCGCGCGTACACATCGTCATGTCCGAGCGCGCCAATTTCCGCCGCGACGAGCAGCAGCCCTCGGCCTCGGTGGTCATCCGTTATGCCGGCGTCGATGCCGAAAAGAGCGCCCAGTCGATCCGCCACCTCGTCGCCGCAGCGGTTCCCGGCCTGTCGGCCGACAAGGTGACCGTGCTCGATTCCAACGGCAATCTGCTCGCCGCCGGCGACGACACTTCCAACACAAGCGCGGCCCGCACGCTCGGCGTCGAGCAGACGGTCGAGGCGCAGATCGGCGACAACATCCGCCGCGCGCTGACGCCCTATCTCGGCCCCGACAATTTCCGCGCCAGCGTCAAGGCCGACGTCAATACCGACACCCGCCAGACCGAAGAAACGATCTTCGATCCCGAATCCCGCGTCGAGCGTTCGGTGCAGTCGGTGCGCACCAACGAGGCCAGCAACCAGAAGCAGGCCTCGAACCCGACGAGCGTCGAGCAGAACCTGCCCGAGACGCAGACGACCACGACTGAAGGGCCGCAGTCCTCCTCGCAGAACGACCGCAAGGAGGAGATCACCAACTACGAGATCAACTCCAAGAAGATCGCTACCGTTTCCAACGGCTACTCGGTGACCAAGATGTCGATCGCCGTCGTCGTCAACCAGGATCGGCTGAAGACCATCCTCGGCAAGGACGCCACCCCCGAGCAGATTGCCAAGCGCGTCGCCGATATCCAGAAGATGGTGGCCTCCGCCACTGGCTTTGAGGAGAAGCGCGGCGACGTCATCGATGTATCGGCGGTCGAGTTCATCGACGGGCTGGACGGTGAGCCGATCGACCAGCCGGGCATCCTCGCCTCGATCGGCACATACACCGGCACGCTGATCAATGCCGGCGCCTTCATCGTCGTCGTGTTCCTGGTCGCCTTCTTCGGCCTGCGGCCGATGGCGGCCGCGCTGACGGCGTCGGCCAAGCCCGCGGCCCTCGCCGGCCCGAGCTTCGACGATGTCCAGCGCTCGCTGCCGACCCCCGACGCGCCGGTGGCCGCAATCGCAGCCGACACGGCCGTCGGCGCGCTGCCGGGCGCCCGGCCGGGCGCCACTCCGCTCGACGACCTGCGCCAGAAGATCAGGCCTGCGCCGCAGGAACGGCTAGCACGCATGGTCGACCTCAACGAGGAACGCACGGCCCAGATCTTGCGCAAATGGGCGGCCGCCCCGGAAGCCGCGGGTTAAGCCATGGCTTCGGCGGCCCTTTTCGATCTCCTGCCCGATTTCGGTTCGCGCGCCCCGCGCGCCGGCCAGGCACCGTCAGCGCCTGACATCGAGCGCAAGCCAGACATATCGCCACCGCAGGCCGACATCGGCGCGCTGATCGCCGAGGCGGTGGCCGATGCGGAAGCAGCACTCGGGGCGCGGCTCGCGGCCGCCCACGAGGCGGCCCTCGAGGCCGAACGCCAGGCCAATGACGATGCGGCAAAGGCGTTCCTCAAAAGCTTCGGCGGCGATCTGGGGGCGGCGGTCGCGACACGGATCGATGCCATGGAAGCGCGCGTGGCCGAGCTCACCGCCGCCACCGTCGCCCGCATCATCGGCGGCGTGGTCAGCGATGATCTGCAGGAGCGCTCGATCGAAGCTCTTGCCCGTACCGTAAGCGCCGCGATTGCCGACAGTGAGGCGGTGCGTATCGGCGTGCGCGGGCCGCTGTCGCTGTTCGAGCCGCTGAAGGCGTCGCTCGGAGATCGCGCGGCCAATCTCGATTTCACCGAGGCCGCCGGCTTCGACCTGACCGTGACCATCGATGAAACCGTCTTCGAGACGCGCATCGCCGAATGGTCGGCTTCCCTGTCGGAGGTCCTATCATGAGCGCCATCGACCACGGCGAGGCCAGGCACGAGATCATCATCGTCAAGCGGAACCACGACGGTCATGACGACGGCCATCATGGCGGCGTCTGGAAGATCGCCTTTGCCGACTTCATGACCGCCATGATGTGCTTCTTTCTCGTCATGTGGCTGATCAACGCCGCCAACGAGCAGACCAAGGCGGCGGTCGCCAGCTATTTCAACCCGGTCGAGCTGATCGATCGCAATTCCAGCCGCAAGGGCCTGGAAGACCTTGGCGACGGCCCGAGCAAGGTTGGCCTCACCGCCGACAATCCGCAGGATGGCGCGAGCAAGGCCGGCGAGGACGGCAAGGGCGGCGCCGGCTCCTCCGACCGCAGGCAGACGAAGGAGGCCTCGCAGAAATCCGATCTCTCCGACGAGCATCTGTTTGCCGATCCCTATGCCGTGCTGTCGGAGATCGCCACCGATACCGGCGTGATGCAGAATGTCAGCGCCAAGGGTGAAGGCGGCGCTCAGAACGCCGGTCCGGCGACCGGCGCTTCCGGCGGCGAATCCTATCGCGATCCTTTCGCGCCGGACTTCTGGTCGCAGCAGGTTGCGACACCCGGCGCCGAGGCCAGCGCCGAACGCAGGAGGATCGAAGGCGATCCGGCCAGGCCCGGCGAGAAGGTCGCCGAGACCGATGTTCCGAAAGTCAAGGCCGCTCCGCCGGCACCGCCGCAGTTGGATGCGCCGCTCGAGCCGTTGGCCACGCCGGAAAAACCCGGTGCCAAGGTGGTCGCCGGATCGAACGGTGACACGAAAGTCGGGAAGTCCGAAGGCAAGGCGGTCAAGGGCGAGAAAGCCCAAGCTGAAAAGGCAGAAGCCGAAAAGGCGGAGGCCGCTGCTACCGATGCTGCGATGCCGGGAGCCGCAGGGGCCGAAGCGGCGACGGCCGAGCCGGCAAAGGCGGAGCCGAAGCAAGCCTCCGAAAAGGGAGAGAATGTCCCGAGCAGCGCCGCCCTCAAGGCGGCCGCCGAAATCAAGCAGGAACTGGCCAAGGCTTTTGCGCCCGGTGAAAAGCTGGCCGAGGGCGTCTCCGTCGAGGCAACCGGCAAGGGCGTCGTCATCTCGATCACCGATCAGCTCGACTTCGGCATGTTCGAGATCGGCTCGGCCGTGCCGCGCCGCGAGATGGTGCTGGCGATGGAGAAGATCGGCCGCATCGTCAACGAGAAGAAGGGCACCATCACCATCGGCGGCCATACCGATGCGCGGCCGTTCCGCAGCGACGCCTACGACAACTGGCGGCTGTCCACCGCCCGCGCCCACTCCGCCTATTACATGCTGGTGCGCGGCGGCGTCGACGAAAGCCGCATCACCGAGGTCGCGGGCTTCGCCGACCGCCAGCCCAAGATCGCGTCCGATCCGCTGGCCGCCGCCAACCGCCGCATCGAGATCCTGATGGCGACCGGCGGATGAGGGTCAGAACCGCCATCGGCCGCGCAGTCGGGCTGCTGCTGCTCGCCGCAGGATCGCCCGCTGCCGCTTTTGCACAGGATGACGGCCTGCAGCCTTACCAGCTGGTGCGCTCGCTGCAGTTGGTCCAGGACCGCATCGCCGGAGGCGATCATGCGGCGCTGCCGATGCAGGCCAAGCTGCTGGAAATGACCGATGCGAGGCTTCGCGCCGCCGATGCCGGCGATTTCAAGGACCCGAAGAATTTCCGCGCTCTGCTCGTCTATGGCATGAGCGGCGGCAATCCCGTCACTGTCAAGGCGGCAGCTTCGCGCGCGGCGACCGACCCGCAAAGCCTCGCCATCGCCAAAGGGGTCGTCGCCTATCTCAACGGCAGGCCGGCCGCGGCAATCGAAATCCTGAAGCCGATCGACCCGATGAGCGTGCCCGCCGACCTCGGCGCCCTCCTGGCGTTGGTCAAGGGCTCGCTGCTTGCGACCGATGAACCCGCAACGGCGCTGACCCTGCTGGACGAGGCCCGCCTGCTCAGCCCCGGCACACTGGTCGAGGAGGCAGCGCTTCGCCGCTCGGTCGGCCTCGCAGCGACACAAGGCGACGCCGCGCGCTTCGCGCTTGCCTCGACGCAATATGTCGCCGGCTATCTCTATTCCCCCTATGCCAGCCAGTTCGCCGATTCCTTCGTCTCCGGTGTGATTGCGCTGCACATGTCGATCAGCCAAGACAAGCTCGCAGACATCACCTCGATGATGGACCCCGAGCGCGAGAAGGTGATTTATCTGCGCATCGCGCGCCGCGCCGCGATCGACGGGCTGAGCGACCTCTCCGCCTTCGCCTCGGCCCGGGTCGAGCAGGGCCGCAACGGCAAAGGCAATCAGGACGACCCGCGCGCAGTGCTCTATTCGAGTCTCTCCACGGTGACATCGGCCACGATCGACGATGTGCGCGCGAGGCTCGGCACGATTGATCGCGGCAAGCTTTCGGAGAGCGACCGCGCTTTGCTCGATGCGGCACAGGCCATTGCCGGCGAGGTCGTCGCTCCCGTGCGTGCGGCCGTCATGAATGAGACGGAGGCCGCGGGTCCGGCAAAGAGCGATGCCGCGAAACCCGCTGAAACCGAGGCTGCGAGCCAGGCCGACTCCGAAGGGTTGCCGCCGGTGGAGGGCGCGATGGCCGAGCAGCCGGCCCCGGTGAAGCCGGCGGACGCGCCGGCCGCAGCGTCCGCGCCGCCGGCTCCGCCGACGACGGCTCAGGCCGCGGCCGAGGCTCAAGCCTCCGCTCCTGCGCAGCCCGAAACGCCATCCGTGCCGCCTGCATCCACGCCGGCGGCCGCAGCAAGCCTCGATCCGCACGATCCCACCGATGCCGCGATGCTCAAAGCGCGCCGCCAGCTCGACCAGATCGACCAGCTACTCGGAGCCGCTCCCAAATGACCAGCGCCCAAATGAACAGCGTGAGCCAGGCCACGCCGGGACTTGCATCCGCCCACGTCCAATCGCGGCAGCATCCTGCCGACGGCAAGGAACCTGGCTCGAATTTTGGCGAGATGGTGCATGACGCCGAAAAATCGGCCCGGCAGGGCAAGCAGCCGGCCGAACCTGTGTCTTCCGATGGCGATCCGACGCGGCGCGCCCTCGCCGGTTCGCCCAAGCCACGACCCGATCAGGATGGCCAGAACAAGACTGCCGCCCCGAAGCCAGCGGCCGCAAAGGCCGCGAAGAATGGCGCCGAGACTGACCACTCAAAGGCCACGGACGATGTCGATGCGGCGGCGCAATCGTCAGATAGCGCTCCGCTTAAGGACGGTTTGCCCCTGCTAATCGCGCTGGGCGACATCCGCCACTTCGCAACGTCGACAAATGCCGAGCGCGGTGGATCTTCTGTCGAGGGAGAGGCAGGAACCCAGCCCTCGATCGGCCAGGCCGCGTCTTCGCAGCTGGCGATCCGTCAAGGCAAACGCATGTTGGCCGACGCTTCCGAAGGCAGCGAGCCGTTGCCGCGATCCGGTCGCGCGACGATGGCGACCGAGAAGCCCGGGCCCGATTTCGGACAGAAACCGGCCGGCGCTGGTCCGGGCCCGGACATGTCAATCCGCAAGGACGACATCCTGTCTGGAACGCAAGGAGCCGCAACCGACGCAACGACGCCGCAAGGCTGGCGTCCGGCGGCCGCCCAGAAGACCGCGCAAACGGCGCAAGCCCTCGCATCGAACAATCAAGCCAAGCCATCCTCCGCCGCCGGCCGCCTGGATGTGGTCAGCCAGCAGAGCTTCCCCGCGCCGGCCCAAAACGCCTTCGGCCAGACGGTATCGGCGCTGGCCGAGGCGATCGCCTCGGACAGCGGCGTTCAGCAGGCCTACTCGAGCGGCCCGATCGGCTCGCACGCGACCAACTCTGTTGCCGTTTCGACACATGTCCTGAAGATCGAACTCCACCCGGCTGACCTCGGCACGGTCACCGCCAGCCTGCGTCTTTCCGGAGAGCAACTTTCGATCGAGATGAAGCCGGAAACGCACGAGGCGTACCGCCGGCTGACCGCCGACAGCGACGCCATCGTCAAGTCGCTCCGCAGTCTTGGTTTCGACGTCGATCACGTCACCATCATGCAACCCTCGATAGCGGTCCATTCGGCCGGTCGCGTCGAAGCGAGCGGCGCGCCGCCGATGTCCACGGGCCGCGAACAGCCTTCGTTCCAGCCCGGGAACTCGGGCGGCAACAGCGCCGGCGGCGATCGGCAACCGGGAAGGAACAACGGCAATGGCGCACAGGAATTCGGCCGCGCTGCTTCGCCTCTTCGCGAGCGCGCTGGCGACGATATCTATATCTAGTCTGGCCGCGACCGTCGCCAAAGCCGCGCCCAATCCTTGCGAGCCGGAAATCCTGCGCGCCGCCGATCGCTATGGCGTGCCGGCCGGTATCCTTTACGCGGTCGGCCTGACCGAAACGGGAAAGAAGGGCAGCCTTCAGCCCAATGCTTTGAATGTAGAAGGAAAGGCTGTTTTTCCGCGCAGCAGGGGCGAAGCGCTGGCGACGTTCGAGAATGCCCGCCGCGAGGGCAAGACGCTGATCGATCTCGGCTGCATGCAGATCAATCATCGCTATCATGGCGCGCAGTTCCGCAGCGTCGAGGACATGCTAGACCCGCACCAGAACGTCGACTACGCCGCGCGCTTCCTGGCGAGCCTCCACGCGCGCCACATGACTTGGTCGATGGCCGTCGCCCGCTATCATGCCGGCCCCGACAACGACCCGGCGCAGAAGGTCTATGTCTGCCGCGTCATCGCCAACATGGTCGCCACCGGCTTCGGCAAATGGACGCCGAACGCCAGCGCGTTCTGCAACCAATAGTTGCACAAGATATGCCCTTTAGTCCGCCGCGAGGGGGTTCACAGCGGCAGCCGGCAGCCCTCTATCCAGTGCCGCGAATTGACCCTTCACGGCCGGCTTTATTACGGCTCCCAAAAAAACTCCCAAGAAAATAGCTACAAGAAATGACGGTTTTTCAGGATTCACCGCACCGGATACCGCTTTCCGCACGGGGCAAGTGAGATGATTCGGAGGGCGGGCCGATGATCGTGATCGTTGATGAGCGCGAGCTCGTAACTGAGGGCTACAGCTCACTTTTCGATCGCGAGGGCGTCGCCACCGCCGGCTTCGCGCCAGGCGAGTTCGGCGAGTGGGTGAACTCTGCCGCCGACACGGATTTAAGATCGGTCAGGGCTTTCCTTATCGGCGACTGCCGCGAGGGCGCCATCTCGCCGCGCCAGATCCGCGACCGCACCGGGGCGCCGGTGATCGCGCTCAGTGAACAGCACTCGCTGGAACACACGCTCAGGCTCTTCGAGAGCGGCGTCGACGACGTCGTCCGCAAGCCCGTGCACATCCGCGAGATCCTCGCCCGCATCACCGCCATCCGCCGCCGCGCCCGCGAAGAGGCCGCCTACACCGAGGTCGGCTCGATGCGCATCTTCATGGATGGGCGCGACCCGGAGATCGACGGCGAGCCGCTGCCGCTGCCGCGTCGCGAGCGGCGCATCCTGGAGTATTTGGCCAGCAATCGCGGCCGGCGCGTGACCAAGACGCAGGTGTTCAACGCCATCTACGGCATCTTCGACGAGGAGGTCGAGGAGAACGTGGTGGAGAGCCACATCTCGAAGCTGCGCAAGAAATTGCGTGAGAAGCTCGGCCACGACCCGATCGATTCCAAGAGGTTCCTCGGCTACCGGCTAGTGTTTTGATGGTCGTCGCCGGCACATCCCGCGCCAGCCTCGCGCAAGACACGAGGCTTAGTTTTGTAGCCTCTCAGAAAGGCACCGAGGAGATGTATCGATGAGCCTCTACGGAATGATGCGCACCGGCGTCTCCGGTATGAACGCCCAGGCCAACCGCTTGTCCACGGTGGCCGACAACATCGCGAATTCCGACACCACCGGCTACAAGCGCTCCTCCGCCGAATTCTCGACGCTGATCATGCCCAGCACCGGCGGCGCCTATAATTCGGGTGGCGTCACGACGACGATCCGCTCGGCCGTCAGCTCGCAGGGTGTTCTGCAATACACCACTTCGGTCTCCGACCTCGCCGTCAACGGCGACGGCTTCTTCGTCGTGCAGGACCCGAGCGGAACGCCCTATCTCACCCGCGCCGGCGCCTTCGTTCCGGACGCTCAAGGACGCCTCGTCAACGCCGCCGGCTACCAGCTGATGGCCTACAGCTACGCCAACGGCGATCCGGCCGCGACCGCCAACGGCTTCGAAGGCCTCGTGCCGGTGCAGATTTCCGATCAGGAGATGACGGCGACGCCGAGCACGGAAGGGACATTCACCGGCAACCTGCCGGCTGGCGCCACCGCTGTCACCGCCGGCAACCTACCCACCGACAACAGCACCTCGTCACAATACACGTCGAAATCGTCGCTGGTCGCCTACGACAATCTCGGCAACAAGGTGTTGCTCGACGTCTATTTCACCAACACCGGCACCGGCACCTGGCAGGTCTCGGTGTTCGATCAGTCGAAGGCCACGGCCGGCACGTCGTTCCCCTATGCGGGCGGCGCGCTGGGTTCGGCCAATCTCACCTTCGACACCACCACCGGCAAGCTCACCGGCGCGACTACCGGCGTGTCCTTCACGGTGCCGAACGGGTCGACTCTCAACCTCGACCTCTCCAAGCTGACGCAACTCGGAACCGGCTTCACGGTCTCCGACGCCAACGTCAACGGCAATGCGCCGAGCACGATCGAAAAGATCCAGATCAGCCAGGACGGCGTCATCTACGCCCAATTCGAGGATGGCTCCACCAAGCCGCTCTACAAGATCCCGCTGGCCGACGTTCAGAGCCCCGACAACCTCACCGCGATGCCGGGCAACGTCTATGTGCAGAGCGCGGACTCAGGCGCTGTTCGCATCGGCTTTGCCAATGAAGGAAAGCTTGGCTCGGTTGTCTCGGGCGCGCTCGAAAATTCCAATGTCGATATCGCCGAGGAACTGACCAACATGATTGCGGCGCAGCGCAGCTACACCGCCAACTCGAAGGTCTTCCAGACCGGTTCCGACCTGATGGACGTCCTGGTCAACCTGAAGAGATAACCCCATCGGGCGCCAGCCCGTGAAAGACCCGCATGTCGCTTTCCACCGCATTAAGCATCGCCCAGTCGGCGCTCCTGGCCACATCCAAGCAAACCAGCGTCGTGTCGCGCAATGTGGCCGACGCGTCCAACCCGGACTATGCCCGTCGCGTCGCCGTCGTCACCAGCACGGCGCCCGGCGCGCGATCGGTGGAGATACAGCGCGCCGCCAATGATCTTCTGTTCCGGCAGAACCTTTCCGCGCTGTCGGCATGGAGCGGCCAGAGCGCGCTTTACAGCGGCATGGATCAGCTCGACCTATCGGTTAATGGTGTCGACAATGCATCGTCTGCGTCGACCGCGATCGGCAATCTGCAGCAGGCGCTGCAGCTCTACGCCACCACGCCGTCGAACCAGAATCTCGGCGCCAGCGTCATCGACGCGGCCAAGCAGGTGGTGAGCTCGCTGAACGACGGCACCACGGCGATCCAGGATTTCCGCACCCAGACGGACGGCCAGATCGCCACCGCCGTCGACGACCTCAACTCGCTGCTCAGCCAGTTCCAGGACGCCAACAAGGCCGTCATCGCCGGCACGCGCTCCGGCACGGATGTGTCGGACGCGCTCGACCAGCGGGACGCGCTTCTCAAGAAGATCGCCGAATATGTCCCGGTCTCGACCTTCACGCGCGGCGACAACGACATGGTCATCACCACCAAGGACGGCACGACGCTGTTCGAGACGGTGCCGCGGTCGGTGACCTTCACGCCCTCGGCCGGCTACACCGCCGGCACGCCCGGCAACACGATCTATATCGACAATGTGCCGCTTTCTGCAGGCACCGGCGACAATACCAGCGCCGACGGCAAGCTTGCCGGCATGCTGAAGCTGCGCGACGGCGTTGCCGCGACCATGCAGAGCCAGCTCGACGAGATCGCGCGCGGCCTGATCACGGCATTTGCCGAGACCGCGCCGTCTCAGCCCAACGCCGCAGGCCTGTTCACCTGGTCCGGCGCGCCGGCTATTCCCGCTGCCGGCACCCTGGTCGACGGCCTCGCCGGCTCGATCAGCGTCAACGCCGCGTTTGACCCGAGCGCCGGCGGCAGCGCGACGCTGCTGCGCGACGGCGGCGCCAACGGCGCGGCCTATGTTTCCAACACCGGCGGCGGCGCCTCCTATTCTGACCTGCTGATCGCCTACGGCAACAGGCTCGACCAGCCGATGGCCTTCGACACCTCCGCCGGCATCACGGTCAGCTCCGGCGTCTCGGATTACGCGGCCAACACCATCGGCTGGTTCGAAGGCGTGCGCCAGCAGGCGTCGACCAACGCCGACGCGAAGGAAGCGCTGTCCACTCGCACCGCCGAAGCGCTGTCGAACGATACCGGCGTCAATGTCGACCAGGAAATGTCCCTGCTTCTCGACCTCGAGCATACCTATCAGGCGTCGGCGCGCATGATGAAGACCGTCGACGACATGCTGGACGCCTTGTTGGGCGCGGTGGGGTAGTCCATGAAAGCGACAGCCGTCTCCTCAGCCGCCATCTCCAACGCCCTGCGCTATCAGCAGATGCGCATGCAGGCCGATCTCGTCAAGGCGACCACCGAATCCCAGACCGGCAAGGTAGCGGATGTCGGCCTGGCGCTCGGCGGGCGCACGACACAGGCCGTCACCTTCCAGCGCGATCTCGACCGGTTGAACGGCATCGTCGATTCGAACTCGCTGGTCGCCGCGCGTCTGACTTCGACACAGGATTCGCTGGGTCAGCTCTCCGATGTCGCGCAGGATCTGCTGACGGCGCTGACCAGCGCCGTATCGGGCGACTCCTCGACCAGCATCACCCAGACCGCCGGCGCCACGGCGCTGCAGCAGATGACGGGCATCCTCAACACCAGCGTCAACGGCGAATACCTGTTTGCCGGGACCAACACCGACGTCAAGCCGATCGACGACTTCAGCGCCGCCGGCTCGCCCGCCAAGGCGGCGTTCGACGCCGCCTTCACCAGCTATTTCGGCTTCACCCAGAACGACCCCGCGGCCGCCAACATCACCGCCGCCCAGATGGACGACTTCATCACCACCGCGGTCGAGCCGCAGTTCCTGGGCTCCGGCTGGCAGGCCAACTGGTCGAACGCCACCGACGACCAGATCACCAGCCGCATTTCATTGAACGAGACCACGCAGACATCGGTCAGCGCCAACGAGCAAGGCATCCGCAAGCTCGCCATGGCGGCCACCATGGTCGGCACGCTCTTTGCCGGCAACATCAGCGAGGCCGGGCAGAATACGATCGTCAGTCGCGCGCAAAAGCTGGTCGGCGAGGCCATCGGCGGCATCGTTCAGGTGCAGTCCGAAGCCGGCCTCGCCCAGAAGCGCGTGTCCGACGCCAGCGATCGCATGAAGACCCAGGTCGATCTGTTCGAGAAGCACATCATCGACCTCGAAGGCGTCGATCCCTCGGAGGCCGCCACCCGCGTGGCCGACCTGACGCAGCATATCGAAACGTCCTTCGCCTTGACCGCGCGACTGCAGCAACTGAGCCTGTTGAACTATCTCACCTGACACTCTCACCGGAACGCCAGAGCTCCGACGATGTATCAATTCTCCTACGCCGACATCCAGACCGACTCCGTCGCCGACGCCAAGGACCGGGAGCGGCAGTTGCTCACCCGATCGATCGACATGTTGTCCACGGCTGCTTCCGTTGGGCCGGAGTCGATTGAGGCGGTCGAGGCGCTGCACTTCACCAACCGCATCTGGACCACCTTCGTCGAGGATCTCGGCTCCAGCGACAATGCGCTGCCCAAGGAACTGCGCGCCAATCTGATCTCGATCGGCCTGTGGCTGCTGCGCGAAACGGAAGACATCCGGCAGGGCCGCACCAACAATTTCGAAGGATTGATCGAGGTCTCCCAGATCATCCGAGACGGCATCCAATGAGCAACACGCTGAAGATCTCGCTGAAGCCGAACGAGAAGATCTACATCAACGGCGCCGTCATCCGGGTCGACCGCAAGGTCACGATCGAGCTGATGAACGACGTTCAGTTCCTGCTCGAAAGCCACGTCATCCAGGCCGAGCAGGCCTCGACGCCGCTCAGGCAGCTCTATTTCATCGTGCAGATCATGCTGATCAACCCGCCGGGCGCCTCCGAGGCCCGCGACATGTTCCGCCGCTCGCTGCCGATGCTGATCGCAAGCTTCGACAATCAGGAAATCTGCAGCGCGCTGAAGCAGATCGACCGCATGGTCGGCGAGGATCATATCTACGAGGCGCTGAAGGCGATCCGCGCGCTCTATCCGCTCGAGCGCCAAGCGCTTGGCGGCAATGACGACATTCCGGAAGCGCCGCGCGCGCTGGCTGTGGGAGCATAAAGATGGCCGTGGACATGACAACGACGATCCCGGTTGGCGCCACCCAGGCCAGCAGCCAGCAGACCTCGAAGACGGCGGTCGACTACCAGTCGTTCCTGAAGCTTCTGATCGCCGAGATGAAGAACCAGGATCCGACCAAGCCGATGGATTCGACGGAATATGTCGCGCAGCTCGCGACCTTCTCGCAGGTCGAGCAATCGGTGCAGACCAACAGCAAGCTCGACCAGATCATGCAATCCTCGGCGCTGTCGCAGGCGGACGCGCTGATCGGCCGTTCGATCACCGCCGCCGACGGCAAGACAACAGGGACCGTGGCTTCGGTGAAGCTCGCAAGCAGCGGCCTGATCGCGGTGCTGCAGGACGGCACCGAGGTCCCTGTCGGCGCGGGCGTATCGATCAAGCCGGCCGCCTAGAGTTTCGCATAGGGTCTGCCCATGAACGAGGCCGACGCCCTCGATATCGTGCAATATGCGGTGTGGACGGTGCTTACCGCCTCCGCGCCGGTGGTGCTCGTGGCTATGGCCGTCGGTATCGGCATCGCGCTTATCCAGGCGCTGACGCAGATTCAGGAAATCACCCTCACTTTCGTGCCCAAGATCGTCGCCATCATGCTGGTCGTGGCGCTGACCGGCCCGTTCATCGGCAGCCAGATCTCGGCCTTCACCAACGTCATCTTCGAACGCATCGAGCACGGCTTCTGACCTGGGGCTGCGGGCATCCCGCCCGCGCGGACCGGCAAAAGTTTGGTCCACACCGGCAAGATGCTTGGCCTAAAGCTTCGCCGACGCATTTTCGCCTTTGCCTTCCTGTTGTTGGACCGGGATGCTTTGGCGAGTCGCCCGCGCGATGATGGCGCCGGGCGAGCGCAAGACAGCAAGATGAAGGCGGGACAGCGACCATGATCGACGACGAGCCGGAAAGCGAACGCGTCTCGGCGCTGGCGCCGTTCCGGCACGGCATCTTCCGTGCCGTCTGGTCGGCGAGCCTTGTGTCGAATTTCGGCGGCTTGATCCAGGGCGTGGGCGCCGCCTGGATGATGACGACGATCGCCACCTCATCCTACCAAGTGGCGCTGGTGCAGGCCTCGACCACCTTGCCGATCATGCTGTTCGCGCTTGTTGCCGGCGCCATTGCCGACAGCTTCAACCGCCGCAAGGTCATGCTGGTGGCGCAGAGTTTCATGCTGGTGGTCTCGGCACTGCTCACCGTATTCACCTGGTTCGGCTGGATGACGCCGTGGACGCTGCTTGCCTTCACCTTCCTGATCGACAGCGGCACGGCGCTGAACAGCCCGTCATGGCAGGCGTCGGTTGGCGACATGGTGCCGCGCGCCAAGGTGCCGGCGGCGATCGCGCTCAACTCGATGGGCTTCAACATCACGCGCAGCGTCGGCCCGGCGATCGGCGGCATCATCGTCGCCGCCGCGGGGGCGGCGGCGGCCTTCGCCGCCAACGCCATCAGCTATATCGGCCTGATCGTCGTGCTTTTCCGCTGGAAGCCGGAAGTGCCCGCGCCGACCCTGCCGCGGGAATCGCTCGGCGCCGCGATGGGAGCCGGCCTGCGCTATGTCGCCATGTCGCCGAACATCGGCAAGGTGCTGGCGAGAGGCTTCGCCTTCGGCTTCAGCGCCGGCGCGGTGCTGGCGCTGCTGCCCCTGGTGGCGCGCGATGTCGTCAAGGGCGACGCGCTGACCTACGGCATCATGCTTGGCGCCTTCGGTATCGGCGCGGTCGGCGGTGCGCTGATCAGCGTGAGGCTCAGACAATTGCTCTCCAGCGAAACGATGGTGCGCGCCGCCTTCGCCGGTTTCGCGCTTTGCGCCTTCAACGCCGCCGTCAGCGACAATGCCTGGCAGACGTCGGCGGGCCTGCTCATCGGCGGTGCCTGCTGGGTGATCGCGCTCTCGCATTTCAACGTCACGGTGCAGATGTCGACGCCGCGCTGGGTGGTCGGGCGCGTGCTGTCGATCTACCAGACAGCAACCTTCGGCGGCATTGCGCTGGGCAGCTGGATCTGGGGCGTCGTCGCCGACGCCCATGGCGCGGAGACTGCATTGATGGTTGCCGCTGTCACCATGCTCGTCGGTGGCGGCATCGGCCTGATCCTGCCGCTGCCGCAGCACACCGCTCTCAACCTCGATCCGCTCAACCGGTTCAAGGAGCCTATGCTGGCGCTCGATTTGAAGCCGCGCAGCGGCCCGATCGCCATCATGATCGAATACATCATTCGCGAGGAGAACGTGCCGGAATTCCTCGCAACCATGGCCGAGCGTGGCCGCATCCGCCGCCGCGACGGCGCCCGCAACTGGACGCTCGCCCGCGATCTCGAAAATCCGGGCATCTGGATCGAGCACTACCACACGCCGACCTGGGTCGAGTATATCCGCCACAACCGGCGTGCCACCCATGCCGACGCCGTTGTCGGCGAGCGCATCCGCGCGCTGCACAGCGGCGAGAACCCGCCGCGTGTGCGCCGCATGATCGAACGCCCGACCACCGCCGGCACGGCGCTGGTCTCGCCCAAGGGGCCGATCGATCACTAACCCGCGTCTTGTGGCCCGGAATATCTAGTTCCGATCAGCCAGCGCTGTGGATCATATATAGTTTGCGCGTCGTCTCATGAATCAGCCACTCGCCCTTCCAGCCCTTCGGCAGGACGAGCAGATCGCCAGGCCCCAGCTCACGCATCTCGCCGTCGGCACGGCTCACTTCCACGCGACCGGAGATGATGTGGCAGATCTCGGATGAACCCGAGCGGTCGGCGGTGAAGCGGCCGGGCGTGCATTCCCAGATGCCGATATCGACGGTCCCATCCGGCGATTGGAAGAACGAGCGCACCGCTTCGACCTGATCGCCTTCGATCGAGGTCGGCTTGGGTGAAAAGGCGCCGATATCGGCCGTGGCGAGGTCGCGGAAGGTCGAAAGGTCGATCAAGATAGGCTCCAGTGTCAAAAGCAATTTCAGGAAAGTGTGCAATGGTTTTCCGTCCGGAATTGCGCGAAAACAAAGAGTTAGAGCGGTTCGGCGAACGCCGAACCGCCTCAGTGGCCTGTGATGCTGTCGGCCAGGGCGGCCAATTTCGAGGTGACATTGAGCCCGGCGGCCTCGCGTTGGTCGGCGATGCGGTAGAGCTGGTACATCGAGTGGACGCCGAGCCAGCGGAACGGTTCCGGCTCCCAGGGTCTGACCTTGCGGTTGACCCACGGCAGGCGCGTAAGCTCCGTGTCCTGGCCGAGGATCAGATCGGCAAGCGTGCGCCCCGAGAGGTTTGAGCTCGACACGCCCAGCCCGACATAACCGCCGGCCCAGCCGATGCGCGTCCTGGGGTCGAGGCCGACCGTCGTGCACCAGTCGCGCGGCACGCCGAGCACGCCGCACCAGGCGTGGTCGATGCGGCACCCGGCCGTCTGCGGCAACAGCGTCGTCAGCATCGTGTGCAGCTGGTCGATCGTCGCCTGCTGCGTCCGACCGTTGACGTCGGTGCGCGAGCCATAGCGGTAGGGCACGCCGCGTCCGCCCATGGTGATACGGCCCTCGCGCGTACGCTGGGCGTAGCAATAGGCGTGCGCCGCATTGCCGAGCAGCTCATGCCCCTCCCAGCCGATCTCGCGCCAGAGTTCTTGTGGCAGCGGCTCGGTGACGATCTGCGCGCTGTTCAGCGCCAGCCATGTCCGCTCTTCCCCGGGAATGCCGGCCGTGAACCCCTCCGTCGCGCGAATTATCGTTTCCGCCCGCACCGTGCCGCGGTCGGTGGCCACCCTGCCCTTGGCGATCGACGTCACGGTCGTCTTTTCGTAGATCGGCACGCCGAGCCGCTCGACCGCTTCCGCCAGCCCGCGCACCAGCTTGGCCGGCTGCACCCGCGCCTGGCCGTGGATGACGAAGCTGCCCATGACATTCGCGATATTGATGCGCGCGCGTGTGGCTGCAGCGTCGAGCAATTCGATGCGCTCGGGGTCGGCGTCCCAGGAGCGGATCGTCTCGCACGCCTCGCGCACACGTTGGAGCTGTGCGGCATTGGTGGCGACCGTCAGATTGTCGGCACGGCGGATGTCGGCGTCGATGTCTTCGGCCGTCGCCACCCGGATCACCTCGTCGACACAGCCCGCCATCGCTGCCTGCATGGCGCTGACAGCTTGCCGGGTCGAGGTCTTTAGATATTTTTCGCGCGACCAGCCGAAGCCGCCCGAAAGCCAGCCGCCATTGCGCCCCGAGGCACCGAAGCCGGCGAATTCGCGTTCGAGCAGGACTATGCGAAGCGAGGGCTTCGCCTTCTTCAGATAATAGGCGGTCCAGAGCCCGGTGTAGCCGGCGCCGACGATCGCAACATCGGCTTCGATGTCGCCGGGCAAGGGCGGACGCGGGCTTGGGACCGCGCCCAGATCCGCATACCAGAACGAGATGTCGCCGTTGCGCTTGACTTGCATGGGATGGCTTCCAGGAGACCGGAGAGAGGGATCAGGTGAGCGTCGTGTCTGCCGTGCTGTCGTCGGGCAGAAGCTTGGCGTCGGCGCCGTCAAAGCAGAGTTCCACGTTCTCGCCGAGGGCGAAATTCTCGCCCGTCAGCGGCGACCGCACGATCGCGGTCGAGCCGTCGCCGAGCTTCACTTCGTATTTCGATCCCGAGCCAAGATAGATCGCCTCGGCGATCGTTCCCGCCAGGCGGTTCTTGCCGTCGGCTTGCCCCGGCCGGCGAATGGCAAGTTTCTCGGGCCGCAGCAGCATCACCGGGCTGACTTCTCCGGCAAGCCGTCGCGGCGCGGCGACCGTCTCGCCGGCAATGGTCAGCGCAGTGCCGGTGCCGTCACTTCTGGCTTCGCCGCGCAGCACCGTGGAGTCGCCGATGAAGCGGCCGACGAACAGCGTTGCCGGCTCGTCATAGAGCTGCCGTCCGGTGCCCACCTGCTCGATCCGGCCACGGTTGAATACGGCGATGCGATCCGACAGCACCAGCGCCTCCTCCTGGTCGTGCGTGACATAGACGAAGGTGGTGCCGAGCTCGCGATGGATGCGCTTGATCTCGAGCTGCAGCCATTCGCGCAGCTTCTTGTCGAGCGCGCCGAGCGGCTCGTCCATGAGGAGCAGCGGCGGGTCGAAGACGATGGCCCGCGCCAGCGCCACGCGCTGCTGCTGGCCGCCCGACAATTCGCTCGGATAGCGATGCGCGAAGTCGCCCATCTTGACCATGTCGAGCGCCTTGGCCACGCGCCGCTTCCGATCGTCCTGCCCAACGCCGCGCAGCGTCAGCGGATAGGCGACGTTGCGGCCAACCGTCATATGCGGGAACAATGCGTAGTGCTGAAAGACGACGCCGATGTTGCGCTTGTGCGCCGGCACGCCGACGACGCTTTGTCCTCCGACCAGCAGCTTGCCGCTCGACACATCCGTGAAACCGGCGATCACATTGAGCGTCGTCGTCTTGCCGGAGCCGCTCGGCCCAAGCAGCGTCATGAACTCGCCGGGCTCGATCCTGAGCGACACGCCGTCCAGCGCCTTGAACGCGCCATAGGCCTTGGTGACGAATTCGAGGTCGATCGCCGCGCCGCGATTGTCCGGTCTTGGGTTCATAGGCGTCCCTTCCGCTCGCGGCCAAGAAGAAGCATGCCGCCGCCGATCAGGATCGTCGTGGCGCACAAAAGGATCGTACCGACGGCAGCGACGGTCGGGTCGGCGTCGCGCGTGATCGAGGAGAAGATCTGCACCGGCAGCGTCTTCAGATAGGGGTTGGTGATGAACAGCGAGACGATGATCTCGTCGAAGGACGTCGCGAAGGCGAACAGCAGGCCCGACAGGATGCCGGGCAGGATCAGCGGCAGCGTCACCGTCCGGAACGTGGTGAGCGCGCCGGCGCCGAGGCTCGCCGCAGCCGTCTCCAGCCGCCTGTCGAACACTTCGAGATTGGCCGACACGGCGATCAGCACGAAGGGCAGCGCCAGGATGGTGTGGGCGAGCACGAAGCCGGGCAGCGTGCCGACGAGTCGCGCATCGAGATAGACGGCATAGATGCCGATGGCCAGCACCACGCCCGGCACAACCATCGGCGTCAGCATCAGCATCCGCAGCAGATTGGCAGGCCGCGCCTTCATACGGTCGAGGCCGAAGGCGGCCAGCGTGCCGAGCACCGTTGCCAGCACCGCCACGATCGAGGCGACCTTCAGGGAATTGAGGAAGCTGGTCGACCATTCTGGATTCGTGACGAAATTCTCGTACCACTGCCAGGAGAAGCCTTGCGGTGGGAAGGAGAGCGACTTGTTGCCGTTGAACGACATCGGCACGACGACCAGCGTCGGCGCCACCAGCCAGATCGCCACCAGCAGGCAGACAAGGCCAAGAACGACACGGGTGAGCGGCTTCATTTCCATCAGCGCCGCCCCGCTTCCCGGTGCCGCGACCGCATCACCGGCGCTGCAAGCGCCAGCAACAGGAAGGTCGTGACCAGCAGCACCACGCCCATCGCGCCGCCGCGTCCCCATTGCAGCAGGCTGAGCACCTGGGTCTGCACCAGTGTCGACAGCATCGTCGAGCGCGGCCCGCCGAGCAGTGCCGGCGTGATGTAGAAGCCCAGCGCCAGGATGAAGACGATGATTGCGCCGGCATAGACGCCCGGCAGCGACAGCGGCAGGTAGACTGTGAAGAAAGCGCGGGACGGCCGGGCGCCAAGGCTTCGCGCCGCCTGCACCAGCCTGAGGTCGATGCCTTTCATCACCGAATAAAGCGGCAGGATCATGAAGGGCAAAAGCACCTGCGCCATGCCGATCACCACGCCCGTCTGGGTGCGGATCAGCCGGATGCCCGCGAAGCCGGCTGATCTCAGCAACGAGTTGATGACGCCGGAATCCTGCAGCAGGATCACCCAGGAGAGTGTGCGCACCACGCCGCTCACCCAGAAGGGGATGAGTACGCAAAGCACCAGGACGAGCCGCACGCGCGGACCGACCGCGGTCATGAGGTAAGCATAAGGATAAGCGCAAACCACGCAGACCAGAGTGACCCATGCCGAGATGGTGAAGGTGCGCTGGAGCACCGCGAGATTGACGGGCGCGCCGAAGAACCAGGCATAGTTCTGCACGCCCCATTCCGGCTCCGAGAGGCTGCGCAGCACGATGGTGAGCAGCGGATAGCCGATCACCGCGGCGAGCAGGATCATGGCCGGCAGCGTGAGCGCGAACGGTCGCCAGGCCCATCCTGCCCGCTTTTCGGCAGTCTGGATCGTCGGTTCGAGCGCGCTCACGGATCTTGCCTCCGTCAGCTCAGTTGCCGGCCATCAGCGCGGACCACTTCTCCTGCGCGACCGGGAAGTTCTCGACCCAGAACTTGATGTTCTGCTTGTAGCCTTGCTTCTGGCGCTCGGGCGTGTTGGTCAGGAAAGCTGCGACCGACTCGTCAACCTTCGGCTTCGCATCGTTGTTGATCGGCGTGTAGGAGGTCTGCTGCGTGAGAATCTCCTGCGCCTGCTTGCCGAGATAGGCATTCAGCAGCGCATAGGCGGCATCCGTATCCTTGACACCGACGGGGATCGTCATCTGGTCCATCACCACCAGCCAGTCCTGCCAGGCGGGCGCGTATTTGGCACCATTCTTGACCGCCGTCATGGCGCGGCCGGTCCACATCATCAGCATGTCGGCTTCACCGGACTCCGCGAGCTGCTGCGATTCAGCGCCCGTCTTCCAGTAGATCGTGTCCGGGCCGAGCTTGCGAATCACGTCGAGGGCCTTGTCGATATCGGCAGCGGTCATCGCCTTCGGATCGCCGCCCGCCACCTTGAAGGCCTGTTCGAGCAGGCCACCGGTCGGATCGCCGGATCCGTCCAGGGCACGCACGCCGGGGAACTTTTCGGTGTCGAAGAAGTCAGCCCAGTTCTTGGGCGGGTTATCTTTGTACTTCTCCTTATTGTACATCAGCACGACGCCGTAGTTCATCGCCGGAACCGAGCACTCGCCGACCTGTCCTTCGGGTATCTTCGAGACGTCGAGCTTCGAGAGATCGAGCTTCTGGAACAGCTTTCCGCAATGGACGTAAGGCGGCAGATCGCCGGTATCGACCACGTCCCAGGTGACGTTGCCGGATTCGACCTGGGCCTGCAGCTTGGCGATCTCGGTCGGCCCGTCATTGAGCAGCTTGACGCCGGACTTCTCGACGAACTCCTTCAGCGCCGCCACCTGGCCATCCTGATAGATGCCGCCATAGGAGACGAAGGTCAGGGTCTTGCCCTTGAGCGAGCCTTCCTTCACCTCGCCCGCGACAGGCTTTTCCTGTGCGAAGGCGGTGGTTGTCAGCATTCCGAGCGCCAGCACGGCGCCAAGACCTGCAAGTTTCGACTTCAACATAACTCTGACTCTCCCATTATGCCCGCGTTTAATCGGACTACCTGGCCGCGAGCGGTTTCCAGGGCTTGTATTGATCGAGCTCGGCGCGTGCCGAGGTCGGCGGTGCGATGATCCACATCACCTCGGCCCGACCACTGCCGATGTTCTCGCTGCGATGTGGTGTCGATGTCGCGTATTCGATGCTGTCGCCTTCTTCGAGGACGTGGCGGGCGTCGCCAAGAGAGACCTCGACGACACCGCGAAGGACGATCAGCATCTCCTGCGCGTCGCCATGCGTGTAAAGCGCGGAGCCGGTCGAGCCGCCGATATCGAACTCGCCGACATAGACCTCCATGTCGCTCAGCGGCGGGCGGGAAAGCAGCATCTTACGGCAGCCGTTGCTGGGCGGAAGGCTTGGCCGCTCGCTGCGCCGGAGCACGCCATGGTTCTGTGTCGCGCTTTCCTCGAACAGCATCGCGACGCTCACGCCCAACGCCGAAGCCATCTGGTTGAGCGAGGCAGTACTGGCGCCGGTCAGCCCGCGTTCAAGCTGGCTGATGAAGCTGGCGCTCGTCCCGGTCGCTTCCGCGAGGTCGCGCAATGACAGGCGGCGAGCGAGGCGCAGGGCCTTGAGCCGCACGCCCAGCACCTGCTGCGCATGAGCTGCAGCCGTGCCGGCACCGTTCGCCGCCGGAGCCTGGCCGTCCTCCGAAGCCTCGCGCATCCCGTTTTCCTCCACTTAACACCTTGTACAGTACCACTGTACAGCTGGCAATAGGGGGCGGATGCCATTTCCACGGTCCCATCGCGGGGAACGGAAGCCGATCAAAAAATTAAGCATTCAACGGCAGTATCGAATGTCGGCCGGCAAGATGTCGTACAGCAAGGACCATTGTCGGTCAGCTGAGCGGGAAGGGATCGCGATATGTCATCCTGGCTAAGAAAAGGACCGTTGATGCTCATGCGCAGCCTGCTGATGCTGGCTGTCTTGGCGATCGGCACTCTGACTGCAGGGGCGTTGGAACCGGCCAGCTATCCGGAGCCGCCAGACTCCGTAGCTTTCACCGTTCAGAAGGACGGCAAGCAGATCCCGCTCACGCTGCGGCAGTTGGAAAAGCTCGGCCTCTATAAGGTCATCACCACAAGTCCTTTCGAGCAAGGGCAATTGACGTTTGAAGGCGTCCTGTTCCGAGACGTGCTCAAGTCCGTGGGATTGGCGGATAGGGATTCCGTCACTCTAAGGGCCGCGGACGATTACGTGCAGGTGATTCCGCACGAGGATTGGACGGAAGGTCCTCTGCTTCTCGCGACGCGCCAGGACGGGGAGTTGCTCACCCGACGAACACAAGGTCCGACCCGCTTGGTCTATCCTCTCAAGGACTTCCCCGCCTTCGACACGCCGATCCGCAAACCGCGATGGATTTGGCTGATCAAGACGATCGAGTCCGACAACTGACCGGCTGGTAGGCCTCCATGGTGGGATCTCGACTGAGAGGCTGGCGAATTCCGCTTACCTATGGCAGTGCCATAGGGCTGGCGGCGATCGGTTCCGCAATCCTCATCGTCATGCTGTTTGTCAGTATCAGCAAGATCGAGTCTTCGCTGCCCCGGTTCGGATTCTTCGCCATCCGCGAATTCCATATTGCCATACGCGACGTGACCCACCTGAGGGATATGATCTCGCTCGCTGAGGTCGCGCCCAACTCTCAGGCGAGCCTCGATCATCTGGCCGCTGCAAACGACCTGGTCTACATCCGCTTCACGCGGATCGACGGCGGCGAAACGATCAGCGCAATTCCCGCATATGCAGGCATCGTGCCGCGCGTGAACGACGCGGTAACGCGGCTCGACGCCGTAATCGCGGCGGGACTCCCGTTCGGTCAGCAGCGCTTGAAGGAACTGGGTCTGGAACTCGAGCAGATCGTCGGCCGGATGAACGACGAGTACTACAAATACGGCGAGGGCGTTAACGCCGATCTCTATGCGTCGGAAGTCAGCCTGAATCGGTTCAACTATCAGATAGCCTTTGCTTTGACGATCCTGTCGCTGCTGGCAATCGGGACGGCGGTTCTGTTCATCGGGCGCCGGGAAACGATAAAGAAGCTGGAATTTCTCGCCTGGCGCGATGCGACCACCGGACTGAAGAATCGTGCCTGGATGGCAGCCAACAGGGACGCCATGCTGGACCGGGCGAGGGAGACCGGTAGGCAGCTTCAGCTGCTCCTGATCGATCTCGACCATTTCAAGAGCGTGAACGACACCTTCGGCCATCACGTCGGCGATCTGCTGCTGAAGGCGGTTGCCGAGGTCCTTCAGTCGGTCGAGCGGCCCGGCGACGTAGCCGCCGTGCGATTGGGCGGCGACGAATTCGCCATCATGGCTATTGCCGATCGGAATGATCATGACAATTTGGGGCAACGTCTGCGCGAACGGCTGAACAGGTTCGCAGAGTTGGAGGGCCATCAGGTGCGCATTGGCGCCAGCATCGGCATGGCATGTTTCCCTCAGCACGGTTCCGACATTTCCACGTTGCTGCACAGTGCCGATAACGCTCTCTACACGGCAAAGGCTGAAGGGCGGTCCGGTTTCGTGACGTTTTCGCCCGCGATCCTCAGTCAGATCGACATGCAGCTCGGTGAAGAAGCGGCCATCAAGCGGGCCCTCAATTGCGACGAGTTCTTCCTGGTCTGGCAATCCCAGTTCGAGCTGGCGACCGGCCGCATGATCGGGGCCGAGGCGCTGGTCCGCTGGCACGACCCGGTCTCGGGAGCGGTTCGTGCGCCGGCATCGTTCATTCCGATCGCGGAACGAAGTGAGCTGATACTGGAACTCGACAAGATGGTTCTGGGCAAGGCTTGCGAGCAAGCCGCCCGATGGATGCCTATTTCCACCGAAGAGTTCATCTGCTCGGTCAACGTCTCCGGAAGAAGCCTCCAGACCGATGCCTATCTGACGCATCTCACCGAGACGCTGCGGCAAACGGGGTTGCTTCCATCGCGTCTGCAGTTGGAGATCACTGAAGGGATATTCATGCAGAACAGCCGCAATGCCCTGGAGAGTATCGGCAAGATTAGAAACCTCGGAGTGAGCCTGGCACTCGACGATTTTGGGTCAGGTTATGCGAGCTTCGGATACCTTGCCGATTTCGACTTGAACCAATTGAAGATCGATCGCTCGTTCCTCAGCGATCTGGCTTCCTCCACGAAGAAACAGAACGTGGTCCGAGGCATCATCGCGCTGGCCAATTCGCTAGGCCTGACCGTTGTTGCGGAAGGGGTGGAGAACGAAGCCCAACTCGACTTCCTGATCCACGAACACTGTCACGGCGCACAAGGGTTCTTTATGTCGGAGCCTGTTGAGGCAAGGTTGATGACCAACTATCTCGTCGCAAGGCAGGGTGGCGCCAAAACAGATGGAAAAGCTCGAGCCGAGTCTCTTCGCTTGGGCCCATCCATGCTGCGGAAAGTCGCCAAGCAGGGCCGCAAGACCGCCGATTAAATCAGGGCTCAGCCCTCGCCGGAAAGATCCCTCCGCGCCTTGTCCAGCTCCTCGGCGTAGCGCCGCATCAGATGGCTTTCAGTGAGCAGGCCAAGCACGATGCGGTCGTCGAAATCCTCAACGACCGCTAGCTCTTCAGCGCCGGCGCGCTGAAAGGTCTCGGCGGCGGACTGGACGTTCATCGACGGCACCAGCACCGCATCCTTGAACTGCGCGAGCGCCTGCACCGGAGTCTCGCCGTCTGAGAGGTCGCTGTGCAGTTCGGCCACGAGCAGCACGCCGACATAGTGCCGGCCCCCTTCGACGGCGATGACGCGCTGCGCCGAGCCGAGCGGGATCTCCTTGCGGAACTCGGCCAAGGTAATCGAAGCATCGATAGTACGGACGTCCTTGCGCATCATCGACCCGACATTGAGGCTGCGCATCCAGCCGACGTCGTGGGCGCTGCGGATCGTCTCGCCGCGCAGATGGAAGCGCCAGGTCGAGAAGGAGTAGCCGAAGGTCTCGCGGACCAGGATGGCCGACATGATCGACGCTGCCAGCACCACGCCGGTGAGCGTCAGGTCCCGCGTCGATTCCAGCGCGAGGAAAGTCATGGTCAGCGGGCCGCCGACGACACCTACGGCAAGCGAGGTCATGCCGACGACAGCGGCGACCGCCGGATCGAGCGCGGTTGAGGGCGCGGCCATCGCCATGACGCCGGCAAAGACCTTGCCGAGCAGCGCCCCCAGGAACAGCGAGGCGAAGAACAGACCGCCGCGGAAACCGGAGCCGAGCGAGATCGCCGAGGCAGCAAGCTTCAGCACGAAGACGCTAGCCACCACGGGAAGCGCGTAGTTCATGGCGAACTCGCGGTGCAGCGCGCCGTGTCCGCTGGACAGCACCTGCGGCGTGACCAGCCCGAGCAGCCCGACAACGATGCCGCCGATGAAGGGTCTGACGGAAGCGTCGATCGCCAGCCGCACAAAGACGCGCTCGATAAGGCTCACCAGATGCATGATCGCGATGGACGCCGCCCCGCCGAGCAGTCCCAGCAGCAGGAACGGCACATACTGGCTGGCGGTCAGCGTCGGCAGGCCGGAAAGTTCGAGCGGAAACGGCACGCCGCCGAACATCTCAGCCGTCAGCGAGGCGGCGATCGCCGCCGTCATGACCGGCGCCACATTGGCCACCGAGTAGATGCCGATGACCAGTTCGAAGCCGTAGAAGGCACCCGTCAACGGCGCGTCGAAGGCGGCAGCGATCGCGCCGGCGGCGCCGCAGCCGACCAGGATGCGGACGTCGTTGCGGCGCAGCCGGAAGGCGCGCGCCAGCCGCGAGGCGATGCCGGAACCAACCTGCGTATAACCGGCTTCCAGACCGACCGAGGCGCCGAAGCCGCTGGAGATCATGGTCTGGCCGACAATGATGAACGTATCGGTGAGCGACATGCGCCCACCGTAGAGCGCGTTGGCTTCGATCGGGTCGACAGGCGTTCTGAACTTCCGCCTTCTCAGCCAGATCACCGAAAGGCCGAGCAGCAGTCCCCCGATCGCCGGAAACATCGCCTGCACCGGACTGGCCAGCGAAAACATCGCTGAAAGACGCCCGCCCGGCTGCACGTCAAAGAGCAGGAAGTGCATGGCTTGCACCAGCGCGCTCATGCCGGTGACCAGGGCGCCCGCGATCATGCCGACCATCCCCGCCATCAGCACAATGACGATGCCGCGCGCCTCGAGCACGGGAATGGAATTGATCAGCACCGCCCGAAGCCGGCGGGCGTAGACTTGCGGTTCGTTTATGGCAGGCAACGGAGCGGCTCGCCGGCATGCGGAGGATGGATGCTGCCGCGCCTGATACGCCCGACGGCATGGAGTGGCAACCGCAATGCCGACCCCTTGTGGCGCCATTTTGGCGTTGCGTCGATTAGCGACGGTTGGGCCGGCTACCCTCGCTGCGAGAACGGGAAAATGTCACTGATCGAAGATGGTCAGCGGCCCGCAATCGTCCCTCGCGACGAAGGTCGCCAGCAGCTCCGCCGGCTCCATTGCGCTCGCCTTCTCCGCGAACGATGCACCGTGCCCGGCGGCTCGAACCAGGTCTGTCCTTTGGCGGCAATTCCTCCGTCTGCCTCACACAGCCAGACGGAAGTCGGGCCGCCAGCCGAGTTCGCTGACCGCCTTGTCGGTCGCGACATGGCCGTTCGGCTCGGCGATGTTGAAGGCGCCCGGCGCACCGCGCTCGACGGCAAGCAGCACCGCATAAGCGGCGGCATCTACATGCAGCGCCGGGTCGGCGGCAGCGTCGGCTCCGGTACCAGGCCCGTAGAGATGCCCATAGCGCAGCACGATGCCCGTCATGGGCTCCTCGAGAACCTGGCGTTCGAGCGCGATCACGCCGCCGACGCTGATGCCGCGGCCGCCTTCGGCGCCGCTGTCGAGCGGATCGGTTTCGGCATGCGGCTCGGGTCCGGGCGCATAGGCCCAGGCGATGCTCTGCGCGATCAGGCGACGGGCGCCGGCCGACGCCGCGGCCTCGACCAGATTGCGGGTCCCCTCGTCGCGGACGCGCGCGTTTCCGATGATGGCCTCGCCCATCTTGTTGGGATCGAGTCCGGCCGGCAGATCGGTAAGCTGATGGATCACGACCTCCGGCTTCACCTCGGCGACCGCCGCAAGCAGGTCGCCGGCATCGAACACATCGATCACCACCGGGCTGGCCCCGATCGCGCGGAGCTCCTCGGCCTTCTCGGCCCGGCGCGTTGTCGCAGCTACCTGATGGCCGGCAGCGACCAGTTGCGGGATCAGGCGGCGGCCGATCGCGCCGGAACCACCAGCAAGAAAGATGCGATAGCCCATCGTCTTCCATTCCATCTTGCGATAATATCAGAGTTCGAACAACATATAAGAGCTCTTACATCGTGCGCAAGCAGAAACCGGAAATTCCGGCCCCTGGCAAAGGCAAGCGCGGCGAGGAAGGTTATCTCGGCTACCTGCTGCGCCAGGCCGCCGGCGCCTACAGGCTGCGGGTCGAGCGGGCGCTGGATGAGTTCGGCGTCACGCAGCCGCAATTCGCGACGCTGACCATGCTGTCGGCCTATCCAGGCATCTCCAATGCCGACCTCGCCCGGCTCGCGGTGCTGACGCCGCAGACGGTGAGCGTGATCGTCGGCAATCTGGAAAAGGCCGGTTCCGTGGTCCGCAAGCCGCATGCGGTGCACGGGCGCATCCAGCACCTTGATCTTAGCGACAGCGGCCGTGCCTTGCTGAAGAAATGTCGCGAGCGGGTGCAGCGGCTTGAACGCGAGCTGACCGCCGCACTTTCGGCCAACGAAGAGCGCGCCGTCCGGCGCTGGCTGGTCGCCGTCTCGATCGCGGACACGGCCGGTTAGATCGCAGTACCCTCGCCCGCTTCATAGAGCGCCAGCTTCCGATCCCCAATGCCGAGTTCCGCCCAGCTCGCGCGCCATTCGGCTATATGCGCTGACTTGAAATGCGCCTCGAGCGCCGCACGATCCCGCCAGGCTTCCGAGACATGGATCAGGCCGGGATCGAGAACATCCTGCGCATAGGAATATGCGAGGCAGCCGGCTTCGGCGCGACTCGCTGAAATCATTCGTCCCATCGCCGGCCTTGCCTGCTCGAGCCTGTCGGGTGGCAGCCGAATCGTGCCGATGATGAGGAGCATGCGCCTTTCCTTTCGCCAGCCGGCTCAAATCCCGTAGCCCCTCTCCCACCTTCGCGCAAGCTTGACCGGTTAACGGTCGGGAGCCTGCCTTTGCACTGGGCAAGTCTGGATTCGAGGACGATATGGCGATCAGCGAAACAATCCCGTCCGGCCTGGTGGCCAAGAACGGCCGCGACGTTTTCTTCGCGCTCGGCATCGTCGTCATCCTGGCGGTGCTGTTCCTGCCGATCCCGGCCTTTCTCATCGATATCGGCCTTGCCTTCTCGATCGCGCTCTCGGTGCTGATCCTGATGGTGGCGCTCTGGATCCAGCGGCCGCTGGATTTCTCCTCCTTCCCGACCGTGCTGCTCATCGCCACGATGCTGAGGCTCTCGCTCAACATCGCCACCACGCGCATGATCCTGTCGCATGGCAATGAGGGTACGCATGCCGCCGGTTACGTCATCTCGGGTTTCTCGAAGCTGGTGATGTCGAGCGACTTCGTCATCGGCCTCATCGTCTTCATGATCCTGATCGTGGTGAACTTCATCGTCATCACCAAGGGCGCCACCCGCATCGCCGAAGTCGGTGCGCGCTTCACCCTCGACGCCATCCCCGGCAAGCAGATGTCGATTGACGCCGACCTTTCCGCCGGAATGATCGACGAGAAGACGGCGCAGCTTCGCCGCCGCGAATTGGAAGAAGAATCCTCCTTCTTCGGCTCGATGGACGGCGCGTCGAAATTCGTGCGCGGCGACGCCATCGCCGGCCTCATCATCACCGCCATCAACATCGTCGGCGGCATCGCCATCGGCTATCTGCGCCACGGCATGGGCCTCGGCCAGGCGGCCGACGTCTTCATCAAGCTGTCGGTCGGCGACGGCCTCGTCACCCAGATCCCGGCCCTCATCGTCTCGCTCGCCGCCGGCATGCTCGTCTCCAAGGGCGGCACGCGGGGCTCCGCCAATCAGGCGGTGTTCGGCCAGCTCGGCGCGCATCCGCGCGCGCTCTATGTCGCGGCCTCGCTGCTCGTCATCCTCGGCCTTATGCCCGGTCTGCCGCTATTCCCGTTCTTTGCCCTTGCCGGCGCCATGGCCGGCCTCGGCTACGTCATCCCGCTGCGCCACAACCGCGCGCTGGCGACAGCCGAAGCGCAGAAGAACAAGGAGAAGGCCGACAAGGTCGAGGAGGAGAAGAATTCGGTCAAGGCCTCGCTTGCGACTGCCGAGATCGAGCTGCTGATCGGCAAGCAGCTCTCGACCAGGCTGCTGGTCGCACATCAGGAGCTGGTGTTCCGCATGTCGAAGATGCGCAAGAAATTCGCCCAGCAATATGGGTTCGTGGTGCCGGAGGTGCGCGTCGCCGACGACTTCGCCATCCCGCCGAAGAGCTATCAGATCAAGGTCCACGGCACCGTCGTTGCCGAATACCAGATGCGCGTCGGCGAAATCATGGTGCTGCTTGGCACCCGCGGCGTGCCCGAAATCCCCGGTGAGGAAATCCGCGAGCCGGCTTTCGGCATGCGCGCCTATTCGGTGCTGGAAACCTTCGCCGAAGATCTGAAGCGCGAGAACTACACCTTTGCCGACAACATGTCGGTGCTGCTCACCCACCTCTCCGAGGTGATCCGCAACAACCTGCCGCAGCTTCTGTCGTACAAGGACATGAAGGCGCTGCTCGAGCGGCTGGACCCCGAGTACCGCAAGCTCGCCGACGAGATCTGCACCTCGCACATCTCCTATCCCGGCCTGCAGGCGGTGCTGAAGCTTCTGCTTGCCGAGCGTGTCTCAATCCGCAACCTGCACCTGATCATCGAGGCCATCGCCGAGATCGCGCCGCATGTGCGCCGCACCGAGCAGATCGTCGAGCATGTCCGCATCCGCATGGCGCAGCAGATCTGCGGCGATCTCTCCGAGGGCGGCATGCTCAAGGTGCTGCGCCTCGGCAACCGCTGGGACCTCGCCTTTCACCAGAGCCTCAAGCGCGATGCCAAGGGCGAGGTGCGCGAGTTCGACATCGATCCGCGCCAGCTCGAGGAATTCGGCCAGGACGCCACCAAGGCGATCCGCAAGCATCTCGAAGCCGGCGAGCGCTTCGTGCTGGTCACCGCGCCGGACGCGCGGCCTTATGTGCGCATGATCATCGAGCGGCTGTTCACCACGCTGCCCGTGCTCAGCCACGTCGAGATCGCCAAGGGCGTCGAAATCAAGGTGCTCGGAACGATCTCGTGAACGCGCTCTCGCAAGGCGTCGTCATCGCCGCCTTCCTCGCCTTCTGCCGCATCGGCGCCTGTTTCATGCTGATGCCCGGCCTGTCGAGCGCCCGCGTGCCTCTCCAGGTCCGGCTGTTCGTGTCGATCGCCGCCACCGGCGGCCTGCTCGCCTTCCTCTGGGACCGCATCTATCCCTATGTCGACCCGCGCCCGCAGGTTCTGGTGCCGATGATCGTTTCCGAGCTTCTGGTCGGCGGGCTGATCGGTGCCATGACCAGGCTCTATATGGAAGCGCTGCGCTTCATGGGCTCGGCCATCGCCATGATGATCGGCTATGGCGGCTCAGGCGGCCCGGCGATCGAGGAGCCGGAGCCGCAGGCTGCGCTCGCCGCCATCATCTCGTTCTCGGCGCTGCTCCTGCTTTTCGTCTTCGACTTCGACCACGAGATCGTGCGCGCGCTGGTCGCCTCCTACACGGTTGCTCCGGTCAATGTATTCTTCAACCCGCAGGCGGCGCTGGTCGACGTCACCGACACGGTGTCGGACGCCTTCTTCCTGGTCATCCGGCTCGGCAGTCCCTTCGTCGCCTACGCCATTCTGGTCAATTTGACGATCGGCTTCGTCAACAAGCTGACGCCGCAGATCCCGGTGTATTTCATCTCGCTGCCCTTCGTCATCGCCGGCGGGCTGATCATCTTCTACTTTGCCATCGGCACCTTGCTGTCGTTGTTCGTCAACGGCTTTGTCGACCTGACGCTAGCGAGGTAGCCGCGATGGCCTCGCGCAAGGACAGACTGAAGAAGTTGGTCAAGGTGCAGGAGCAGTTGAAGGCGGTGCACGAAAGCCGTCATGCCAGCTTCCTCTCCGCGGCCGCGGCGGCCGAATCGGAAGCAAAGGAACTCATCGGGCATTTCGACGCTGACAGCTCGCTGGCCGGCCTGTTCCCGGAACTTTACCACCGCCGGATTGCGAACGCGCTCGGCCAACAAAAACAGAATCTTGAAAGCGCCCGGGAGGAGGCGACGTTGATCGCCGCCGCGACCGCGCGGACCAACATGGTCGAGCGCGCCTATAGGGACGCTCGCCGCCGCGACGAGCGCGAACGCTCAGACCGCGAGCGGTTGGACCTCATTGCCCAGAAGCGGGGACATGACTAGGGCAATCAGGAAAAGCATGAAACGGTTGGGCTCGGCGACGTCGCCGTGGCCTCCCGTCCGGACTTGCGTCCAAACCAAGGAGATAGAGCGGTGGATCCGGCGCGCGGCGAACGAGGCTGTCAGATGCCGGTCGCCGTCGTGCCGACCGACTTGGCCGCCCCGATCCGCTCCCAGCGCCTGCCATTGCCCTGCGCCTGCCGGGCGAAATAGTTGTAGGGCGTGCTGGACCAATCACGGACCGCGCTGGTCAGGTTGTCGAGCACCAGGTCGCCCTCGTTGGTGCGCACCGTCAGCACCGTGTGTCCCTCGCCGTGATAGCTTGCCACGGTCAACAGCAGCGCCGAGGCCGGCCAGCCGCGCTTCATCAGTTCGAGCTTCTTCAGTATCGCGATATCCTCGCAATCGCCGGACACGGTCGGCACGCGCCAGTCGTCGTTCTTGCCGACAACGGCTCGATCACTGACCTCGGTAATGCGTGAATTGACCGAAAGGTTGATCTCGTTCAATTGCGCGCTGAGCTGAGGCCGCAGGGCGACGACCTTTGTTCCGCCGGCCGTGCTGCAGAGGCTGGGTTGGCGGCTGCAGAACGAATAGAAGGCCGGCGGTGGGAACGCCTTGCCTTTGGTTTGCATCGCCGTTCCGGCCTGGGCGGCAAATGGGCTGGCAACCGACAGCAGAAATGCGATCAGCACGACATCGCTTTTCACGATCAACGTCTCCAAGGCGTGGTCTCGAGGATGAGGGGGCGGGGTTAATTAGTCGTTTTCAAACCCCGAATTGCGCCGGCGGCGGGGCAACGCCGTTAAAATATTAATACCTGCTAAAATAAGATTTGAGCTTGTACGAAGCTACGGACGGGTTCGGATATTTGCTGAAGAGGAACCGCGCAGACCGAACGTCCGCAAACTCGGCCGAACGATCGATCGATGAGGTGACTCCCTGGCGGCGGGCGCGCCGCCGCTTGAAGCGGGCTGCACTGCACCTGGCCATCCCGCAAGCCTGCCACAAGCTTGTTGCGTCATTGTGCAACGGACAAAACCGGCAAAAGGCAGTGCTTTCTTGGCGATTTCACCTCCCAGCGACATCGTGATGGACGTCGCCCGTGCGGCGGAGCCGGCCGACGTCGAGGCCGCGCGGGCAGCACTCGTGAGGCGGGCCGGCGGTGCCGGGGAGACCTTCTCGATCGACCAGACTGCCTCGGTCAATGCGGGCTCGGTGCTCTCGCGCGCCCCTGCCGACAAGGCCGAAGCGGCAAATCCGGCTAAAAAGTTCCAGCGCTTCGAGGCGATGGTGCTGACCACTTTTATCCAGAACATGATGCCTAAGGACACCGAGGGCGTTTACGGCAAGGGTCTGGCCGGCGACATGTGGAAATCGCAGCTTGCCGAAAAGGTAGCCGATGTCATGGCCGCGCATGGCGGGATCGGCATCGCGAGATCGATGCTTGCCGACCATTATCTGGACGGCAAACACAAGGTGCCGGTCGGGTCCGTTGGGGGCGGACCGGAGAAAGCCGAGATCGACCAGCAGACCAGGCTTTCGACCTCCCTGGTCGACGAGCTCGAGCGCAAGGCCGCCCGGTCTATGACCGGTGACGACACAACCATAAAAACGGACATCAAGATCTAGGGACCTACATGGCCGACCAAACGGACCTTTCCAACCTGCCTGCACGAACCACCGCCGCGGAAGCACCGATGGCATCTGCACGGCCTGGCAACCTCGCCGCCATCATTGGCCGGATCGAGGAGGCGGTGGACGAGGAGACGGCGGGTATCCGCAGCGGCACCAGCTACGACCTTAAGGCCTCGAATGCCCGCAAGAGCCGCTATCTCTACGAACTGACCCGCGCGCTGAAGGGCGCCAATGAGATCGAGTTCCTCGAGCAGCATCGCGAAGGGCTGGCGCGGCTGCGCCAGAAGCTGGCAAAGAACGAGGCGGCTATTCTTGCCCATCTCAATGCCGTCAACGAGGTCGCCACGCTGTTGAAGAACGCCATCCAGCGCGCCGATGCCGACGGCACCTACTCGGCAGGCGAATTCGGATATGCCCGGGCTTGAATGAGATGACTGCGGAGCAAGGTAGGATTCGGTGATCAAATTCCTCGCCGCAGCGCTTTGGATCTGCGCCGTAACCCTCGGCGCGGTGTTTTATTCGTTCCAGGCGGCGGGCGAGCGCGGCGTCGGTGAGCCGCCGAAGCCGATGCTGGGCGGTCTCGACTACGTCAAGACCGACATCATTTCGGTACCGCTCGTCCGCGATGCCAAAATCGACGGCTATTTTCTCACCAAACTCGTCTACACGGTGGAGCCGGATCAGATAAAGAAACTGTCGATCCCGGCGCCGGCGATCATTACCGATCAGGTCTATTCCTACCTCTATTCCAATCCGCAGATCGATTTCACCAAGAAGGACACGATCGATCTCGATGCTTTCCGCAAAGCGATCCGCGAGACCGTCAACGCCCGCGTCGGCGTCGAGCTGGTGCATGACGTGCTGATCGACCAGGTCAACTTCCTGTCCAAGGACGAAATCCGCGACAACGCCATCCGCCGCCGCAAGACTGCCGGCGAGACCGCGCAAGCGATGACCAAGCCGTTCCAGCCGGAGCATTGATCGGCTCTCGGCGATCGACTGGCGGGTTCACACCCTCGTCTGGTGATGCGACATGCCGCATGGCAGCCACGTTGACGTAAACGTCAACCCGAAGCTATATGCGCCGATGGCTGTCGTCACGCTGCCGCGCGACGCGGCGCTTCGCCCAGCGGCCAAGGCCGATGCGCGTCAAACGCAACCAAACGAGGAGAACCGCCATGGGCGTTCAGGAGATTGCCGACAAGATCAGGTCGCGCGTGGCAAGCGCCGGCTTCGAGCATTCGGTCAAGTTCGACACTGGCAGCGACGGCGTCATCGTGATCGACGGCGCGACCGTCTCGACCGCCGACGCCCCGACCGACTGCACGATCAAGCTCTCGCTCGACGATCTCGATTCGCTGATCGCCGGCGACCTCAACCCGACCATGGCCTTCATGGCCGGCAAGCTGAAGGTCGAGGGCGACATGACGGTCGCCATGGCGCTCAGCCAGTTGCTCGGCTGACCGCCAGCCAACTATTTTAGAAGAGCGATGTGGCGCCGCGTTTTTGAACGCGCGGCGCCGCATCGGTAATGCCTCCGACAGTCAGGCGACGAAATCCAGCGCCTTGACCTTGCGGCCGGCGGCCTTGATCGTGCCCGCGGTCCCGTCGAGCGAGCCCTCCTTCAGCTCGAGCGCCAGCAGGCGGTGCCGCTCATAGGGCCCAGGCATGGCGAGCGAGCCGGTGCGGTCGGCCGAAAAACCGAACCGCCCATAATAGGGTGCATCGCCGACGAGCAGGATCGCGCCGTGACCGAGCCGCGCAGCCTCGGCGATCGCGTGCCGCATCAGCGCCGAGCCGATGCCGCCGCTCCTCAGGCCCGGCTCGACTGCCAGCGGCCCAAGCAGGAGCGCTGCCGGACCACCCTCGCCCAGCGTCACGTCCCACAGCCGAACCGTACCGACGAGCGCGCCCGACGGGTCGCGCGCGACAAAGGCCAGGCCTTCCGACGGCCGGCGGCCACGCCGCAGTTTCTCGGACGACTTCTTCCTGCGCTTCGGCCCCATGGCGCGGTCGAGCAGCGCTTCGCGCGCCTGCATATCACCGATGCCTTCGGCAACGATGACGAAGGCCGGCGCAATCTCCCCCCTCGAGCGGGAGATGTCGCCAAAGGCGACAGAGGGGGTCGTTGCGCATCTAATACCGGCGCCCAGCGTGACGAGAAGCGGCGCTGGCGCTCCACGCGCGACGCCCCCCTCTGACCGCTGCGCGGCCATCTCCCCCTCGAGGGGGGAGACCCGGCGCGCGGCGCCCTCGATGATGAAATCTGCAAAGTCCATTTCCGCGATCCTTCACGAGCGGAGATCTGTTCCACAAGCGAGCCCCGGCGGGCGATGTCGCCCACGCCGGTTGATCTGAAGGCTCGCGCCTTCAGATCACGTAGGATCGGAGAGGCTCGAAGCCGTTGAAGGCGACCGACGAATAGGTGGTCGTGTAGGCGCCGGTACCTTCGATCAGCACCTCGTCGCCGATGGTGAGCGACAGAGGCAGGGGATAAGGCGTCTTCTCGTAGAGCACATCGGCCGAATCGCAGGTCGGGCCGGCGAGCACGCAGGGTGCGGTCTCCGATCCGTCGCGCGGCGTCACGATCGGATAGCGGATCGCCTCGTCCATGGTTTCCGCTAGGCCGCCGAACTTGCCGATGTCGAGGAACACCCAGCGCACATTGTCATTGTCGGCCTTCTTCGAGATCAGCACGACTTCCGACTTGATGACGCCGGCATTGCCGACCATGCCGCGGCCCGGCTCGATGATCGTCTCGGGCAGCGCGTTGCCGAAATGCCTGCGCAGCGCCGAGAAGATCGCCTGGCCATAGGCCTGCGCCGCCGGCACGTCCTTCAGGTAACGGGTCGGGAAACCGCCGCCCATGTTGACCATCTTCAAGACGATGCCTTCCTCGGCGAGCGTGGCGAACACCTTCTTGGCATCGCCCAGCGCGCGGTCCCAGGCCGAGAGATCGGTCTGCTGCGAGCCGACATGGAACGACACGCCATAGGCATCGAGACCGAGCGCCTTGGCATGCCGCAGCACATTCACCGCCATTGCCGGCACGCAGCCGAACTTGCGCGACAGCGGCCATTCGGCGCCCTCGCCGTCGGTGAGCACGCGGCAGAACACGCGCGAGCCCGGGGCGGCACGGGCGATCTTCTCGACCTCCTCGACGCAATCCACGGCATAGAGGCGGATGCCGAGCTGGTAGGCGCGCGCAATGTCGCGCTCCTTCTTGATGGTGTTGCCGAAGGAAATGCGATCCGCCGGCGCGCCGGCATCCATCGCCATCTCGACCTCGGCAACCGACGCGGTGTCGAAGGACGAGCCCATCGCAGCAAGCAGACGCAGGATCTCCGGCGCCGGGTTTGCTTTCACCGCATAGTAGATCTTGGAATCGGGCAACGCCTTCTCGAAGGCGCGGAAATTGTCGCGCACGACATCGAGGTCGACGACGAGGCAGGGACCGTTCGGACGTCGGGTGGCGAGAAAGTCAAGGATGCGCTGGGTGGCCATCGAGGTCTCTCCATCTGCGCCTTTCGGCGCGCACAAAGGCTGCGGGACGCGGGCGCTCGGCCTCGCGAACTCGCGGTGGACAAAGGCGGGACGGAAAATCCATGGAACCAGCCGGTGGAGACCCCGGAACCACGGATCGCCGTCTCGCGGCGGTGAACCTGGCCTTGCCCGGCCTCGGTTCGCTTTGTCTGCCTTGGCTTGGATGGGAGGACCCGTCCGCACTGCCGGCAATGAAGGTGTGCCTCTTCAGTAACCCCGGTCTTTGGACGACCGGCAGACACCAGAAAGGCCCGCACCGTCGTTGCTTCAAGGTGTCCTCGGTCTTGTGGTTGGCCACTGACCGACTGGAGGGGTTGGCTCCAGTTACCTTACCGATTGCCCTCACCATTCGAGGATCGGCGGACACCCACAGGCACGTGCGACTTTGGGCAAGCGCGATATAAGAGCGAAGGGTTTCACAATCAATAAAAATCGTCAGCGCCGGTTGTAAAAATTGCGGCATCGAACAATGTTTGTGGACCGTATTCGGAAATCGAACAATGCCAGGCACCCACGGCCCTCTCAACGCCTTCCTCGATCTGCGCCAAATGCCCGTGGCCAATGCGGAATTTGGCCCGTTGGCCGGCCTGCGCCTAGCCGTGAAGGACATCTATGACGTCGCCGGCTATCGCACCGGCTGCGGCAACCCGCGCAAGTTCGAACAGGCTCACGCCGCCTCGCGGACGGCCGAGGCTGTGCAGTTGATTCTCGATGCCGGTGCGCGATTCGTCGGCAAGACGCAAACCGACGAGCTCGCCTTCTCGCTGTTCGGCCAGAATTCGCATTTCCCGTTTCCGGTGAACGCAGCCGCTCCGGATCGCGTGACCGGCGGCTCCTCGTCAGGTTCGGCGGCAGCGGTCGCCGGCGGCCTTGCCGACATCGCCGTCGGCTCCGACACCGGCGGCTCGATCCGCGCGCCGGCGAGCTTCTGCGGGTTGATCGGGCTGCGCACCAGTCACGGCCGGGTATCGCTCGAGGGCGCCATGAAGCTCGCGCCGAGCTTCGACACCTTCGGCTGGTTCGCCGGCGACATAGAAGCTTACGAAATGGCCGGCAAGCTTCTGCTCGGACGCGATCCACACCAGCATCCGCTCAACCGCCCGCTGTCGATCGGCTGGCTCGATGCCTTTGTTTCCGGGCCGACGGAAGCCGCCGAATATGCGCGGATGAAGGCACAGGCAGCAGCCGTCCTCGGCGAGCCGACCGAAACCGAACACGCCTTCGCCTCCTCCCCGGATGATCTCTACTGGTGCTTTCGTCGACTGCAGGCCTTCGAGGCCTGGCAGGTGCATGGCGGCTGGATTTCGGCAGGCGATCACGGACTCGGTCCGGGTGTCGACGAGCGTTTCGGCTTCGGCCGCACGATCGATGCAAAGACGGTCGAAGCCGAAACGGCGCGTCGGGCAGCCTTCCGTTCCGAGTTCGGCAAGCTGCTCGGCAACGACGGCTTTCTTGTTCTGCCGACGGTGCCGGGCGCAGCGCCACTGAAGACCAGCACGCCGGAGCAGTTCCAGGCCTATCGCGAAAGGGCGCTGCATCTTTTGTGCCTGGCCGGGTTGTCGGGCTTCCCGCAGATCACCTTGCCGCTCGGTTCCGTCGACGGCGCGCCCTTCGGCCTGTCGCTGCTCGGCCCTTTCGGCAGCGACGTCGCCCTGATAGGGCTCGGCCGCACGATTCTCGATGCGGCCCGAAAGGTCTGATCATGGATACATTGACCCGCATGCGCGCCTTCATCGACGTGGTCGAGGCCGAAGGCTTCTCGGCCGCCGCGCGCAAGATCGGCCGTTCCAAGGCGCTGCTGTCGAAATATGTGCGCGAGCTGGAGGACGAACTCGGCGCGCTGTTGTTGAACCGTACCACGCGGCAGTTCTCGCTGACCGAAGCCGGCCACACCTATTATCAGCGCGCCTCCGAAATCGTGCGCGAGGTCGACAGCCTGGCCGATGCCGTGCGCGAATCTTCCGGCGACGTGCGCGGCCGCATCAAGCTCTCGGCGGCGCGCACCTTTGCCGACGCGCCGATTGGCCAGTCGCTGATCGACTTTGCCAAGCAACATCCGGATATCGTTCTCGACATCCATCTCGACGACCGCTTCGTCGATCTGGTCGAGGAAGGCTTCGATGTCGCCGTACGCATCTCGCGGCTGGAGAACTCGTCGCTGATCGCGCGGCGCCTCGGGCCGTTTTCGATCAAGCTCTGCGCTTCGCCGGACCTGCTTGCAAAGCATGGCACCCCGACGCGCCCGCAGGATCTTTCCAACATGCCCTGCATCGTCGACACCAACGGCCGCTCTTTAGCCAACTGGCGCTTCAAGGGAGACGGCGAGGACTCGGTGAGCGTCACCGTGTCGGGGCCGATCGAGGTCAACAGTCCGATGGCGGCGAGAGCAGCCGCCGTGTCGGGCCTGGGCTTCACCATCCTGCCGGATTTCATCGCTGCGCCCGAAGTCGCGTCGGGCAAGCTGGTGACGGTGCTCGACGACCGCATCCTCTCGGGCAGCGGCATCTTCGCGGTCTATCCGCATCGCCGCTATTTGCCCGCCAAGGTCCGTGTCTTCGTCGATTTCCTGGTGCACTGGTTCAGGACGCGCGACGCTGCGTGAAGCACGTCCCCCGAAGGTGGGAACCGTTTCGGCACAAGGACATGCGCAGAATCAGAGCCTAAAAGCGCATCGAGCGAATCTGGAAAGAGCGCAACGCTCTCCGAGAGCGCGTCCCATTTTCGCCCCCTTTCTGTTAACTCTCGGAGCCCACTCCCAAAGTCGATGGAATCGCGGCCCGGAATGCACCTGAAACGGCAAGCAATCGTACTGGCTTCGGCAATTGCGGCCACCTTTGCCGCGGTAGAGCCCGCCGAGGTGCACCCGCACGTCTTCGCCGAGGCTCGCCTCGACGTCATCCTCAGCGCGGATCACCAAAGTGTGACGGCGCTGCGCCACCTTTGGCGCTTCGACGATCTGTTTTCGAGTACAGTGATGATGGAGTTCGACAAGAACTCCGATCTGAAGCTTGACGACAAAGAGCTCAAGGAAGTGGCCGACACCGTCCATTCCTCGCTGGCCGAGTTCAACTATTTCCAGCTGGTCACGCAGGACGGCAAGGACGTGCCCATGGTCCCTCCGCCGCATCTGATGGCGAGCTTCGACAACGACCAGCTGATCATTCTGTTCGAGTCGCAGCCGAAGACGCCGATCAAGCTCGCCGGCAAGATCGACATCGGCGTCTACGATCCGACCTTCTACACGGCGATCGACTTCACCGACGACGCCAACCTCACCGTTGAGGGATTGCCCGCGAATTGCACCAAGAAGGTGATCCGTCCCGATCCGGACGAAGCGATCAAGGAAAACCAGAAGACCCTGACGGAAGCCTTCTTCAACGATCCGACGGGCACCGACATGAGCAAGATCTTCGCCACCAAGCTCGAACTGAACTGTCCGCCGGAAGGATAATCGGTGATGAAACCGTCGCTGCGCCTGGCGCTCGGCCTCGCGGCCGCCACCTTGGTCATGACGCATTTACCTGGCGTCGCCCATGCCCAGAGCTCGCTCGGCATCGGCACCAATGACGGCATGGCGCCGAGCACGACCGGTCCGTTCGCCCATATCCTGATGTGGATCAATCTCAGGCAGCAGGAATTCTACCATTCGCTGGCGGCCGCGATGAAAGCCATGCGCCAGGACGGCAGCAAGCTCTGGCTCCTGGTCGGCCTGTCCTTCGCCTACGGCATTTTCCACGCCGCCGGGCCCGGCCACGGCAAGGCGGTGATTTCGTCCTACATGGTCGCCAACGAAGTGGCGCTGAAGCGCGGGATCATGCTGTCCTTCGTCTCGGCGCTGCTGCAGGGGCTGACCGCGATCGTCGTCATGATGCTTGCCTATTTCGTGCTGCGCGGCACGGCGGTGTCGATGACCGACGCGGCATGGTTTCTTGAGATCTCGAGTTATGTGCTGGTGACGCTGTTCGGCGCCTGGCTACTGTGGCGCAAGGCGGGCCCGGCCATTCTTCGGCGGTTCGGCGCCGGTCCGGCCTACAGTCTGTCGGCGGCCCATGCCGGCCACTCGCATGGCGGGCACTCGCATGCTCACGCGCATTCCCATGCCGGTCATTCCCACTCCCATTCGCATTCCGCGCATGCCCACTCGACACACTCGCACGCGCATCACGACCATGATCATGCCGCGCATTCGCATGCGCACAGCCATGAGGCGACTGATCACAAGGCGCATGATCACGACCACGCGGCGCACGACCATGCTCACGCTGGGCAACATCACCACGGCCCGGGCGAAGTCTGCGACACCTGCGGCCATTCGCACGCGCCGGATCCGGCGCTGCTTTCGGGCAATCGCTTCGACTGGAAGACCGCCTGGTCGGCGGTGGCCGCCGTCGGCATCCGCCCCTGCTCCGGCGCGCTGATCGTGCTGAGCTTCGCGCTCCTCAACGGCCTCTGGCTCGGCGGCCTGCTCTCGGTGCTCGCCATGTCGATCGGCACCGCGATCACCGTCTCAGCGCTGGCGATGATCGCGGTGACGGCCAAGAACTGGGCTGTCTATTTCGCCGGCGACGGACGCATCGGCAACCGCATCCATTCGATCGTCGAGATCGGCGGCGCCGCCTTCATCTTCCTCGTTGGCCTGCTGCTCTTGTCGGCCAGCCTGACGGGCGGCGTCTGAAGCCGACCGAAACTGTCACCCGATCTTTCCGTCGAGTTCGTCCTCGATATGGGCGCGGATGATCTCGTCAAAATTCTTCTCGGCGACAAAACCCAGTTCCCGCGAGCGGCGCGCCTCGAAGCGCGTCGGCCAGCCTCTGACGATCGCCCAGATCGTTTCGTCGGGCCGCTCGCGGATCCGTTTGACCACCTCGGCGCCGGCTATGCGCCCGAGCGCTTCGATCTGCTCGCCGACGGTGACCGCCACGCCGGGCATGGTGAGATTGCGCCGCGGCCCGACCTTATCGCCATCGATTTCGGCCGCATGGATCAGGAAATTCACCGCCGATCGCGGGCTGGCATGCGTGTGCAGCACCGAGCGCGGCACCGGCAGGATCGCCTCCTGGCCGCTAAGCGGCTCGCGGATGATCCCTGAGAAGAAGCTCGACGCCGCCTTGTTCGGCTTGCCCGGCCGCACGCAGATGGTGGGCAGCCGGATGCCGATGCCGTCGAAGACTCCGCGCCGCGAGTAGTCGGCAAGCAGCGCCTCACTGATCAGCTTCTGCGTGCCGTAGGAGGTGAGCGGCGTCGGATGGAACTCGTCCGGGATGACATCCGGGAACGGCGCGCCGAACACCGCGATCGACGAGGTGAAGACAAGGCGCGGCGCGAAGCCCGCCACCCGCACCGCGTCGAACAAAGCGCGCGTGCCGTCGAGATTGACGCGGTAGCCGAGGTCGAAATTGGCCTCCGCCTCGCCGGAAACGATGCCGGCGAGATGGAAAATCACGTCCGGGCGGGAAGCAACGAGCTTAGCCGTCGCGCCGGGCGTGGAAAGGTCGCCGGTGTGGATCGAGAGATCGACTCCCGCGAGCGTCGGCGCCTGCGGCGGCACGATATCGTGCAGATCGAGCGCTGCTATTTTGCGCCCGCGCAGCACACCGCGCTTGGCCAGCCTTGCGATCAGCTTGCGGCCAACCATGCCGGCGGCGCCGGTAATCAGAACTCTCATCTCATAGACCCTTCTTGCGTTGGCTGCGTCCGCGCAGCCACAGGACGGCGAACAGCCCCACCATGAAGAGCGCGGCGATGACGACCGCAAGGACCGTAGAGACCTTGCCGGCGGCCAGCATGATGGTCGGCAGGAAATAGGCGGCGAGCCCGAACAGGAGCAGTATCCAGGCCGCGGCGATCGCCGCGTTGCGTGTCTCGCGATCCATCAGGCGCCGTCCCTCGATCCGAAGCTCATCACCGGCTCAGTGATAGTGGCGGCGATCGCGAGGCGCATCATGCGCATGGTCGTGATCATGGTGATGATCGTGCTCGTCATGACTGTCGGCGCATAGCCCGAACTCGGGCTCCACCGTTGCATGATCGATCCCGTGCTTCGCCGCAAGCCGCTTCTTGATGGCGCTTACCGCAGCATGCGGATCGACGCCGTCATTCAGGCAGGCATGCAGCGTCGCCATGTTGCTGGTGCCGTCGAGCGACCAGACATGCATGTGATGCACCTCCCGCACGCCCTTGACCGCGGCTTCCAGATCCTTGGCGATGAGATCGCGGTCGAGGCTTGCCGGCACGCCTTCGAGCAGCACATGGGCGGCCTCGCGCATCAGCGACCACGCCGTCGACAGGATCAGCAGCGCCACCAGCACGGAGAGGATCGGATCGATCGGCGTCCAGCCGGTGGCGAGGATGATGAGGGCCGCAGCGATTGCCGCGGCCGAGCCAAGCAGGTCGCCCAGCACATGCAGTATGGCGCCGCGCATGTTGAGGCTCTCGCGGTCGCCGCCATGCAGCACGAAGAAGGAGGCGACGTTGACTAGCAGGCCGGCGACCGCCACCACCAGCATCGGCCCGCCCAGCACCGGCGCCGGGTGCATCAGCCGCCCCCAGGCCTCGTAGACGATCCACAGCGCGATGACGAAGATGGCGATGCCGTTGGTGTAGGCGACCAGCGTCTTCACGCGAGCGAAGCCGTAGGTGAGACGCCCGGTGGCCGGACGTCCGGTGAGATGGAAGGCATACCAGGCGAGGCCGAGCGCGATCGCGTCCGCCAGCATATGGCCGGCATCCGCGAGCAGCGCCAGCGAGCCGGTGAGCAAGCCGCCGAGCGCCTCCGCGATCATGAAGCCGGCTGTCAGGCAGCCCGCGACGAGAACGCGCTTCTTTTCGGTCGACCCGTGCACGTCATCGGCGCCGTGGCTGTGGGCGTGTGAGCCGTAATCATGCGCCATCGCGCAACTCCTGCTACGCGCCGGACTCGGCGCGGAAATCCTCGAGCCGTCGCTTTTGGCGGCCCTCGCCATCGAAATTCGCCGGATCGAGCCAGGCCTCATAGGCCTTGCGCAGCGCCGGCCACTCCTTGTCGATGATCGAATACCACGCCGTATCGCGGTTTTCGCCCTTCACCACAAGATGCTGGCGGAAAATGCCTTCGAACTTGAAGCCGAAACGTTCCGCCGCACGTTTCGACGGCTCGTTGCGGTTGTTGCATTTCCATTCGTAGCGGCGATAGCCGAGCTCGTCGAAGGCATATTTGGTAAACAGGAACTGTGCTTCCGTCGCCTGCGGCCTGCGCGAGATCAGCGGCCCCCAATAGATGTTGCCGATCTCGATGACGCCGTTGGCGGCATCAATGCGCATCAGCGTCTGACGTCCGGCGACCTTGCCGCTCGCCTTGTCGATGACGGCGAAGAACAGCGGATCCTCGCTCGCCTCGACTTTGTCCAGCCATGGCTGGAAGGCGGCGCGGTTCTCGGGCGGATAGTCCGGCAGCCAGGCGAAGCGGCCTCCGGCATCCGACACCGACGACGCTTCATAGAGCCCGTCGCCGTGCTTTGACGCGCTCAGCGGTTCGAGCCGGACATAGCGACCTTCCAGCGCCTTGCGTTCGGGGCGCGGGCGTGCCTGCCAATTCTTCAGATTTTCCGACACCGACCGCTCCAATCCGTTTGACTTTTCCTGGCGCACGCTCACAAAAACGCTCGCCCACAGAAAGAACCACAGGGACGGGAAAAATGCTCCACACCATCGCGGCCTTCGATCGTCTCGGCGAGGAAAATGCCTTTGCGGTGCTCGCGCGGGCAACGGCGCTTGCCCATCAGGGCCGCGACATCATCAACCTCGGCATCGGCCAGCCCGACTTCAAGACGCCGCAGCATATCGTCGAGGCGGCGATCAAGGCGCTGCGCGATGGCCACCACGGCTACACGCCTGCCAACGGCCTTTTAGCCACGCGCGAGGCGGTCGTGCGCCGAACGCTGACCACCACCGGGGTCGAAGTATCGCCCGAGAGCGTGATGATCCTGCCCGGCGGCAAGCCGACCATGTTCGCCGCGATCCTGATGTTCGGCGAGCCGGGGGCGGAGATTCTTTATCCCGATCCCGGCTTTCCGATTTATCGCTCGATGATCGAGTTCACGGGTGCGGCTCCAATCCCGGTGCCGATCCGCGAGGAGAACGGCTTTGCCTTCTCGGCGGAAGAGACGCTGGCGCTGATCACGCCGAAGACGAGGCTGCTGATCCTAAACTCGCCCGCCAATCCGACCGGCGGCGTGACCGCGCGGGACGAGATCGCCAAACTCGTGAAGGGGTTGGAGAAGCACCCTGAGGTCGCGATCCTCTCCGACGAAATCTACGATGTCATGACCTATGACGGCGAGACCCACTGCTCGCTGCTCAATTTTCCAGAACTCCGCGACAGGCTGATCGTGCTCAACGGCTGGTCCAAGACCTGGGCGATGACCGGCTGGCGCATGGGCTGGTCGATCTGGCCAAACGGCGAAAAGGGGGCCTATCTCTACGACAAGGTGCGCAAGCTGGCGGTCAACTGCTGGTCCTGCGTCAACGCGCCGAGCCAGTATGCCGGCATCGCCGCGATAGACGGCCCGCAGGACGATGTCGAAAAGATGATGCTCGCCTTCGACAACCGCAGGAAGATCGTGGTCGAAGGGCTGAACGCGCTCCCCGGCATTTCCTGCATCACGCCGAAGGGCGCCTTCTACGCCTTCCCCAATGTTTCGAAGACCGGCTGGAAGGCCAAGAAGCTTGCCTCGGCGCTGTTGGAGGATGCCGGCGTCGCGCTGATCGGCGGCCCCGATTTCGGCGTGCTCGGCGAAGGCTATGTCCGGCTTTCCTACGCCAATTCCGAGGAGAACATATTACGAGCGCTGGAGCGGATCGAAGTGTTCTTGACGAAATAGAGCCTCAGCCCCCTCACCCGCGGCCGACGAACGGCATCTTCGTCGCCATCACCGTCATGAACAGCACATTGGCGTCGAGCGGCAGGCTCGCCATGTGAAGCACCGCGTCGGCGACGCGCTGGACATCCATCACCGCTTCGGCGGCGATGGAGCCGTTGGCCTGCGGCACGCCGACGGTCATCGCCTGCGCCATCTCGGTCAGCGCATTGCCGATGTCGATCTGGCCGCAGGCAATGTCATAGGGCCGGCCGTCGAGCGCCAGGGTCTTGGTCAGGCCGGTGATGGCATGCTTGGTCGCCGTGTAGGGCGCTGAGCCCGGCCGCGGCGCATAGGCCGACACCGAGCCATTGTTGATGATGCGCCCACCCATCGGCTTTTGCCGGCGCATGACGCCGAAGGCGGCACGGGCGCATAGGAACGAGCCGGTCAGGTTGACGCCGACGACATCGTTCCAGACCTCGACCGGGATCTCGTCGATCAGCGTCGACTTGTAGCCCATGCCGGCATTGTTGAAGAGCAGGTCGACGCGCCCGAACGCCTCCACCACTGTCTCGAACATGTCGTCGACTTCGCCGGCCTTGCTGATGTCGCATGCAACGGCAAGCGCCCTGGCGCTGGTCTTCCCGGCCTCGGCGATCGCCTCCTCGAGCAGCGTCTTGCGGCGGCCGCAGAACACGGTGTTCCAGCCTGCCTTGAGCAGCGTGGTGGCGACGCTCTTGCCGATGCCGGTGCCGGCGCCGGTTACGATGGCTGTTTTCTCTGTCATGGCGGTCATCGTCCTCGCTCCCCGTCACTGCTGGAAGAAGACGTGGCATCGCAAATGACAGAGGGCGTGGCAAGCGGCTATTGTCGGCAAGAAAGCGGAGCCGACAAAAAGGGCGGTCATTGGCGACCGCCCCTCATCTGAACCGCGCTTGGGAGGAGGATAAGCCGGTCCGACTGGTTAGAATGATGCGCTTGCTGGGTTAACGAAAGATTAACGGCCAGCAGCACGTCCCATGCCCGTTTACCAACCGGCAATTTGCTGGCGCGGATCGGGCGCGGTTCAAGCCGGCGCCTTCGCCGCCGAGACCGTCGCCTCGACATGGTCGACCAGCGCGTCCGGCAGGCCGAGGCGGCCGGCTAGCAGGTCGAGATAGCCGCGCTCCGTGCGGGTGTCGGGATCGATGGTAAGGCGCGAGGCGGTGTAGAGCTCAACCTTCTGCGCATCGGTCTTGGCGCCGGTGATCAGGACGTCGAGATCGAGCGGGCGTTCAAGCTCATCCAGCAGAAATTTTTCCGCTTCGGCACCGATGCCGGCGAGCTTGAGCTTGTCGGCGATTTTCTGCCGCTCCTCGTCATCGACGTGACCGTCCGCCTTGGCTGCGGAGATCATCGCCCGCACCAGGGTCAGCGTGAATTCGGCCTCGCCCTGCGGCGCCTGCGAGGGATGGAAGGCGGTGTCCTTGGGCGGCGGCAGCAACTCGGGCTCGCCGGCCACGGGTTCTTGTGCCGGCACATTGCCGGCCTTGTAGTTCTGGTAGGCCTTATAGGCGAGGCCGCCAATGGCTGCCAGGCCGCCGAGCTTCATGGCAGCGCCCGTCACCTGTCGACCGGGGCCGGTGCCGAGCAGCACCGCCGCCAGCGCGCCGGCGGCGAGCGGATTGTCCTTCGCCATCTGCACCGCCTGCCCCGCCTTGTCGCGAACGGTCGATCCCGTGCCGGGAATTTGCGAGCCGAAAAGGTCGTCGAGCAGCTTCTTGGGGTCGAGCATCAATGCCTCCAGAATTGGCCCGGCCGAATGCGCCCGGGCGGGGTTTCGGATCGGCAAGACGTAGGCCCCGCGCATTGACATTACAATGAACGGGCGGATGATTTGACGAAACCTGGGCTGCTCAGCTTCCGATGTGGCGCTTGGCGCCCCGCGCATGCGCGAGTTCCACCTGGCGATGGCGCTCGGCGTAGCGCGCGCGGTCCTCGTCCGAGCGCGCTTCGAAGCAATGCGGGCATGAGACGCCGACCGTATATTTCGGCGAGAGCCGGTCCTCGACGGTGAGCGGATGGCGGCAGGCGCGGCAGAGTTCGGCTTCGCCCTCGGCCAGGCCATGCGACACCGATACCCGCTCGTCGAAGACGAAGCATTCGCCCTGCCACAGGCTCTCTTCGGCCGGCACCTCTTCGAGATATTTCAGGATGCCGCCCTTGAGATGGAAGACCTGCCTGAAGCCCAGCGACTTCACGTAAGCGGTCGCCTTCTCGCAGCGAATGCCGCCGGTGCAGAACATCGCCACCTTGCGGCCTTCGAGCTCCTCGCGGTGCTCTTCGACCCAGCCCGGGAACTCGCGAAAGCTGGCGGTCTTGGGATCGACCGCGCCCTTGAAGGTGCCGATCCAAACCTCGTAGGCGTTGCGCGTGTCGATGACCAACGTGTCGGCGTCCGAGATCAGCGCGTTCCAATCGGCCGGCGCGACATAGGTGCCGGCGCTGCTCGTCGGATCGAGATTGTCGACGCCCATCGTGACGATCTCGCGCTTCAGCCGCACCTTCATGCGGTGGAACGGCATCTCGGCGGCGGTGCTGTATTTCACTTCCAGGCCGGCAAGCGCTTCGATCGCCTCCAGGTGATCGATAAGCGCGGCGATCGCTGCCTCGCTGCCGGCGACCGTGCCGTTGATGCCCTCATGCGCCAAAAGCAGCGTGCCCTTGATGCCGCGTCCGCAGCAGAAGGCGGCAAGCGGCGCGCGCAGCGCTTGGTAATTGTCGAGCCACGCAAACTTGTAGAGCGCGGCAACGCGGACCGGCTGAATTTCCTTGGTTGTTGTCATGCCCATGCCACTAGACCGTGCTGAAAGCCGTTTCAAGGCGGAGCGGACGGGCCGCGTGACATTGCGACACGCCCGCCTTCGTGGACTCGGAATACCCCTTCTGCTAATCGGTTGAAATCGACCGAAACGGAGAGACAAGCTAATGACCAGCAAGACCGAAAAGCTTCTGTCGCTCCTCAACGGCCAGCCGGTCATCCCGGTGCTCAAGATCGCCAATGTCGCCGACGCCGTGCCGCTCGCTCGCGCTCTGTCGCGCGGCGGCTTGAGGGCGATCGAGATCACGCTGCGCACCGCCGATGCGCTGGAAGCGATCCGCCGCGTCGCGGCCGAAGTCGAGGATGCGGTTGTCGGTGCCGGCACCATTCTCGATGCCAAGCAGTTCGACGAGGCGGCACGCGCCGGCTCGAAATTCATCGTCAGCCCCGGCATTACGAGCCAGCTTCTCGACGCGGCCAAGGACAGCCCCGTGCCGCTGCTGCCCGGCGCCATCACCCCCGGGGAGATCATGGCTGCGCGCGAAGCCGGCCTGCGCTTCCTGAAATTCTTCCCGGCCGAACAGTCGGGCGGCATCGCATCGCTGAAGGCCTTCGCCTCGCCGCTCGCCGACGTGAAATTCTGCCCGACCGGCGGCATAACGGCCAAGAACGCCGCCGACTATCTGAGCCTCCCCAACGTCATCTGCGTCGGCGGCTCGTGGGTGGCGCCCGACGAATTCATCAAGGCCGGCAAATGGGATGAGATCGAAGCCCTGGCGCGCGAGGCGAGCAAGGTCGCCTAACGCAATTCCAGGAAGTGTGGGCACCGGTTCTTCCGTCCGGATCGCGTAAAAAACACCTGGAGCGGTTCAGCGGTCTATCAAACGCTGAACCGCTCCAGGGCTGGACATGCGGTCAGTGGCAGACCTTGACCTTCTCGACGACCTTGCGGTGGTGAACCCAATGGGTGACCACCTTGGTTCTGCAGTGATGCTTGCCGGTCTTGACGATAACGGTTTCGGCCTGCGTTGGAGCCACGGCAGCCGATGCCGCGGCCAGAGCGAGAACTGACGCCAATAGAATCTTCTTCATGAATATCCCCAGTTTGGAACGAACGCATCCTAACCCGAAAAAGCGCGGCCCGTTCCGGTCTCACGAGAAGTTTAAGCGTGCGTGATGGCATGCCGGTGCGGGCCGAAAACCAGCCGCCGGCTGGTTCCCGCTCATGGATTCGAACCACGATTCACGCCTTCAAAGGGCGCTGTCCTACCGTTAGACGAAGCGGGAAAAGACCACGCGGGAAACCCGCGCCGTTCAAACTATGCTGCCGTGATAAAAAGCAAAAGCCGCGCTGTTGTTCAACGCGGCTGTTGCGGCACTGGCAGGCTCGTTATTTGGTCTGAAAGCGGGCGACCGAAAGGAACTTCACCGCGTTGCCGGTGAACCGGCTGGCGTCCGGCAATTGCGCATCCGTCTGGAAGCCGGCCGTGTAGACCTCGCTCGGCGGCGTGTGCACGATATTATAGGCATAGCGCGGTGCCGTGGTCGGATCGGAAACGGTAGCGATGTTGTCGCCGCTGCCCAGCGCCCAGCGCGCTGCCTGCGGCGGCGTTGCCACCACCATTGCCTTCGGGCCGGGCTTCAGGTCGTTGGCGGACGCCCTGGCCTCCTTGCGCGTCGTCTTCACGCCGGCGCCGATCGCCTGCGCCGGATCGGTGCCGGCGGGGCGAGCGGCAATGGCTTGACGCGGCGAAGCTGCATCGAGACCCGACGGATCGTTGAATGCCGAGCGTGGCTCCGGCGCAGTCAGCGAAGCGACTTCGTATTCGGCCCCACTCGAGCCGGCCACGGTGGTCGCGCTGGCCTGCTCGAGCACCGCTTTGATCTCATCCGGCTTGCCCGTGTCGGGCCGCGCGGTCGGCAGCACCGAGAAGGCATCGGTCGCGCTCTTGTCCTGCGAGGCGGTTTCCGCCAGCGCCAGAAGCACGCCCTTGTCCTTGGGCGCAAGTTCCCTCGGCAGATCGGGCCGCCTCGTCGGCAGCGGAACATTGTTGAACGCCCCCTGCGCGGGATCGGCTGCGGCCTGCGCCGCGCCGGCGGCCATGCCGAACGGTACGTTGGCCGGAGCATGCGCCGTCGCCACCGCCTGCTCAGCCGTGGCCGAGGCGTCCGCCACGGCGAACGGCACGTTTTCAGCCGTCTGCTGGCCGACATCGGCCTTGGGCCTCGGCGCGAAGGCGGGCAGAGGAACCTCCTTCGGCGGCAGCGCGGCAATGATGGTTTCGGGCGTGTCCTGCTGCGGTTGCGAATCGTCCGAGCTGTCATCGGCGATCTGCGGGATGTTGGCGCGCTTGGCATCCTGCGGCGAGACGATCGCGATGCCCGGCAGGCTGCCGCTGTTGCCGCTCTTGGCGGCCGCCACCTGCTTCACAGCTTTCGGCTGGGGTGCGGGTTGGGCGCTCGCGACATCGGCGCTGTCGTCGGCCTCGTCGTCGCCGCCGCCGAACCAGGCCGCAAACAGTCCGCCGGACCGCTTGGTCGAGCCGCCGGCGCTGGCCAGCTCGATATTGGGGGTGCCGGCGCCCTTGCGCGCCTTGTAAGCGGCCAGAGCCTGCTCATAGCCAGGCAGCGGCCGGCCGTCGCTCGGCACGTGCAGCGTCTTGCCGTTCGGGAACAGGCTGACCAGTTCCTGACGGCTGATACCCGGCCAGTGGCGGACATTGCCGACATCCATGTGGACGAACGGAGAACCGGAATTCGGATAGTAGCCGACGCCGCCGCCCTGCATCTTCAGGCCGATGTTGCGCAACTTCTTCAGCGGCACGCCGGGGATGTAGAAGTCCATCGCCTTGCCGAGCATGTGCTGGCTTTTCTCGGCGACACCGCGGCTGCGGCTGCGCAGCATCGAATTGGTTGACGGCGAGCGATAGCCGCAGACGACCTGGATATAGTCGGTCGCTCCGCTCTGCCGGTAGGCCTCCCACACCAGATCGAGCAGCCGCGGATCCATCTTGGTCGGCTCGTTGCGGCGCCAGTCGCGCAGGATGATGTTGATCTTGCGCAGGCCTTCGGGAACGTAGCGGCCGTTACGCTTGTAGACGATCTCGGCCTTTTCGTGTGTGTGCAGGTGATAGAGCTTCAGCGAACGGACTTCGGCTTTCGCGCCGGAGGCGGCTGCCGAAAGGAACCCTACGGCCAAAATCACAAACGTCAGCCACCGTGGCCAGACGCTCATGTGAAAATGCCGCCCGTTCGTGTGTCGTTCGACTTGGTTCAAATCAAAAGGCCTTGCAGGCTGCCGTTTGTCCCCGGATTTGCCCAAACGGATGCGTGGTTCTCACATCCGAATATCGATCCTAATGGTTAATCATCGCTTATTGGAGCCGAAATGCGGTAACACCGTGGCGATATCCCGTCAAAAATGATGCACCGTGTTTCGTGGTAAATCGCTGGTTTAGATCGAGAATTCGGCTTTGGCCCAAACACAATCTGTTACCGATTGCGTTAAATGCGTGATCGCGAACACGCAAGCGACTGAAAAAGCGCCTTCAGAAACGAAAAAGCGACGATTTAAGTCGGAATATAAACCGGTAGGCTGGGCTGGGCTTGCGTCTCAAGAGGCAAGTCGATCAAGCCGACCCGCTTCGGGGTCAATGCCATATTCCTTCAACTTGCGGTAGAGCGTAGAGCGCCCGATGCCGAGGCGGCGCGCCACCTCGCTCATCTGGCCGTTATAGTGGTCGATCGCAAGCTTGATCATCTCGAACTCGACATCGGCCAGCGCCCGCACATTGCCGCGCTCGTCCAAGGCCCTCAGCGTGCCGAATCGCGGCTGCAGCCGCGCCGGCGCCTCGGCCTCGTGCGAGCCTGACGCCACTCCGCCGGAGGCGGCCTGATCGCCCGACTGCAGCTCGTCCGCGACCGGTGCCACGGCAGGCGCGGGCTCGGCATCGAGCTTCACCGTGCCTTCGACCTGCGCGCGGATTTGCGGGAATTCCTCTTCGGTCAGCAACTCGCCTTCGGCGAGCACCGACGCCCTGAACACCGCATTTTCGAGCTGGCGGATGTTGCCCGGCCAATCGTAGGCCTGCAGCATCGCCAGCGCTTTGGCCGATATGCCGGTGAGACGATGACGCGGATCGGCCGGCGCCACCTTCTCCATGAAATGCCTGACCAGATGGGGGATGTCCTCGCGCCGGTCGCGCAGCGGCGGCACGAAGATCGGATAGACGTTCAGGCGATAAAATAGGTCCTCGCGGAATTTGCCGTCCTTGACCTGCTGCAAAAGATTCCGATGCGTCGCCGAGATCAGCCGGATGTCGACCTTGACGGTCGAACGGCCGCCGACCGGGTCGACCTCGCCCTCCTGCACGGCGCGCAGCAGCTTGACCTGGACGTCGAGCGGCAGGTCGCCGATCTCGTCCAGGAACAGCGTGCCCGAATGCGCCTCGACGAATTTGCCGGTGTGCTTGTCCGTGGCGCCGGTGAAGGAACCCTTCTCATGGCCGAACAGGATCGATTCCACCAGATTGTCGGGGATGGCGCCGCAATTGACGGTGACGAAGGGTTTCGAGCGGCGGTCGCCGCTGCCCTGGATGGCGCGCGCCACCAACTCCTTGCCCACCCCCGATTCGCCCTCGATCAGGATCGGGATGTTGGAGGCCGCCGCCTTCTGGCCGAGCCGGATCACCCGGTCCATCGCCGGGCTGCGGGTGATCAGATCCTTGAAGGTGAGATGGCCGCCGCGACGCCGCGACGTGCGCTTCACCTCATCCTCGACCGCTTCGACCTTCAAAGCATTGGAAATCGAGGTCTGCAGCCGGTCGGGCGAGGCCGGCTTGACGACGAAATCGAAAGCGCCGTGGCGCATGGCCGAGACAACGGTTTCGATGCCGCCCTGCGCGGTCTGCACGATGACCGGGAGATTGATGGCGCGCTCGCGCATCGCCTTCAGCACGCCGATGCCGTCGAGACCGGGCATGACCAGGTCGAGGATGACGACCGACACATCGCGCGCCTTCGGTCCGTCCAGCACATCGAGACCCGCCTCGCCGCCGTCGGTGACGATGGCGCTGTGGCCGAATTTCGTGACCGCCGCCTCGAGCAGCCTGCGCTGCACGGGATCGTCATCGACTATGAGTACGGAACCTGTCATGACTCTTTGAATTGTCCGCCCGATAAATCCCCATGGATCATCTTGGCACAGGGTTCTAAATAAGGTTTCAAAAAACCCGGTGAACGAATTCCTTAGGATTTGACCGGCTTCTCCTTTCCCGTTGATTCGAAGAAGGTATTGTCGATGCGCATGATGTTTGGTCAGCGGCTTGCGGCGACGGCGTCTGGCCAGGCCGCGGCGGAACTTGGCGATCTGCCGGAGTGGAATCTCGCCGATCTCTATTCCGGTATGGAAGCGCCGGAGCTGAAGCGTGACATCGCCCGGGCGGCAAGCGACGCCATCGCCTTCGAGGTCCGCTGGAAGGGCACGTTGGCCGCCGAAGCCGAGCGTGGCGCCGCCGGCCGGCTCGGCGAGGCGCTGAAGGCCTACGAGGCGCTGGAGGAACTGATCGGCCGCATCGTCTCCTATGCCGGGCTTGTCTATGCCGGCAACACCGCCGATCCGCAGCGCGCCAAGCTCTATGGCGACATCCAGGAGAAGATGACGGATGCCAGCGCGCATCTTTTGTTCTTCGCGCTGGAGCTCAACCTGATCGACGACGCGGTGATCGAAGCAGCACTCGCGGCCGACCCGGCCTTCGCCCACTACCGTCCCTGGGTGCTCGACCTCAGGAAGGACAAGCCGTACCAGCTCGAGGATCGGGTCGAGCAGTTGTTCCACGAGAAGTCGGTCACCGGACGCGGCGCCTGGAACCGCCTGTTCGACGAGACGATGACCGACCTGCGTTTCGACGTCGACGGCGAGGAGCTGACGCTGGAGCCGGCGCTGAACCGACTGCAGGACGCGGATGGCGAAGTGCGCCGCCGTGCCTCCGAGGCACTCGCCGCGACTTTCCGCAATAACCTGCGCACCTTCACGCTCATCACCAACACGCTGGCTAAGGACAAGGAAATTTCCGACCGCTGGCGCGGCTTCGAGGACATCGCCGATTCACGCCATCTCGCCAACCGCGTCGAACGCGGCGTGGTCGATGCTTTGGCCGCGGCCGTGCGCGAAGCCTATCCGCGCCTGTCGCACCGCTACTATCAGATGAAGGCGCGCTGGCTCGGCACGGACGTCATGAACCACTGGGACCGCAACGCGCCGCTGCCCGAGACCCCGCAGTCGGTGATCCGCTGGGACGACGCCAGGGACACGGTGCTGTCAGCCTATCAGCGTTTCTCGCCGAAGATGGCGGAAATCGCGCGGACCTTCTTCGACCGCAAATGGATTGATGCGCCGGTCAGGCCGGGCAAATCGCCCGGCGCCTTCGCCCACCCGACCGTGCCTTCGGCGCATCCCTACGTGCTCCTCAACTACATGGGCAAGCCGCGCGATGTGATGACGCTGGCGCATGAGCTGGGCCACGGCGTTCACCAGGTGCTGGCCGCCGGCCAGGGCGCGCTGATGGCGTCCACCCCGCTGACGCTGGCCGAGACCGCCTCCGTCTTCGGAGAGATGCTGACCTTCCGCTCGCTGCTCGACCAGACCTCCGACAAGCGCGAGCGCAAGGCCATGCTCGCCCAGAAGGTCGAGGACATGATCAATACCGTCGTGCGCCAGATCGCCTTCTACGAGTTCGAGCGCAAGGTGCATGCCGAGCGCCGCAACGGCGAGCTGACCTCGGACAGGCTGGGCCAGTTCTGGCTTGAGGTGCAGGCTGAAAGCCTGGGGCCGGCGATCAAGTTGCGCGATGGCTACGAGGTCTTCTGGACTTATATCCCGCACTTCATCCACTCGCCCTTCTACGTCTACGCCTATGCCTTCGGCGACTGCCTGGTCAACTCGCTCTACGCCGTCTACCAGAACGCCGAGCGCGGCTTTCAGGAGAAGTATTTCGAGATGCTGCGCGCCGGCGGCACCAAGCATCATTCGGAACTGCTGGCGCCCTTCGGCCTCGACGCCACGGATCCGGCCTTCTGGCAGATCGGCCTGGGTGTGATCGGCGCGCTGATCGACGAGCTGGAGGCGCTCGACAAATGACGGGTGCTCGCCTGGCGGCATAGACCGGGAACAGTTTGGCCGGAACGCATACTTGTGCTGTTCTTGAATAACTCTGCCCGCACTTTTCAATTAGCTTTGCGCAGGCCGTGTGCTAGCGTAGACCCCAAGCTCAACCGGACGCGACAGCAAGGCCGGAGGCGGCCCTAGCGTTGCTTCAGCGGGAGCGATAGCGGCCGTCGGGCCGCAGCCGGAGGAGGGCCAGCCGCCAGCGATTGGAGGGGCGGTTCCGCCCAGCGCGCGGAACGATTGACGATCCCTGCGGCAAGGCCGCCGTTTGCGACCGCGGCCCGATCGGACTGGAGAGGGAAATGAGCACTTTCTTCTATATGCTCCTGGCGTTCGTTGTCGGTGTCCTGGTTGGCTGGTTCATCTGGGGCCGCCTGCGTGGCGAGCTCGACAGCCTGCGCGGCGAACTCGGTCGCGCCAAGAGCGAACGCGACCGGTTTAGCGCCGATACCTACCGCCTGAGCGGCGAGCTCGACGCATGCGGCCGCAGCCGCGCCGATCTCGAACGCAAGCTGCGCGAAGCGCCGACCTCTTCCGCCAAGGCGGGAACCGACAAAGCCTCCGCGCCGGCGCCTGCGGCGCTGATGTCGACCCCGACCCCAGCCAGATCCTCATCTGCAAGACCGTCAGCGGCAAAATCGGCTTCGACCAAATCCGCCGCGGCCAAGCCGGCAGCGGCAAAGACGGCCGCCGCGGCGCCAAAGAAGGCGCCGGCTCCGAAGAAAGCCGCCGCCCCGAAGGCGACCACCGGCAAGGCGGACAATCTGCGCCGCCTGATCGGCATCGGCCCGGTCAATGAAAAGCTGCTCAAGGCGCAGGGCGTCACGTCCTATGCCCAGATCGCCGCTTGGACCGATGCCGACGTCAAGCGCGTCGAGGAGGTGCTCAATTTCGACGGCCGCATCGCGCGCGAGAAATGGATCGAGCAGGCGAAACTGCTGGCCGCGGGCGACGAGGCCGAATTCGCTAGCCGGTTCCCCACGGCGGCGACCTCGAACAACAACTGATCTCGCTGTGTCTTCCCAGCGCAGGCGGCGTCCATTGGGCGCCGTTTTTGCTTTGGACCAGATGCCTTTACGCCCCTCCGACGCCGCTCTCTCGATTGCGCCTCGCCGCGCCCCCATATAGAGCGATCGACTTAATCGACCCATCCAAGGCTTATGTCCCTGCCCTCAGCAATATTCCGCAATGACGAGACCGGCCGCCAGCTCGTCTTTGACGGGCCGCATGAGGTCATCACGGCGCGAACCGCGGACGAATTCACGCCGGCGCTGGAAGCGGCACAGGCCGCCTCCGACGCGGGCAAATGGCTGGCAGGCTATTTCTCCTATGAGGCAGGCTACCTGCTGGAGCCGAAACTGGTGCCGTTGCTGCCAGAGGGCCGCCGCGCGCCGCTGATCTGTCTCGGTGTCTTCGATGCGCCGCTCGAACAGGCTGTCCCGCGGAATGAAGGCCCCGCTAGCAACGGACCGATCTTCGACGCCCGCGCATCCTGGTCCGCCGAGGACTACGCCGTCCGCTTCGCGCGCCTCCACCACCATATTCGCAAGGGCGACTGTTATCAGGGCAATCTAACCTTTCCGGTCCATGCGCAATGGTCGGGCGATCCGCTTGCCGCCTTCGAGGCGCTGACCGGGCGCCAGCCGGTGAAATACGGCGCGCTGATCTCGTTCGGCGATCCGATCGTGCTGTCGCGCTCGCCGGAACTCTTCTTCGAGATCGACGCCGACGGTATGATCGAGACGCACCCGATGAAGGGCACGGCGCCGCGCGGCGCCACCAAGGCCGAGGACGCGCGGCTGAAGGCGTTCCTGCGCAACGACGAGAAGAACCAGGCCGAGAACCGGATGATCGTCGATCTCCTGCGCAACGACATCTCGCTGATCAGCGAGGTCGGCACGCTGGAAGTGCCTGAGCTGTTCCGCATCGAGACCTACCCGACGGTGCACCAGATGGTGAGCCGGGTGCGGGCGAAGCTCCTGCCTGATATCGGTATTCGCCAAGTCTTCGCAGCGCTCTTTCCCTGCGGCTCGATCACCGGCGCGCCGAAGATCCGCGCCATGGAGATCCTGCACGATCTGGAGGGCGTGCCGCGCGACGTCTATTGCGGCGCCATCGGCTGGGTCGCGCCCGGCGGCACGATGCGGTTCTCGGTGGCGATCCGCACCATCTCGCTCTTTGCCGACGGCGAGGCTGTCTACAATGTTGGCGGCGGCGTCGTCTTCGATTCCACCGCCGAGGAGGAGTACCGGGAGTGTCTTCTGAAAGCGCGCTTCGCGACGGGAACCGTGCCGACTTCGAGCTGATCGAGACCATGCGCTGGGAGCCTGGCTCGGGCTTCCTGCGCTTCGAGCGCCATCTTGCACGGCTTTATGCCTCGGCCGCGGAGCTCGGCTTTGCCTGCGATCCGCAACGGATCGGCGAGGTGCTGAAGAACGCGATCGGCGGGCAGCGGATTGCTTTGCGCACCCGGCTTGCACTGCAGCGCAACGGCGAGGCGACAGCAGCCGCGCAGCCCTTTGAGCAGCTTCCCGCAGGTAGGGCATGGCGTCTGCAGCTGGCGCGGGTCCGCCTCGATTCCGGTAACTTGTTGCTGCGTCACAAGACCAACCGCCGCGAAACCTACCAACAGGCGCGCGCCGAATACCTCGCCACCCGCGCCGACGAAGTGCTGCTCGCCAACGAGCGCGGAGAACTCTGCGAAGGCACGATCACCAATCTGTTCGCCGATTTCGGCGACGGGATGCTGGTGACGCCCCGGCTTGATTGCGGCCTGCTGCCTGGAGTATTGCGCGGCGAGCTTCTGGACGAAGGCCGCGCCGCGGAAGCGATCTACACCTTCGACGATCTGAAGTCGGCGCAGGCGATCTTCGTCGGCAATTCGCTACGTGGGTTGATCCCGGCGAGGCTGGCATGACGCCAAGCAGGAGAATGCAATGTTCATCGTTTCGCTGAACTTACAAGGTGCCGCTGACCGAGATCGATCGGCTGGCGCCGGCGCATGTCGAATGGCTGAAGGCCTGCTACGCGGAAGGCATTTTTGTTGCGTCTGGACCGAAACGGCCAAGGACCGGCGGCATCATCGTCGCGCGCGGTTCCCGCGACGTGCTTGACGCCAGACTGGCGGCCGACCCTTTCTCCGAGGCAGGCGCGGCCGACTACGAAATCACCCAATTCGCGGCGCGGTTGACCGCCACCGAACTGGACGCCTTCAAGGAAGCATGACCATTCGCCAACCGACCCATACGCCCTATGACGGGTCCTCAAAGCTCTTCACCATCGGCCTGAAGCCGCTCGAGCTCAACCGCTGGATCGAGGTCGATCAATTCCTTCTGCCCCATCTCGCCGAGAAGCGACGGCTTTACGCGGAGATCCCGGAAAAGGTTTTTGTCGAGGAGGAAGAGACCCGCGATGCACAGCAAGAAGTGTTCGACCTTCTCGCCGGCTATCTTCCGGCAAAACATCCCGAGACCCACCGAGGTGCCGGCTCGGATGTCGAGGTCGTGGGCCTCGAAAGCGCGAGCAACGCGCTGCCGCCCGAATTGAACAAAGCGCCGCTAGCCCGCGCGTCCCTGCTGGTGCAGGAAGACCTGATCATCATGCGCCGTGGCGATAACGGCTGGCGGCTCGCGGCCGGCTCGCTCTGCTTTCCGTCGTCCTGGTCGCTCCGGGAGAAATTCGGCAAGCCGCTGCAACAGATCCACGCGCCCGTGCCCGGCTTCGGCCCCGGCACGCGGCCTGCCGACCTCATCAACCGCATGTTCGACGGCCTGCAGGGCCAGGCGGTCGAGCGCTTCAACTGGTCGATCCAGGCGGGCGACGCGCTCTATCATCCGCTTTCCAACGGGGAGCGCATCGACCGTGCCGCGAACCGTCCGACGCGTTTTGCGGACGGCGACATCAACGCCCATGCCTTCATTCGCGTCGAGCGTCAGACCTTGCGCAAGCTGCCGGTGTCGCGCGACATCCTTTTCACCATTCGCATCCATCTCGACCCGCTGGCGGTGCTTGCCCGCCACCCCGACAAGGTCGCGCTTGCGGCCTCCTTCGCCGACCAGCTCAATGCTCTCGATCAGGCGCAGCTCGATTACAAGGGCCTGACCGCCGACCGCGACCGGCTGGTTTCGTACCTCGCCGGCATGGCCATGGTGGCTTAACCAAACCGCCAGGCCGGTTTGGCCGTCGGTTGGCGGTTTTCGCTGGTTTGTGACAATGATCTGTGATGTAGGGCTACCGGCGAAAAATGCCGGACTTTCCCGTGTTTGAAGGAGTGTGCGAAAAAATGGCGAACGAGAACTGGCCCGTTTACGGTGAAATCACCGGCCCTGTCGTGATGATCGGCTTCGGCTCGATCGGACGGGGAACGCTGCCGCTGATCGAACGCCATTTCAAGTTCGACAAGTCGCGCATGGTGGTCATCGACCCGCGCGACAGCGACCGCATGCTGCTCGACGAGCGCGGCATCGCCTTCGTTCAGGACGCGGTGACCAGGAAGAACTACAAGAAGCTTCTGACCCCGCTTCTCACCAATGGCAGCGGTCAGGGCATGTGCGTCAACCTGTCGGTCGACACCTCCTCGCTCGAGTTGATGAAGCTCTGCCGCAAGCTCGGCGTGCTCTATATAGATACGGTGGTCGAGCCGTGGCTCGGCTTCTATTTCGACGACAAGGCCGACAATGCCTCGCGCACCAATTACGCGCTGCGCGAGAGCGTGCGCCAGGAGAAGGAGAAGGCTCCCGGCGGCACTACGGCGATCTCCTGCTGCGGCGCCAATCCTGGCATGGTCTCCTGGTTCGTCAAGCAGGCACTGGTCAACCTCGCCAACGATCTCGGGCTCGAGTTTGTGGTCCCGGCGGAGCACGACCGCGAGGGCTGGGCGAAGCTGATGAAGAAGGCCGGAGTCAAGGGCATCCACATCGCCGAGCGCGATACCCAGCGCACCAAGAAGCCGAAGCCGATGGACGTATTCTGGAACACCTGGTCGGTCGAGGGCTTCATCTCGGAAGGCCTGCAGCCGGCCGAGCTCGGCTGGGGCACGCATGAGACCTGGACGCCGAAGAACGGCAAGAAGCACAAGCACGGCTCGCAGGCGGCGATCTATCTGGAGCAGGCGGGCGCCAACACGCGCGTGCGCTCCTGGTGCCCGACGCCCGGCCCGCAATATGGCTTCCTGGTGACCCACAACGAGGCGATCTCGATCGCCGACTTCTTCACCGTGCGCGGCAAGAAGGGCAAGGTTCAGTATCGCCCGACCTGCCATTATGCCTATCACCCCTGCAACGATGCCGTGCTGTCGCTGCACGAGATGTTCGGCGCCGCCGGCAAGGCGCAACCGGTGCATCACGTGCTCGACGAGAACGAGCTGGTCGACGGCGTCGACGAGCTCGGCGTGCTGCTCTACGGCCATGCCAAGAACGCCTATTGGTACGGCTCACAGCTGTCGCTGGCCGAGGCGCGCAAGCTGGCGCCTTACCAGAACGCCACCGGCCTGCAGGTCACCTCGGCGGTGCTCGCCGGCATGGTCTGGGCGTTGGAAAATCCGATGGCCGGCATCGTGGAGGCCGACGAGATGGACTACCGGCGCTGCCTGGAAGTGCAGCTTCCCTATCTCGGGCCGGTCAGGGGCTACTACACCGACTGGACGCCGCTCGATAATCGCCCGGGGCTTTTCCCCGAGGATCTGGACAAGGACGATCCGTGGCAGTTCCGCAACATCCTGGTGCGATAGCAGCCAAGCCTACCCGCGTCTCCACCTTGCAATCGCCCGGAAATCGGGCGATTGAAGACGGGCGGCCTAGAGAAACGGGCGTTCCTTCGGACGCACAAAGTACTCTAGCACTTTGAATGCACGCATCGTGCTTTTCCGAAGATCGGAGATCGGTTTTCGGGCCGACGCGAGAGGAGAGGATTCTAAATGACCATTGCGCGCAAATTGCTTTCGGCAGGCGCCGCGGCAAGCCTTCTGGCCGCGGCCGCCTGCACCACCACCGGCCCTTCGGAGCCGATCGCAGCGGCGCCCAAGGGCGTCGAGGGCAACTGGATCGACGCCAAGGGCACCGGCCTCTCGACTTTCGCGGCCGGCAGCTTCACCACCGTCGCGACCGATACCGGCCAGAAGCTGTCCGAGGGCAGCTACACCATGACCGGCGCGACCTCGGTCGAGATCCACGGCACCTCGCTGATCCGCCAGACGCCGGTTAGCTTCAACTGCCTGATGGTCTCTACCAGCCAGCTCAACTGCACCAGCTCCAGTGGTCAGAATTTCGTGCTGACGCGCCGGGCCTGAGCTCAGGCAGAGATCGACTTTGTTGAGGATGGCGGCGCGAGCCGCCGTCCTTTTTTGTGCCGGCAAACCTCCTCCCGATTTCCGCTTGCATCGGCCAAAACGCGATGTGAACATGACCCGAAGCTGACTGTTACCTTCCAGCCAAGCGAGGGCTTTAAGCACTTCAAGTCAGCTCATCCGGGAGACGAGAATGAAGAAATTTGCCGCCATTGCCGCCCTTTCCGCATCAGCACTTGGCCTCTCGGCCGGAGCGTCTTTTGCCGACTACACGCTGAACATCCTGCATTTCAACGATTGGCATAGCCGCATCGAAGGCAACAACAAATACGAGTCGACCTGTTCAGCGGAGGAGGAGACCAAAGGCGAGTGCATTGGCGGCGCCGGCCGGCTGGTCACGGCGATCGCGCAGGAGCGCAAGAAGCTTGAAGGTCAGAACGTGCTGCTGCTCAATGCCGGCGACAGCTTCCAGGGATCGCTGTTCTACATCACCTACAAGGGAGCAGCGGAGGAGGAATTCCTCAATCAGCTCAAGCCCGACGCGGTGACGCTGGGCAATCATGAGTTCGACGACGGCGAAAGCGCGCTTGTGCCTTATCTCGACAAGGCGAAGTTCCCGGTGGTCAGCGCCAACGTCGTGCCCAACGACAAGTCCGGCGCCCACGGCAAGATCAAGCCGTCCATCGTGGTCGAGGTCGGCGGCCAGAAGATCGGCATCGTCGGCGCCGTCACCAACGACACTCCGGAACTCGCCTCGCCCGGCCCCAACATTGCCATCGCGGACGACGTCAAGTCGATCATCGCCGAGGTCGAGAAACTGAAGGCGCAGGGCATCAACAAGATCATCGCCGTCACCCATATCGGCTATAACCGCGAGCGCGACGTCATCGCGAAAATCCCCGGCGTCGACGTGGTGGTCGGCGGCCACAGCCACACGCTTTTGTCGAACACCGATCCGAAGGCGGCAGGCCCCTACCCGACGATGGTCGACAACCCCGACGGCTACAAGGTGCCGGTGGTGCAGGCGGCGTCCTATTCGAAACATCTCGGCGAATTCAAGGTCGTGTTCGACGACAACGGCGTCGTCAAGTCGGCCAGCGGCGACCCGATCTTTCTCGACAAGTCGATCACGCCCGATCCGGCGGTGCTCGCCCGCATCAAGGAGCTTGGCGCGCCGATCGAGGCGCTGAAGAACAAGGAAGTGGCGGAGACCACCAAGCCGATCGATGGCAGTCGTGAAAGCTGCCGCACCCGCGAATGCGAAATGGGCAATCTCGTCTCCGACGCCGTCCTCGATCGGGTCAAGGGCCAGGGCGTCGAGATCGTCATCTCGAATGGCGGCGGACTGCGCGCCTCGATCGACCAGGGCACCGTGACCATGGGCGAAGTGCTGACGGTGCTGCCGTTCCAGAACACGCTGGCGACCTTCAAGATCTCCGGCAAGGACCTGGTCGCCGGTCTCGAAAGCGGCGTCAGCCAGGTCGAGGACGGCGCCGGCCGCTTCCCGCAGGTGGCCGGCTTGAAATATGCCTTCGACAAGTCGATCGCGCCCAATGCCGGCCGCGTCAAATCGGTCGAGGTGATGGAGAACGGCGCCTGGGTGCCGATCAATCCGGACAAGCAGTATCTCGTCGCCACCAACAACTACGTCCGCCAGGGCGGCGACGGCTACAAGGTCTTCGCCGAAAAGGCCACGGACGCCTATGACTACGGCCCGGGCCTGGAGCAGGTGGTGGCCGACTATCTCGGCGCGCACCGCCCCTACACGCCGAAGCTCGACGGCCGCATCACCGAGATCGGCGCCACGACAGCGGCCGCGGAGCCGGCAAAACCTGCCGAGACCGCCACGACGCCGGCTGCCGCCCAACCCGCGAAGCCGGCCGAGACGGCGCCGGCGGCCACCGAGCCTGCCATGCCGGCTTTGCCGTCCAATTCCGGCGACATCGCCGGGACGCCGCCGGCCGTTCCGACCGAGACGGCACCGGCAACGTCGGAGACAGCAAAACCTGCCGAGACTGCGCCGGCGGCCGCCGCCCCTGCGACCGAATCCGCCAAGCCGGCCGCGACCGGTCCGGAGGCCAGCCCAGAGACCAGCCACGTGGTTGCCGCCGGCGACACCTATTGGGATCTGGCCAAGAAAAACTATGGCGACGGCAGCAAATGGAAGCTGATCTCCGAGGCCAACAAGGACTACAGGCCGCGCCGTCTGCCGCTCGGAGCAACGCTGACCATTCCGCCGGCCGCAAAGTAATCTTTCGCCGGAAGTTCATGGCGCCCGTCCGGGAGACCGGACGGGTGTTCCGTCTTCAGACGCAAACGCGGTAAGGTGCGTCCAGACGCAGCATTCCAAAACCGGCATGGCATCGCTAGTTTTCGCACCGACAACCGGAGACCGTCGATGACGCTTGCCAATCCTGCCGATGCGAAAGCCGCCAAGACCGCCGGTCCGGCGCCGGCGGGTGCCGCGCCGGTGAAAGCGGGCAAGATCGGCATCATGCTGATCAATCTCGGCACGCCCGACGGCACCGATTTCAAGCCGATGTGGCGCTATCTCAGAGAATTCCTCTCCGATCCGCGCGTCATCGAGCTCAACAAGGCGATCTGGTATCCGATCCTCTATGGGCTGGTTCTCACAACGCGACCGAAAAAGTCCGGCGCCAACTACGCCAGGATCTGGAACCGGGAGAAGAACGAGTCGCCGTTGCGCACCTTCACCCGCTCGCAGGCGGAGAAGCTCGCGGTTGCGCTTGCTGATTTGCCGGACGTCGTGGTCGACTGGGCCATGCGCTACGGCAATCCCTCGACCGGCAGCGTCCTCCGACGGCTGGTCGAGCAGGGCTGCGAGCGCATCCTCACTTTTCCGCTCTATCCGCAATATTCGGCGACGACCACGGCGACCGCGAACGACCAGCTGTTCCGGGCGCTGATGAAGATCAGGCGAGCGCCGGCGATCCGCAGCGTGCCGCCGTATTATGACGAGCCGGTCTATATCGACGCCCTCGCCCGTTCGATCGAGCAAAACCTGGCGACGCTCGATGTCGCGCCGGAGGTAGTGATCACCTCCTACCACGGCATCCCAAAACCCTATTCCGACAAGGGTGACCCTTACCAGGCGCATTGCCTCGAGACGACGCGGCTGCTCAGGGCAAGGCTCGGCTGGGACGAGAAGAAGCTCATCACCACCTTCCAGTCGCGCTTCGGCGCCCAGGAATGGCTCCAGCCCTACACCGACGTCACTGTCGAGAAGCTGGCGAAGGACGGCGTCCAATCGATCGCGGTCGTCAATCCGGGTTTTTCCGTCGACTGTATCGAGACGCTGGACGAGATCGGCCGCGAGGCCGCCGAGACATTCCACCATGCCGGCGGCAAGAACTTCGCCCACATCCCCTGCCTCAACGACAGCGCCGAGGGCATGGCGGTGATCGAGGCGCTGGTGCGGCGGGAACTGTCAGGCTGGGTCTGACGTCCAATAATAGGCGTCGAAACCGGTTCGCAACAGCCTTCGCTAACCAATATTCGCGATCACCTGATTGTAACGCTTCGGAAACACACTTAAGTGATTCCGCGAGGTCGCCGCCTTTTGAGGGAGAAACGAAATGGGGTTTAGCGGTTTCGATATTGCCATCATTGTTCTTGTATTCCTCGTCATCATCCTTCTTTTCAAAGGCATCAGAACGGTGCCGCAGGGCTACAACTACACGGTGGAGCGTTTCGGCCGCTACACCAAGACGCTGACGCCCGGCCTGAACATCATCAACCCGATCTTCGAGCGCGTAGGCGCCAAGATGAACATGATGGAGCAGGTGCTCGATGTCCCGACGCAGGAGATCATCACCCGCGACAATGCAATCGTCGGCGTCGACGGCGTCGCCTTCTACCAGGTGCTGAATGCCCCGCAGGCCGCCTATCAGGTCTCCGGGCTGCAGAACGCCATCCTCAACCTCACCATGACCAACATCCGTACCGTCATGGGCTCGATGGATCTCGACGAATTGCTGTCCAACCGCGATGCGATCAACGAACGGCTGCTGCGCGTCGTCGATGAGGCCGCGCACCCGTGGGGCATCAAGATCACCCGCGTCGAGATCAAGGACATCAACCCGCCAGCCAATCTGGTGGATTCGATGAGCCGCCAGATGATCGCCGAGCGCGACAAGCGCGCCCAGATCCTGGCCGCCGAAGGCATGAAGCAGTCGCAGATCCTCGAGGCCGAAGGCCGCAGGGAAGCCGCTTTCCGCGATGCCGAGGCGCGAGAGCGTTCCGCCGAGGCGGAGGCCAAGGCGACCCAGGTGGTGTCGGAAGCCATCGCCAAGGGCGACGTGCAGGCGATCAACTACTTCATCGCGCAGAAATACACCGAGGCGCTGGCCAGGATCGGCTCGTCCAGCAACAACAAGATCGTGCTCATGCCGTTCGAAGCCTCATCGCTGATCGGTTCGCTCGGCGGCATCGGCGAGATCGCCCGCGAAGTGTTCAAGGCCGACGGCCCTTCCGGCCCGCAACGTCAGGGGGCGCGCACGCCGCTCGTGCGACCGTCGGACAATTGAGTCACGCCATCTGGGTGGGAGAACGTCAATGATTGATCGCATCGTCTCGGAACTCGGGCCGTGGAACTGGATGGTCCTCGGCTTCGTGCTGCTGGTGATGGAAATCGTGGCGCCCGGCGTGTTCATGCTGTGGATCGGCATCGCCGCGCTGATCATCGGCGCGGTATCGCTGCTGATTTGGGACGCTGCCTTCTGGACCTGGCAGCTCCAGGTGCTCGCCTTCCTCGTGCTCTCTCTGGTCTCAGCCTTCGTCGGCAAGAAGCTGGTGGGCGATCGTGCCGTCAATGCGGACCAGCCGCTGCTCAACCGCCGCGGCGCTCAGATGGTCGGCCGCACGGCGACATTGGCCGAGCCCATCAAGAATGGCCGCGGCCGCATCCGCCTCGGCGACACGCTGTGGCGTGTCTCCGGCCCGGACCTGCCCGTCGGCACCCAGGTGCGTGTGACCGGCGCCGCCGACACCGATCTGGAGCTGACGGTGGAGGCCGTCTGAGTTTGCGGGTTTCCTATTCTGAAGCCGTTTGGGAATCAGGCCTGCGTGTCCTGAGTCTCGCCCATCTCAGGCGGCGCCGATGCGCAGCAGATCGTGCAGATGCACCAGCCCCACGGGGCGATCGGCCTCGACCACCATCAGGCTGGTGATGGCCGACGTATTGATCGTCTGCAGCGCCGTCGCCACCAGCGTGTCGGGGGCAGCCGTCTTCGGCTTCTTTGTCATCACCTCATCGACGTTCATCGACAGAAGATCATCGGCAATGTGGCGGCGGATGTCGCCATCGGTGATGATGCCGATCAGCGCACCGTCGGCGCCGGTGATCGCCACGCAGCCAAAACCCTTGCGCGACAGTTCGACGATCGCTTCGCGCATTCCCGTGCCCGACGGCACCAGCGGCAGCCGCTCGCCGACATGCATGATCTCGCGCAGTTGCATCAGGTTGGCGCCGAGCTGACCGCCGGGATGGAAGGTGCGGAAATGGTCCGGCGTGAAGCCGCGCGCCTCGAGCAGCGCGATCGCCAGCGCGTCGCCCATGACCAGCTGCAGCAGCGCCGATGTCGTCGGCGCCAGCCCGTGCGGACAGGCCTCCGGCGCGGCCGGCAGCAACAGCACGACGTCGGCGGCGCGCGCCAGCGCCGAATTCTCGCCCGAGGTGATGGCGATCAGCGGGATCGAAAAGCGTCTGGAATAGGCGACGATGCCCATCAGTTCCCTGCTCTCGCCCGACCACGACATGGCGATGATGGCGTCGTCCCTGGCGATCATGCCGAGATCGCCATGATTGGCCTCGGCCGGATGGACGAAGAAGGCAGGCGTGCCGGTCGAGGCGAGCGTCGCCGCGATCTTTGAGCCGATATGGCCGCTCTTGCCGACGCCGGTGACGATGACGCGGCCCTCGATCCGCGCGATGGCATCCACTGCGGCAGCGAACGGTTCGGACAAGCCGTTGCCGAGAGCGGCTGCAAGCGCGGCCATGCCGGCCTGCTCCGTCGCCACCGTTCTCAGCGCCGATTCAATCGCTGCCTGCCTGTCCGGCTGCTTTCTTTCTGAGGACCCCGCGTGCATGGCAGATGCCATTAGCGCCATGTCGCCCGCCTGTCCAACGGAATTCCCGTCTCGCGTGCGTCGCGGACAGGGGGCCTTGGCCTGTTTCAACCCTCCGTTAACCATCCGCATTTACGGTCCGGTAAGTATGGCGCGCCTGCGCCGCGCAAGCAGTGGTGATGATGTTCGGCGGCGAGCCAGATACGAAAAAGGGCCGGAAGTGCATTGCCGTTGCAGCGCTTTTGCTGACGGCAAGCATCGTCGCCTTGCTGCGCACAGTGCCGGCATTTTCGCAGGAAACCGAGTTGCGCGGCGAGGTCTCCGAATCGGCAATCCTGGCCGACCAGCAACGCAAGGCGAGACAGTTGCGCCCGCAGGGATCGCTGGATCAAGCGGTTCCAGCGACCCAGATGGCTGAGGACCAGACGCCCGCCAACCCTTATGAGCCGGCAAGCCCAGGCGCGGTGCCCGACGACGACCAGACCGGGGGCGCGGAGGGCAGCATCCTCAACCAGCCGCGAGCCACGGACGACCCCTTCGCCGACAATCAAACAATGGCCGCGCCGCGCCGGCCTTCGACTGCAAGGCAGAGTGCGGGTGCCAAGGCGAAAAGCGATGCCAAGGCGGCCGACAAGAAAAAGGCCACGAAGAAGCCTGGCCAGACGACCGACAGCACGGCCAAGGCCGCCACCGGCGATCAGGCCGAAACGGCGGCCACCGAGGATGACGGCGCGAACCGCCGCGCCGTCACCATCGACAGCGTCGACCGGCAGAAGCTCGATCCCGGCGCGGAGCGCACAGGATCGATCGAGGGCCAGAAAGTGAAGCTGGAGGACGATGCCTTCGCCGCCCCCGGCATCAAGGTCGGGACCTTTGTCTTCCGTCCGACACTCGAGCAAGGCCTCACCGCGACTTCCAATGCCGATGCCAGCGCCGGCGGCAGGTCGGCTGTGCTGTCCGAAACCGCGCTGCGTTTCTCCGCCACCTCCGACTGGCGCGAGAATTCGGCCGTCGTCGACGGCTACGGCCTTTTTCGCAACACGCTTTCGGGCCAGAAGATCAACGATGCGCAGGGCCGGATCGAAGGCCAGCTCACTGTCGACCTCGACAATGAACTGCGCGCCATCGCCAAGCTCGGGTATGAAGCGGTGCCGGAATCGGCGTCCTCGCCGGATGCGATTGCCGGCGTCACCTCACAGCCGCTGCGGCAGACGGTCGACGGCAGCCTCGGCATCGAGAAGGATGTCGGCAAGATGCGCTACGCGCTGACCGGCGCGGTCTCGCATGACTTCTACGGCGACGCCAAGCTCTCGGACGGCACCGTCTTGTCGCTGAAGGATCGCGACTCGACACTCTACTCTGCGACCTTGCGTACCGGCTACCAGGTCTCACCGGCCATGACGCCATTCCTTGAGGTGGAAGCCGGCCGGCGGATCTACGATCTGCGCCTCGACAGCAACGGTTTCGAGCGCTCCTCGACGCGGCTCGGCGCGCGTGCCGGCCTCGAGCTCGACATGCGCGAGAAGCTCTCCGGCGAGTTCTCCGTCGGATGGCTGCGCGAAGGCATCGACGACGACCGTCTGCCGGCGATTGCGGGGCCCTACGTCAACGCCGACCTCAGATGGTCGCCCGAGCGCGGCACCATCATCGGGCTGACCGGAAGAACCACGGTCGAGACCACGACCATCGCTAACGAGAGCGGCGACCTCCTCTATTCGGGCCGGCTCACCGGCGAGCGGCAGGTCCGCGCCAACCTGACGGCGAATACAGCGCTGGGGCTCGATTGGCGCGACTACATCGGCTCCGATGGCCACGATCTGGTCCTGAGCGCCGAGGCCGGCCTGACCTGGTGGCTGAACCGCTATGCCGGCCTCACCACAAGAATCAGGACGGAGAAGCTCACCAGCAACCTTCCCGGTCGCGACTATGTCGCCAACAGCGTCTATCTCGGCCTGAAGGTGCAGCGCTGACACTTCGTCATCCTCGCGCCAGCGATGCGGACGCGGAGATCCGAAGGATCCGCTCCGCTTAGCCAGCACCTAGGAAGCGGCGCCGATCCGCTCCGCCGGCCGCACCTCATCCAGCAGCGTGCGGATGACCCCGGCCATGCTCGCATTCATGTCGCTGCGCCAGAGCGCGAAGGCGACATTGGCCTCGACGAAGCCTTCCGGCGAGCCGCAGTCGAAGGTGCGCCCCTTATAGTGATAGCCGTAGAAGGCCTGCTGCTTCTCCAGCTTCAGCATCGCATCCGTCAGCTGGATCTCGTTGCCGGCGCCGCGCTCCTGGCTTTCGAGGATGCCGAAAATCTCCGGTTGCAGGATGTAGCGCCCGTTGATGAAGAGATTGGAGGGCGCCGTGCCAGCCTTCGGCTTCTCCACCATGCCGGTGATGCGAAAACCGTGATGGGTGTCCTCGCCACGGCCGACGATGCCGTATTTATGGGCCTCGGCCGGGTCGCATTCCTGTACGGCGATGATGTTGTTCCCGGTCTCGGCATAGAGTTCGACCATATCCTTCATGCAGCTTTTTTCCGACTGCATGATCATGTCGGGCAAAAGCAGCGCGAACGGTTCGTCACCGACCAGCTCACGCGCGCACCAGACGGCATGGCCAAGCCCCATCGGCACCTGCTGGCGGGTGAAGCTGGTCTGGCCCGGCGCTGGCTGCAGCCGCTGCAGGCGGGCGAGCTGGTCGTCCTTGCCGCGCTGGGCGAGCGTATCATAGAGCTCGAACTGGACGTCGAAGTGATCCTCGATGACCGCCTTGTTGCGCCCGGTCACGAAAATGAAATGCTCGATGCCGGCGTCGCGCGCCTCGTCGACCACATATTGAATGACCGGCCGGTCGACGACCGTTAGCATCTCCTTCGGGATGGCCTTGGTGGCCGGAAGAAACCGTGTGCCGAGACCGGCGACCGGGAAAACTGCCTTGCGAACTCGCTTCATGCTCCACCCATCCGTTTAAGCCCATTATCCGCGCGGCCATCCGCTCCGCAATCCCCCCGAACATTTTCGCGCCGGAATGTTGAATTATCCGAGCGGATGGCTTGAAAATCGAAAGTTAAAGCACCGACCTCTCTTTTCGTTCCTAATGGCACCTATGGTAAACTAAATACTAACCGGCTTCGGCGTTGAATGATCCTTCCTAATTTTGATGAAGGAGGAAAAGGATGTCCGTTCGCAACAGCGCAAGGCGCCTGGCGGCATTTTTGACGGCCGCGGGCCTCACGCTTGCCTTGCTGATGCCCGCCGGACCCGCTTTCGCCGATGCGGGTTTCCGCCAGTGGGTCGCGGGCTTTCGTGCCACCGCGGTTTCGGGCGGCGTTTCCGGCGCAGTCTACGACAGGGCCATGAGGGGCATCGAGCCCGACCCGGTCGTGCTGGAAAAGGCCCGCACCCAGCCGGAATTCACCGCCCCCGCCTGGGATTATTTCGACAACCGGGTGCATGACCAGTCGGTGACCAATGGTCAGGCAATGGCGCGCAAATGGAAGCCATGGCTGGATCGGATCGAGGCACGGTTCGGTGTCGATCGCCATATCCTTCTCGCCATCTGGTCGATGGAATCGAACTATGGCGAGATCCTCAAGCGCGACGACATCATGCGCAATGTCATCCGTTCGCTGGCGACCCTTGCCTATGGCGACCCGAAGCGCTCGAAATATGCCCGAACCCAGCTGATCGCGGCGCTGAAGATCCTGCAGACCGGCGACATCGACGAAAGCCATCTCATGGGTTCCTGGGCGGGCGCGATGGGTCAGACCCAGTTCATCCCGACCAGCTATCAGCACTACGCGGTGGACATGGACGGCAATGGCCGGCGCGACATCTGGAATTCGATACCCGACGCGTTGGCGACTGCCGCCAATCTGCTCAGGAAGAACGGCTGGCAGGCCGGCAAGACCTGGGGCTATGAAGTGACCTTGCCGCCGGGCAAGCTGCCGGCCGGATCGAAGACGCTGGCGCAGTGGCAGGCGCTCGGGGTCGTCAGGGCCAACGGCAAGCCGTTCAGGAACCTGAGCGACAAGGCGACGCTCAAGGTGCCGGACGGCAGGGGCGGACCGGCCTTCCTGATGATCAGGAATTTCTCGGTCATCAAGGCTTACAACAATGCCGACAAATATGCTTTGGCCGTCGGCCTGCTCGCCGACGAAATCGCCGGTGGCACCGGGCTTGTGCAGGACTGGCAGCGGCCGTTCACCAAGCTCAGCTTCGAGCAACGGCAGGAACTGCAGAAGCGGCTTTCCGAGCACGGTTATTATGACGGCAAGTTCGACGGGAAGATCGGCGAGGGGTCGAAGGCCGCCATCATGGCCTACCAGGCGAAGGTAGGCTTGAGCCAGGATGGCTATCCGAGCCTGGAAGTGCTGAAATGGCTCCGGAAGCAATAGAGCCGCCCATGGCGTCAAGCATCCTTTCAAAAGCGGAAAGGATGCTGTAGCGCTGCGGCCTGCGCATGACTTGCCGGCTTTTTACGTTGTCATGCGCCAAGGATGGAGACTTTCATTGGTTACGGTCGCGCGTGTCTGGCTGATCGTTCGCCGCCTGCCGATTCTCGTCCTGGCCATCGCCGTGCTTGCCGTCGCCGGCTCGAGCGCCTTTCATACCCCGGCTTTCGCGCAGGAAGACGGAAACCGCGGCTGGTCGCTGCGCGATCTTCTTTTCCCGCGCCGCAGCGAGCGCATTGAACCTCCTGCCAATGTCCAGCCGGTGAGGCCGAAGCCGAAGGCCAGAAAACCCAAGCCGCGCCCGCCGGCCGAGCCGGAGGCGCCGGTCGTCGAAAAGGCGCCGGATGCGCGCGTCGTGCTGGTGGTCGGCGATTTTCTGGCGGGCGGGCTCGCCGAGGGTCTGGACGTCGCCTTCGCCGACAATCCGGCGGTCAGGATCGTTTCGCGCAGCAACGGCTCGTCGGGCTTCGTGCGTGACGATTTCTACAATTGGCCGGTCGAGATCAAGTCTCTGATCGAGACGGAGAAGCCGTCCGTCGTGGTGGTCATGCTTGGCTCCAACGACCGCCAGCAGATGCGCGTCGGCGACGTCCGCGAGCAGCCGCGCTCCGAGAACTGGACCAAGGAATACGAGCACCGCACCGATGCGCTGGGCAAGGCCATTCAGGATGCAAAGGTGCCGTTCCTGTGGGTCGGCATGCCGGCGTTCGGGGCGGCAAAAATGACCTCGGACATGCTCGCCTTCAACGACATCTATCATTCAGCCGCACAGACCCATGGCGGCGAGTTCGTCGATGTCTGGGACGGCTTCGTCGACGAGAACGGCGCCTTCGTCACCTCCGGTCCGGACATCAACGGCCAGCCGGTGCGCCTGCGCTCCGACGACGGCATCAATGTGACCAAGGCCGGCAAGCGCAAGCTTGCCTTCTACACCGAAAAGCCGCTGGCCAAGATCCTCGGGCTGGCGGCACCCGGAAGCGTCACCACGATTTCCGCGCCGGCGGGCGCTCCGGTCGAGGTATCGAAGCCTGCCGCGGCCCCTGTCATCGTCGACCGCACCGCGCCGATGCTGCTCAGCGACCCCGCGCTCGACGGCGGGACCGAGCTGCTGGGTGCCGCACCGCCAGCCAAGGCCGATCCGAATCTTCCAGGCGAAAAGCTGACCGTCGAGGGCAAGGCGCCCGTCGCCTCGCCCGGCCGAGCCGACGATTTTTCCTGGCCGCCGAAGACGCCGACCGCTTCATCGGAGACCTCGACAGCGGTGCGTCGGTAGGGCCGCAACGGAAGAGCCCATCGTGGCTGCAGGTAGACTCAGCGGGGGAGTACGCTAGACCCCATCAGCGCCTCGTCGATCGCGCGCGCTGCCTGGCGGCCTTCGCGGATCGCCCACACCACCAGCGACTGGCCGCGACGGACGTCGCCCGCGGCATAGAGCCTGTCTATGCTGGTTCTGTAGTCGCGGTCGTCGGCCTCGACGTTGCGCGAGCGGCGGCTGTCGGTGACCATTTTTATCTCGCCGTCCAGCTCCTTCATCACGCTGTCGTTCGCCGGACCGGCAAAGCCGATGGCGATGAAGGCGAGATCGGCGCGGATGACGAACTCGGTGCCGGCGATCGGCTTGCGTTTCTCATCGACCTCGCAGCAGCGGACGCCGGTCAGCTGTCCGTCCTCGCCGATGAATTCGAGGGTCGCCACCTGGAATTCGCGCTCCGCGCCCTCGGCCTGCGAGGAAGACGTGCGCATCTTCGTCGCCCAGTAAGGCCAAACGGCGAGCTTGTCTTCCTTCTCCGGCGGCTGCGGACGGATGTCGAGCTGCGTCACGCGCACCGCGCCTTGCCGGAAGGCGGTGCCGATGCAGTCGGACGCGGTGTCGCCGCCGCCGACGACGACGACATGCTGGCCGCCGGCGATGATCGGATGTGACGGCCAGGCCACCGATTGGATCGGCTCGCCGCCGACGCGGCGGTTCTGCTGCACGAGATACGGCATGGCATCATAGACACCGCTGAGATCGTCGCCCGGAATGTTGGCCGGGCGCGGCGTTTCCGAGCCGCCGCAATAGAGCACGGCGTCGTGCTCGGCGAGGAGCTCGGCAACCGGCTTGTCGACGCCGACATTGACGCCGCAATGGAAACTCACGCCCTCGCCCTGCATCTGCTCGATGCGGCGATCGATGTAATGCTTCTCGATCTTGAAGTCGGGAATGCCGTAGCGCATCAGCCCGCCCGGCCGGCTCTCGCGCTCATAGACATGCACATCGTGGCCGGCGCGGCCGAGCTGCTGGGCGGCGGCCATGCCGGCCGGCCCGGAGCCGATGACGGCAACCCGCTTGCCGGTCTTCTTTTCCGGCGGGTAGGGCCGGATGTGGCCGGTTTCATAGGCCTTGTCGGCGATCGCCTGCTCGACCGTCTTGATGGCGACCGGAATGTCCTCGAGGTTCAGCGTGCAGGCTTCCTCGCAAGGCGCCGGGCAGATGCGGCCGGTGAACTCCGGGAAATTGTTGGTCGAATGCAGGTTGCGGATCGCGCTGTCCCAGTCGCCATTGTAGACGAGGTCGTTCCAGTCCGGGATCTGGTTGTGGATCGGGCAGCCGGTCGGCCCATGGCAAAACGGGATGCCGCAATCCATGCAGCGCGCGGCCTGTTTCTCGACCTCCTTGTCCGACATCGGCAGCGTGAATTCGCGGAAATGCCGGATGCGATCCGAGGCAGGCTGGTACTTCTGCACCTGCCGGTCGATTTCGAGAAACCCTGTTACCTTGCCCATAGTCCAGTCCCTGCTGTCCGAAGGCGCGCTCGCAAGTCTAGCTTGTCGGCGCACCCGTTAACCTCATAAGGACGCCGTGGCAACCTTGGTCCGAGGTCAGGATTGTTGGTGAGGATGCCGGCCGGGCGTCTCCTCGGCCGTGCCCAAAGCCTATTCCGCCGCCACGCTCATGCGCATGCGCTCCATCTCGATCAGCGCGCGGCGATACTCGACCGGCATGATTTTCCGGAATTTCGGCCGGAAGCTTGCCCAATTGTCGAGGATCTCGCGGCCGCGCACCGAGCCCGTGTAATGGACGTGGTTCGAGATCAGCTGATAGAGCCGCTCCTCGTCATGGCTTGTCATGTCTCCGGAGACGTCGACGCGTCCCTTATGGTCGAGGTCGCCGCCATGATGGAGCAGCTTCTCCATCAGGTCGTCCTCTTCCGGAACGGGCTCCAGCTCGACCATCGCCATGTTGCAGCGTTCGGCGAAATCGCCCTTCTCGTCGAGCACATAGGCGACGCCGCCCGACATGCCGGCGGCGAAGTTGCGGCCCGTTTTGCCGATGACCACGACGATGCCGCCGGTCATGTATTCGCAGCCATGGTCGCCGACGCCTTCGACGACGGCAACGACGCCGGAATTGCGCACCGCGAAGCGCTCGCCGGCGACCCCGGCGAAATAGGCCTCGCCCTCGGTCGCGCCGTAGAGCACCGTGTTGCCGACGATGATCGAGTCGGCCGCGACGATCTTGGCCTCTTCCGGCGGCCGGATGACGATGCGGCCGCCCGACAGGCCTTTGCCGACATAATCGTTGCCGGCGCCGACCAGCTCGAAGGAAACGCCGCGCGCGAGAAACGCACCGAAAGACTGGCCGGCCGTGCCGGTGAGCTTGACCTGGATCGTGTCCTCGCGCAGGCCTTTGTGCTTGAAGCGCTTGGCGACTTCGCCCGACAGCATCGCGCCGGCAGAGCGGTCGACATTGCGGATTGGTAGCTCGATGCTGACCGGCTGCTTGGCTTCCAGCGCCGGCTTTGCCAGCTCGATCAGCTTGCGGTCGAGCACGTCGTCGATCGGATGCTTCTGCCGCTCGGTCCAGTGCAGCGCCTCAGGCGGCGCCTCCGGCTTGAAGAACATCTTCGAGAAGTCGAGCCCGCGCGCCTTCCAGTGCTGGATCACGTCGCGCTTCTCCAGAAGGTCGGTGTCGCCGATGATCTGGTCGAGATGGGTGAAGCCCATTTCCGCAAGCAGCGCGCGCACCTCCTCCGCCACGTAGAAGAAGAAGTTGATGACATGCTCCGGCGTGCCCTTGAAGCGCTTGCGCAGCACCGGGTCCTGCGTCGCCACCCCGACCGGGCAGGTGTTCAGGTGGCACTTGCGCATCATGATGCAGCCGGCCGCAATCAGCGGCGCGGTCGAGAAGCCGAATTCGTCGGCGCCGAGCAGCGCGCCGATGATGACGTCACGGCCGGTGCGCAACCCGCCGTCGACCTGCAGCGCCACGCGGGAGCGCAGGCCGTTGAGCACCAGGGTCTGATGCGTCTCGGCGAGGCCCATTTCCCACGGGCTGCCGGCATGCTTGAGTGAGGTCAGCGGCGAAGCGCCGGTGCCGCCGTCGTAGCCGGAGATGGTGATGTGATCGGCGCGCGCCTTGGCGACGCCCGCCGCAACCGTGCCGACGCCGACCTCCGAGACCAGCTTGACCGACACATCGGCCGCCGGGTTGACGTTCTTCAGGTCGTAGATCAGCTGCGCCAGATCCTCGATCGAATAGATGTCGTGATGCGGCGGCGGCGAGATCAGGCCGACGCCGGGGGTCGAATGCCTGACCTTGGCGATGGTGGCGTCGACCTTGTGTCCGGGCAACTGACCGCCCTCGCCGGGCTTGGCGCCTTGGGCCACCTTGATCTGCATGACATCGGAATTGACCAGATATTCCGCCGTCACGCCGAACCGCCCCGACGCGACCTGCTTGATCGCCGAGCGTTCCGGATTCTTGCCGCCGCCGGGCAGCGGCAGATAGCGGTCGGCCTCTTCGCCGCCCTCGCCGGTGTTCGACTTGCCGCCGATGGCGTTCATCGCGCGCGCCAGCGTGGTGTGCGCTTCCCGGGAGATCGAACCGAAGGACATCGCCCCGGTCGAGAAGCGCTTGACGATCTCGGCCGCCGGCATGACGTCTTCGATCGCGACCTTCTTGCGGCCGGTCTCTTCCGCCAGCTTGATCTCGAACAGGCCGCGGATGGTCTGCGCTCTAGCTGTCGCGCTGTCGATCTGCGCCGAATACTCCTTGAACGTGTCCCAGGAGCCCTGGCGCACGGCATGCTGCAGGCTGGCGACCGCATCCGGCGACCACATATGCGCCTCGCCGCGCATGCGGAACATGTATTCGCCGCCGACCTCGAGATTGCTGCGCAGCACCGGGTCGTTGCCGAAGGCATCGGTATGGCGGCTGAGAGTCTCGGTCGCGATCTCGTCCAGCCCGACGCCTTCGATCAGCGTCGCGGTGCCGGTGAAATACTTCTCGACGAAGTCCGACTTGAGCCCGATGGCGTCGAAGATCTGCGCACCGCAATAGGACTGGTAGGTCGAGATGCCCATCTTGGACATCACTTTGAGGATGCCCTTGCCGATCGACTTGATGTAGCGGGAGACGACCTCGTATGCGTCGACCTCCTCCGGCAGTTCGCCGCGCCTGTGCATGTCGAGCAGCGTGTCGAAGGCGAGATAGGGGTTGATCGCCTCGGCGCCATAGCCGGCCAGGCAGCAGAAATGATGCACCTCGCGGGGCTCGCCGGATTCGACGACCAGTCCGACCGCGGTGCGCAGGCCCTTGCGGATCAGGTGATGGTGCACCGCCGCCGTCGCCAGCAAAACCGGAATGGCGATGCGGTCCGGCCCGACCTGGCGGTCGGACAGGATGATGATGTTGTAGCCGCCCGCGACCGCCGCCTCGGCGCGCTCGCAGAGCCGGTCGATGGCGCCTTGCATGCCGGCAGCGCCCTCGTTCGAACCGTAGGTGATGTCGATCGTCTTGGTGTCGAAGCGGTCCTCGGTGTGTCCGATGGAGCGGATCTTCTCGAGATCGCCGTTGGTGAGAATCGGCTGGCGCACTTCAAGCCGCTTGCGGCGCGATGTGCCGATCAGGTCGAAGATGTTCGGCCGCGGCCCGATGAAGGACACCAGGCTCATCACCAGTTCCTCACGGATCGGGTCGATCGGCGGATTGGTGACCTGAGCGAAGTTCTGCTTGAAATAGGTGTAGAGCAGCTTCGACTTGTCCGACATCGCCGAGATCGGCGTGTCGGTGCCCATCGAGCCGACCGCTTCCTGGCCGGTAGTGGCCATCGGTGCCATTAGAAGCTTCGTGTCTTCCTGTGTGTAGCCGAAGGCCTGCTGGCGATCGAGCAGGCTGACATCCTTGCGCAGCGCCCGCGGCTCGACCGGCTTCAGCTCTTCAAGAATCAACTGCGTGTTGGCGAGCCAGGTCTTGTAAGGGTGCCTGGTCGCGATCTCCGACTTGATCTCCTCGTCGGAGATGATGCGGCCCTTGGCCAGATCGATCAAAAGCATGCGGCCGGGCTGCAGCCGCCACTTCTGCACGATCTTTTCCTCCGGCACCGGCAGCACGCCGGCTTCCGAAGCCATGATGACGCGGTCGTCGTCGGTGACGATGTAGCGAGCCGGACGCAGGCCGTTGCGATCGAGCGTCGCGCCGATCTGCCGCCCGTCGGTGAAGACGACCGCCGCCGGCCCGTCCCACGGCTCCATCAGCGCGGCGTGGTATTCGTAAAACGCCTTGCGGTCGGAATCCATGAGCTTGTTGCCGGCCCAGGCTTCCGGGATCAGCATCATCATGGCGTGGCTTAAGCTATAGCCGCCCTGAAACAGGAATTCGAGCGCATTGTCGAAGCACGCCGTGTCGGACTGGCCTTCATAGGATATCGGCCACAGCTTCGAGATGTTGTTGCCGAACAGCTCGGAATCGACCGAGGCCTGACGCGCCGCCATCCAGTTGTTGTTGCCGCGCACCGTGTTGATCTCGCCGTTATGCGCGACCATGCGATAGGGATGCGCCAGCTTCCATGACGGGAAGGTGTTGGTCGAGAAGCGCTGGTGGACGAGGATCAGCGCCGTGTCGAAGCGCGGATCCTTGAGGTCCTTGTAATAGGCGCCGACTTGGTAGGCGAGGAACATGCCCTTGTAGACGATGGTGCGCGCCGACAGCGACACGCAATAGGCGCCGACATCCTTGTTGTCGTTCTCGGCATAGATGCGGCCCGAGATCACCTTGCGCAGCAGGTAGAGCCTCGCCTCGTATTCCTCGTCGTCCGGAATCTCGGCCGTGCGGCCGATGAACACCTGGCGATGGAACGGCTCGGAGGCGACAATCTCCGGCGCCTTCGACAGCGACGAATTATCGACCGGCACGTCGCGGAAGCCGATCAGCGGCAGCCCTTCGGACTGGGCCGATTCGGCGATGATGTCCTCGATATGGGCGCGAAGTGCTGCGTCCTGCGGCATGAACCAGTGGCCGACGCCATATTGGCCGGCCGGCGGCAGTTCGACGCCGTTTGCGGCCATCTCATCGCGGAAGAACCGATCCGGAATCTGCACCAGCACGCCGGCGCCGTCGCCGACCAGCGGATCGGCGCCGACAGCGCCGCGATGGGTGAGGTTTTCCAGCATCGCCAGACCGTCCTCGACGATCTGGTGCGACTTTACGCCCTTCATGTTGGCGATGAAGCCGACGCCGCAGGCGTCATGCTCGTTGCGCGGATCGTAGAGGCCCTGCGCGATCAAACCATTGGCGATGGTACCAGTTTTGACGGCTGCCGCTTTCGTCTGCGCGGCCTGGCCGTTGATCGCAGATGGCGTCAGTTCCGTCATCGTCCTGTCCTCCGTTCCGCACCCTTGGCGGTGATTTCCCTCGGGGCGCTGGTTTGCCTTGGGAAGCACGATGCTTCCCTTCGTCCTTGCTGCACGTCTCGCGAAATTCTTGCCGAACCATGCGGCCATACGCCCGGTTCGCATCCGGTATCGTACAGGCCAGAGCGGAGCCGTCTACCCGCCGCTCGCGACAATAGCCGGAATGGCAGCGATGATATGCCAGTCCAGCCTGTTTTGTGCGACAAAATAAGACAGCACTACTGTCCTAAATTTTTTATGGCAGAAATCCCGCACCTGCACAAGACCGATTCACAAAATTCTTGGGCGTGCCGCGACACAAAATTTCGCGAAGGGATCGGAAAACGCAACCTCTAGTCAGTCGTTACGGCCCGGCTGGCTTCACCGTTTTGCGAAAGATTGGCCCTTGCGCTTCGGGCGCCAAAGCAGTCAAGTCGCGCCGCTTTCTGCCAATCACAATACGGACCTCTCGATGTTCTTTGCATCCGACAACTGGGCGGGCGTTCATCCCGACATTTCGGCGAACCTCTCCCGCCACGCGGCCGGCATCGCGACCGCGTATGGCGACGGCGACTTGGACCGCACCGTCTACCATCGCTTCAGCGAGATCTTCGAGCGCGATGTTCAAGTGTTCTTCGTCGCCACCGGCACCGCGGCCAACGCCCTTTCGATGGCGGCGTTGAACCGTATCGGCGGCATCGCCCTTTGTCATTCCGAAGCGCATATGAATGTCGACGAGTTCGGAGCGATGGGCTTCTACACCGGCGGCGCTCGTACGACGCCGGTTGCGGGTCCCCTGGGGCGCATCAACCCGCAGGCTCTCGACGACGCCATCAGGCGTTATTCACAGGATCTTGCGCCGGCCGGCCAGCCGATGGCCGTGACGATCACCCAGGCGACCGAGGTGGGCACCGTCTACACCGTCGACGACGTCAAGGCGATCGCCGAGGTCAGCCGCAGGCACAAGCTGCCACTGCATATGGATGGCGCGCGCTTTGCCAATGCGATTGCCGCGACCGACGTCACGCCGGCGGAAATGACCTGGAGGAGCGGCGTCGACCTGATCTCCTTCGGCGGCACCAAGAACGGTTGCTGGATGGCCGACGCGGTGGTGATCTTCAACCCGGAAGTCGGCCGGGATCTGCGCCTGCTTCGCCAGCGCGCCGGACAGACCTTTTCCAAGGCGCGCTTCATCTCGGCGCAATTCGAAGCCTATTTCACCGACGACCTTTGGCTGAGGATGGCGCGGCATGCCAATGCGATGGCGGCACATCTCGCCGAGACGATCGAGGACGCGCCGGCGGGCAGGCTCGCCTGGCTGCCGCAGGCCAACGAAGTGTTCGCAATCTTCGACCGCGCTCTTGCCGAAAAGCTGCAGACCGCCGGCGCCAAATTCTATGAATGGGGCGTGCCGCAGGGTTTCGAAGGCCATCTCGGCGACAAGGAAGCGATCTACCGTTTCGTCGCCAGCTTCGCCACCACCACGCAAGAGATCGACCGTCTCGGCCAACTCCTCTCGCAATGATCAGGCGAGCAAAGGCCGCAGCGACAGTTCGAGGCCAAGCAGGATCAAAAACGCCAGAAAACATCGGCGAAATGTCGCCGCGTTGATTTTCTGACGCTGGATTAGTGTCACAAAAAAGCGGCGCCCTTCGGCGCCGCTTTCGTCTCGGGAGGGAGACGTTTCTTACATGGAGCCCGCGGCTTACGCGGCGGCCTTGGCCTCGATCTGCTTGGCCCTGTCCGAAGACGAGGTGATCGCGATCTTGCGCGGCTTCAGCTCTTCCGGAATGTTGCGCTTGAGGTCGACGAAGAGCAGGCCGTTCTTCAGCGTGGCGCCCTCGACCTCAACGTGGTCGGCGAGCTGGAAGCGACGCTCGAAGGCGCGCGAAGCGATGCCGCGATAGAGCAGCTCCGAACCCTCGCCATTGTTCTCTTCCTTGCGCTCACCCTTGACGGTCAGCACATTGCGGTGCGCCTCGATCGAGATCTCGTCTTCCGAGAAGCCGGCAACCGCCATCGAGATGCGATAGGCGTTCTCGCCGGTGCGCTCGATGTTATAGGGCGGATAGGTCTGCGCGCTCTCGGGCTGGCCGAGCGTATCGAGCATGGTGAACAGCCGGTCGAAACCGACGGTCGAACGATAAAGCGGGGAAAAATCAACGTGACGCATGATGTGTTCTCCTGTTGAGCAACATGGTTTGCGTTGACCCGGTACGAAACCCTCGAAAGGCGTTCCGGATAGGCCAGCGGCCCCGACGTCGGCGGCCGCAACCTCCATTTGGGAAGCGGAAAAGCCCATTTCAAGAAGTTCGCGCACCAACTTTCCCTTCGATTTTTTCGCTCGATGAACGCCAGATGAACCGAGGCTTCGGCATCCGTTCAGCCTGGGCTCGCTAGGCTGCAGTCACAATAACGGACATGCGGCGCCTCGATCGGTGCGCCGCGACGAGGCCGAACCGGGTGCAACGTCCCTTCCTCCCGGATCGACAGAGGCCGGAAGCGCGCCGCAGGCGCTTCCGGCCTTCCCTTACAGGGAAGCGCGCCAACCCGGACCCTTTGCTTTTGGCGCATGGGCGTCTATCACCGTGGCGACGCCTGGCCCGCTCGGGCAAGAAGCAATCAACGAAGCGCCGAATGACGGACCTTTTCTATCTGACTGAGGGCAACCCGCCGCCGCAGAACGCTGCCGGCGGCTTCTTCACCACCCGCGACGGCAGGAAGATCCGCTACGGCGTTTTCGCCGCCGTCGCCCGCCCGCTCCAGGGCACGGTGGTGCTGCTGACCGGCCGCAACGAGTGCATCGAGAAATATTTCGAGACCATCCGCGATCTCGCCGACCGCGGCTTCGGCGTCGCCACCCTCGACTGGCGCGGCCAGGGCGATTCCAGCCGCCTGCTGCGCGACCGGCAGCGCGGCTATGTCCGCAGCTTCCGTGACTACACCCGTGATCTCGAGCAGTTCTTCGAGGAGATCGTGCTGCCCGATTGCCGCGGTCCCTATTACATCCTCGCCCATTCGACGGGAGCAGTGATCGCGCTGCTTGCCTCGCCGTCGATGGTCAACCGGGTGCGGCGCATGGTGCTGATCGCGCCTTTCCTGGCCGTGCCCGACTTGCGGGTTTCGATCGCCACCATAAGGCGCGTCTGCGCGGTGTTCTGCGCGCTGGGCCTCGGCCGCCTCTATGCCGCCTGGGGGCCGCGCCCGAAATTGCCGACGCCCTTCGAAATGAACAAGGTGACGTCCGACCCGGAGCGCTACCGGCGCAATACCGACATTTACAGGGCCTGGCCCCACCTTGGACTCGGTGGTCCGACCATCCGCTGGCTGAAGGCCGCAGCCGCAGCCGCGGAAGCGGTCAGCGACCCCGATTTCATGGCAAGGATCCAGGTACCGACGCTGATCGTCGCCGCCGGCGCCGACCAGGTGGTCTCTACCAAGGCGGTCGAATCCTATGCCAGACGGCTTCGCGTCGGCTCTTTGTTGATGATCGACGGCGCGCATCATGAGATCCTGCAAGAGAGGGATCTCTTTCGCGAGCAGCTCCTGGCGGCCTTCGATGCTTTTGTTCCGGGAACCGGCGACGCTGCCTGATCACGGAACGACGCCGCGGATCAGCCGCGCAGCGCCGCCATTGCCGCGGCGTGCAATTCCGGCGTCGCCGCCGCCAATATGTCGCCGCCGTTTTCTGCCGGCCCGCCTTCGAAGGTGGTGACGACGCCGCCCGCCTTCTCGATGATCGGGATCAGCGCCACGATGTCGTAGGATTTCAAACCCGGATCGGCGACGATATCGACGCTGCCCGCCGCCACCATGGCGAAGGCGTAGCAGTCGGTGCCGTAGCGGGCGAGCTGCACCTGTTTCTCGAACGCGTCATAGCGGTTGCGCGCCGCGCCCTTGAACAGCGCCGGCGTGGTGGTGAACAGGGTCGCGTGCGAAAGCTCCGTCGTCTTGCGCGTCGCGAGCTTGCGCGGGCCACCCGGGCCTTCGTAATGCGAGCCGGAGGCATTGGCATAGAACAGCTCGCCGGTGAAGGGCTGCGACATCAGGCCGGCTACGGCATCGCCGTCGATCGTCAGTCCGACCAGCGTTCCCCAGACCGGCAGGCCGGAAATGAAGGCGCGTGTGCCGTCGATCGGGTCGATGACCCAGACATGCCGGCTCGAAATGTTCTCGCTGCCATGCTCCTCGCCGAGGATGCCGTGATCGGGATATTCCGCCGAGATAAGCGCCCGGATCGCCCGCTCGGCCTCGCGATCGGCCTCCGTCACCGGATCGAAGCTCTCCGCCAGCTTATTGGCGACTGCGGCCTGGCTGCGGAAGCGAGGCAAGGTCTCGGCGGCGGCGGCACGCGCGATGCGCCGCATGAAGTCGATGCTGATATCCAACCCACTCTCCCCGTTGCGGCAACCATCCGGCAGCTGCTGTCTTCTTGCCGGACCGGATCGTGAAACCGGGTCAGGCGCCCTCGCCTGTTGCCTCAAAGTCACACGTCAGGCGCCGAAACCGGATTTGCACATGATATTGAATTAAAAAAGCCTGAAGTCGATTGACATTTGTGCATCGCACAATACTTTTGTTCTCGGACAGCTTATCCTGTCCATGCCCTCCTTGGGCGTTTCCTCCCTAGACTTCGACCGTGTCGTGAAAACGATGCGGTCTTTTTTTGAGCTGCGGTTCCCAGCGCCGCCGTCATTCGGCGGCGAGCGGCAGGTCGAGGAAATGATGGCCGGGCATCGAAATCAGTTCGGCCGAAAACCGCGTCAGGTCGTCGGCTAAAGCGTCGAAGCCAGCCGATTTCTGGAATGTCCGCTCGTTCATGTAGAGCCCGCGATTGACCTCGATCTGCAGCGCGTGGAGATGACGCGCCGGCCGTCCGTAATGCTCGGTTATGAAGCCGCCGGCATAAGGCTTGTTATGCGCGACAGCGTAGCCCATTCCGGTGAGCAGGCCGATCGCCCTCTCGGTTAGAGCGGCGCTGGCGGAAATGCCGAAACGATCGCCGATGATGAAGTCCGGCCGCGCGCCATTGTCGCCGACCCGGACGCTGGCCGGCATCGAATGGCAGTCGATCAGCACGGCATAGCCGAACCTGGCGTGGGTCCTGGTCAAGAGCCGCTTCAGCGTCTCGTGATAGGGCTTGTAGACGGCCTCTATGCGTCCCACGGCCTCGGAGAGCGGCAGACGCCCGGGATAGATGTCGAGCCCCTCTCCCACCAGCTTCGGCACGGTGCCCAGCCCGCCCGCGACGCGGGCCGAACGGATATTGCAGAAGGACGGCACCGGCTCCGCGAACATGCGCGGATCGAGTTCCCACGGTTCGCGGTTGACGTCGAGATAGGCGCGCGGGAAATTTGCCGCCAGCATCGGCGCGCCGAGCGCCACGGCGCCGCCGAACAGTTCATCGACATAGCAATCCTCCGAGCGGCGTATGGCGTTGCGGTCGAGCCGCACCATGGCCAGGAAGCGCTCGGGATAATGGCGGCCGCTATGCGGCGAGTTGAACAGGAAAGCTACGCGTTGCTCGGCGCCCGATCGGATTTCGAAGGGTGGTGTGACCGAAAAATCCTCGGCTGCCGTCTTCAATTTGAACGAACCAGGACGAAGCACTGCATCATGATGCGAAACTGCCATCTTGCGCCCGGCATGTCCAGCATTTCAGCCCCGCGAAACGCACAGTCGTAGTGGTCGCGACAAGGCCAACGTTCACTTGATGTTTACCGTCTCCTCCTCATATACAGGATGGTTAACGGGCTTGCCCGGCGGCAGGCTTGGGGCGGGTGATTCGGACGGGATACGATGGCACGCATTCTTCTGGCGGAAGACGACGACGATATGCGCCGGTTCCTCGTCAAGGCGCTGGAACGCGCCGGCTACCAGGTGAGCGATTTCGACAACGGCGCCAGCGCCTATGAGCGGCTGCGCGAAGAGCCTTTTTCGCTGCTTCTGACCGACATCGTCATGCCGGAGATGGACGGCATCGAGCTTGCCCGCCGCGCCACTGAGATCGATCCGGATCTCAAGGTCATGTTCATCACCGGCTTCGCTGCCGTCGCGCTCAATCCGGATTCCAAGGCGCCCAAGGACGCCAAGGTGCTGTCGAAGCCGTTCCATCTGCGCGATCTCGTCAACGAGGTCGAGAAGATGCTTCAGGCGGCCTAAAGGGTTTTTCCGGCCGACGCATGTCGTCCAAAACGGCGCAGCGGCTGGGAAAACGACATCAACTAAACAAAAGATCTAAGCGCGTCACTCGAACCCGTTTCGACGCGACGCGCTTTAGGCTTGGCGCTTCCGCCGCTGCGGCGAAACCGAGCTTTCTTTTCTCGTTCCTGCTATTGACGCGCCGGACCAAAAATGGTGTATGCGCGGCTTCGGATGGGCGTGTAGCTCAGCGGGAGAGCACTGCATTGACATTGCAGGGGTCACAAGTTCAATCCTTGTCACGCCCACCATCCTTTCAATCACTTAGCTAACCCAATGTGCCGATTGGCACAGAAACTCCGGGTCGAAGATTTCCAACCGCGACCCCGGAACCAAAGCGGACGCGTTCCGTTGCACGCCAAATGGGGACTGGCTGCAATGGCCGAAGACGAGTTGGAAGGTTTATATAGATTCCATCAAATTGCGCGCCGAGCGGTATCGGCTTCGAGCCGAAGTCGACGCCGAACGGCAACAAGCGCGACGGATCCGTAGCGAACTGCAGTCGGCCCGAGAGCGAGCCTGGATATTCCGGCAAGGCCCAGAAGATCTCTAACGCACCGTGCAACTGATCTGACGCTCGCAAGTTAACCTTCATCGTCGGCAACTAGCAAAGGACGCCGGCGGCTGAGAGACAGCGACCGCGTTCCCGTCTGAACCAAGACCCGAGACGCGTCGTGCGAGACCGAATTCCCGACAATCCACGCCCGCGCCCTCTTCAAGCCGAGAGCGACAGGAAGCTCCTCGCCCAAACGAGAGATGTGATCAATCGTTCGAGGCAGAAGCTCATCGACACAGAACCGCAGATCGATCCGCACCGGTTGAAGCGGATTTCTCGCAAAGTCACTGGGGTCTAGACTAGACCTCGGCCTGCGGGAACATGCGCTACTGCCGATCGGTCGGCCTGATAGTCGACGACGGCGGTGCCAACCCTTCCAGCTGAATTTCGGCTGCTGCCGGTCCAAGCCCGATATCCAGGTTACGCTTTTCGCCAGCGGCAGGGGAAGCGAGAGGCATATCCTCAGACGCCCGAGACGGCGCAAAGTGCTTTCATCCTGGCGACGGCGAGGTGAGGATCGGCCAGCAACCCCGCCTGATCGGCGAGGCGGAAGACATCGGCATAGTGGCAGATGCCGCGTGCCGACTGCATGCCGCCGACCATGGTGAAGTGATCCTGGTGGCCATTCAGCCAGGCCATGAAAACGATGCCTGCCTTGTAATATTCCGTCGGGGCTTCGAAGATCTTGCGCGACAGCGGCACGGTCGGCGCCATCAGCGCGTCATAGCCGGCCCGGTCGCCCTCGGCGAGCCTGGCCAACGCGGGGTTGGCCACCGGGGCGATGGCATCGAAGATGCCGAGCAGCGCATGCGAGTGCCTCTTGCCGTCGCCCGCGATCAACTCCGGATAGTTGAAGTCGTCACCCGTGAACATCACCACGCCTTCAGGCAGGCGGTCTCGCAGCAGCACCTCCTTGCCGGCGTCGAGCAGTGATATCTTTATGCCTTCGACCTTGTCGGCGTGCCGCTCGATGATGGCGACCACGGTGTCCAAGGCGGTATCGAAATCGTTGCTGCCCCAATAGCCCTTGAGCGCCGGATCGAACATGTCGCCCAGCCAGTGCAGGATCACCTTGCCGGAGGCTTGGCTGAGGATCCGGTCGTAGACGCGGGCATAGTCGTCCGGGCCTTTGGCCGCGGCCGCCAGCGCGCGGCTTGCCATCATGATCGCCTTGCCGCCCTCGCCTTCGATGAAGGCGAACTGCTCCTCATAGGCTCGGATCACATCGTCGAGCGTCCTTGCCGCGGCCGGCGTCAGGTGGTCGGTGCCGGCGCCGGAGGCGAGATCGGCGCCTTTCACCGTGCGCGCCTCGGCGATCGAGCGCCGGATCAGTTCTTTCGCGCTCGCCCAGTCGAACCCCATGCCGCGCTGCGAGGTGTCCATCGCCTCGGCGATGCGGAAGCCGAGCCGCCACAGATGATGACGGAATGCCATGGTCTTGTCCCAGTCGACCGCCGGCCGCGACCAGGGATCGGTCATGGCGAAGGGGTTGGCGACGACATGGGCGGCGGCATAGGCGAGGCGCGGGAAATCCGCGCCGATGTTGGGCTGCGCCGGTTGGCCGACCAGCCGGTAGCCGACACGATCGCCATTCTTCGCAGGCAGGATGATGTCCATCGAAATCTCCCTTTGTGGCAGCCTATAGATGGAACGTTCCAATAAATCAAGAACCTTTATGATCCCTGCGACTGACGCGATCCAACGCAGCGCTGCGGCCCTAAACCCATCCATTTTCTGGTCATCGATCAATTTTTCGAAATCGACATGATTCCCAGTTGACTCCGGTTTGACGCAATGTTTAGAACGTTCCAATAAATTTTAGCGCCGGACGCGGAGGAAGCACGGATATGGCCAGCCGGGCCAAGGCGACGATCCTGGACATCGCCCGCGAGGCCGGCGTGTCCAAATCGACGGTATCGCTCGTGCTGCAAGGCAGCGGACTGATCCGGCCTGAGACCGCGGTCAAGGTCCGCAAGGCCATCGAGGATGTCGGCTATGTCTACAACCGCGGCGCCGCCAACCTGCGCAAGGCGCATTCCAACGTCATCGGCATGGTGATCAACGATCTCACCAACCCCTTCTTCGCCGAGCTGGCGGTTGGCATGGAGCGCGTCTTTCAGGCCGCAGGCATCGTGCCCTTCATCGCCAACACCGCGGAAAATCCGGTCCGCCAGGAAGAAGTGCTGAAGTCGCTGCTGGAACAGGGCGTCGCCGGTCTGATCGTCTCGCCGGCGCGCGGCACCACGCCCGGCGCCTTCCGCCGCATCGAGGCTGCCGGCGTGCCGGTCGTCTTCGCCATGCGCCGCCTGCCCGAGAGCCGCATCCCGGCAATCGCGCCCGACAACCATCGCGGCGCCTATCTCGCCACCCAGCATCTGATCGGCAAAGGCCACCGCCGGCTGGCTTTCTTCGGCGGTTCGTCCGACCTCGTTGTCTATCACGACAGGCTCGGCGGCTTCATCGAGGCTTGCGAGGCGCTTGGCATCCCGGCCGCCAACCGGACGATCGTCGAAGGCGAGACCAGCCGCAGAGGCGGCATGGCCTGCCTGGAGACCGCGCTTGCGGCAGCCGAGCCGCCGACAGCCGCGCTTTGCTTCAACGACGCCGTCGCTTTCGGCGTCATGCTCGCGCTGCGCAAGCGCGGCCTGGAGGCCGGGGCCGACTTCGCCGTGGTCGGTTTCGACGACGTGGCCGAAGCCGAGCACTACATGCCGGCGCTGACCAGCGTCGCCGTCGACACCCCAGGCCTCGGCGAGCGCGCCGCGCACGTCATGCTGAAGATGATCCAGTCGCGCACGACGCGCGCCGAGGACCATATCGGCGCGGTCAGCCTCGTCGTCAGGGAAAGCTGCGGCCCGAGCCGCAGCGCGCACGGCACTGGAATGGGAGACGCGGCATGAGCGTGAGATGGGGCCTGATCGGCGCGAGCACAATCGCCAGGCAGTTCATGATCAACGCCATTCGCGCGCAGGCCGACGGCGAGGTTGCCGCCGTGATGAGCTCCAGCGCAGAGCGGGCTCAAGGCTACGCCAAGGAAAACGGCATTCCTAAAGCCGTCTCGACGCTCGATGCGCTGCTTGGCTCGGACATTGATGCCGTCTACATCTCGACCACCAATGAGCTGCATCTCGAACAGGGGCTGGCCGCCATCAAGGCCGGCAAGCATGTGCTCTGCGAAAAGCCGCTGGCGCTGACCAGCGCCGATGCGCGCAAGATGGTGGCGGTGGCCAGGAAAGCCGGCATCGTGTTCGGCACCAACCATCATCTGCGCAATGCCGGCGCGCACCGCGCGATGCGCGAGGCAATCGCAACCGGCCGTATCGGCAAACCGATCGCCGCGCGTGTCTTCCATTCCGTCTATCTGCCTGAAAGCCTGCAGGGCTGGCGCATCACCAGGCCTGAAGCCGGGGGCGGCGTGGTGCTCGACATCACGGTGCATGATGCCGACACGCTGCGCTTCGTGCTCGGCGACGATCCGGTCGAGATCTCGGCCTTCACACAGTCGGCCGGCATGGCCGGCGGCGGGCTGGAGGACGGCGCGATGTGCATCTGGCGCTTCAAGTCCGGCGTCATTGCGCAATCGCATGAAGGCTTCACGACCAAGTTCGCCGGCATCGGTTTCGAAGCGCATGGGTCGGAGGGCTCGCTGATCGCCACCGATGTGATGACGCAGAAGCCGGTCGGCTCGGTGCTGCTGCGCACTGCAAATGGCGAGGAAGAGCTGAGCTTCGATCGCGAGGACCTCTACACCCGCTCGCTGCGCCAGTTCCATGCCGCGATCCGCGGCGAAGGCCAGCCTTCGGCCACCGGCGAGGACGGCATTTGGTCGCTGGCATCCGCCGAAGCAGCACTGCAATCATCGAAGACCGGCAAGGCCGTGATCATCGATCCGCAACTCGGGAGCCTCGCGTGAGCAAGCTCGTCACGGCAGCGCATGCCGCCAGCCTGATCAAGGACGGCATGGTTGTCTCGGTGTCGTCCTCGAGCGGCCTCGGCTGCCCCGACGCCGTGCTCGCCGCGATCGGCGAGCGCTTCGATGCGGAAGGGCATCCGAGAGCGATCACCACGCTGCACCCGATCGCCGCCGGCGACATGTACGGCATCAAGGGCATCGACCATCTCGCCAAGCCTGGCCTGCTCAAACGCACGCTCTGCGGCTCGTATCCGTCAGGCCCCTCCTCCGCCGAGCCGCCGCGGATCTGGCAGATGATCGGCGACGACTCGGTCGCGGCTTACAACGTGCCCTCCGGCATCCTCTTCGACATGCATCGCGAGGCGGCCGCCAAGCGTCCCGGCGTGCTGACCAAGGTCGGCCTCGACACTTTCGCCGACCCTCGCCACCAGGGCTGCGCCATGAACGCCGCCGCCAGCGAGCCGATCGTCTCGGTGCAGCAGTTCGACGGCGAGGAGTGGCTCTATTTCCGCGCCATCGTCCCCAACGTCTCGATCATCCGCGCCACCTCCGCCGACGAGCGCGGCAACCTCACCTACGAGCATGAGGGCGCCTATCTCGGCGGTCTCGAACAGGCATTGGCTGCCCGCAACAATGGCGGCATCGTCATTGCGCAGGTTAAGCGCATCGTCGAGAACGGCACCCTCAAGCCGCACGATGTGCGCGTGCCCGGCGTCTTGGTCGACCATATCGTGGTCGCGCCCGATCAGCTGCAGACGACGCAGACGGCTTACGACCCGGCGATCTCGGGCGAGATCTTCCGGCCGCTCTCCACCTTCCGCACCCCGGAGATGAACATCCAGAAGGTGATCGCGCGCCGCGTCGCCATGGAGTTGCGCGACGGCATGGCCGTCAATATCGGCTTCGGCATCTCCGCCAACGTGCCGCGCATTCTTCTCGAGGAAGGCCAGCACGGCAAGGTCACCTGGGTGATCGAGCAGGGCGCGGTCGGCGGCGTGCCGCTGCTCGACTTCAAGTTCGGCTGCGCCTCGAATGCCGAGGCGATCATGCCCTCGCCGCACCAGTTCATCTATTTCCAGGCCGGCGGCTTTGACGCCTCGCTCCTGTCCTTCCTGCAGATCGACCGCCACGGCTCGGTCAACGTGTCGAAGCTTTCGGCGAGACCGCATGTGACGGCCGGCGCCGGCGGCTTCGTCGATATCACCGCGCGGGCGAAGAAGATCGTCTTCTCCGGCTTCTTCAATGCTGGCGCCAAGCTTTCGCTGGCGAACGGCGCCCTCCGCATCGACCAGGAAGGCAAGGTGAAAAAGATCGTCGAGGAGGTCGAGCACATCTCCTTCTCCGGCAAGCGCGCGGTCGCGCAAGGCCAGGACATCACCTATGTCACCGAACGCTGTGTGATGAAGCTGACCCAGGCCGGGCTGATGGTGACCGAGCTGGCGCCCGGCATCGATCTCGAACGCGATGTGCTGGCGCAGGCCGACACTCCGCTCGCCGTCGCAAACGACCTCAAGATCACGCCGGCGTCGCTCTATCAGGATCGGCCGATCGGCCTGTCGCTCAACGGCGGCGCTTCACTTGGAGGCGCGCATGGCTGAGCGCCTCGTCACCTTCGAGCAGGATGGCGCGATCGGTACCGTGACGCTCAGGCGGCCGGAAAAGTTCAACGCGCTCGACATTCCGATGCTGCGCGCGCTCGAAGCCGCGCTCGACAAGGCCGAGCTGGCCGAGGGTGTCCGTGTCGTGCTCATCAGCGGCGAAGGCAAGGGTTTCTGCGCCGGCGGCGACGTCGAGGCCTGGGCACAATTAAGCGCCGCCGATTTCCAGGTTCAATGGGTGCGCTACGGCCATCGTGTCTTCGACCGGCTGGCGCGGCTTCGGCAACCGACAATCGCCGTGCTGTCCGGCCATGCGCTGGGCGGCGGCTTGGAATTGGCCGCCGCCTGCGATTTTCGCGTCGCCGAAACCCAGATCAAGCTCGGCTTTCCCGAGACCTCGATCGGCGTCGTGCCCGGCTGGTCTGGTACGCAGCGCGCTGTGCGCCGCTTCGGTGCACAGATCGTGCGGCGCATGGCGCTTGGCGGCGAGATTTTTCTGGCGAACGAGGCGCTCGCCCTCGGCGTCGTCGACCGCGTCGTCGAAACCGGCAAGGCCTTGGATGAAGCAAAAGCCTGGGGAGAAAAGATCGCCGAGCGTGGTCCGCTCGCAACCGAGGCCGCCAAGCTGATGATCGGCATTGCCGAAGGCGAGGAAGACGCCGCCGCGACGGAAGCGCTGGCCAGCGGCTTCATTGCGCTCACCGGCGATCTCAAGGCCGGTGTCGGCGCCTTCAAGGCCAGGCACAAGCCGGACTTTTCGAGATCCTAGAGAAGATACGATGAACGCACCGCTTAACATTTCCATGCCGGTCGAAGCGTCTCAGGCGCCGAAGAGCTACAAGCTTCTGATCGACGGCAAACATGTCGGTGCCCGGGACGGCCGCACGATCGAACGCAACAGCCCCGGCCACGGTTTTGCGGTTTCACGCTATGCGCAGGCGGGTGCTGCGGAAGTCGACGCTGCGGTGCAGGCAGCTCACAAGGCCTTCGAGGCCGGCGCATGGCCGCGCATGAAGGCGTCGGAACGCGCCGCGGTGCTGCTCAAAGCGGCCGATCTGATCGAGGGCCGACTGGAAGAGATTGCCAGGCTCGACGCGTTGGAATCCGGCAAGCCGATCGCGCAGGCGCGCGGCGAGATCGGCGGCGCCGTCGACATCTGGCGCTATGCCGCTTCGCTTGCTCGCACGCTCCATGGCGAGAGCTACGCCAATCTCGGCGATGACATGCTGGGCGTGGTGCTGCGCGAGCCGATCGGCGTCGTCTCGATCATCACGCCGTGGAATTTTCCCTTCCTGATCGTGAGCCAGAAACTGCCCTTCGCGCTCGCCGCCGGCTGCACTGCCGTGGTCAAGCCGAGCGAGATGACCTCGGCGTCGACCTTCGTGCTCGGCGATATCCTGCTGCAGGCCGGCCTGCCGACGGGTGTCGTCAACATCCTCGCTGGCCTGGGTAGCGATGTCGGCGCGCCAATGGTCAGCCATCCGCTGGTTGAGATGGTGTCCTTCACCGGCTCGACCCGCGTCGGCAAGATGACCATGGCGGCGGCGTCCAGTTCGCTGAAGAAGGTGTCGATGGAGCTCGGCGGCAAGAACGGCCAGATCGTCTTTCCCGACGCCGATCTCGAAGCAGCGGCGGATGCCGCAGTCTTCGGCGGCTTCTTCAACGCCGGCGAATGCTGCAATGCCGGCAGTCGGCTGATCGTGCATGAGGCGATCGCGGACGACTTTCTCGGCGCAGTCAAGGCGCTGGCCGAGAGGGTGAAAGTCGGCGATCCGCTTGACGACCGCACCAAGGTCGGCGCGATGATCTCGGCCGACCACATGGCAAAGGTAGCCGGCTATGTGACGGCGGCCAAAACCGGCGGCGGCAGCGTCTTCAGCGGCGGCGAACAGCTCGCCTCCAACGCCGGCCAGTATCTCGATCCGACCATTGTCCGCAACGTTACCGAGGACATGGAAATCGCGCGCGAGGAAGTCTTCGGGCCGGTGCTGTCCGTGCTCACTTTTGAAACGATTGAAAGGGCATTGCACATCGCCAACAACACGCCCTATGGTCTGTCTGCGGGAGTGTGGAGCGCCAGCATCGACACATGCATGTCGGTGGCGCGCGGTGTGCGTTCGGGGACGGTTTGGGTGAATACGTTCATGGAGGGTTATCCCGAACTGCCCTTCGGCGGCTACAAGCAATCCGGTCTCGGACGCGAACTCGGCAAACGCGCCGTCGAGGACTATACCGAGGAAAAGACAATCCAGTTTCATCGCGGCCAGCGCACCGGATGGTGGCTCGGCTGAGTTGGGAGACCCCGGCGGTCACCCCGCCGGTTATGTGAATGCAACAAGGGAGGTAGTACATGTTGCGCAAACTGCTTATCGGAACGGCTCTTGCGACGAGCTTTGCGTTCTCGGCGCATGCCGCGGACGTCAAGGAAGTGCAGATGCTGCATTGGTGGACGTCGGGCGGCGAAGCGGCTGCTCTGAACGTGCTGAAGCAGGATCTGGCCAAGGAAGGCTATGCCTGGAAGGACGTGCCGGTGGCCGGCGGCGGCGGCGACGCCGCCATGACCGCTCTGAAGGCGATGGTCGCGGCCGGCAACTATCCGACTGCCTCGCAGATGCTGGGCTACACCGTGCTCGACTATGCCGCTGCTGGCGTCATGGGCGACCTCACCGAGACCGCCAAGAAGGAAGGCTGGGACAAGAGCGTTCCGGCCGCCCTGCAGAAGTTCTCCGTCTATGACGGCAAGTGGGTCGCGGCTCCGGTCAACGTCCACTCGGTCAACTGGCTGTGGATCAACAAGGCCGTGATGGACAAGATCGGCGGCACCGAGCCGAAGACCTTCGACGACTTCATCGCCCTGCTCGACAAGGCCAAGGCCGCTGGCGTCATCCCGCTGGCGCTCGGCGGCCAGAACTGGCAGGAAGCGACCATGTTCGACTCCGTCGTGCTGTCGACCGGCGGACCGGAATTCTACAAGAAGGCGATGAACGACCTCGATGAGGAGTCGCTCAAGTCCGACACGATGAAGAAGTCGTTCGACAACCTCGCCAAGCTCGTCACCTATGTCGACCCGAACTTCTCGGGCCGCGACTGGAACCTCGCCACCGCCATGGTCATCAAGGGCGATGCGCTGGTTCAGGTCATGGGCGACTGGGCCAAGGGCGAATTCCACGCCGCCAACAAGACGCCGGGCACGGACTTCCTCTGCTACCGCTTCCCGGGCACCGACGGCTCGGTGATCTACAACTCCGACATGTTCGGCATGTTCAACGTTCCGGACGACCGCAAGGCCGCCCAGGTCGCTCTGGCCACCGCCACCCTGTCGAAGAGCTTCCAGTCGGCTTTCAACGTCGTGAAGGGCTCGGTCCCCGCCCGCACCGACGTGCCGGACACCGACTTCGATGCTTGCGGCAAGAAGGGCATCGCCGACCTTAAGGCGGCTAACGAAGGCGGCAAGCTGTTCGGCTCGTTGGCCCAGGGCTACGGCGCGCCCCCGGCTGTCGCCAACGCCTACAAGGACGTCATCTCGAAGTTCGTCCATGGCCAGATCAAGACCTCGGACGAAGCCGTGACCGAATTGGTCAAGGCAATCGACGACGCCAAGTAAGGCGTTTTGCTGGAGCAATTCCAGGAAAAGTGCATAGCGGTTTTCCGTTCGGAATTGCATAAACAAAACCACTCGAGTCTCCCCCGCTCCGGCGGGGGAGGTCTCCTGTCGAGACGATATACGGGATTGCTGCCTGGTGTGCGCCGCACGCTGGCTGGTCCCCAATAACCGGTACTGGATGAGCCGATGAGCACAGTCGCCGAAACCCAAATCAAGCTGACGCCGGAACATGACGCCCGTCCTGGCGCCTCCGTCCGCTCGCGATTGCAGGACCTGTTGCCGAAGATCGTCCTGGCGCCGAGCTTCGCGGCGACGATCGTCTTCGTCTATGGCTTCATCCTGTGGACGATCTATCTGTCGTTCACCAATTCCAAGACCTTCCCATCCTACGACATCACCGGCGCCCGCGCCTATCAGCGGCTGTGGCGCTGGACCTTCGAGAGCGACCCGCCGTCGAGCTGGTACACCTCGATCACCAACATGGGGATTTTCGGCTTCCTCTACATCCTGATCTGCCTGGCGCTCGGCCTCTTCCTGGCCATCCTGCTCGACCAGAAGATCCGCGGCGAAGGCATGCTGCGGCCGATCTATCTCTATCCGATGGCGCTCTCCTTCATCGTCACTGGCGTCGCCTGGAAGTGGTTCCTCGACCCCGGCCTCGGTCTCGAGCAGACCCTACACCAATGGGGCTGGACGAGCTTCCATTTCGACTGGATCAAGAACAAGGATTTCGTCATCTACACGGTGGTGATCGCCGGCGTCTGGCAGGCTTCCGGCTTCATCATGGCGATGTTTCTGGCCGGGCTTCGCGGCATCGACGGTGAGATCATGAAGGCCGCGCAGATCGATGGCGCCACCACCTTCCAGCTCTACCGCCGCATCGTTATTCCGCTGCTCAGGCCGGTGTTCCTGTCGGCCTTCATCGTGCTCGCGCATCTGGCCATCAAGTCCTATGACCTTGTCGTGGCGCTGACCAGCGGCGGACCGGGCGGTTCGGCCTGGCTGCCCTCCAACTTCATGTATGAGTTCACCTTCAAGCGCAACGAGATGGCGGTGGGCTCGGCGAGCGCGGTGATCATGCTGATGACTTTGACCGCGATCATCGTGCCTTATCTCTATTCCGAGCTCAGGGAGAAGCCGCGATGAGCGCCGTCACCTCACCGGCCAGCCAGGCATCGAGCGGCGTCAGCGCCAGGACGATCAACCGCATCGTAATCTACGGGCTGCTCGCGCTGTTCGCGCTGTTCTACCTGATGCCGCTCTTCGTGATGCTGGTCACCTCGTTCAAGACCATGGACGAGATCCAGAACGGCAACATGCTGGCGCTGCCGCAGTCGCCGACCATCGCGCCATGGTTCAAGGCCTGGGGCGAAACCTGCGTCGGCCTGACTTGTGCCGGCATCAAGGGCTACTTCTGGAACTCCATCAAGATGGTGGTGCCGGCGGTGCTGATCTCGACGCTGCTCGGCGCGCTCAACGGCTATGTGCTGACCAAATGGCGCTTCCGCGGCCATACGCTGGTCTTCGCGATGATGCTGTTCGCCTGTTTCATTCCGTTCCAGTCGGTGCTCTTGCCGATGGCGACCATCCTCGGCAGCATCGGCCGCTTCGGCGCCAGCCTGCAGAACGCGACGGGGTTCAACTTCGGCCTCGGTAACTCGACGGTCAACCTGGTCTTCGTCCATGTGGTCTACGGCCTCGGCTTCACCACCCTGTTCTTCCGCAACTATTACGAGGCCTTCCCGACCGAACTGGTGAAGGCGGCGCAGGTCGACGGCGCCTCCTTCTTCCAGATCTTCCGTCGCATCATGCTGCCGAACTCGATGCCGATCTTTGTCGTCACCGTCATCTACCAGTTCACCAACATCTGGAACGACTTCCTGTTCGCTTCCGCTTACGCCGGCACCGGCGACGTGATGCCGATGACGGTGGCGCTCAACAATGTCGTCAACACCTCGACCGGCGTCGTCGAATACAATGTCAACATGGCCGCGGCGATGATTGCCGCGCTCCCCACCCTTATCGTCTATGTCGTCGCCGGCCGCTATTTCGTGCGCGGGCTGATGGCCGGCGCGGTCAAGGGCTGACCCTATTTTCTGAAGGAACGACCATGGCTTTTCTGGAAATTGATGGGCTGAAGAAGCGCTTCGGGAATGTCGAGATCCTGAAAGGCATCGATGTCGAGCTCGAAAAGGGCGGCTTCCTGGTGCTGGTCGGCCCGTCCGGCTGCGGCAAGTCCACGCTGCTCAACACCATCGCCGGGCTGGAAACCATCACCGAGGGCCAGATCCGCGTCGACGGCCGCGCGATCAACGATCTGCATCCCTCGAAGCGCGACATCGCCATGGTCTTCCAGAGCTACGCGCTCTATCCGAACATGACGGTTGCCGGAAACATCGCCTTCGGCATGGAGATGCGCGGCGTGCCGGCGGCGGAGCGCCAGGCGGCGATCGACAAGGTGGCAAAGATCCTGCAGATCGGTCACCTGCTCAACCGCAAGCCCAGCCAGCTTTCCGGCGGCCAGCGCCAGCGCGTTGCCATGGGCCGGGCGCTGGTGCGCGACCCGAAACTCTTCCTGTTTGACGAGCCGCTTTCCAACCTCGACGCCAAGCTGCGCGTCGACATGCGCATCGAGATCAAGCGCCTGCACGCCACGACCGGCACCACGATCGTCTATGTCACCCACGACCAGATCGAGGCGATGACGCTGGCGACCAAGATCGCCGTGATGCGCGACGGCGAGGTACAGCAGTTCGGCACGCCGGCCGAAGTCTACAACAACCCCACCAATATCTTCGTCGCCGACTTCATGGGCTCGCCCGCGATGAACCTGATCCCGGCCAGGATTGGCGCCAATGGCAGCGGGCTCTCGGTCGTTCTCGATCGTGAGGCGCGCCAGCCGATCACGCTGTCACTGCCCGGCGCGCCGACCGGCCTTGCGGCCTTCAAGGACAAGCCGGTCATCTTCGGCGTGCGCCCGGAAGCGCTGACCGATCCAGAAGGCGCCGAGCGCAACGGATCCGAAATCGCCACCGCCGACTGCCACATCGAAGTGGTCGAGCCGGCGGGATCGGACACGTTCGCCGTCACCAATCTCGGCGGCAAGGGCGTGGTGGCGCGGCTGCGCGCCGACGCCAGGATCCAGCCCGGCACCAGCACGCCGCTGGCCTTCAATCTCAGCAAGGCGGTGTTCTTCGATCCGGCGACCGAGAAGCGCATTCTCTGATGCATGTCGCCCAAAAGTGGATCCGGTTTTGGGGCAGCGACATGCGTCAAGACAAAGATCTAAAGCGCGTGGTCCCGGTCAGTTCAGACACGACGCGCTTTAGACCATGACAAATCCGGATATCGTCATCATCGGCTCCGGCATCGGCGGCGCCACGATCGCCTCCGGCTTGGCCGGCAGCGGCGCCTCGATCCTGATCCTGGAACGCGGTGAACCGCTGCCCGCGACGCCGCATGCGCGCTCGACGCGCTCGATCTTCGTCGACGGGCATTACCGGCCGAAGGAGATGTGGCGCGAGGCCGGCGGCGCCGCGTTCAACCCCGGCAATTACTATTATGTCGGCGGCAACTCGAAATTTTTCGGCGCGGTGCTGATCCGCTACCGCAAGGAGGATTTCTCCGAGCTGGAGCATTTCGGCGGTGTCTCGCCGGCCTGGCCGTTTTCCTATGACGAGTTCGAACCCTGGTATTCGAAGGCCGAGCAGCTTTTCCGCGTGCGCGGCGCGCTCGGCGAGGATCCGACCGAGCCGTTCCATTCGATTCCTTATGCCTTCAAGCCGGTGCCCGACGAACCTTCGATCGCGCGTGCTCGCGCCGAGCTCAAAGGCCTCGGCCTGCATCCTGCCTCGCTGCCGCTCGGCGTCGACATCGAAGCCTGGCTGAAGGAGGGCAAGACCGGCTGGGATGCTTTTCCGAACACCGGGCAAGGCAAGGTCGACGCCCAGACCGGGCCTCTGGCGGCGGCGCTCAATGACAAGAACATCAAGCTCGAAACCGGCGCCCATGTCGACTGGCTCGAGGCCTCGCCGGACGGCAAATCGATTGCCGCCATTCATTACACGCAGAACGGCGCGCAAAGGACGCTCTCGCCGAAGCTGGTCATCCTATCGGCCGGCGCGATCAACTCCGCCGTCATCCTGCTGCGCTCGCCCTCGACAAACGGCAAAGGCCTCGCCAACAGTTCCGACCAGGTCGGCCGCAATTTCATGAACCACAATTCGAGCGCGATGCTGGCGATCGACCCGCGCCGCCGCAACGACGCCGTCTACCAGAAGACGCTGATGATCAACGACTATTACCTGTCGGACGGCATGGGCGGTAAACCACTCGGCAACGTGCAACTGCTCGGCAAGATCGACGGCAACATGCTGCGGGCCAATGTGAAGCTGGCGCCAAGATTCGCGCTCGATTTCATGGCCGGCCACGCCGTCGACTGGTACCTGATGTGCGAGGACCTGCCCGATCCTGAAAGCCGCATCCTGGTCGACGGCAAGGAGATCGTCATGCAGTGGCGGCGCTCCAACATGCAGTCGCTGGAAGGCCTGACCACGGTGATGCGCGAAAACTTCCGCGCCTGCGGTTACCCGATCGTGCTGTCGCGCCCGTTCGACAAGCGCACGCCCTCGCACCAGTGCGGCACCGTGCGGATGGGCAACGACCCCGCGACGGCGCCACTCGATACGTTCTGTCGTGCTTACGACCATAAGAACCTGTTCGTCGTGGACGCCGGCTTCCTGCCGACCTCGGCGGCGGTCAATCCGGCGCTGTCGATCGCAGCCCAGGCGCTGCGCGTGGCAGACCATATCCGCAAGACGGAGCTCGCGGCATGACCCGCCCGGCAGCCATCGTCACCGGCGGCGCGCGCGGCATCGGCCTTGCCTGCGCCGAGGCGCTGGCCGATGCCGGCTTCGATATTCTTGTTGCCGACCTTGCGGACAAGCCGGCCGATGGACTTGCCGAAAGCATCGCCGCGCGCGGCGCGAAATTTGCCTATGCCAGCTGTGACATCGCTGATCTCGCTGGCCATCCAAAACTGGTCGCGGCGGCGGTGGACGCCTTCGGCAGCATCGAGTGCCTCGTCAACAACGCCGGCATAGGCGCCGTCGTGCGCGGCGACCTTCTGGAATTGAAGCCTGATAATTTCGACCACGCGCTAAATATCAATCTGCGCGGCACGGTGTTCCTCAGCCAGGCCGTCGCCAGGGCGATGCTGGCGACACCCGCCAGCTTTGCGAGGTCGATCGTCACCATCACCTCGGTCAGCGCGACAATGGCCTCGCCGGAGCGCGCCGACTACTGCATCTCAAAGGCAGGGCTTTCGATGTGGGTGAAGAACCTGGCGCTGCGGCTCGCCGCGGAAAACATCGGCGTGTTCGAGGTGCGGCCGGGCATCATTCGCACCGACATGACGGCAGGCGTATCCGCCAAATATGACGCGTTGATAGACGGCGGGTTGGTGCCGGCCAAACGCTGGGGCGAGGGCGCCGATATCGGCGCTGTGGTGGCCGCACTTGCCAGCGGAAAATTCGGCTTTGCAACCGGATCGGTCATCGATGTCGACGGCGCGCTCTCCGTGCCTCGTCTGTGAGTGAGTGGAACCATGGCTGACTACATCATCGTTGGCGCCGGACCGGCCGGTTGCGTGCTGGCCAACCGGCTGAGCGAGGAGCCGACCAATTCGGTGCTGCTGCTCGAAGCCGGCGGCAAGGATTGGCACCCGCTGATCCACATGCCGGCAGGCTTCGCCAAGATGACCAAGGGCATCGCTTCCTGGGGCTGGTCGACGGTGCCGCAGAAGCACATGAAGGACCGCGTCTTCTGGTACACCCAAGCCAAGGTTGTCGGCGGCGGCTCGTCGATCAACGCCCAGATCTACACGCGCGGCAACGCCCGCGACTATGACGCCTGGGAGAAGGAAGAGGGCTTGGCCGGCTGGGGCTATCGCGATGTGCTGCCCTATTTCAAGCGCGCCGAGAACAACCAGCGCTTCGCCAACGATTATCACGGCGACCAAGGGCCGCTCGGCGTTTCCAACCCGATCTCGCCGCTGCCGATCTGCGAGGCCTATTTCCGCGCCGGCCAGGAGATGGGAATCCCCTTCAATCCGGATTTCAACGGCGCCAGCCAGGAAGGCGTCGGCTATTACCAGCTCACCCAGAAGGACGCGCGGCGCTCCTCCGCCTCGGTCGCCTATCTGAAGCCTATCCGAGCCCGCAAGAACCTGACGGTCAGGACCGGTGTGCTCGTCACCCGCGTCGTCGTCGAGAAAGGCCGCGCCATCGGCGTCGAGATCGTCGACAGGCCGGGCGGAGAGAAGACGATCCTGCGCGCCGAACGCGAGGTGATCGTCTCCTCCGGCGCCATCGGCTCGCCAAAGCTCTTGATGCAATCCGGCATTGGCCCGGCCGATCATCTGAAGTCGGTCGGCGTCACGCCGGTCCATGACCTGCCCGGCGTCGGCTCCAACATGCAGGACCATCTCGACCTGTTCGTGATCGCCGAATGCACCGGCGACCACACCTATGACAACTATGCCAAGCTGCACCGCACGATGTGGGCCGGCCTGCTATACGTGCTTTTGAAGAAGGGCCCCGTCGCCTCCAGCCTGTTCGAGACCGGCGGCTTCTGGTACGCCGATCCGACCGCCGCCTCGCCCGACATCCAGTTCCATCTCGGTCTCGGCTCCGGCATTGAGGCCGGGGTCGAAAAACTGAACAATCCCGGCGTGACGCTGAACTCCGCCTTCCTGCGCCCGCGCTCGCGTGGCACCGTGCGATTGAAGAGCGCCGATCCCGCCGATCATCCGCTGATCGACCCGAACTACTGGTCCGATTCCTACGATCGCGACATGTCGATCAAGGGCCTGCGGCTGGCGCGCGAGATCATGCGGCAGAAGGCGCTGCAGCCTTTTGTGCTGCGCGAGGTGCTGCCCGGCCCTGCCCTGCAAAGCGACGCCGACCTCTTCGACTATGCCTGCCGCGCGTCGAAGACCGATCACCATCCCGTCGGCACCTGCCGCATGGGACATGATGCGTTGGCTGTGGTGACGCCCGATCTCAGGCTGCGCGGCATCGACGGCCTGCGGGTCTGCGACGCGTCGGTGATGCCGCGTGTCCCCTCCTCCAACACCAATGCGCCGACCATCATGGTCGGCGAGAAGGGCGCCGATCTGATCCTCGGACGCGAGCCGCTGCCGCCGGCCGTGTTCAAGGGCAATAAGGCGGCTTGAGGGGAGAACAATGATCCGCCACTGCGTCTTTGTCCGCTTCGGCGACGGCACCTCCGCCGCCGAGCGCGCCGCGATTCACGCCGATCTCGAAGCGCTGCGCCCGGCCATCGACGGCATGGGCAAGGTTCATTTCAGCGCCAAGGTCAGCCCGGAGCCGATCGCGCGCGGTTTCGGCCATGGCTTTACCATCGATTTCCGCGATGCTGCCGCCCGCGACGCCTACTGGCGCACGAGGCGCATCAGCGCGCCGGCGCTCGCCTGGTAGCGGCGCTCGAAGGGGGCACCGACGGGCTGATGGTCCTCGACTTGGAGTTTACGGAAATGTGACCGCCGGTTGATCGGAAACCGGCAAATAACCCGTTCTTTTTTGCACTGCATGGAACATATCGTTCCTTTCGCGGATGCAAAGGAGCAGCGATTTGAGTCTCACCTCGGAGCAGAAGAAAACCGTACTCGCATCTTTCCTGGGCTGGACGCTCGACGCTTTTGATTTCTTCCTTCTGACATTCCTGCTCACCGATATCGCCGCTGAATTCCATACCGATGTCCCGGCGGTCTCCAAGGCGCTGTTCCTGACCTTGGCCACGCGATTCATCGGCGCGTTCCTGTTCGGCATGCTGGCCGACAGATATGGGCGCAAACCGCTGCTGATGCTCAACATCGTCAGCTACTCGGTGATCGGGGCGCTGGCGGCCTTCTCGCCCAATCTCGGCATCTTCCTGGCGCTTCGGGCGCTGTTCGGCATCGCGATGGGCGGCGAGTGGGGCCTTGGCAGCTCGCTCGCCATGGAATCCATTCCGCCCAGCGCCCGCGGCATGGTTTCGGGCATACTGCAATGCGGCTATCCGGCGGGATATCTGCTGGCGGCAGTTGTCTATGGGCTGCTCTACGGCCAGAAGATCGGCGATTTCACCTTCGGCTGGCGCGCCATGTTCCTGCTGAGCTTCGTGCCGGCGCTGATCGTGCTCTTCATCCGCTCGCACGTGCCTGAATCGCCCGCCTTCGTCTCAGGCCGGGCGCAGGCGCGGCCGGGTCTTCTCGTAACGCTGCAGAAGCACTGGGGCATCGCGCTCTATGCCGTGGTGCTGATGATGTTCTTCAACTTCTTCAGCCATGGCACGCAGGACCTCTACCCGACCTTCCTGAAGAAGCAGCACGGCTTCGATCCGCACACGGTGAGCTGGATCACCATCGTCGCCAATATCGGCGCCATTGTCGGCGGTCTGGCGTTCGGCGCGCTGTCGGAGAAGATCGGGCGCATAAACGCCATCACGCTCGCCTGCGTCATTGCCCTGCCGGCTATTCCGCTCTGGGCCTATACGACGACGCCCTTCATGCTGGCGCTCGGCGCCTTCATCATGCAGGTGGCGGTGCAAGGCGCCTGGGGCGTCATTCCGGTGCATCTCAACGAGCTATCGCCGGGCTCCGTGCGGGCGACCTTGCCTGGCTTCATCTACCAGGCCGGCAATCTGGCGGCCTCCTATGGCGGCCCGTATCAGGCCGGCATCGCCGAAGCGCGGGGAGGCAGCTATGGCTATGCGCTGGCATTGTTTGCCGGCGTGGTCGCCGTCTGCATCATCGTCGTGATCCGCTTCAGCCCCGAGAAGCGTGGCGAGGTCATGACCGTGATCGACCGGGAAGTCAGCCCAGTCTGAGCGCGACCACGCCCGCGACGATGCCCAGCGCCGCGGCGGCGCGCCATGCCGTCATCTTCTCGCCCAGCGCAAGCACCGAGATCAGCATGGCGAACAGGATCGAGGTCTCGCGCAGCGACGCCACCGAGGCGATCGGCGCCTTGGTCATCGCCCACATCACGATCCAGTAGGCGGCGCCGCTGAGCACGCCGGTGAAGAGGCCTGCCTTCCAGTCCCGCGCCAGCAGGGGCAGCGACTGTGGCCCGCGAAAGGCGATGCACAGCACCAGCGCCCAGAGCGCATCGCAGACGAACAGCCAGGCCGCATAGCTTTGCGCGGTTGCCGCCAGCCGCGCGCCGCTGCCGTCCGACAGCGTGTAGCTGGCAATGAAGATCGATGTGCCGAGCGCGAAGCTGACGGCGCGCAGATTGAACCGTTCAAGATGCACACCGCCGCGAAACGACATGACCAGCGTGCCTGCCGACAGAAGCACGATGCCGAAGATGGAGAGTGGCGCCGGTATCTCTCCGAGCAGAACGATGCCGCCGAGCGCGGAGAGCAGCGGCGCGGTACCGCGCGCCAGCGGATAGGTCTGAGCGAAATCGCCGGCCTTGTAAGCGCCGATCAGAAACGTCCGGTAGCCCATATGGAAGAAGACCGAGGCGAGGATGAATGGCCAGACCTCGGCTTTCGGCACTTCAACGAAAGGCAGCGCCAGCAGCGCCGCAGCCCCCATGCCGAGCGTCATCAAGGTGATCGACAGGAAGCGGTCGAGGTGCACCTTGACCAGCGCGTTCCAGATCGCGTGCATGGCGGCCGCCGACAGTACCGCGAGGAAGACGAAAAGCGTCATGCCCGCCTCACCCGCCTGCAAGCCTAGCGGCGATGCCTGGCGTTTCCAGATCGATATCGACCCTGAGCGGGAAATGGTCGGAGGCCACTTCGCCGATATCGGCGCTCACGGAACGCACCCGCCCGGCCAGCACGCCGCCAACGAAGCAATGATCGAGCCGGCGTTTCGCCAGCTTGCCCTCGATGATCTTTTCATGCGTGTGGAAGTCCGCCACCGGCTTGGCGGCGACGGCTGCGGCATCGACGAACCCGTCGATATAGACGGCGCCGCGATGATAGGGCGTGCTGCCGACGATGCGCCGGTATTCCGCACTTCCCGGCTCCATGTTGAAATCGCCGAGCCAGATCGCCGCCAGCGGGTTTTCCGGCTCCGGCTCGCCATTCGCCCAGTTGCGCTGCGGCTCGTCATCGGCGCCGCTCCAGGGACCGCCATCGGACGGCGCGCGGCGCTGTTCGGCGAGCAGATAGTCGATTTGCTCCAGCCGCTCTTCGGCCGCGATATGGGCAAGATGCAGCGAGAAAACCCGCACCGATCCCGCCGGCGTCCGGATCATGCACTCCAGCGCGGCGTTGCGCGTGTTGAGGGGCTTGAGCGTGCGGCGCAGCGGCAGCGCATGCAGCCGCGACCAGACGATCGGCAGCTTGGACAGAAGCATCGTGCCGAACTGCCTGCGGCGGTTGACGATGCGCCCATCACGCTTTTCGCTGGCGTCCATGTCGAAGGCCGGACCGTAGACCCAGTGATAGTCGGGCAGCAGCCTGGACAGGATTTCCGGCTGGTCGTCGCCGTTGCTGCGCTGCCAGTGCCGCTCCACTTCCTGCAGGGCGATGATGTCGGCGCCGTCGACGAGGCGCGCGGCGCGCACCAGATCGTAGCGGCCGTCGCTGCCGTAGCCGTACTGGATGTTGTAGCTGACCAGCTTCATCGATTAACCGGCTGAATATCCGGCCACGGCACTAGCGCCTCGGCCATCGCGTTGCAATGGACGCCATCGACGTGCGGAATGGTCCAGTCATGACCGCCGACCCTGGCATCGTCTAGGTCGTGAGCGACTGGAACCGCCCCGCCGGCGATGCTGCCAGCTCGGACCAGTCGATTTCTTCTTCCAGACGGTGATAGGCTTCGTCGCCGATCGTACCGTCGCGGCGCAATTCTTCGAGCCTATCGCGCTGCCGCTTGATGGCATAGAGGCGCAGCCGGTCGTATTCGGTGGCCGCCTGCGCATCCTCAGGATTCTCGGCGATCTTGCGTTGGGCCTCGTACTGCTCGCGCACGACGTCGGCAGCGGCAGACGTCTTGCGGCTCAGGACGTCGAGCGCGGCTTCCATGATGGCAACGCGTGCCTGCGCCACTTCGCGATCTATCGTCGTATCCTCTTCGAAGTTGAGCCAGCGCAGCAGCGGCTTCAAGCTCATGCCTTGCAGCACCAGCGTGCCGAGCACGACCGCGAAGGCGGCAAGCACGATCGGGTCCCGGCCAGGGAAATTGGCCGGCAGTGCAATGGCCACCACCAGGCTCACCAGCCCACGCATGCCGCACCAGCCGACAAGCAAGGCGCCCCCGAATGTCGGCGCATCCCGCCTTTGCTCTTTGCTGTCGAAGCGGGCGAACCGCCGTATGATCGCGACGTAGCCAAACACCCAGACGAGGCGTGCCACGATGACAACGGCCAGCACCGTTGCGGCGAAGACAAATTCATCGCCCTGCCCATCGCCGGAGAGCCTGCCGACGATCGACCGGGCCTGCAGGCCCATCAGCACGAAAGCCAGCACATTGAGCACGAACACTGCCGACTCCCAGACCGAGTAGGTGCTGACGCGGCGTCTGGCCGACATCTGGCGCGGCGCGATGCGCGCGATGGTGATGGCATAGACGACGATGGTGATGATGGCGGAAAGGCCGATCCTGTCGGCGATGATCCAGACGGCAAAGGTTCCGGCAAACTGCACCACGGTGCTGCTTGCCGCATCCTCGATGCGCGTCAGCGTCAGCAGCGAGAGGCGGCCGAACAGATAGCCGGCGGCGACGCTGCCGACCGTCGACAGAAGGATCACCGGCACCGCATCGCTCAGCATGACCGAGCCGACCGCGGCCGAAACGGCGATGCGGTAGATCAGAAGCGCCGTGGCGTCGTTGAGCAGGCTCTCCCCTTGCAGGATGACGTTGAGGCGGTGCGGCACCTTGAACTGGCCGAGCACGGCGCTCGCCGCCACGGCGTCCGGCGGCGCGACGATGGCGCCGAGCGCGATCGCCGCCGCGATCGGCAGACCGGCCATCTTCCAGCCGACGAAGGCGACGACCACGGTGGTGAAGACGACCGCGCCCAACGCCAGCAGCACCAGCGACAGCCGGTAGCGCTTCAGGTCGCGCAGCGACGTATCATAGGCGGCATCGAGAAGCACCGGCGCGATGAACAGGGCAAGCGCCAGTTCCGGGTCGATCTCGATGGTCGGCGCACCTGGCAGAAAGGCGATCCCCACTCCGGCCAAGGCCAGCAGGGAGGGATAAGGTATCCCCAGCCATCGCGACAACGCCGTCAGCCCGACGGCGATCAGAAGCAGGATGAGGGTGAGCTCGAAAAGCGCCATGACTCATCGTAGCGATGGAACCAGGCCTTTGGCACTGCAAAAAGCGATGGTGAATGGTGAATGGTGAATGGGCATCATCAGAGATAATTCGAGCACGTAAAGTGCTCTCTTCGCTGACTACCATTCACTATTCACTATTCACCATTCACCCTAGTGCAGCACCAGCATGTCGCCCGACGAGAACGAGATGTCCGCCTTCTCGCCGACGACAGGCGGCGGCGTCGCCGAGTTGTTGAAGGTGTCGAGCGATACCGTGTTGCCGCCGATGCCGACGCGCACCCGGATGACCGAGCCGAGGAAATGCACCTCGGCGATCTCGCCCGAAAGGCTGGTGTCGTGGCCGGGCTGGCGTCCGAGCGAAATCGCTTCGGGCCGCAGCGCCAGCGACAGCGTGTCGCCGGACTTCGACCCGTTGAGCTTTCCCTTCAGCGAGACTTCCTGCGTGTTGACCCGCACCTTGCCGGACGCGGCATCGGTGACCTTGCCTTCCAGCACGTTGAGCGTGCCGACGAAATTGGCAACGAACTTGGTCGCCGGCCGGTTGTAGATCTCGAACGGCGTGCCGACCTGTTCGGCCTTGCCGCCATACATGACCGCGATGCGGTCGGAGATCGACAGCGCCTCTTCCTGGTCATGCGTCACGAAGATGGTGGTTATGCCGAGCTTCTTCTGGATCGAGCGGATTTCCTCGCGCAGCGAAATGCGCACTTTGGCGTCCAGCGCCGACAGCGGCTCGTCGAGCAGCAAAAGCTTCGGCTTCGGCGCAATGGCGCGCGCCAGCGCGATGCGCTGCTGCTGGCCGCCGGAGAGCTGGTAGGGATAGCGGTCGGCCATCTGCGGCAGCCTGATGATGTCGAGCATCTCCGCGACACGGGAATCGATGGCCGCCCTGGGCATGCCCGCCACCTTCAGTCCGAACCCGATATTCTGCGCCACAGTGAGGTTGGGAAACAGCGCATAGGCCTGGAACACCATGCCGATATTGCGCTGGTTGGGCTTCAGCCTGGTGATGTCCTTGCCGCTAACCACGATCTTGCCGGCCGAGGGCTCCTCGAAGCCGGCCACCATGCGCAACACCGTCGTCTTGCCGCAGCCGGACGGACCGAGGAAGGAGACGAATTCGCCCGGCGCGACATCGAGGTTGAAATCCTCGACCACGGTTGTGGCGCCGAAGGACTTTCGCACATGCTGGATGGAGAGGAACGGCTCGGCCATGGCTTTTTCTTTCGGTCGGTACTTCGCTCAATTGGGGCGGTTCGCCGATTTCGGCGCGAAACGGGACAAGATCTGGATCAGCGACATGCAGCCCCAGGTTATGACGAACGCGATGATCGACAGCGCCGCCGGCTCATAGGCGCGGTTGGCCACAAGATTCTGCAAATACGGGCCGAATGCCGGCCGGTTGAGCAGGCTGGCCATGGTGAATTCGCCGATCACGATGGCGAAGGTCAGGAATGCGCCCGAAAGCACCGCGATCAGCACATTGGGCAGGATCACGCGGCTGATAATCGTGCCCCAGCCGGCACCCAGGATCTGCGCCGCTTCCGTCAACGTGCGCACGTCGATGGTGCGAAGCCCGGTGTCGACGGCGCGGTACATGTATGGCAGTGCAAGCGTTGCATAGCCGATGACCAGCAGAGCATTCGCGCCTGGATTGGTTGCCAGGAACGGCAGCGGCGAATTCGACCCATACATCCTGATATAGCCGAAGACGATGACGATGGCCGGGATCACCAGCGGCAGCAGCGTGATGAACTCGACGATCGGCCTGATCTGCGGCATGCGAAGGCGGATCCAGTAGGCCGTAGGCACGACGATCAGCACGCCGAGGAGAATGGTGAAGATGGCGACGACCACCGAAAACATGAAGGTCGCCTGGAACTGGCTGTCGCCGAGCACGACCTTGTAGGCGTCCAGGGAATAGACGCCGCGGCGCATGCGCAGCGAGAACTCGATCGTCGCGATCAGCGGGATGAAGAAATACGCCGCGCCGAGGACAAAGACGACCCAGGCCCAGAACCTGCCGGATTTCATTTCAGCCACCTCTCCGAGCGCGTCCGGAACCAGATGTAGAAGATGTTGGCAAGCCCGGTGATGACGATCATGCCGAAGGCGATCGCGTAACCGAGATGGGCATTGTGCAGCACGTCGCCGCGGATCTGGGCGTAGAGCAGGATCGGCACGATGTTGAGCGAGGACCCGGTCAGCGCATAGGCGGTGGCGATCGCCCCGAAGGCATTGGCGAAGAGCAGGATCACGGTGCCGAGGAAGCTTGGCCACAGCACGGGGATTACCACCAAGCGCCAGTATTGCGCCTGGGTGGCGCCGAGCGTGGCGGCGGCTTCGCCCCATTCCCTTTTTAGTCCGTCGATCGCCGGCACGATGATGACCACCATCAGCGGGATCTGGAAATAGACATAGGTGATCGTCAGACCCCAGAACGACAGCAGGTTGAAGCCATGCGCATAGATGTTGAACCCGACCAGCGTGTTGAGCAGCACGGTGACGAGGCCCAGCCGGCCTAGCGTCGCGATGAAGGCGAAAGCCAGCGGCACTCCGGCGAAATTGGACGCGACACCGGAAAACGTCAGCGTCCCCGACCGTATCCAGTTGGGCAGGCCTCCGCGCACGATGGCGATGGCGATGGCAAGACCGGCGAAGGCGCCGATCAGCGATGACGCCAGGCTGACCTTTATCGAAATCCAGTAGGCGGCAACGATGTTGGCCGAAAAAAGCGCGACGATGTTGGCGAAGGTGAACTCGCCCGCCTCGTTCTGGAAGGCGCCCAGCATCAAGTAGAGCGTGGGCAGGATCAGGAACATGACGGCGAAGACGAAGAACGGCGTTACGCCAAGCCATTGCGTCGGCAGCCGCATTGCGCGCGCTTCGCCGGGGGGCGCGGCCTTGCCCGCAATTGCCTGATTGGAAACCGAGAGATCGGTCATGCGCCGGCTACCGTTTTTGGGAAGGAGTCCCGGGGGGGGGGGGGGGGGGGGGGGGGGGGGGGG
>NZ_JARTVN010000002.1:0-296128 GCF_029625795.1 Mesorhizobium sp. WSM4989 | reverse complement strand
CCCCCCCCCCCCCCCCCGGACCGTATTGATGCTTACTTCACATTGGCGCCGACAACGGCGTCCCAGTTCTTGGTGATGGCTTCTTTCGCCTTGCCCTGTTCATCGAGCGTCGGAAACACCGCGGCCGCATAGGACTCGGCCGGAGGCATCTTCGCCAGCATATCCGCCGGAACCTTGCCGTTCTTGGCGAGATCGTTGAAGCGGATCGGGTGGCAATAGCCCTTCAGCCAGCCGATCTGGCCTTCGTCGGAGTAGAGATATTCCAGCCAAAGCTTGGCCGCATTCGGATGCGGCGCGTAAGCGCTGATCGCCTGCACGTAAACGCCGGCGACAACGCCGGTCTTCGGCACAATGACGTCAACGGGGGGATTGCCCTTCAGCGTGTCGCGACCGGAGAGCGCGTTGTAGTCCCAGGTGACGAGGATCGGCGTCTGGCCCTGGGCGAGCGTCGCGGTTTTGCCGATGACCGGCACGAAGTTGCCGGCGGCATTGAGCTTCTTGAAAAACTCGAGCCCGGCAGTGCCTGCGGCTTCGCCAGCGGCAGCACCGCTGGCAAGGCCGGCGGCGTAGACGGCCTGGATAGCCTGGTTCGAAGCGCGCGGATCGCCGGCAAGGGCAACCGAGTTGGCGAATTCAGGCTTCAGCAGGTCGGCCCAGTCGGTCGGCGATTCTTTGACCAGATCCTTGTTCACCTGGAACGAGAGCACGCCATAATAGTCGGCTGTCCAGTAGCCGTCAGCGTCCTTGGCGCTGTCCGGAATGGAATCCCAGGTCGAGACTTTATAAGGCTGGATCAGGCCGTCCTTCTTGGCGGACGGACCGAAGGACAGGCCGACGTCGATGACGTCAGGTGCCTGCGGGCCCTTGTTGTCCTTGTTCGCTTTGATCGCCTCGATCTCATCGCCGGAGCCTGCATCCGGGTTGAGCTCGTTGACGGTGATCTCCGGATACTTCGCCTTGAAGCCGGCGATGACGTCGCCATAGCCGCACCAGTCGTGCGGCAGCGCGATGGTGGTGAGCTGGCCCTCGGCTTTCGCCGCCTTGACGAGATCGTCCATCGCGTCGGCGGACGAAATCACCGTCGACGCAAACAGCGCCGCGGCCGAAAGGGAAAGCACTTTCCCCGTGAATTTGAACATGTGTTCTCTCCGTTGAACTGACGCCATTGGACGCCTGCGATGCGGTATCGTTTTCGTGTGACAGCCAGATGAAAGCTTTGTGAAAGCGGCACCCCGCAACACGAAAAAGTAAACTCTCTTTAACCGGCTGTAGCAATCGCTTCGCGATTCTTTTTCCGGCTAATTATTCTCCTCCTTGCATTCCGCCCGTTGCCCTTTCCTTTCCCCTCGTTTCCAGATCAACTTTCCGCTGCAAATTGGTTTACACAGACCCTACGATGGCATTTTCGAGCAGAGCAAGCGCCCCTTTCTTGGTGAGCTTGACCGGATTGCCGCCGGCGGTCGGATCGACCACCGCCATGTCGGCGATCAGTGTCTTGCGGTTCTTGTCCATGTCGAGGTCCTTGATCAGGCCGGGCAGCGCATGCGGCACCTTGAGCTCCTTGCGCAATTTGATGACGGCTTTTGCGAAGCCATCGAAGCCGCCCTTGATGCCGCAATAGGCGGCGAGCCGCGCGATGCGATCCTCGATCGCATCGCGGTTGAAGGCGAGGACATAGGGCATGAACACCGCATTGGTCATGCCGTGATGGGTGTCGTAGAGCGCGCCGATCGGATGCGACAGAGAGTGGATGGCGCCCAGCCCTTTCTGGAAGGCGGCCGCGCCCATCGCGGCCGCGCTCATCATATTCGCGCGGGCGACCAGATCCTTGCCGTTGGCGAAGGCCTTGGGCAGGTTTTCGAACACCAGCCGGATGCCTTCCACGGCGATGCCGTCTGCCATCGGATGATAGCCCGGCGCGCAATAGGCTTCGAGGCAGTGGGCGAGCGCGTCCATGCCGGTGCCGGCCGTGATGAAGGGCGGCATGCCGACCGACAGCTCCGGATCGGCAATCACGATCGCCGGCAAAAGCTTCGGGTGGAAAATGACTTTCTTGGTGTGGGTCTCTTCATTGGTGATGACGCCGGCGCGGCCGACCTCGGAACCGGTGCCCGCCGTGGTCGGCACCGCGATGATCGGCGCGATCGCATCCGAGTTGGCGCGCGTCCACCAGTCGCCGATGTCCTCGAAATCCCATACCGGACGCGTCTGCCCGGCTTGGAAGGCGATCAGCTTGCCGAGGTCGAGCGCCGAGCCGCCGCCGAAAGCGACGACCCCGTCATGCTTGCCTTTTTTGAACACGGCGATGCCGGCGATCAGGTTGGACTCGACCGGGTTCGGCTTCACCTCGGAAAAGACGCCATAAGGCACATTGGCATCGTCGAGGATCTTCAGTGTCGAAGCGACGACGGGCAGCTTCGCCAGGCCCGGGTCGGTCACGAAAAGCGGGCGCTTGATGCCTGCCGCAGCCAGCGCGTCCGGCAGTTCCTTGATGCGCCCCGCGCCGAAGCGGACGGTGGTGGGGTAGTTCCATTTGGAGGTGAGCTTGGACATGGATTGTCTTTCGAATTCAGATCGCTTCGCGCAGGTGATAGGATTTCGGCCGGGTCAGGTTGTCGTAGCCGATGGCGGACAGCGCCGCGCCCTTGCCGGTGTCCTTGACGCCGGTCCAGACCAGCGCCGGATCGAGATAGTCGCAGCGGTTCATGAACACGGTGCCTGTCTGGACCCGGTCGCCGATCGCCACGGCGCGCTCGGTGTCGCGCGTCCAGATCGAGGCCGTCAGCCCATAGGGGCTGTCGTTCATCAGCGCGATGGCTTCCTCGTCGTCGCGCACCTTCATGATGCCGACGATCGGGCCGAAGCTTTCCTCGCGCATGACGCTCATCTGGTGGTCGACACCGGTCAGCACTTCCGGCGCCAGATAGGGCGAGCCCGGCCTGTCGTTTTCCACCTTCATGGCGATATGCGCCTTGGCGCCCTTGCGCAGCGCCTCTGCCTTCTGCTCGCGGATCAGGTCGGCGAAGCGTGCCTGCGCCATCGGACCCATGGTCGTCGCCTGCTCCAGCGGATTGCCGACGACATAGTTCCTGGTCTCGGCGACAAAACCTTCGACGAACTCGTCATAGACCTTTTCGTGCACATAGACGCGCTCGATGCCGCAGCAGCATTGGCCGGAATTGTAGAAGGCGCCGTCGACCAAATTGGCGACCGCATGGTCCATTTTGGCGTCGGGAAGGACATAGGCCGGATCCTTGCCGCCGAGCTCGAGGCCGAGCGTCATGAAGGTGCCGGCCGCGGCCTTCTCGATGGCGCGGCCGCCGGCAACCGAGCCGGTGAAGTTGACATGATCGATCTTGCCCGAGCCGAGCAGCCTTTCGGTCTGGTCGTGGTTCATGACCAGATTCTGGAACAGGCCTTTCGGCAGGCCCGCCTTGTCGAACGCCTGCTGGAAGCGCTCGCCGACCAGCAGCGTCTGCGCCGCATGCTTGAGGATGACCGCGCTTCCGGCCATCAGCGCCGGCACGATCGTGTTGACCGCGGTGAGATAAGGATAGTTCCACGGCGCGATCACCAGCACGACGCCAAGCGGCACCTTCTTGACATAGCGGCGAAAGCCGTCCTTCGGATTGGAGGCCATGATCGGCTTCAGCGCAGCTTCCGCGATCTCGACCATGTAGCTGGTGCGTTCCTTGACGCCGCCGAACTCGCCGCCATAGCGCACCGGCCGCCCCATCTGCCAGGCGATCTCGGGCACGATCTCGTCGCTGATGCCGACCAGCGCTTCCAGCATGGCCAGCATGTACTTGCCGCGCTCCGCGACCGGTGTCTCGGCCCACTTCTCCTGCGCCGCCCTGGCGCGCTCTACTGCCGCGTTGATCGCCTGATCCGTCGCGACCGGCCGCTCGGCATAGATCGAGCCATCGATGGGTGATTTAAGTTTTACGGTATCCAAGAAGACGTCTCCAAATTGACTCTTTCAGCAGGCGATGGCTCTGACATGACCATGCGCGGCATAGGCCAAAATGGCCTTGTCACGGGTTACGATAGTCAAATCGCGCTCCCGCGCGGTCGCTATCAGAATTCGATCCATTGGATCGCTGTGAACGACACCTGGGAGGTAGGAGGCCGCGATGAGAATACGTGGCGTCACCCCTTCCACTGTGACGGCCGCCGCCTCAACGAACTCGTCGAACCAACGGTCGGGCGTCTTCGTGGACGGCAACCTGCCCTTCGATACCAGCATGCCCATCTCCCATGCCGTCATGACCGATACGTTCAGCGTGCCGGACTGAGGAGCCTTGCTGATAGCCGTTGTCGCCGCATCGGCTATCGGTTCGTCCTGCGAAATCCAGATGACCGCGCAAGTGTCCAACAGAAGGTTCTCAGTCTTCATAGACCTTGCCCCAATCCTGCTCGACAGGCTCCGTCAGATCGACCTCTGGGAGGATAGTAAGCGTTCCCTTCATGCAGCCGAAGATCGGGTGCCGTGTCGGTGTCCCGCCGATCTCGGCCTGAGCCGATTCGCCGAACCCCTTTGCAGTGCCGGAACCTGGCTGAACGCGCCGAAAGACCAGATTTTCGCCCGCTATATTGACGGACTCAGTCTGGAACCCCGCGGCCAGCCACTCCTTTGTCATTGGATTGTTGCTGGGGTTATTGCTCCACCAAGCCGGATACTGCTTGGACGCCGGTAGCTTTTCGCCAAGCAGCTTCTCGATGTCGCTGAACGACATCGGAACCCGCTCGCCGGTTTGAGCCATAAGATACGAACGCAAAGGCGAATACTTTCCCATTCTCACGTTCCCGAACTCAACCAGCCAAGACTGCAGCTTTAGTTAGGTTCAGTCAACGTCGATTACAGCTTTAGTAGCGTTCAAACCCCCGGTGCAGTTCCCAATCCGTGATACGGCGGTCGTATTCGAACTGCTCCCAGCGGGCGGTGTGGACATAGTGCTCGATCACCTCCTCGCCGAAGGCCTGCTTCAGCATCGTGGAGCCTTCCAGCGTCTCGGTGGCATCGCGCAGCGTCTTCGGGATTTCCGGCAGTTGCGACGCCTGATAGGCGTCGCCGACAAACGGCTTCTGCAGCTCCAGCTTCTCGTCGATGCCGGCGAGACCGGCCGCGATCAGCGCGGCGAAGGCGAGATAGGGGTTGAGATCGGCGCCGCCGATGCGGCATTCCATGCGGATGCCCTTGGTACCCTCGCCGCACAGCCGGAATCCCGCCGTGCGGTTGTCCTCGCTCCACATGATCTTGGTCGGCGCGAAGGTGCCGGCCTGGAAGCGCTTGTAGGAGTTGATGTACGGCGCCAGGAACCAGGTGAACTCCTTGGCGTATTTGAGCTGGCCGGCCGCCCATTGCTGGCCGAGGCTCGACAGCGTCCATTCGGCGTTTTTGTCGAAGAACAGCGGCGTCCCGCCGTCGGCGCTCCACAGCGAATTGTGGATGTGGCTGGAATTGCCGGCGAGCCCGTAATTGTACTTGGCCATGAAGGAGATGGCCTTGCCTTCGGAATCGGCGATCTCCTTGGCGCCGTTCTTCAGGATGACGTGGCGATCCGCCATCTCGAGCGCCTCGGCATAGCGCACATTGATCTCTTCCTGGCCCGGACCCCACTCGCCCTTGGAATTTTCGATCGGGATACCGGCTGCCTCCATCTCGTTGCGGAGCCGGCGCATGACGCCTTCTTCCTTGGTGGTGATGCCGATCTGGTAGTCGCCGATATAGGGCGAAGCGCTGTCGAGCCCTTGCCAGTGCTTCCTGCGCGCCGATTCATAGGTTTCGCTGAACAGGTAGAATTCGAGCTCGGAGGCGAAGTAGCCGATATAGCCGCGCTCGCTCAGGCGCTTGACCTGCTTCTTCAGGATCGCGCGCGGCGAATGCGCGAGGTCCTCATGGTCGTGATGATCGAGCACGTCGCAGATGACCAGCGCCGTCTTCTCCAGCCATGGGACGCGCCGCAACGTCGACAGGTCGGGTTTCATGACAAAGTCGCCATAACCCTTCGACCAGCTCGCCGCCTTGTAGCCCGGCACCGGCTCCATATCGATGTCGCAGGCCAGCAGATAGTTGCAGCCATGCGTCTCGCCATGCGCGGAATCGACGAAATACTGGGCCAGGAAGCGCTTCCCCGCGAGCCGGCCCTGCATGTCGACGATGCAGGCCAGCACCGTGTCGACCTCGCCGTTCGAGACCGCTTTCTTCAACTGATCGAACGAGAAATTCCCGGCCATTCCTTTGGCACTCCAACACTTGTCGATTGAAAGGGAGAAACGAAGCCCTGGCCGGCGTGACGCCGGCCAGGGCCATGATGTCCGATGTCAGTGGCCGGTCTCGCCGACCGCCTGCTCTGCCGCCTTGATCGCCGCCTGGCGCGCCGCGATGATGTCGCCGAGCGGCGGCCCCTGGAAGCGGTTGCGCTCGAAGGCGAACCAGACGACCGCCGTCAGGATGAAGAAGCCGACGGTGATGTAGAGCGCCCAGTCGTTCGGCGGCTGGATGCCGATGACGAAGATCAGGATCATCGACACGATCGAGAGCAGACCGAACAGCATGAAGATGCCGCGGCCCATGTTCCACGGCCCCATCTTGTCCCACTTCGGCGTCCCCCAGGCCGTCATGCCGAGCACGATCGGCACGGTGAAGGAGAGGAACAGGAAGATGACGGTGCAGGACACCACGATCGTGTAGGCCGAGGTGCCGGCGACCGAGACCACCGACGAGCCCCACACGAACAGCACCGACAGGATCGAGGCTGTCCAGATCGCCGCCACGGGCGTGCGATAGGTCGGGCTGACCTTGGAAAGCGCTGCCGAGCCGGGCAGGCCGCCGTCACGCGAGAAGGCGAAGATCATGCGCGAGGCCGACGTGACGGTGGCAAGGCCGCACAGCAGCTGTGCCAGGAACACGACGAGATAGACGAACTCCTTCAGTCCGGTTCCGACGCGCTGGTCGAAGGCCCAGAAGAACACGTTCCAGCCCTGCTTGGCGGCCTCGTCCATGTTCGGGATCATCAACACGAAGGCAGCCAGGAACAGGTAGCCAAACAGCGCCGACCAGATGACCGACATGACCATCGCGCGCGGCACGGAAGAAGCCGCCTTGATGGTTTCCTCCGACGTGTGCGCCGAGGCGTCATAGCCGGTGATCGTATAGATCGGCAGCAGGAGGCCCAGCGCGAAGACCCAGGCGTTCGAGACCTGCGGCCACACGCCGCCTCCGGCATCGCCTGAGTAGTTGTGGAAGGTGAAGAGGCGGCTGAAGTCCCAGGTCTCGGCCGAGAGCAGGCAGACCACCGCGATCAGGATCGAGCCGAAGAAGATCAGATAGCCCGAAAAGTCGGTTAGCTTTGCCGTCAGCTTGATGCCCAGATGGTTGATCAGCGCCTGCGCACCGGTGATGATGACCAGGAAGATCGTCTGGGTGGTCAGGTTGTTTTCAATGCCCAGCGCCGGCCCGAAAGCGCCGACGAAGAAAGTCCAGGTGCCGACGTTGATGGCGCCGAGCACGGTGATCAGGCCAAGCAGGTTGAGCCAGGCGGTAACCCAGCCGGTGCCGCGATTGCCGAGGATCGAGCCCCAGTGATAGAGGCCGCCGGCCGTCGGATAGGCCGAGCTGATCTGCGACATGGCGACCGCGAAGGTGAGCGACACGAAACAGCCCACCAGCCAGCCTATGCCGATGCCGATGCCGCCGGCGCCGGAGGTCGCCTGCGCCAGCGAGTTGATGCCGCCGGACAGGATGCAGATGATGGAGAAGGAAACCGCGAAATTCGAGAAGCGGCTGAGGCGCCGCTCCAGTTCCTGGGCATAGCCCATGCTGTGGAGGACCTGTATGTCCTCAGCCTTGTCGACTTCGGTGTAGTCATTTGCTGCCATGTTGGAAGTCCCCTGTGGTTTCTTAGCTGGCCGACTGTACTGACTTTCCCATTGCGCGTTGTCGGGAGCCCCTGGCCTCCTCGGGCTCCAGATTCGAGAATATGCCTGTGAGCAGATCCGCCCATTTCCGCTGCCCGGTCTCGCCGGAGATCTCGTCGTTGCGGATTTCGATCATCGCGCAGGCAAGGCCGCGCGAGCGCGCGTGCCGTTCCAGCGTGAAATAGACGCGGTCGGCCGGCGAATAGGGTTCGTTGACGCCAACGGTGACGCCGGACAGCCGCTTGAGCGCCGATATCAGCGGCGCTGCCAGCCGGCGATCGTCGTCATGGATGATGCCGATATGCCAGGGACGGCTCCTGCCCTTATAAACCGGCGTGAAGGAGTGCACCGACACCAGGCGCGTTTCCTGCCCGAGCGCCAGCCGCTGCTCGATGATCTCAGCGATCGAGTCGTGGAACGGACGCCACGCGAGATCGATCCGCTCCGCGCGCTGCTTGCCAGAGAGATTCGAATTGCCCGGAATGGCCGTCGCCTCGCTGACCGGCGGCACGAGGTCCGGCGCGTCGAGCGGGCGGTTGCAGTCGATCACCAGGCGCGAGATGCGGGTTTCGACCAGCGTGGCGTCGAGCGCGTCGGCCATCCGGCTGGCGACCGGCAGTGCGCCCGGATCCCAGGCGATATGCCGGGAGAGATCCTCGGCGGGCAGCCCGAGCGTTCCGAATTCGGCGGGCAGGAAGTTCGAGGCGTGATCGCAGGTGAGGACGAAGGGGCTCGAGCCGCCGGGGTTGGTCACCCTCACGGTCTCAGACGGTGCAAGGCTGGCGCGCCGTGCTTTGGCCATACTGCCGTCCCCTCGGGAGCGCTGTATCTTATGTTACGTAATTTGCCTCATTGCGCCCCTGTGAATGATTTCATACAGTTTACGCGGCTTTGTCAAACGCGGAATTCCGAAAACGGCGGCGACCGGGTCAAAGGGTGGGGAAAACGATGATCTCCAGTATTGCCGAACTGATTTCGGACCGCATCGGCACCATGCCGGCAGGCGAGCGCCGCGCCGCGCAGACGCTGATTGCCAACTATCCGCTGACCGGGCTGAAGACCGTGGCCGAGTTCTCGACCGCGGCGGGAGTCTCCTCACCGACGATTCTGCGTTTCGTCGCCAGGTTGGGTTTCCAGAACTATCCCGAATTCCAGTCGGCGCTGCAGGATGAACTGGCCGCGCAATTGCAGTCGCCGGCCTCTCGCACGCTCAACTCGGCGTCGCCCGCCAATGGCGGCGCCGTTTCGCCGATGCTGGAGGCGACGCTCGACAACATGCGCGAGACGTTCCGGCACCTTACCGACAAGCAGTTGGCCGACATTGCCGCACGGCTTGCCGAGCGCCGCGGCAAGACCTTTCTGATCGGCGGCCGCTTCACCGATCCGCTCGCGCGCTACATGGCAGCCCATCTCGCCATCATCCAGCCAGACGTCTACCACCTCGCCGGCCAGGAGAGCATCTGGCGCGACCGGCTGATTGACATGGGCAAGCGCGACGTCCTGGTTATCTTCGACATCAGGCGCTACCAGGAAAGTCTGCTCCGCTTTGCCGAGAAGGCGCACCAGCGCGGCGTCCAAATCGTGCTCTTCACCGATCAGTGGCTCTCGCCGATCGCCCGCTTCGCCCGCCATGTGATCGCCGGGCGTACCGCCGTGCCTTCGGCCTGGGATTCATCCGCCGCCCTCTTTGTCGTCGCCGAAACGCTGATCGGCGCGGTTACGAGGCAGCTCGAAGCCGCCGGCGCCAAGCGCATCCGCGACCTGGAGAGCCTGCGCTAGGCAGTTCCGTCCGTTCGGTTTTCCTTTAACCGAATGGCGGCCGGCATCCCCCAAATTGCGGCAAAAGGTGGGACCGAAGCGATGATCCCGCTTCACGTTACCGAGATTTAATGTGCACGTTTGCGTGATAATTGCCATAAAACGCTGATATTATGATGTGGCGTGGCCGGTATCGCTCTCACGCCGTATCGTCGCTCAGCCTGCTTCCACTTGGAACCGGCGGACGATTCTGCCGCTGGAGTGTCAATGTCGAGCTGGAAACAGATTGTTCTTGCGCTGGTGATCGTGGTTGCCGCTGCGGCCGCCTGGGCGCGCTTCTATCCCGGCGCGCCTGAGGTATTGGCACGCTGGGGTATTGACTGGGCGATTGCGGCGACGCCCCCCGCCACGGGAAGCATCGAGAGCGGTTCTGTCCGGTCCGGTCGCAATCGCGCCGGCCAGATCGTGACCATTGTCGCCTCCCCTGCCGGCACCGCCACCATCAACGACAGGCTTCAGGCGATCGGGACCGGCCGCGCCAATGCGACAGTCACTGTCAATCCATACTCTTCCGGCCGCCTCACCGAACTGCCGGTGCAGTCCGGCACCCATGTCGAAAAAGGCGATGTCATCGCCAGGCTCGATTCGGAGACGGAAGTGATTGCGCGCGACCGTGCCAAGGTCGCGCTCGACGACGCCCAGGCGAAGCTCGACCGGGTCAAGTCGCTGCGAGCCTCCAATGCCGCCACGCAAGTTGCCGTCGCGGATGCCGAGGTGGCGCTCGCCAATGCCAAGCTGGCGCTGCGCGATGCCGAGCTCGCGCTCGAGCGCCGCTCGGTCGTCGCGCCTATCGAAGGCACTGTCGGTATCCTGCCGATCGCCGCCGGCAACTATGTCACCAGCCAGTCGGCGATCGCCACGCTTGACGACCGCTCGAGCATATTGGTCGATTTCTGGGTGCCGGAGCGTTTCGCCGCCGCTGTAAAGGTCGGACAGCGATTGTCGGCCACGCCGCTGGCCAACCCCAACCAGGTCTATTCCGGCACGGTTTCGGCCATCGACAACCATATCGACGAGAACAGCCGCACGCTGCTCGTCAAGGCGACGATCGCCAACCCGGCGGATTCGCTGCGCGCCGGCATGTCGTTCCAGATCGCCATGAAATTCCCCGGCGACACCTATCCGGCCGTCAGCCCACTGGCCATCCAGTGGGGCACCGACGGCGCCTATATCTGGACCGTCGAAAACGGCAAGGCAAAGCGCGTGCCGGTGCGCATCATCCAGCGCAACACCGAGACGGTGCTGATCGATGCTCCCGTCGAGAGCGGCGACATGGTGGTGACCGAAGGCACGGAGAGTGTCAGCGAAGGCGGCGACGTCCGGATCGCCGGCGAGGACCGCGCCACCGCGGCCGAAGGCTCATGAGCGCCACCGGCGACCAGACCGCGGGATCGGGCCTGACCGCGCTCTTCATCCGCAGGCCGGTCATGGCCTTCGTGCTCAACACGCTCATCGCGGTCGCCGGCCTCGCAGCCTTCTGGGGCGTCGAAATCCGCGAACTGCCGGATGTCGACCGCCCGGTCATCACCGTCAACACCACCTTCGAGGGCGCGGCCGCCGAAACCGTCGACCGCGAGTTGACCGACCCGATCGAGGGCGCCGTCGCGCGCGTCTCGGGTGTCAAGTCGATCTCGTCGACTTCATCTTTCGGCCAGAGCCGCGTCACCATCGAGTTCAACGACGGCGTCGATCTCAATGTAGCCGCCTCCGATGTCCGCGATTCCGTCAGCCGCATCACCAACCAACTGCCCGAGACCGCCGATGCGCCGCGCATCGTCAAGGCCGACGCCAATTCCGACCCGGTGATGCGGCTGGCGGTCACGTCCTACACCATGTCGGTGCAGGACATGACGGTGCTGGTCCAGGACCGCATCGAGGACGAGCTCGCCGCCGTTCCAGGGGTCGCCGACGTCCAGGTATCCGGCGACCGCGACAAAATCTTCCGCATCGACGTCGACCAGAACAAGCTGGCAAGCCACGGCTTCACCGTGGCGGATTTGCGCAAGGCGCTCGCCTCCGTCGCCTTCGATTCCCCGGCCGGCTCGATCACCACCACAAACCAGGACCTCGTCGTGCGCACGACGGCCGACGTGACCACGCCGGAGGAATTCGAGAGCATCGTCATCGGCGGCGCGACGCGCATCCGCGACGTCGCCACCGTGACGCTCGGCCCCGACATCGGCCAGACCTCATTGCGCTCCGACGGCAAAACCGGCATCGGCCTCGGCATCATCCGCCAGGCGGAATCGAACACGCTCGATATATCGACCGGCGTCAGGGCCGCCGTGGAGAAGCTCCAGGCAAACCTTCCGCAAGGCATGTCGATCAAGGTCACCAGCGACGATGCCGTCTTCGTCAACGCCGCTGTGCACGAGGTTGAGATCGCGCTCGCGCTTTCCGTCTCGATCGTGCTGATCGTCATCTACGCCTTCCTGCTCGACTGGCGCGCGACGCTGATCCCGGGCCTGTCGATGCCGGTCGCCATGATCGGCACCATCGCCGCGATCTACCTCGCCGGCTTTTCCATCAACATCCTGACGCTGCTGGCGCTGGTTCTGGCGACGGGCCTCGTCGTCGACGACGCCATCGTCGTGCTCGAAAATATCGTGCGCCGCCGCAACGAGGGCATGGGGCCGCGCGCGGCCGCCGTGCTCGGCACCCAGGAAGTCTTCTTCGCCGTCGTTGCCACGACGCTGACCCTGGTCGCCGTCTTCGTGCCGATCTCCTTCCTGCCGGGACAGACCGGCGGGCTCTTTCGCGAGTTCGGCTTCGTGCTGGCGATGTCGGTACTGCTCTCCTGCGTCGTGGCGCTGACGCTCTGCCCGATGCTCGCCTCGCGCATGCTGACCAGCGCCTCTCTTCACCACGAAGGTGGCAGCGGCGTGGGCGCTCGCATCGGCGGCGCATTGCATCGGCTCTACAAGCGCTGCCTGCATGCCTGCCTCGGCGCCCCCTGGATCGTAGTGCTCGTCGCTATGCTCTTCGCTGGCACCGCCTTCACTTTGTTCGGCACGATACGTCAGGAGCTGACGCCGACCGAAGACCGCGCCGTCGTTTTGCTGCGCATCAACGCGCCGCAAGGAGTCAGCCTCGACTATACCACCGAGCAGATGCGCAAGATCGAGCGGCTGATCCAGCCTTTGCGCGATTCCGGCGAGATCCGCAGCACCTTCGCGAATGCCGGCAACAACGGCGCCTACAACAGCGGCTTCATGGTGATGACGCTGGCGCCGTGGGACGAGCGGACGCGCAGCCAGCAGGAGATCATGGCCGAGATCAGCCGCCTGACGAAGCAGGTGCCAAGCGTCCGCGTTTTCCCGGTTCAGCCCAACAGCCTTCGCATCCGTGGCGCCGGCAGCGGCCTGCAATTCGCCCTGGTCGGCAACGACCGCAAGGCGCTAAGCGCGGCGGCGGTGCAGATCGTCGAGGAGATGCGGCAGGATCCGCGCTTCCAAGCACCGCGACTTTCCGTCGACCTTACGCAGCCGCAGCTTGCCGTCGCCATCGACCGTGAGCGCGCCTCCGACCTCGGCATCGACATCACCGGGCTTGCGGACACGCTGCAGGCAATGCTCGACGGCAACGATGTCGTCGACGTCTACATCGCCGACCGCAGCTATGGCGTGAAGCTGGTCTCGACCACCAATCCAATCAACGATCCGACCGATCTGGAAAACATTTTTCTGAAAACGTCGGACGGCCGCTTCGTGCCGATGTCGACCATCGCCACGCTGACCGAGCGCGCCGTGCCGCCGTCCCTCACTCGCGAGCAGCAGCAGCCGTCCGTGGCGATCACCGCCAATCTGGGCGGCAGCTTCGCGCTCGGCGATGCGCTGACGCGCGCCGAGGAAATCGCAACACCGCTGCTGCCGTCGGACGCGCGGATCGTGCCGCTGGCCGAGGCGGCGACGCTCGGCGAGAGCAACAGCGCCATGGCGACCATCTTCGGTTTCGCGCTGGTCATCATCCTTCTGGTGCTGGCGGCCCAGTTCGAGAGCTTCGTCAGCGCCGTCATCATCATGGCGACAGTGCCGCTCGGGCTCGCCTGCGCCATCTTCGCGCTGCTTTTGTCGGGCACCAGCCTCAATGCCTACAGCCAGATCGGCCTGGTCCTCCTGGTCGGGGTCATGGCCAAGAACGGCATCCTGATCGTCGAGTTCGCCAACCAGCTGCGCGACCGCGGGCTTGGCGTGCGCGAGGCGATCGAAGAGGCCGCCACCATTCGCCTTCGCCCGGTGATGATGACGATGATCTGCACCGTGCTCGGCGGCGTGCCGCTGGTGCTGGCTTCGGGCGCAGGCGCCGAGGCGCGCGTGGCGCTCGGTTGGGTGATCGTCGGCGGCCTTGGCCTGGCGACCGTCTCCACGCTTTTCCTGACCCCTGTCGCCTATCTCTTGCTCGGCCGCTTCGTCACGCCCAAGGCGCATGAGGAAGCCCGCGTGAAGCGCGAACTCGAGCAAGCCGCCTATGCCAATGTCGAGCCGGCGGAATAGTGGACGAGCACGAGCCAGGCAGCTCAGCTACTTGCCGGTGAATTCGGGCAGCCGAATGTATGGATTGCGCTGATCGTAGGAATATCTTGGCTCGCCTTTGCCTGACGAAACGGCACCCGCTATGAGCACTCCTTTCGGCCCAAACTGATAATCGATGCCGGCACAAAGATGGGCGAGCGTTTCATAGTCGAAGTTGCGCAATTCGCTGCCGGCTGCGAATGCAGCCGCTTTCAATGCATCGGACGAAAGCGAGCCGAGCATGCTATCGCGATAGGCCCTGACCTTGGCCTTGCTGAGCCGCGATGACTGGCATTCAGAGCCGACGACGCGCGCCAGCATGATATTTCTAATTGCGGTCGATGCTGGATCATTCAAAGAGGCCGAATATTTATTGAGAAAATAGTTCGTACCCGGATCATTGGTCATCGACTTGCGCCAAATGGGCGGGAACTTGTCGGCGGCCTCGGCAGTAAATGTACCTGCCATTGACACCAGGACGAATCCGACAAACCACCGTAGCCTCATAGACGCGACCTCGAGTTATTTTGATCAGGGCTTAACAAACACCTTGCCGTTCGGCTTGACCAGCTCGTCCGACAGCCTGGCCATGGCCTCGTCCAGCGGCACCACCGCTGTCACATCCGTCGACCAGCGCCCGTCGGAAAACCTCTTCTGCGCCTCCAGCACCGCCGGGCCGAGCCGGTCGCGGAACTGCCGCATCCATTCGGCCAGCCAGAAGCCTTCGATGCGCTTGTGCTGGAAGATCAGTTGGCCGGGCTCGCGGATGACAGTCGCCTCGGCGTCGAGCCTCCCATAGACGATCCAGCGCGAGCGCTTCGGCATGACGTTGAAGATGACCGAGGCAAGCGGTCCGGTGACTGCGTCCAGGAAGATGCGGGGCTGCTCCGCCTTCATCACCTCGCGCAGCGCGGCCTCGAAATCCGCCGCCTTCTCGTTGAGCGCATGGGCGGCGCCCAGCTCTTTCAGCAGCGGGATCTGCTCGTCGCGGCGCACGGTGACGATCGGCCGAAAACCCTCCTCTTTCGCCAGCCCGATGATCAGCTTGCAGAGCTGGCTGGCGCCGGCAGTCATGATGAAAGCCTTCTCACCCTCCTGCTTGACGATGTCGAACATGGCTAAGGCGGTCAGCGGATTGACGATCATCGCCGCGGCGTCCTCGTCGCGCACCGTGTCGAGCAGTGGAATACAGGAAGCCGCCTCGGCGACCGCGTATTCTGCCCAGGCGCCCCAGTTCGACACGCCGGTGGCGAAGGCGACGCGCTTGCCCGCAAGGCTTTTTGCGTATGGATCGTCGCCAGTCGAGGCCACGATTCCGACGCCCTCAAATCCGGCCGGCCGGCCCTGCACACGGGGCTGGCCGTATTGCCCTGTGATGAAGGCGATATCGGACGGGTTGATTGAGGCGAGACTGACCTTGATCAGCGCTTGTGTCGGACCAGGCGCCGGCACGGCGATGCTGCCGGGCTTCAAATAAGGCTCCATCGCCTCCGGCACGCTGGCCGAAGGCGTTTTGCTGTAGCCGTCGCCGACAAGCAGCAAGCCTCGCATTTCCGATGGAAGCGTCATGGCGGTCAGATCTTCTCCTGGGTGTATTTCCTGAGCTCGGCGCGCGCCACCTGCCGCCGGTGCACGGCGTCCGGCCCGTCGGCCAATCGCAGAGTTCTCAGATGCGTCCACGAGCGGGCGAGCGGCGTGTCCTGGCTGATGCCTTGCGCGCCGAACATCTGCACCGCCTCGTCGGTGACCTTGAGCGCGACGCGCGGCGCTACCACCTTGATCTGGCTGATCCAAGGGGCCGCAGCGCGTGCATCGCCCTGGTCGATCATCCAAGCTGCCTTCAGACACAGGAGCCTCGCCATCTCGATCTCCATGCGGCATTCGGCGACGATGTCGAAATTGGCGCCGAGCTTTGCCAGCGATTGGCCGAACGCCTCGCGCCGCAGAGAACGCTGGCACAGCATCTCCAGCGCCATCTCGGCCTGGCCGATCGCACGCATGCAATGATGGATGCGGCCTGGCCCAAGCCGTCCCTGCGCGATCTCGAAGCCCCTGCCCTCGCCGAGGATCAGGTTCGCCGCCGGCACCCGCACATCCTTGAACCTCAGATGCATATGGCCATGCGGCGCGTCGTCGTCGCCATAGACCTGCATAGGCCGGAGCTTGGTGATCCCCTCGCTCTCCGCCGGCACCAGGATCATCGAATGCCGGCGATGCTGCGGCTCCTCGTCCGAGCCGGTCCTCACCATGACGATATAGATGGCGCAGCGCGGATCGCCGGCCCCGGACGCCCACCATTTCTCGCCGTTAAGCACATAGTCGTCGCCCTGCCGCTCGCAGCGCATCGAAATATTGGTGGCATCGGATGAGGCGACGTCCGGCTCGGTCATCAGATAGGCCGAGCGGATCTTCCCTTCGAGCAGCGGCTCCAGCCATTGCCGCCTGTGCTCTTCCGAGCCGTAGCGCTCCAGCACTTCCATATTGCCGGTATCGGGCGCCGAGCAGTTGAAGGTCTCTGCGCCGAGATGCGCCTTGCCCATCTCCTCCGCCAGATAGGCATATTCGACCGTCGACAGGCCGTAGCCGCGCTTGGAATCGGTCAGCCAGAAGTTCCACAGCCCGCGCTCCCGCGCCGTCTTCTTCAGTCCTTCGAGGATTTCAGTCTGCCTGGCCGTGTAAGTCCAGCGGTCACCGTTTCTGCCGACCTCGGCGAGAAACTCCTCGCCGAGCGGTGCGATCTCGTCGCGCACCATCGCGGCCACGCGCTGATGGATCGGCTTCAGCCGCTCGGTCATGCCGAGGTTCATGTCCGCCATCGGTTCCGACCCTTTCGCTTCTTTATCCGTGGCAAGGATGACCGTACTTCGGCTAGCCTTGTCAACGCGAGTCCTTCGGTTCCGGCCGGGACGAGGCGCGCGGGAGGAATTAGGATGAGCTATCTCGACAAGCTGTTCTCGGTCGTCGGCAAGACCGCGCTTGTGACCGGTGCCGCAACAGGCATCGGCCGCATGGTGGCGACCGGACTGGTGCAGGCCGGCGCCACTGTGATGATCGCCTCGCGCAAGGGCGAGGACTGTGTGCGGGTCGCCGACGAAATCAACGCTCAGGGCGGCTCCGGTCGGACCGAGGGGTTTGCCGGCGACGTGTCCAGCGAAGCGGGCATCGCCGCGCTGGTTGCCGAGGTGAAGGTCCGAACGGACCGGCTGCACATCCTGGTCAACAATGCCGGCATTTCCTGGGGCGCGCCGCTCGCAGAGTTTCCCTACCACGCCTGGACGAAGGTGTTGGGCGTCAACGTCACCGCCGTCTTCCACCTGACGCGCGAGCTCTTGCCGCTGCTCGATGCTGCAGCAAGCGACGATGACCCGGCCCGCGTGATCAATCTGGGCTCGGTGATGGGCACGCAGCCGCTGGCCGACGACGCCTATTCCTACACCGCCTCCAAGGCTGCCGTGCATCACCTGACGCGCACGCTGGCGATCGAATTCGCCGCCCGCCGCATCACCGTCAACGCCTTTGCGCCCGGTCCCTTCCAGAGTCGGATGACGGCCTTTGCCACCGCCACGGAGGAGCAGGCGAAACGTGTCGGCAGCCATGTTCCGCTCGGCCGCATCGGCGTGGCGGATGACATTGCCGGCGCAACGCTCTATTTGTGCAGCCGTGCCGGAAGCTATGTCACCGGCGCCATCCTGCCGATCGACGGCGGCCAGTCGGTGCAGCACGGGATGACATTGTTCAAGGAGTAGGACGCCCGGTTCAAGCAATCGCGATCCGGGCGGGGTGCGGAGGACATCAGCGTGGAACCGATCAGTCTCGATACGCTTCTGGCCAGCGTCGGCAAGGAAGTCGGCGTGTCGCCCTGGCGCACGGTGACGCAGCGCATGATCGATCAGTTCGCCGACGCCACCGACGATCACCAGTTCATCCATTGCGATCCGGAACGCGCCGCGCGCGAGACGCCGTTCGGCGGCACCATCGCGCACGGCTTCCTGTCGCTGTCGCTGCTGTCGGCCATGACCTTCGAGACCATGCCGCCGATCGAAAACACCAAGATGGGCGTCAATCACGGCTTCGACACGCTGCGCTTCCTGGCGCCGGTGAAGACCGGCTCGCGCATCCGCACCCATTTCGTGCTGGCCGACGTCAAGGTGCGGCCTTCGGGATGGGTGCAGACGGCGCACGACGTCACCATCGAGATCGAAGGATCGAAGAAGCCGGCGCTCACCGCGCGCTGGCTGACCCTGACGCTGATCGAGCGCCAGCCCGAGACCGCATGAGCGGCGACGCCAACGCGCTCGACCAAGCAGCGCTTGCGCCTTATCTCGAAGCGCATGTGCCTGGTTTTTCCAAGCTTTGCGCGGCCGAAAAATTCAAGTCCGGACAGTCGAACCCGACCTATCTGCTGACCGCCGCCAGCGGCCGCTACGTGCTGCGCGCCAAGCCGCCGGGGCAGTTGCTGAAATCGGCGCATCAGGTCGACCGCGAATTCCGGGTCATGCAGGCGCTGAGCACGACCTCCGTGCCGGTGCCGCGCATGCTCCATCTTTCAGGCGAGATGACGCCGATCGGCCGCATGTTCTACGTCATGGAGTTCCTCGACGGGCGCATCTTCTGGGATCCGTCGCTGCCGGATACATCCGGCAATGACGAGCGTGCCGCGATCTACGACGCCATGAATGCGACCCTCGCCGCCCTGCACCAAGTCGATGTCGAGGCTGTGGGCTTAGGCGATTTCGGCAAGCCCGGCAGCTATTTCCAGCGCCAGTTCGCGCGCTGGACAAGTCAGTACCGCGCCTCCGAAACCGAAAGCATAGCCGCTATGGATCGGCTGATGACCTGGCTGGAGACGCATATGCCGGCCGATGACGGCCGGGTCTCGCTGGTGCATGGCGACTACCGATTGGACAATATGATTTTCGCCAAGGACGAGCCGAAGGTCATCGCCGTGCTCGACTGGGAACTGTCGACGCTTGGCCATCCTTTTGCCGACCTCGCCTATCAATGCATGCAATGGCGGCTGCCGCATGCGTCGGGCTTTCGCGGCCTAGACGGCATCGACCGCGCCTCGATCGGCCTGCCGTCCGAGGAGGCCTATGTCGCCGCCTATTGCCGCCGGCGCGGCATCGACGGCATCGGCAACTGGACCTTCTTCCTCGCCTTCTCCTTCTTCCGCCTGGCGGCGATCTGCCAGGGTGTCTACCGCCGCGCGCTGGACGGCAATGCCTCCAACCCGGAAAAGGCCAGGACCTATGGCGAGGCGGTGAAGCTGCTCGCCGCGCTGGCGGTGGAACTGATTGACAAGAAAAGTTGAGGGAGCCAAGCCGGGGTCGTTTCGATGGAGCGACGGTGTTTTAGCCGGTGCGACAGGCGGCCTCGGCAGCGGCGCGGCCAAAGCCTTCGCCACTGAGGGCGAGCGGCCATGCGCTGGCGCTGGACGGCGGCATTAGCGCGATCTAGTTCGGAAAAAGTGGGTAGCGGCTTTCCTGTTCGGAATTAAGTAGGAACAAAGCGTTAGGGCGTAGTTGGGGAACCAGGCCGCTCCCTTGTCCGTTTCCGTACAGCGTATATAATTTTGTCAGGCAACCAACCATAAAGGCAGGCGGAAATTGCCGCTGAGCGTTCAGAAACGCCGCGAGAAACAGAAAGCCGAGCTTCGTTCCGAACTGGTCGACGCAGCTCACAAGCTTGTGCAGGAAGAGGGCTACGAAGGGCTTACCATTCGCAAGCTTGCCAAGCGGGTCGGCTACGCGCCGATGTCGGTCTATTCCTATTTTGCCGATAAGCAGGACATCCTGTTCGCGCTCGCCGAGGACGCGTTCGAAACGCTTGCCCGCCGCATCGAGGAGCACCCGGCAGACGATCCCGTTGAGGCGCTGCGGGCTGTGATGACCGAGTATGCCGCCTTCGGGCTCGGCAATCCCAATGAATACCGCACCGTCTTCATGACAGAGAAGACCCGGCTGCCGGAAGGCCGGAGCTACGAGGACATGGAACAGCGCAATCCGGCTATGAAGGTGCTGATCAGCAGGGTCGAGGCCTGCGTCGCAGCCGGCAAGCTCAAAGGCGACCCTCGCGCCATAGCCACCATGCTGTGGACCGTTGGCCACGGCACGATCTCGCTGCTGATCACCTTTCCCTTCTATCCGTTCGGCGACCCCCAGGCCTATGTGAAGCGGATGTGCGACTTCATGCTGGCCTCGTTGTCGGCGCAAGACATACCCCCGCTCACCGAAACACCGGTCAACTGCTGACCGGCTTCGCCGGCTTGACACAACGCCGGTCGCTTGATTTGCGACGCCGGTTACTCGGTTCAAGCTAATTTGTCGTACGCGTACAAATTCCCTCTTGAATTCAGCCTCCATTAACCGTATATGTACGTTGTGTCGTACATGTACGATTGGAGACGGAAAGATGAAAAAGACAATCCTCGCGCTCGCTGCCTTGCTGGCTTTCTCGGGCGCCGCTTTCGCTGGCGGGAGCCAGCCGGCCAAGCACGCCCCTGCGGCCTGCACCCAGGCTCACACCAATCAGGCGCTCGACTGCGCCGCGACCGGCTCAGTGGAAAAGCCCGATGCCGCCAACACTCAGACGACCAACGGCCCGCGGCTCGGTATCGACGTGAACCCTTGGTTCGTGCCGGGCCTCTAATCAGCGCCAAATCGTAAACGAAACCGGCGGCGCTTGGCCGCCCGTTTTCGTTTAGCCTGAAGCCCGATTTGACTGCGGCGGCGCTCTACTTCTTGTGCGACTTCATTCCAGGCAAGGTCTTGGCCCTGCCAGGCTTTGCCGGCCCGCCGGGGATGGTGGTGCTGGTAATCGACACCGGATCGCTGGCCGGGAAGGTGCCCTCGAGGCCTTCCTCGAGCTCTTCTTCCTCGATCTCGCGATCCCGCTTCAGCGAACGGACCGCCTCTGACTTCTTTGGCGACTTCGGCGCAGACTTGCACGGCATCGGCAGTCTCCTCGCAAGCCGCAGAAACGGCCCGGACCGGTGAAGGCTCCCCGAGGCCGGCCCTTCGGACCGGTTGGCGCAGGATCAGTTCGCCGCGTCGCTCGCCGCTTCCGACAGCAAAGTAAATACATAGTCCGAGAAGGAACGCCAGCATTCCACCCGGAACGTGTCTTCAGCGGTACGCAGCAGCACGATCTCGGACTTGCCGAGAATGGTGCGCGATGCTGCCCCGACCGGGAAGGCCTCGAGCGACAGGTCCTGTGGGCAACCGGAACTGACCGTCACCGCGGCCGCCGGCCCGGCAACCGAGATCGCCACATTGCGATGCGAGATGCCGACCGCGGAGTGCAGCGCCGAAACCTTGGCGCAGTCGGCCAGCGGATCGTTGCCGGCATCGTCGATGACCAGCCATTCGTCCGGCCCGAGCCATAAGGCGGTGCGCCCGCCTTTCGCCGCCGAGGTCTTCGGCTTCGACGGCAGCGTCACGCCGAGCGCCTTGGAGAGCGCGGCGACGGAAGCTTCGGGCGCGCGCAGCGAGATGCGTTCGGCCGGCGGTAGGATCTCGACCTTGACGCCCGGCGCCGACACCGCGCGCCCGGCAAGTGCCGGACGCCGTTCGGCGGCAGCTGAAGCGTCGGCGGCTTTTGTCTTGGCGGTAGCCTTAGCCATTGAGGCGCTCCCCCTTTTCGTCGACGAACACCATGCCGGTGACCTCCACCTCGATCGTGCCGTTCGGCATCGGCACATAGAGCGTCTGGCCCATGCGATCACGGCCGCCGGCGACCAGCGCCAGCGCGATCGAGCGCCCGCAGTTCTCCGACCAGTAGCTGGAGGTGACGTGGCCGATCATCTTCATCGGGATCGCCTGTTTCGGATCCTCGACGATCTGCGCGCCTTCTTCCAACACGACCTTCGGATCCTTGGCCTTCAGGCCGACCAGTTGCTTGCGGCCCTTGGCGACGAGATCCGCGCGCATCATGCCGCGGATGCCGACGAAGTCGGTCTTCTTCTTGCCGACCGCCCAGTCGAGACCGGCATCGTTCGGCGTCACCGTGCCGTCCGTATCCTGGCCGACGATGATGTAGCCCTTTTCGGCGCGCAGCACGTGCATTGTTTCGGTGCCGTAAGCGGTCGCGCCATGCTTCTGGCCTTCGGCCCACAGCGCTTCCCACACCGCTTCGCCATAGTCGGCCGGCACGTTGACCTCGAAGCCGCGCTCGCCGGTGAAAGACATGCGGAACAGCCGCGTCGGCACGCCGCAGATCTTGCCTTCTCGCACCGACATATGCGGCAGTGCCTCGTCCGACATGTCGATGCCTTCGACCAAAGGCTCGATGATTTTCCGCGCGCTCGGCCCCTGCACGGCGATCACCGCCCATTGCTCGGTGATCGAGGTCAGCCAGACATTGAGATGCGGGAACTCGGTCTGGAGATAATCCTCCATGTGATGCATGACACGCGGCGCGCCGCCGGTGGTCGTCGTCACATGGAAGCGGTCCGGCGCCAGCCTGCCGACGACGCCGTCATCATAGATGAAGCCGTCCTCGCGCAGCATGATGCCGTAGCGGCAGCGGCCGGGCTCCAGCTTCTCCCACGGGTTGGTGTAGAGCAGCTCCATGAACTTCGCCGCATCCGGCCCGACCACCTCGATCTTGCCGAGCGTGGAGGCGTCGAACAGGCCGGCCGCTTTGCGCACCGTCACGCATTCGCGGTTGACAGCGGCGTGCATGTCCTCGCCGGCTTTCGGGAAATACCAGGTGCGCTTCCACTGGCCGACATCCTCGAACACGGCACCTTGGGCGGCCGCCCAGCCATGCGTCGCCGTGCGGCGCGTCGGGTCGAACAGCGCGCCACGCGCATGGCCGACGATCGAGCCGAAGGTGACCGGGGTATAGGGCGCGCGGAACGTGGTGAGACCGACCTGCGGGATCGGCTTGCCGAGCGTCTCGGCGGCGATCGCCAGGCCGTGCATGTTCGACGTCTTACCCTGGTCGGTCGCCATGCCGTTGGTGGTGAAGCGCTTGACGTGCTCGATCGAGTGCATGCCCTCATGCACCGCCTGGCGAATGTCCTTGGCGGTGACATCGTTCTGAAAATCGACGAAGGCCTTGACCGTGGTGCCCGGCCCGGCGCCGGGCGCAGCGCCAAGCATGCCGCGTGACCAGCTTTCACTGGCATCGACCTTTGGCTTGGCGCCCTTGCCCATCTTGCCGCTGGAATCCTTGCCGCCGGCGTCCCTTGCCGCCTGGGCGCCTGCCGCATAGGCCTCGTCGACCGTTGCCTCCAGACCGTCCGTGCCGTTGCAGGCGCCGACCGAGACGCAGTCCTGCGCATAGGTCCCCGGCACGAAGCGTCGCGCCTCCTCGTTGAAGGCGACTTTGCCGCGCGACTGCGAGAACAGATGCACCGACGGCGTCCAGCCGGCGGACATCAGGATGGCGTCGACCGCGATCCTGCGCTCGCCGCCGCCGTTCTTCGGCTGCACCGTCATCGACGATACGCGCAGCTTGCCGCCGGCGCTAACCACAGCGCGACCGAAATTGATCTCGATGCCGAGGCTCCTCGCTTCGTCGATCACCGCCCCCGACGGGTTGTCGCGCAGGTCGACGATGGCAGCGACATTGACGCCGGCCTTCCTCAGGTCGATCGCGGCCGCGTAGGCCGAGTCGTTTGCCGTATAGACGCCGACATTCCTGCCGACCGCCACGCCATAGTGGTTGAGGTAGGTGCGCGCCGCCGATGCCAGCATGACGCCCGGCCGGTCGTTGTTGGCGAACACCATGTGCCGCTCGATGGCGCCGGTCGCGAGCACGACCCGCTTGGCGCGAACCTGCCACAGGCGCTCGCGCGCCAGCTCCCGGCCGGGGCTCTTGAGATGGTCGCTGACCCGCTCGACCAGGCCGACGAAGTTCTGCGCGTAGTACCCGAAAGCTGTCGTGCGCGACAGCACTCGGACATTGTCCATCGCCTTGAGTTTGGCGATCGCGGCTTGTGCCCAGGCAAAGCCGTCCTCGCCATCGATCCTGGCGCCGCTCTCGAAGCGCAGGCTGCCGCCGAATTCGGCCTGCTCGTCGGCGAGGATCACCCGCACGCCGGTTTCGGCTGCGGCAAGCGCCGCAGTGATGCCGGCCGCCCCGCCGCCCAGCACCAGCACGTCGCAATGCGCGTAGCGCGCCGCATAATGGTCGGGATCCGGCCGGTCGGGGGAAACGCCAAGGCCGGCCGTCGCGCGGATCTTCGGCTCATAGAAGTTCAACCAGGCCGACTTCGGCCACATGAAGGTCTTGTAGTAGAAGCCGGCCGAGAACATCGGCGAGGCAATGTCGTTGACCGCGCCGACATCGAAGGCGAGCGAGGGCCAGCGGTTCTGCGAATTGGCGGTGAGCCCGTCATAGAGCTCCTGCACGGTCGCCCGCACATTCGGCGTCTTGCGCGCGTCGTCGCGCACGATCTGCACCAGCGCGTTGGGTTCTTCCGCGCCGGCCGACAGGAAGCCGCGCGGCCGGTGGTACTTGAAGGAGCGGCCGACCAGATGCACGCCGTTGGCGAGCAAGGCCGAGGCCAGCGTGTCGCCCTCGATGCCGATATACTGCTTGCCGTCGAAGCTGAACGAGGCGGTCTTCGCCTGGCTGAGACGCCCGGCGCCGGAGATGCGGAAGGCGGCGTTCATTTCGAGGCTCCAGGCAGCTTCGCGGGCTTCGGCTCGCCGGCCTTGTAGGTCATGACGAACTTGTCGGTCACGGTGTCGCGCACGGCGTTGAAGAAGCGGGCGCAGCCATGGATATGCCGCCAGCGCTCATAGATCACGCCCTTGGGGTTCGAGCGGATGAAGAAGAATTTCTCGAAATCGTCGTCGCTCTCGGCGGCAATGTTGGTCGGGCGCGCGATATGCGCCTCGCCAGCATTGCGGAACTCGAGTTCCGGGCGCTCTTCCTCGCAATAGGGACAGCGGATGAGAAGCATCTAGGTTGATCCTACAATTCGCCATGGCCGACGCGGGCGCCGGCCGGTTGATCGCAAAGCTTCTGGCAGGCCATCTCGGCCATCATCAATGCGCCACCGCCGCCGCCGCCGCTTCGTCGATGAGACGGCCGGTGCGGAAGCGCTCGAGCGTGAAGGGCGCGTTAATCGGGTGCGGGTCGTCCCTGGCGATGGTGTGGGCAAAGACGTTGCCCGAACCTGGCGTCGCCTTGAAGCCGCCGGTGCCCCAGCCGCAATTGACATAGAGGCCCTTGACCGGCGTCTTAGCCAGGATCGGCGAGCGGTCGGGGGTCACGTCGACGATGCCGCCCCAGGAGCGCAGCATCTTCATGCGGGTGAAGATCGGGAACATCTCGCAGATGGCGTCGAGCGTGTGCTGCAGGATGTGCAGGCCGCCGGTTTGCGAATAGGAGATATACTGGTCGGTGCCGGCGCCGATGACCAGCTCGCCCTTGTCCGACTGCGAGATATAGGCGTGCACCGTGTTCGACATGATGACGCATGGCACCACCGGCTTGACCGGCTCCGAGACCAGCGCCTGCAACGGATAACTCTCCAACGGCATGCGCACGCCGGCCATATCCATGATGACCGACGAATGGCCGGCAGCGACGACGCCGACCTTCTTGGCGCCGATGAAGCCGCGCGTCGTCTCGACGCCGGTGACCGCGCCGTTGGCCGCACGCTTGACGCCGGTGACCTCGCAGTTCTGGATGATGTGCACGCCGCGCGCCGAGGCGCCGCGCGCATAACCCCAGGCGACCGCATCGTGGCGGGCCGTGCCGCCGCGGCGCTGCAGCGCGGCACCCATGACCGGATAGCGCGCCTCCTTGGAAATGTTGAGCGGCGGACAGAACTCCTTCGCCTGTTCCGGCGTCAGCCACTCATTGTCGATGCCGTTGAGGCGGTTGGCATGGATGTGGCGCTTGAACACCTGAACGTCATGCACATTGTGCGCGAGCATCATGACGCCGCGCGCCGAATACATGACGTTGTAGTTGAGCTCCTGGCTCAGTCCGTCCCACAACTTCAGCGCATGGTCGTAGATGCCGGCGCTTTCGTCATAGAGATAGTTGGAGCGGATGATGGTGGTGTTGCGGCCGGTGTTGCCGCCGCCGAGCCAGCCCTTTTCCAGCACCGCGACATTGGTGATGCCGTGCTCGGTCGCCAGATAATAGGCGGTGGCCAGGCCGTGGCCGCCGGCGCCGACGATGATGACGTCGTATTCCTTCTTCGGCTCGGGTGAGGTCCATTGCTCTTCCCAGCCCTTGTGGCCGCGCATCGCCTCGCGGGCAATGGCGAATACGGAGTATTTCTTCACGTTCAGCCTCGCGCCAAAAATCGCGGATCTCGGCCGGGCATTCCCCGGCGCGCGTGGTGTATCACTAGCGAAAGCGTGCAGTCACCCTTGCGCTGTTTGCGACGGCGCTTGCCGTTTTGCGCCGCGGCTGCGCGGCGCATGCCCGACAACTTGCATTCCGATCGGCAAGTCAGCTTTCGGGTGGCTGCCGAAATGCCGATTTGCGACCAATCATCCCACCACCGGCTGGACCGGCATAGAGAAAGGATGTGAAATGTTCGCACTCACCGAAAAGGTCGCCATCGTCACCGGCGCCAGTTCCGGCATCGGCCGCGCTACGGCCAGTCTGTTCGCCGAGCAGGGCGCCAGTCTCGTCGTCGCGGCGCGCCGCCGGGCCGAACTCGATGCACTCGTCGGCGAAATCGAGACGGCCGGTGGAACCGCAATTGCACTCGCCGGCGATGTCCGAGACGAAGCCTATGCCAGGGCTCTGGTCGAGCTTGCAGTCGAAAGGTTCGGCGGCCTCGACATTGCCTTCAACAATGCCGGCGCCGTCGGCTTGATGGCGCAGGTTCCGGAGATGGCGCCGGCGACTTGGCACGACACGATCGACACCAATTTGACCAGCGCCTTCCTCGCCGCCAGGCACCAGATCCCGGCGATGCTGGAGCGCGGCGGCGGCTCGCTGATCTTCACCTCGAGCTTCGTCGGCTATACCGCCGGCATGCCGGGCATGGCCGCCTATGCCGCCGCCAAGGCGGGTTTGATCGGGCTGACGCAGGTGCTGGCCGCCGAATACGGCCCGAAAGGGCTGCGCGTCAACGCGCTGCTGCCCGGCGGCACCGACACGCCCGCAGCGACGTTCAAGACGCCGGAGTCGCGGACATTCGTCGAAAACCTGCATGCCTTGAAGCGTGTGGCCCGGCCCGAGGAGATCGCCCGCTCAGCGCTCTACCTTGCCTCGGACGCCTCAAGCTTCACCACCGGCGCGGCGCTGTTTGCCGATGGTGGCGTCTCGATCAATCGGACGTGAATCATCTGACGGTCGGCAGCCATGCTCATCCGCTGAAATCGCGCGACGGGGCCTTGCATTCCGGTCCGTTTTGACGATTTGGTTTCCCGTCGAAAACGGATCGGAACGATGCTGCTGATCAGAACCTATGTAGCCCAGAGCGCCATCGAAGGCGTCGGCGTTTTCGCCGCCGAGCCGGTCAGGAAAGGTTCCTCCATCTGGCGGCTCGATCCCGATTTCGACCGGCTGATCCCCATGGAGAAATACGAGAAGGCGCCGCCGCATCTCAAGGAATTGCTCGACCGCTACGCCTATCCGAGCCCGGACAAGCCGGGTTTCATGGTATATGAGGTCGACAATGGCCGCTTCATGAACCATTCCGAGCGGCCGAACACGGATTTCTCCCAATATGGTGGCGCCACAGCGACCCGGGATATCGCGGCCGGCGAGGAAATCACTTGCGACTATGGCGAATTCTTTGAGGATTTCGCCCGTCTGCATCTGGCGACCGCCTAAGGCTCAGACCGGCAAGGCACGGCGCTCGGGCTTCCGATCGCGGTTTCCTGCAATCAACGGTGGACAGCACGGCCTGATTCTGCTATCAGCCGGCACAATTCGCGGTGCAGGTCACTGCGGAGGCATGCGGCTATGGGCTGCTTGCCTGAGATTTCAAACCCGAAGACAGGATTGCACGTGCAGGTACTCGTCCGCGACAACAACGTTGATCAGGCGCTTCGCGCGCTGAAGAAGAAGATGCAGCGCGAAGGTATTTTCCGCGAAATGAAGATGCGCGGTCACTACGAAAAGCCGTCCGAGAAGCGTGCCCGCGAGAAGGCGGAAGCCGTCCGCCGCGCCCGCAAGCTGGCCCGCAAGCGCGCCCAGCGCGAAGGCCTGCTGCCGATGACCCCGCGCCCGGCTCCGGCTGGTGCTGCCGGCGCATCGCGTTCGCCGCGCTGATACCGTCAATTTTTCGTCCTTTTCGAAGGATACCGAGGGTGGCGCGATGCGGAATCGCCGCCACCTTTTTGTTATTCGAGCCGGTTCGGAGAGGGAACGGACTTGACGGCGCGGCGCCAGTGAGGACTGAGATGAACGCAATTACCGTGGAGCGCAGAACCGCTTTTCGCGGCTTCGCCCTGACGGCGGCCCTGCTTTCGGGCCTGACCCTTGCAGCATGCCAGACGGCCCCGACGGGGGAGTTCAACAGTATCGACAAGGCGCAAGGCTCGACCGAGAACATCTCCTCGCTGTCGGCTGTCATCCAGCGCAATCCTCAGGATCCCGAGGGTTACAATGTGCGCGGCTCGGCCTATGGCCGCGGCGGCCAGTACCAGGCGGCGCTCAAGGATTTCGACACCGCCATCCAGCTCAATCCGAACTTCTATCAGGCCTATTCGAACCGGGCGCTCATCCAGCGTTTCCTGGGCAACCAGCAAGCAGCGCTTGCCGACTATAACCGCTCGATCCAGATCAACGCCAATTACGACGCCGCCTATATCGGCCGCGGCAATCTCTATCGCAAGGCCGGCCGCGTCAACGACGCCTTCAACGATTTCCAGAAGGCGATCCAACTCGACACGACCGACGCCCGCGCCTACCACAATCGCGGCCTGATCTATCAGAGCCAGGGCCAGCATAAGTTCGCCATCGAGGATTTCTCGACCGCCATCTCGCTGGCGCCGGACGCAGCCGAGCCCTACAACGGCCGCGGCCTGTCCTATCTGGCCATGAATGACGAGGACAACGCCTTCGCCGACTTCAACATGGCCATCAAGCTCGACGGCAAGAACGCCGAGGCCTGGGCCAACCAGGCGCTGATCTACGAGCGACGCGGCGACAAGGAAAGGGCGGCCAAGTCCTACCGCGAAGCTGTCCACCTCGACCCGAACTACCAACCCGCCAAGGACGGCCTGTCGCGCACCTCGGCCGGCGCCAGCTGATCGGAAGCTAAGGCCGCCCGGGGGTCCGGTCGCCCGCGATGGGTCTATTGCGGCGCTGACACGCCGATGTGGCCGTTAGTCGCCAACGGCGATGTGTTGGCTCGCCATGCTCGCGCCAAGTTTTGGGCGGAACGCTCCTCGCACCTCGACCGTTTAACCGGGGCCGTTTGTTGCGAAAGGACCTTTCCGATGATCAAGACACTTGCCTGTGCCGCCGCCGCGCTTGCCGCCACGGTCCACGCTTCTCCGGTCAGCGCCGGCACGCTCCGGCTCGGCACGCTCGATTGCACCATCGACGGGGGCACCGGTTACGTCATCACCTCCAACAAGGGCGTGTCCTGCGTCTTCCGCCCCTATCATCACGGCCCGGCCGAGCTATACACGGGCATGATCTCCAAGCTCGGCGTCGATATCGGCCGGACGCATCAAGGTCAGCTTGTCTGGGCGGTTCTCGCCGCCACCCGCCACCATGACTCGGGCGATCTCGCCGGCAGCTATTACGGCGTCAACGCGGAGGCGAGCGTCGTGACCGGTGGCGGCGCCAATCTTTTGGTCGGCGGCCTCGACGGCGCCTTCATGCTCGAGCCGCTGAGCGTCCAGGCGCAGACCGGCGTCAACCTCGCTGTTGCCGTGGCTTCGCTGGACCTCGTCCACTCCTATAAGTGAAATTTCAAATCAGTTAGCACCGATACGGCCCGGGACTCTCGCTCCGGGCCGAATTTTTAGCGCGCTGCTCGCCGATATCCCCGAAAAGCCTCTTGAGCTCAACTGCGCTTGAGGTTCTACAAGCCCTGCCGAACTGGATCTGGCGCTTCGTTCGCAATGCGGATGAGGTTGCGGAAAACAAGCGGGAGATCGACGTGACGGCAGCAGGCGGCGGCAAGGTGGCCGGCAACAAGGTGGACTGGCGAGCGCTGTGGGCAAGCGGCGACCTGGCGCGTTTCTGCTTCGTCAGTCTCGGCATCCTGCTGCATGCCACCAATGAGACTATGGTGGCGACGGTGATGCCGGCCATGGTCGGCGAGCTGGCCGGCGTGCAGCTGGTTGGCTGGTCGCTGGCGATCTATGAGCTCGGCGCCATCGTCGCGGGTGCGGCCGCCGGGCGGCTGGTGAGCTATGTCGCGCTGCGCTCCAACATGATGGTCGCCGCCCTGCTCTACGCGGCAGGCGCGCTGATCTGCGCCACGGCACCCTCCATGCCGTTCTTCCTCGCCGGGCGGCTGGTCGAGGGACTTGGCGGCGGCGCGCTGGTGTCGCTCGCCTTCGTTTCGGTCGAGCGTCTCTTTCCGCGCAACATCTGGCCGCAGCTCTTCGGCATCATGTCGGCGATCTGGGGCGTCGCCGCCTTCAGCGGACCGATGCTCGGCGCTGTTATGACCGAGTTCCTGTCATGGCGCTGGGCCTTTGGCGTCTTCACTGTCGGCGGCGCGGCGATGGCGCTGGCGAGCTTTATCGTGCTGGACACGCCGGAGGCGACGAGGCCGCAGGCGGGCAGCGGCACGGCGCCGCCCTTTCCCTATCCGGCGCTTGCCTGTCTCGCCATCGCCGTCGTGCTGATCGCTGCCGCCGGCATCGACATCGCCCTGCTGCGCTCGTCGCTGCTGCTGGCCGTCGGGCTGATCGGCCTGGCGCTTTTCTTCCGCATCGATGCCCTCAGGCCGCGCTCGCGCCTGTTTCCGGCACCTTTGTTCTCATGGCGCTCGCCGCTTGGCTCAGGCATGACCATGGTTGCGGCCTTCTCGGTAGCGACCTGCACGTTCACCATTTACGGGCCGCTGCTGCTCACCACGCTGCACGGCATTCCGATCCTGACCACCGGCTATATCATCGCCGCCGAATCCATCGCCTGGTCGATCCTGTCGATCCTCATCGCCAATGCGCCGCTGGAACGCGAAAGACTGATCATCGTCGTCGGCGCGCTGATGATCGCCTCCGGTCTTGCCAGTTTCGCCTACGCCATCCCCGCAGGTTCGATCCCGCTGATCCTGCTCTGCGCTCTGCTGCAGGGCGGCGGCTTCGGCGTCTGCTGGCCGTTCTTGACGCGCGTCATCGTCGCTTCGGCCCGCGACGGCGAGCAGACGATCGCTTCCGCCGCCGTGCCGACCATGCAGCGGATCGGCTACGCGGTGGGCGCGGCCCTTGCCGGCATCGTCGCCAACGCCAGCGGCTTCTCGCAAGGCCTCAATCGTGACGCGGCTGCAGGCGTGGCCGGCTGGCTCTTCCTCGCCTTCGTGCCGCTTGGGATCCTCGGCTGCATCGCCGCGCTGCGGATCGCGCTGCCGCCAATGCGACCGCAGGCAGCGGCCAGCTAAACCACTGTCGTTTTCAGCCGCTCGGCAATCGATGCGGCGAGCCGTGTCGCCACCTCGTCCTTGCCCATCTCCGGCCACTCCTCGACGCCCGTGCGCGAGACGATACGCACCTTGTTGCGATCGCCGCCCATAACGCCGGAAGGGCCGATGCCGCTGCCATGCGAGACGTCGTTCGCGACGATGAGATCGGCGCCCTTCTTCCTGAGCTTGGCCTCGGCGTTGCCGATGAGGTCCTGCGTCTCGGCGGCAAAGCCGACGACAAGACCGGGCCTCTGCGCATGATGGCCGACGCCCGCGATGATGTCGGGATTCTCGACCATCTTGAGCGACGGCGGGCCCTTCCCCGCCACCTTCTTGATCTTTTCACCGGCGGCATTCGCGGTGCGCCAGTCGGCGACGGCCGCGACGAAAACAGCCGCGTCCGCCGGCAAAAGGCTCTCGACCGCTTCCTTCATCTCGGCCGCTGTTTCCACATGAGTGGTCTTCACCCCGGCCGGATCGGCGATGTTGACCGGACCGGACACGAGCCGGACATCGGCGCCGAGCTTCGCCAGTGCCGCCGCGATAGCATGGCCCTGCTTGCCGGACGAACGGTTGGCGATGTAGCGCACCGGATCGATCGGCTCATGCGTCGGCCCCGAGGTGACGATGATCTTGCGGCCCGCAAGCGGCTTCGGCTTCTCGCCGAGCATCGCCTCGATCGCGGCCACGATTTCCAGCGGCTCGGCCATGCGGCCTTCGCCCGCCTCGTTGCTTTCCGCCATCTCGCCCTTGGCCGGCCCGACAAAGGCGATGCCATCCTTCTGCAGGGTCGCCCGGTTGCGCCGCGTTGCCGGATGCGACCACATCTTCGGATTCATCGCCGGCGCCATCAGCACTTTCTTGTCGGTCGCAAGCAGCACCGTCGAGGCAAGATCATTGGCATGGCCGTTGGCGAGCTTCGCCATCAGGTCGGCGGTGGCCGGCGCCACGACCAGCAGATCGGCCTCGCGCGACAGCCTTATGTGGCCGACATCGTGCTCGTCATTGCGGTCGAAGAGTTCGGTGAAAACATGGTCGGCCGAAAGCGCGCCGACGGACAGCGTGGTGACGAATTCCTGCGCGGCTGATGTCATTACCACCCGGACAGAAGCGCCGCGCTCGCGCAGGCGCCGGATCAAATCGAGCGATTTATAGGCGGCGATGCCGCCGCCGATGACGAGAAGGACGCGTTTGCCGGAGAGCGTTCCGCGAACTGATGGCCTGCCGGGCATGTCGGCGATAGGCGGTGCTTGCTGGCCGGGGCCGGTCAGCGCACGCAGCGTCTTCTCGATCTGGTCGATGCGGTCGGCCTGCCCTGCCCGGCCCTCAACCGCCGCCCTGATCATCGCCCGGGCCTGCTCCTCCATCGAGCAGCCATTTTCGGCAGCCAATTGGCGCAGCAGGTCCTTAACTCCATCGTCAAGGTTGCGGATCGTGATACTGGCCATCTGATTGCACCCGCCTCAAACTAGCGCCGGCAATGATAGCAATGCAATCAAAACGCAGCAAGGCGGCGGGCGGTCAGAAAATCCGCCACGCGATGTAAATCAGCGTCAGCGCAATGGTCCACAGCGCCACCCGGCCGGAGCGGGTGTGGCGCGCCTCCGCCTTGCCGATCGCGCGCGCGGTCGCCTCGTCGAAGCGCAAGCCATGCTCGGCCATCAGGTCGATCTCACGCGACAGCCGCTCGGTGCGAACCGCAATGTCCGGCGCCTGCCTCGCCAGCGAGATCAAGGCCTTGCCGGCGTCCCGCGCGTCCGAGAGCACGCCGCGCGGGCCGAGATTGCCCGCGATCCAGTCACTGACCACCGGCTCCGAAGTCTTCCACATGTTGAACGCCGGATCGAGCGTGCGGGCCACGCCTTCGACCACCACCATGGTCTTTTGCAAAAGCACCAGCTCGGTCCGCGTCGCCATGTCGAAGAGGTCGGTGACCTCGAACAGCAGCGTCAGAAGCTTGGCCATCGAGATCGTGTCGGCCGACTGGCCGTGGATCGGCTCGCCGATGGCGCGGATCGCCTGCGCGAAGGCCGAGACATTGTGCTGACGCGGCACATAGCCGGCCTCGAAATGCACCTCGGCGACGCGCCGGTAGTCGCGCACGATGAAGCCGTAGAGGATCTCGGCCAGAAAACGCCGCTCCTTCTTGCCGAGTCTGCCGGCGATGCCGAGATCGACGGCAACGATGGTGCCGTCCGGTTCGACGAACAGGTTGCCCGGATGCATGTCGGCATGGAAGAAGCCGTCGCGCAGCGTATGCCTGAGGAAGGACTGGACGAGATTGGCTGCGATCGCCTTGAGGTCGTGACCGGCGGCAGCAAGGCCGGTCAGATCGTTCATCTTGACGCCGTCGATCCACTCCATGGTGATCACGTCTCGGCCGGTCCGCTCCCAATCGACCGCCGGCACGCGGAAGCCCGGATCATCCTTGGTGTTCTCAGCGAGCTCGGAAAACGCGGCCGCTTCGAGCCGCATGTCCATCTCGACCTTGGTGGTCTGCGCCAGCGTCTGGGTCACCTCGATCGGCCGCAGGCGCCGCGAGGAGGGGATGTACTTCTCCTGCAGGCGGGCGGCGAGGAAGTAGCTCTCGAGATCCTGGAAGAAGCGATGGCGCACGCCGGGGCGGATGACCTTCACCGCGACCCGTGAAGCCTTTCCGTCGCGAACGACTTCGGCGCCGTGCACCTGGGCGATCGATGCCGCCGCGACCGGCTCGCCGAAGGTTGCGTAGAGATCCTCGATCCTGCGCCCGAGCGAGGCTTCGATCGCCGCGACCGCTTCCGCCCTCGGAAAGGTGTGCATCTTGTCCTGCAGCAGCGCAAGGTCGACCGCCATGTCGTTGCCGACGACGTCGGGCCGCGTGGCGAGGAACTGGCCGAGCTTCACATAGGATGGCCCCAGCCGCACCACCGCCTGCGCCAGCCGGTCGCCGCGCAGATGGCTTCGGGCGCGGCGGCGAGTGAGCACGCGCGCCAGCCGCCAGCCGAGCTTCGGCATACCGGAAAGCTCTTCGCCGGGCAGCGCCGCGACGACGCCCTCGCGGACCAGCACCCAGCCGGCCCTGGCGAGCCGGAAGCCGGCGCCAACGCTGGTCATCGGACGCCCTGCCTCAAAGCTTCCAGCCCGAATGGAGCGCCGCGATGCCCCCCGAATAGTTGCGGAAAGTAACCCGATCGAAGCCGGCCCGACCAATCATCGCGGCGAAGTTCTGCTGGTTGGGGAACTTGCGGATCGATTCGACCAGATAGGAATAGGGCTCGTCGTCGCCGGTCACCGCCCTGCCGATTTTGGGGATGGCGTTGAACGACCAAGCCTCGTAGGCCTTGTCGAGCAGCGGCATGTCGACCTCGGAAAACTCCAGGCATAGGAAGCGCCCGCCGCGCTTCAGCACACGAAAAGCTTCGCTCAGCGCCACATCGATGCGCGGCACGTTGCGGATGCCGAACGCGATCGTATACGCATCGAACGTGCCGTCCTCGAACGGCAGCGCTTCGGCATTGGCCTCGACGAAATCGGTGTTTTCCGAGAGGCCTTTCTTTTCGGCCCTGTCGCGGCCGACGTCGAGCATCGAGCCGTTGATGTCGAGCACCGTGGCATGCGCATGGCGCTGGCTTGCCTCGATGATGCGAAAGGCGATGTCGCCGGTGCCGCCGGCGACGTCGAGCACCTTCCAGCCCGGCCGCTTCGGGGGGTTGAGCCACGCGACCATCGCGTCCTTCCACAGCCGGTGCAACCCACCCGACATCAGATCGTTCATCAGGTCGTATCGATTGGCCACCTTGTGAAAGACGTCATTGACGAGCGACTGCTTGTCGCCCTCGCCAACCTTCCTGAAACCATAGGAGGTTTCCATGCCGCCCGCGGCCGTGGTTCTCTCAACTGACATTATTTCGATCCGCCATAAAACCGGCGGGACCATAGCCGATCGATGGGGCGGGCGCTATTGTCCAAGGCGCGGTTTTCGGCCGCGCTTTCAGAACGGGTCGGGGAAGAGTTTGCCACGATTTTCCACCCGGAATCGGCGCCACGACAGAAGAATACCGCACGGGATGGCCGCATGATCTTGAAAGCCGAATTGCACTGCCACATCGAAGGGGCAGCGGCGCCCGACCTCGTCGTCAGCCAGGCCCGCAAATACGGCAAGGACCCTTCGCCCTACATCCAGAACGGCTCTTTCGTCTGGCACGATTTCACGTCTTTCCTCGCCGCCTATGATTTTGCTTCCGACCTGTTCCGCACCGAGGAGGATTACGCCCGTCTAACCGATCATTATCTCACCAGCCTCGCCCGCGACGGCGCCATCTATTCCGAGGTCTTCACCTCGCCGGATCACGCGAAAAGGGCCGGGCTTTCGCCCAAGGCCTATACGGACGCGCTGGGCGAAGGCATGGCCCGCGCCAAGGCGAGGACCGGCATCGAGGGGCGCATGATCGTCACCGGCGTACGCCACGTCGGCGTCGAGGCGATCGAGCAGGCGGCGCGCTTTGCGGCGCGCTGCGGCCATCCGCTGGTCACCGGCTTCGGCGTCGCCGGCGACGAGCGCATCGGCGATTTCGAGGACTACGTCCGTGCGTTCGAGATCGCGCGCGAGGCCGGCCTCGGCATCACCATCCACGCCGGAGAATTGATGGGCTGGGAAAGCGTGGCGGCAGCGCTCGACCATATCCGCCCGTCGCGGATCGGCCATGGCGTGCGCGCCATCGAGAACCCGGACCTCGTTCGCCGCATAGCCGCCGAGGGCGTGGTGCTGGAATGCTGCCCCGGCTCCAACATCGCGCTCAAGGTGTTCGATAGTTTCGCCACGCATCCTTTTCCGGCGTTGCGCGCGGCCGGCTGCAAGGTGACGCTCAATTCCGACGACCCGCCCTATTTCTGGACCTCGCTGAAGCGCGAATACGACATCGCCGCCGAGCATTTCGCGATGGACGACAAGGCGCTTATCGCCGTCACCAGGACGGCCATCGAGGCGGCCTTCGTCGACCGGAAGACCAAGGCGATGCTGATGAGCCGGCTCGACCCCAAAGGCCGGTGAATGGTCAATGGTGAATGGTGAATGGTGAATGGTGAATGGTGAATGGTGAATGGTGAATGGTGAATGGTGAACGTTTGCCGGCGGCTTCAGCGTGTCAACCAATCATCGGCCCATCAGGACTCGCAAACCGGCTCACTATTCACTATTCACTACTCACCATTCACTGGAGAAGACCATGCAGGGCGTCACCGTCGTCGACCACCCCCTTGTCCAGCACAAGCTGACCATCATGCGCAAGAAGGAGACCTCGACGGCAGGCTTCCGGCGGCTGCTGCGCGAAATCTCCCTGCTTCTCGGCTACGAGGTGACCCGCAACCTCGAACTGACGACCACCACGATCGAGACCCCGATCGAGGAGATGGAAGCGCCGACGCTGGAGGGCAAGAAGCTGGTTTTCGCCTCCGTGCTGCGGGCCGGCAATGGCCTGCTCGAAGGCCTGCTCGATCTGGTGCCGGCGGCGCGCGTCGCCCATATAGGCCTTTACCGCGACCATGAGACGCTCGAGGCGATCGAATATTTCTTCAAGGCGCCGAGCGACCTTGCCGACCGTCTGGTGATCGTGGTCGATCCGATGCTTGCGACCGCCAATTCCGCGATCGCGGCGATCGACAAGCTGAAGGGGCGCGGCGCCACCAACATCCGCTTCCTTTGCCTGCTTGCGGCGCCCGAAGGCATCGAGCGCTTCACCAAGGCGCATCCGGATGTCCCGATCTTCACCGCTTCGATCGACCGCCAGTTGAACGACAAGGGTTACATCATGCCTGGCCTCGGCGACGCCGGCGACCGCATGTACGGAACCAAGTGAGATCTTTTCTTAACCGGTCGTTTACGAAACGCCGTGGTTCCGGCGCGCGTTAAAGCCGAAGACACCATGTCGGCTTAAGGATCGAACCTTCACGAAGGTCGATCCATGCTGCGCAAGCTTCTTCTCCTTGGCGTCTTTGTCGGAAGCTCGGCATCGATTCCGATCATCTATCAGTCGAACCCGCAGATGGTCGAAACCCTGCTGAGATCGGCGGTTGCTTCGAAGCCGGCGCCGCCTGAGGCTCAGCCGGACGTCAATCTCGCTTCGGTTCCAGCCAGGCCGGCGGCGCCGATGCCGCTCGGCCGCCAGGTGCTGGTCAATGCCGACCAGCGCGGCCATTTCACTTCCGCCTTCAAGTTCAACGGCCGTCAGATAGACGGCATGATCGACACCGGCGCGACGCTCGTCGCGATCAACATATCGACGGCGCGCCGGATCGGCATCTCGCTCAACCAGTCGGATTTCAATCAACAGGTGAACACGGCGAACGGCGCCATCAAGGCCGCCGTGGTCACCGTCGACCGTCTGCAGATCGGCAAGATTTCCCTCGACAACGTCCAGGCGGTGGTGCTCGACGATCGAGCGCTGCAAACCAATCTGATCGGCATGAGCTTCCTGCAGCGGCTGCAGAAATACGAAGTCCAGGACGGCGCGCTGTTGCTCGTTCAATAGGCGCGATTTTACAGAGGCAGTATCCGCCTGAGCACCGTCTTTTCTGCGGTCGGCTTCGAGTGACCGACCGTATAGGCGGCGCGCACCGCGACGGCGGCAGCCTCGGCGTCGGCCTCGGTCCGCGCATGGACCAGCGCCAGCGCCTCGCCCGCATGCACCTCCGCGCCGACCGGCAGCAGTCGGGTGAGGCCAACGGAATGATCGATCTTGTCGTCCGGACGGACGCGCCCGCCGCCCAGCGCAACGACGGCGAGCCCGATGTCGCGCGTCGCGATCCCGGTGACGAAGCCGTCCTCGGCCGCTTTGACCGCCAATTCCACTGCCGCCTTCGGCAGATATTTCTCCGGGTTCTCGACGATGTCGGCGGGTCCGCCGAGCGCCGTCACCATCCGCGCGAACACCGCCGCCGCGCGGCCGCCGGCGAGCGTCTCGGCCGCGCGCCTGATCCCGTCCTGGTTGGACGAGACAACTCCCGCCGATTGCAGCATCTCGGCGGCAAGCGCCAGCGTGACGTCCTCCAGCCGGCGGTCGCGGAACCGGCCGGTGAGAAAGTCGACCGCGTTCTTCACCTCGACCGCATTGCCGGCTGCCGAGGCCAGCGGCTCGTTCATGCCGGTCACCAGTGCCGAAGCGTTCAGGCCGGCGCCATTGGCGACCTCGACCAGGCTGTTCGCAAGTGCGGCCGCATCGCGCGACTTCTCCATGAAGGCGCCGTTGCCGACCTTGACGTCGAGCACAAGCGAGTCGAGCCCGGCGGCAAGCTTCTTCGACAGGATCGAAGCCGTTATCAGCGGCACCGATTCCACTGTGCCCGTCACGTCGCGGATGGCGTAGAGCCGCCGATCGGCCGGCGCCAGGTCGGCGGTCTGGCCGATGATGGCGCAGCCCGTCTCGAGCACCGTCCTGCGGAACCGCGCCAAATCCGGCCGGCTGACGTAACCGGGAATGGCATCCATCTTGTCCAGCGTGCCGCCGGTATGGCCAAGCCCGCGGCCGGAGATCATCGGCACATAAGCGCCGCAGGCCGCGACGATCGGCGCCAGCATCAGCGAGACATTGTCGCCGACGCCGCCCGTCGAATGCTTGTCAGTGACCGGTCCCGGCAAATCGGACCAGTCGAGCACGTCACCGGAATCGCGCATCGCGAGCGTCAGCGCCACTGCTTCCTCGCGACTCATGCCTTTGAGGAACACCGCCATGGCAAAGGCGCCGATCTGGCCCTCCGAGAGCGTGCCGGCCGTGATCCCCTCGATGAAGGTCGCAATCTCGGGCATCGAGAGCTTGTGGCCGTCACGCTTGCGCCGAATGATTTCCTGCGGGAGCATCAGCTTTCCGGCAAACCTTCCTCGAAGACGCGCCGCAGGATCGTCGCCAGCCGCGCGCCGCCGACCGGCGCCATGTCCTTGGTTTCCTGGTGCGAGAGTTCCGCCCCGGTCATGCCTGCCGCAAGGTTGGTGATCACCGAGCAGGCAGCGACCTTGAGGCCGAGGAAGCGGGCCAGGATCACTTCGGGCACGGTCGACATGCCGACCGCGTTGGCGCCCATGACGCGCGCCATGCGGATTTCGGCCGGCGTCTCGAAACATGGTCCGGAAAACCACATGTAGACGCCCTGGTGGAGCGCGGTGCCGGTCTCCTTCGCCGCCGTCTCGATCGCCTTGCGCAAGCCGGCATCATAGGCCTCGGTGAGGCCAACGAAGCGGCGGTCGCTCGGCTCGCCGATCAGCGGATTGGAGCCGGAGAAGTTGATGTGATCGGTGATCATCATCACCGAGCCCGGTCCCATCTCGGAATCGACCGAGCCGGCGGCGTTGGTGAGGATGAGATGCGAGATGCCGATGCCGGCAAGCACCTCGAGCGCCGGGCGCATCGCGGCGGCATTGCCGTGCTCGTAATAGTGCGCGCGCCCGGAAAGCATCAGCACCGGCGTGCCGGCGAAACGCCCTGCCACCACCTCGCCGGCGTGGCCGGAGACGCCACTGCGCGGGAAGCCCGGCAATTCGGCATAGGGGATGCGCCTTGCGTCCTCCACCTGGTCGACCAGCCCACCAAGGCCGGAGCCCAGCACAAGCGCCGCGGTCGGGGCCAGCCCGTCCAGTTTCTCGACCAGATGATCCAGCGCCTCCTTCATTTCAGGATATCGCCCCTGAAGCCGTAAGGCAGCATGTCGCCCATGGTGACCGTCTCGACCACGCCGGTGTTGTCGCAGAGATAGAGTTTCGTCTCCGGCCGGCAGAATTCCGCCAGCCGCTGCCGGCAGCCGCCGCAGGGCGAGCATTTGGCCATGCGCTCGGCGATCACCGCGATCTCGGTGATCTTGCCGCCGCCGCCCATGATGTAGTGGCCGAGCGCGGTGGTCTCGGCACACCAGCCTTCCGGATAGGACGCCACCTCGATGTTGGCGCCGGTGAAGACGCGACCGTCCTCGGTGCGCAGCGCGGCGCCTACGGGAAACTTGGAATAGGGCGCATAGGCCTTGGCCATCGCCGTCCTGGCCGCTTCGAACAGATCATGCGACATTTCCTTTTTCTCTCCCACGATCTTGTTCAAATTGCCGGTTGCCGAGACTGCCCGAGCCTCAGCGTTCCTTGACATAGGGCACGCCGCCGGCGCGCGGCGGTATCGCCTTGCCGATGAAGCCGGCGAGCAGGATGACAGTGAGTACATAGGGCAGCGCCTGCATGAACTGCACCGGCACTTTGCCCAGGATCGGCAGCGGCGAGCCCTGCAAGCGGATCGATGCCGCGTCGAGGAAGCCGAACAGCAGGCAGGCGAACATCGCGTTGACCGGCTTCCATTTGGCGAAGATCAGCGCGGCAAGCGCGATATAGCCCTTGCCCGCGGTCATGTCCTTCACGAAGCCGCCATTCTGGACCATGGAGAGATATGCGCCGGCGACGCCGGTAAGGATACCGGTGCAGATCAGCGCCCGGTAGCGCAGCCAGGCGACCGAGATGCCGGCGGTGTCGACGGCGGCCGGGTTTTCGCCCACGGCGCGCATCCGGAGACCGAAGCGGGTGCGGAACAGCACCCACCAGGTGAACGGCACCATCGCGAAGGCGAAGTAGACCAGGATCGAATGCCCGGAGATCAGCTCGGCATAAACGGGCCCGAGGATCGGCACGTTGCGAACGGCTTCGGCGCCCGGCCACACGATCGCCTCGAAGCGCTCGCCCGGCTGCAGCGCCGGCGTGCGGCCGCCCTGCTCGAACCAGGCCTGGCCGAGGATGATGGTCGAACCGGCGGCGACGAAGTTGATGGCGACTCCGGAGACGATCTGGTTGCCGCGATGCGTGATCGAGGCGAAACCGTGCACCATGGCGAAGGCGACCGAGATCAGGACGGCGGTGCCGAGACCGAAAAAGGCCGAATGGAAGACCGATGCCGCTGCAGCGCCGGCGAAGGCGCCGACCAGCATCTTGCCTTCGAGACCGATATCGAAGATGCCGGCCCGCTCTGAATAGAGGCCGGCAAGACAGGCAAGCAGCAGCGGCACCGACAGGCGGATGGTGGAATCCAGGACCTGGACGATCGCGTTGAAACTGTCCATCTCAGGCCCCCTTCCCCTTGACCGCCTGCATGCCGACCGATTTCGGGCTGACCGATGCGAACAGCGCCTGGATATAGGGCCTGAACATATGCTCCAGCGCGCCGGCGAAGAGGATGACCAACCCTTGAATGATGACGATCATGTCGCGGCTGATCGCCGGCATCTCGAAGGCAAGCTCGGCCCCGCCCTGGTAGAGCATGCCGAACAGGATCGCCGCCAGCACGATGCCGACCGGATGCAGTCTGCCCATCAGCGCGACCGCGATGCCGACATAGCCGGCGCCCGAGACGAAATCGATCGCCACATTGTGCTGGTCGCCCATCACGGGGTTGAGCGCCATCATGCCGGCCAACGCACCCGAGATCATCATCGCGGTGAGGATGATGCGGGTTTCCGAAATGCCGGCATAGCGCGCCGCTTTCGGACTATGGCCATAGGTGCGCATCTCGTAGCCGAGCTTGGTGCGCCAGATCAGCAGCCAGACCAGGAACGCCATCGCCAGCGCCAGCAGGAAGCAGATGTTGAGCGGCGCCGAGCGGATCTTGGCGCCGAACAATTCGATCATCCAGTTGAGCTTCGGCAATTCCGCGCCGGCCAGGAAATTGCGTGTCTGCGGCGCCTGCGATCCGACCGGCTTCAGCGGACCGACCAGCAGATAGACCATCACCGAGGCGGCGATGAAGTTGAACATGATGGTGGTGATGACGATGTGCGAGCCGCGCTTGGCCTGCAGATAGGCCGGGATGAAACCCCAGAGCGCGCCGAACGCCGCCGCGGCGACGATCGCCATCGGAAAGATCAGCCACCAGGGCAGGACGCTGTCGAAGCTCAGGCAGACGAGCGCGATGCCGAGGCCGCCGATATAGGCCTGGCCTTCGGTGCCGATGTTGAACAGGCTGCAATGCGCCGCCACCGCCACCGACAGCCCGGTGAAGATGAAGGTCGTGGCATAGAACAAGGTGAAGGCGATGCCTGTGCCCTTGCCGAAAGCGCCTTCGACCAGGATGACGGCGGCGCGGAACGGATTTTCGCCGACCAGCATGACGACGAAGCCCGCGACGATGAAAGCAACCGACAGGTTGATCAAAGGGATCAACCCATAATCGGCCCAGGCCGGGAGCTTGGCGTAAGGCGTGCTCATTCGGCGGCCTCCTGGTGCTCGACACCGGCCATCAAGAGGCCAAGCTCGCCTTCCGTCGCTTCCGGTCCGCGTTCGCCGACGATGCGGCCGGCGAACATCACCAGGATGCGGTCGGACAGCGAGCGGATCTCGTCGAGCTCGACCGACACGACCAGCACCGCCTTGCCCTGATCGCGCATGGCGATCAGCCGCTTGTGGATGAATTCGATGGCGCCGACGTCGACGCCGCGCGTCGGCTGGCCGACGATCAGCACGCCGGGATCCTGCTCCATCTCCCTGGCCAGCACGATCTTCTGCTGGTTGCCGCCGGAGAAATTTGCGGTCTTCAGCCGCGGATTGCCGGGACGGATGTCGTATTTCTCGATCTTGTTCTTCGCGTCGGCCATGATGGCATCGACGTTGAGGAACGGTCCCTTGAGATAGCGCTCGTCGTCATGATAGCCGAGGATCGAGTTCTCGTTCTCCTCGAAGGCGAGCACCAGCCCGACATGGTGGCGGTCTTCCGGCACATGGGCGAGACCGCGGTCGCGCAATTCGCCGGGATCGGCCTTGCCGGTCAGGTCGATTGGCTTGCCGTCGAGCATGACCTCGCCCGAGACGGCGTGCCGGATGCCGGAGATCGCCTCGAGCAGCTCCGACTGGCCGTTGCCGGCCACGCCGGCGATGCCGACGATCTCGCCGCCGCGCACGTCGAAGGAGACGTCGTCGACCATGGTGACGCCGCGTGAATCCTTGACCGTCAGGTTCTTGACCGAGAGTTTTGTCGCACCGGCCTCCGACTGGCCTTTCTCCACCCGCAACAGCACGCGCCGGCCGACCATCAGTTCGGCCAACTCGCCGACCGTCGTTTCCCTGGTCACCCTGGTCGCCACCATGGTCCCCTGGCGCATGACCGAGACCGTGTCGGTAACGGCCATGATCTCGCGCAGCTTGTGGGTGATCAGCACCACCGTTTTTCCCTGTTCCTTCAGCTGCTTGAGGATGCGGAACAGATGGTCGGCCTCGGCTGGCGTCAGAACCCCTGTCGGCTCGTCGAGGATCAGGATCTCGGCGCCGCGATAGAGCGCCTTGAGGATCTCGACGCGCTGCTGCAGGCCGACCGGCAATTCCTCGATGATGGCGTCGGGATCGACCTCGAGGCCGTATTCGCGCTCCAGCCGTTCGAGCTCGGAGCGCGCCTTGGCGATGCTGCTCTTCAACAGCGCGTCGGTCTCGGCGCCGAGGATGACGTTCTCCAGCACCGTGAAATTGTCGACCAGCATGAAATGTTGGTGCACCATGCCGATGCCGAGCGCTATCGCGTCGTTTGGGGTGTTGATCGACACCGGCTTGCCCGCCACGCGGATTTCGCCGCTGTCGGCCTGGTAGAAGCCATAGAGGATCGACATCAGCGTCGATTTGCCTGCGCCGTTCTCCCCGACAATGCCATGGATGGTGCCGCGCGTGACTTCCAGGTTGATGTCGCGGTTCGCGCGCACGGCGCCAAAACTCTTGTTGATGCCTATGAGCTCGATTGCGGCTTGCGCCATGCAGCCTGTCCCACTCGTTATTTTTTTATCGCTTGGTCAAAATGCCTAGCATGATGCCCCGCCCGTGCCAATTGGCCGAAACGCCATTCACTCTCGACAAATCCCCCCGCGCTTGTCAATTTCGAAGGTGGCCGGGAGCTTCACATTCACAGAGACCGGGATGATGACGATGCCTGACGATCGGCTGACGACGCTGGAAATCCGCGCCGCCGAGCAGGAAAAGACGATCGAGGAACTGTCCGGCCAGATCGCTGAGCAGTGGACGGTGATCGAGCGCATGGAACGCAAGCTGGCCGCCCTTGCCGACCGATTCCTGGCCCTGGAGGAGCAGGCCGCTCCCGACGTGCCGGTGACCAAGCCGCCGCACTACTGAGCCTGCAGGGGGAGCGAGCGAGTTCGAGGAGAACGGTCATGGCCGGTGAAGGAGACCGCATCGCAAGGGCCGGCGACTATGTCTTCGGCCTGATGGACGAACGGGAGCGTGCTCGCGCCGAGCGCGACCTAGAGATCGATCCCGCCTTTCGCGACGCGGTGCTGCGGCTTGCCGAGCGCATGCGTGCTTTGGAGCCGCAGGGAGCGTCGGCCACGGCTTCGGATGAGCGCTGGCAGCTTATCCAGCGCCGGCTTGGCGAATTGCCGCAAATGCGGTTTGCCGGGCTGGACAAGGGCGATGCGAAGCCGCAGCCGATCGTGATCAACAAGATCGAGCGCAAGCCTTATGGCGTCGGCCTGCACTCCCTTGGCGGCCGGCTCGGCCTGGCTATCTCGCTCGCCCTGGCGGCCGCCTTCGCGCTGGGCTATCTCGCCGGCACGCTATAGGGCGCACGACATCAAAAGCATCGGCTCGCCCTCCTGCTCGAAAGCTTCCGCCGCAGTCCAGCCAAGCGCTTCGTAGAACGGTCGTGCCTGCCAGGTATAGAGATAGAGCCGGTTAACGCCGGCCGACGCGGCGTGGCCTTCTATGGCCCTGACCAGCGCCGTGCCAACGCCCTGCCCTCGATACGCCTTGTCAACAACAAGCCCGGCGAGCCACGGCGTCAGATCATGCGCCGGGTCGATCTCGTTGCGGACGAAGAGGCAGCTTCCGATCGGCGAGCCGCCGAGGCGGGCGACGACAGCCGCCTCGAACCCGTCGCCTGCGATCAGCCGGCGAAGTCCCGCAATATCCTCTGCGAGCGTCCGGCCAGTGCCCTCAAAGAAGGCGGCCAGGCGCAGCTTGGCGATCGCCTCGACATCGCGCTCCGTCATGGCTTCGATAATCGGTTGCATGATGCTGGTCGAAAAACAAACCGCCGGGCAAAAAGCCCGGCGGTCGAAGAAGCCTCGTTCAGTTGCCGATCAATACGGGCAGTTGTTGTCGGTGGTGTAGTCGTGCACCTGGACCTTGCCGGCGATAATGTCGGCCTTGGCCTTTTCGACGGCCGCCTTCATCTCGTCCGTCACCAGCGCCTTGTTGTTGTCGTCCATGGCGTAGTCGACACCGCCTTCCTTGAGGCCGAGATTTTCGACGCCGCCCTTGAAGGTGCCGTTCTTGCCGTCCATGAAAGCATTGTAGACGGCAACATCGACGCGCTTCAGCATCGAGGTCAGCACCTTGCCGGGCTGCAGGCCGTTCTGGTTGGAATCGACGCCGATGCCGAGCTTGCCGGCATCCGCGGCCGCCTGCAGCACGCCGACGCCGGTGCCGCCGGCCGCGGCATAGACGACGTCCGCGCCCTGATCGATCTGCGTCTTGGCGATCTCGCCGCCCTTGGCGGGGTCGTTCCAGGCGGCCGGGGTATCGCCGGTCATGTTCTGGATGACCTCGGTGGCCCCGGCAGACTTGGCGCCGCCGACATAACCACATTCAAACTTGCGGATCAGCGGGATGTCCATGCCGCCGACGAAGCCGACCTTCTTCGACTTCGACGCCATCGCAGCCAGAATGCCGACGAGGTAGGAGCCTTCGTTCTCCTTGAACACCAGCGAGCGGACATTGGGCAGGTCGACGGCATCGTCGATGATGGCGAAGTTGAGGTCGGTATATTCGGCCGCGACCTTCTTCAGCGCATCTTCCCAGGCAAAGCCGGCCATCACGATCGGGTTGCGGCCGTCCTCGGCGAAGCGGCGCAGCGCCTGCTCGCGCTGCGAAGCGTTGGAGACTTCGAATTCGACATAAGCGACGCCGGTTTCCTTCTTGAATTTCTCGGCGCCGTTATAGGCAGCCTCGTTGAAGGATTTGTCGAACTTGCCGCCGAGATCGTAGAGGATGGCCGGCTGGACATCCGCGGCGAAGGCCGGGAGAACCATTGCGGTTGCGGCCAGGAGGCCGAGAACGATACGTTTCATGTGATCCACACCCTGTCGGTTATTTTCCGTTGCACCGCACACCCTGCCCGGTTCTCCGGCAGGCATGCGACGTCAGGCAGGAAGTGTATGCCCTCCCGCTCGCGGCCAATCTGGCACGGCCCGAAACAAAATTCACGTGGAATTTTGACCTGTTGGAAAAAGCGTGAAGGCCGACCGTTTCGGGCGGAGTCAGCGTCAATTGGTCGGGGCGAATTCGTGGCGCCGCCGGCGGTAGCCGAGGGCGTAGAGCAGGAACGCCAGTACCGCGAACACGGCGAATCCCGGCTGGCCGAGCACCCAGGCGATGATCCCGTCCCAGACCAGCGGACTGGCCTTGGCGCGCACATAGGTCTCGAACGCGGCGCGCGTGTCGGGCGATACCGCCAGCCAGCTTGCGTTGAGCGGCGTCATGACCAGCGCCGACGCCGCGACAGACCGCGTGGTGTCGATCACCGCCATGATGACAGAAATCGACAACGCAACCATGGCCGCCAGCCGAAAGATGAAACGCAGCATCCAACGCACTCCCCGGGAACACTCCCGTCTGCCCCGCCAAACGACATAGAGCGTGCACAACCGCCACGCAATCGCGACACGTGATTTTGAGTTAGGCCCTCCGCGCCGCTTTGCGCCGGTTGACGCGCCAGATGGCGAAAATCCCGCCGCCGACGGCTCCGATGATCAGGCCGCCCAAGCCGATGAAGACAGCAAAAAACCCGCAGGCGCCCTCGAAGCAGCTCATATGGGTGGCGTCGGCGATTAGCGACCCCGCGAAAAATCCGATGCAGGCGCCGATGGCGCCACCAAGAATGATGCCGAGCAACGCGGCGACGAGCGAGACCAGGAGCGGCGGGCGTACGGCCTCGGGATTGGCATACACCGTGTCGGCGCCGGCGCCGCGCCGCAGGAGGTAGATGCAGAGCAGGCCGATGGCGATCTCGGCCACCGTGAAGCCCAGCCCTTCGGCCGAGAAGACGAAATCGGGGACAAGAAGCATGTAGGCCTGACGCACGACGAGCCAAAGGATGATGGCGACCTGCCAGATCGTATAGTGACGCGGGAAACGCGCCGACCGGTTGAAGGCGAGGCCGAGCAGGTAAAGCCCCCACAGAATGGTCACGACGCCGCCGGTCAGCCCGCCGTAGATCAGGAAGAGCACGCTTTCCGGCAGATTGAAGTCGCCGATCAGCCGCCAGCTCGAGATCAGGCCATAGGCCGAAAGCGCCATCACGATGATCAGCCACGCCACCGGGATGAAGGAGAGCCCGCTGTCGGGCCGGCCCGCGGGCTGCTGGTTGATCGATGCCATGTCAGGACAATGCCCCTCGCAAAGCCCAAGCAGTTCCGGGAACTGCGTCGTGGTTTTCCGTCCGGAAGTGCACGAAACAACGCCTCAGGCAGTCGACAGGCGGCCAGAGCCGAAGTCAAGCGCGGGAAACTCCGCCGGCCAGCCTGTGCACAGCATTCGGCTGCATGGCAGGCCACCGGCAGCTTTCGCGCCATCCACGGCAAAAGCCACGGAATGACTTGGCATTCGCTTTCGGATCGACTAGATGAGCCCCGCGCCTGTTTTGCCTAGACGGCTAGAGGTGCCGGGAAAAGGGTTGCCTGCCGGTTGAAGGCACCCCAAATTTAGGCCGAGAGCCCTTCCCGAGGGAGATGCATCTCCCCAACCCGCGCGGCGAAACCGGCCGACGCGACATGCAAGACGGAGAGGTGGCCGAGTGGTTGAAGGCGCACGCCTGGAAAGTGTGTTTACGGGAAACCGTAACGCGGGTTCGAATCCCGCTCTCTCCGCCATCAATTTTCCTAATACTAATGTTTTCAACTAGTTTGCGAAGAAGGAAGGCACCCCAAAGCCGTCCGCAATTGGCTGTTAGGCAGGTGCCCGAAAAGACGTTCCGTGCGGCCCGCCCCAGAAACCGTCGCGCTAACGCCGATCGGTTACCGCCCTGGCAGCTGACCGATCACGTTGCAATCGGTCGTGCTGTCTGAACGCGCCGTGTAGGTGGCGTAGATCACCAAATCCGTGTTCATGGCGATTTCACGCACCAGCTTTCGACGGACTGCGGTGGCGAACATGGCGGGCTCTGTGACACCGATTGCAAACGCGTCTGGTCCGCCAATGACGCAGCGCTCGAAATAGGATTGCAGGTTGGAACGGCCATACCTCGCGAACCCGTCGGCCTCGCCAATCCGGGGCAGTGCGATAGGCAGCCCGTTGATCGTCACGCCTTCCGCGAGAAGAACCTGCCGGATGGGGTCAAGGAGTGCTCCGGCATTATTGGGTCCGTCGCCGGATATATCAACGACCCTGCGCGGGCTGCGCAAGCCACTATTCGCGAACAGATCATTCGCGGCAGACAATGCACCGGAAATCGACGTTCCGCGGCCTTCAGTCAACGACAAAGCCGCGAGCCTGTCTGCCAAAGTGAGAGCGTCCTCGCGACTTTGGACGATTGTCCATGGCACGATGACGGTTTGCTGATTTGGCCCTGCCCACTCCAGATAGAGCACTGCAATTCTTCCACGCTCTCCCGACTTGACTGCCCCCGCAATGTCCGCGTGGCGGAAAGCATCGACGTAGCCGTCGCGCTGCACTCTTTGCTCAACTTTGCTCATCGACGGCGAAACGTCCACTGCAAGGATCAATTGCAGATCGACGTCGACCAGGCCGTCCTGGGAACGGTCGGTTGAGTGAGCCTGGGGCGCCATTGCCAAGAACAGGGTCATCAGGCACACGCCTGTGAGCCGGAGCACCAGCCTTGCGCCCACACTTCGAGCAATCTGCACTTCGTCGTCCATGGTGAGCCTCTCGCTGACGCTGCGATTGTCGGTCCGAGGCGTCTCGGGGTCACGAACGGCTTCCGATCATTTGCCGAAATCGGCGCTCCCCGCCCGATGTGAATGATGATGGCAAGCGCGAAACCGTGCTAGGATCGAAACATTGGACTGCGGCTTCGTGCTTGAGGGAAACGGCTTGAGTAGCTCGCCGCCCACGATGTTCGTGCTCAACGGCGTTACCGTCGACGTGAGCAGCGAGACCTTGCGCGACAAATCCAACAGCACAATCGCACTTCGTCACCAAACCTTCGCGGTGCTTCGTCACCTTCTGGAGAACGCTGATCGCGTCGTCACCAAGGACGAGCTGATGAGGGCGGTCTGGAACGGGATCGCGGTCACCGACGACAGCCTTGTGCAATGCATTCACGAGATCCGTGCGGCGCTCAATGACGGTCGGCAGGCTGTTGTGGAGACGGTGCCTCGGCGCGGTTACAGGCTGGTCCGTCCTTCAAGCGCCGGGCCAAGAATGGCCACTATCCTGGCAGCCGAACTGGCTGCTGACGGTCGGCCGCCAGGTGAGGCTGAGCGGGGCGCTGCTGTACCAATCGGGCCGTACAGGCAGATCGTCGATCGGCTGCTGGTGCAACATGCCGGTCGCGTGCTCTCGAGCGCCGAAGAGAGCGTGGTCGCCGAATTCGCAGGCCCTGTCGAGGCCTTGCGGTGTGCGAGCGACATCCAGCATGAGGTCGACAGACGGAATTGCCAAGTTCCCAAGACAAAGCGCCTGCGCTTCCGCATCGGGCTTCACCTCGGTTATGTCGTCGACGAGGGCGACCACCTCGGGGGCGAGGCGGTCGAGGTCGCAGCCCATGTTCAATCATTGTCACGACCGGGCGGGATTTGCATCACGGAAGCGGTTCATGCCCAGGCTCGAGACCGGCTCCCGCTGGAATTCATCGAGCTTGGCGAGCAGAAGCTGAAGGACGTCGCACGTGCCCTGCGCATCTACCGCGTACCTCTTGCTTCAGAGGAACCGGTCAGGTCGCCATTTCGCGGTCTCGATGCCTTCGAATTCGAAGATGCCGATCTCTTCTTCGGCAGAGCGCGGGCGATTGCTGCCTGCACTTCAAGACTGGAGCAGCAGGCAGCAAGCGGCACCGCATTCCTGCTAATCTACGGCATGAGCGGTTGCGGCAAGTCTTCCCTCCTGCGCGCTGGCCTGCTGCCGTCATTGATCCGGCCCGGAACCGTGGCGGGCATATCGTTGTGGCGCCGCTGCCTGATCCGCCTCTCCGAAGGACCGGATTCATTCGCTGTGCTGGCTGCGGCGCTGCTTAGCGAAGCTGCTGTGCCGGAACTGGCCTGCGAAGTAACAGCCGCGGAGCTCGCTCGGCTTTGCAGGAGCGCGCCGGATCGGGCGCTGGCGATGGTTCGCCAGGCACTTGGCAAAGCCGCTGGGTCGGCCCGCTCGCAGATCAGGTTGGTTGTCGCCATCGATCAGCTGGAGGAGCTGTTCACGACGGAGAAGCAGCCGGCGACGCGCGAGGCTCTCGTGCGGCTCATGACGCTGCTCGCCGCGAGCGGACTGGCCTGGGTGATCGCGGCGATCCGTTCGGATTTTTTTCACCGCTGCGGCGAGGTCCCGGGGTTCTCGGCGCTCAAGGATGGCCTCTCCAGCTACGAACTCCTGCCGCCGACTGGCCCGGAGATCGGTCAGATCATCCGTGAGCCGGCGGGCGTTGCCGGACTCCGCTTTGAGGAGAATGCCGAGTTGGGGCGACTCGATGACGTGCTGCAGGAGGCAGCAGCTGCCGATCCCGGATCATTGCCGCTTCTGGAGTTTGTGCTCGACGCGTTGTACCAGGCCGGCCGCCAGCGCCGCGTTCTCACCTTTGCGGATTATCGCGCGCTCGGCGGGCTCGAAGGCGCAATCGCGCGCCGCGCCGATGAAGTCGTGGATTTACTGGCGTCCGAGATCCAGGAGGCCTTACCGACGGTACTGGGCGCCCTCACAACTGCAAGTCTGAGCGATGACACCGTGACGGCACGTCCAGCCCTGCTCACCGAAGTTGCAGGTACTCCCGCGCGATCGGCGCTGGTCAGGGCCCTGATCGACGCGCGGCTCCTCGTCAGCGACGAGAACGCCGCAGGGCGTGTCTTCGTGCGCGTTGCACATGAAGCACTGTTGAGGCGCTGGCCGCGCGCAAGTGACATTGTGAATGCAAACCGGAATTTTCTCGAGACGCGCGAACGCCTCAGGGCTGATGCCCACCGATGGCACCTGGAAAGCAGGAATCGAGAGCTTCTCCTTCCGTCCGGCAAACGTCTGGCGGAGGGCGAAGAACTAATGTTGTCGAGACGGGAGGAGATCGACGATTATGTCCTTGAGTACATCGAGGAGTCTTTGCGTGCCCATCGGCAGAAAGAGGAGAAGGACCGGCACGCAGCGCTAGCGCTGATCGAGGCCGCCGAAGAGGCAAAACACGAGCGCCTGGAGCGCGAAGCCGAGCGCCGGAGCCTGGCGGCGGCCGCAGCAAACCGGCTTTCCCGACGTACCCGCAACGCAGCGATTGTGGCGATAATGCTCGCTCTCATCGCGGGCGCAGGCGCGCTGGTCGCCTTCAGGGCGCAGGAGGAAGCGAGGTCGCAACGCGACCAGGCGATGCGCAATCAGTTCCTTTCGCTCTCGTTCCTTTCGGAGCAGTCCACCGCGGCAGGCGGCACCGAGGCTGCGATCCTCTTGGCGCTTGAAGCACTGCCCTCAAAAGACCAATCCGAGCGGCAATATCTGTTCGAGGCGGAGGCAGCCCTCTACAAGGCTCTGCTGGCGCACCACCAGATCAAAATCTTCCGGCATGGCGCCGGCGTGACGGATACGGCATTCAATCCGAGCGGCGATCGCATCGTCACCGCATCCTACGACAAGACTGCAGCCGTCTGGGACATCTCCAGCGGTGCCGAAACTGCAGTTCTAAAGGGTCATGAAGCGGCCTTGGAGAGGGCTGAATTCAGCCCGGACGGGAGCCGTATCCTGACGGCGGCGAGGGATGGCACTGCACGTCTCTGGGACGCTGTCTCGGGAGAGCAGCTCTTTATCATGCGCCCGGTAGGCAATTATCCGACGGCAATCTTCAGCCCGGATGGCACCCGGGTGCTGACGGCGGGGGAGAACAGCGATGCAACGCTCTGGGATGCTCGGACCGGAAAGAAAGTTCTAGGTGTAAAAAGCGACGCATATACGCGTGCTGTTTTCAGTTCAGACGGCCGCAGCTTCGCGACGGCAGGCAAGCATTTTGTTTCGATCTGGAATAGCGCAGACGGCGCGCTGACGCGGTCAATGCGAGTGACCTCCTGGCCCTACAGCCTGGCGTTCAGCCCGGACGGAAGCCGGATGCTGGCCGGCCCGTGGGGTTGGCATTCACACCGAGACACTTCCAGCCTTTTCGATTTGTCGAAAGGAACGGAGATCGCAAAGCTGGCCGGCAGCAAGAGCGACACGCAATTGAACGGCGTCATTTTCAGTCATGGGGGTCAGCGAATCGCCACGGTATCCATCGATGGCACTGCCCGAATTTGGGATGGAGCGTTGGGAACGCTGGATCATGTGCTAGGCCAAGAGGTTTCGGGGTTGAAGGCAGACATCGATACGGATGAACGCGATGTGGAGATGAACGGTGCTTTCACTCCGGACGACCGCTTCCTGGCGACTGCCTCGGTCAATGGGCCGATCCGCATCTGGGACGCTGAACGCGCCTCGTTGGTGACGACGATCGCCGGTCATGAATCCTTGGTCGAGCATATGGAATTCAGCCCGGTCGACAGCAACATTCTTCTCACTGCTTCACACGATGGCACCGCTCGGCTGTGGGATGTCGACGGCGCGCTGACGACTGCGCTCTCACATGAATATCGGCCGACTTTCGCGGTCTTCAGTCCCGACAACGTCCACCTGCTGACCGGCGGCGGCGACAGCGCGGCGCACCTGTGGGATGTCGTGAGCGGGCGCGAGACAATCCGGCTCGATACACATGAGATCGTTCAAAGCGCGACGTTCAGCCCAGATGGAAGGCGCGTCGCGACGGCATCTCTTGGGGGGCAGGTCCGTGTTTGGGATGTGGCCACGGGACACGAGACCGCCCAGTTCCGATCACATCGCGGCCTGATCCAGATCCAGTTTGGTCGCGACGGCAAATCGCTTCTCTGCGCATCGATGAACGGCACCGCGCAGCTGTGGGACGCGGCGACCGGCACCGAGCTAGCCGCCATTAACACGAGCAGCAACCTACCGCAGGCCATTCTTAGCCCTGACGGAAATCTGATCCTCTCGGCCAGGGAAGACAATGCGGGCCACCTCTTGACGACGGGCGGAGCCGAGCTCAGGGTTCTTGTGGGGCATCAGGATCGCATCACGGCAGCGGCCTTCAGCCCGGACGGTCAACTCGTCGCCACGGGCTCACTCGACCACACGGCTCGCATTTGGTCGACCACGGACGGAGCAAACGTCAGAACGCTAGTGGGACACACCGGCGCGGTAACGGTCGTCGCCTTGAGCCCCGACGGTCAGTTGCTGCTGACCGGCTCGCGCGATGGAACCATCCGGATCTGGAGCGTCGCTGGCGGACTGGAAAGGGCCGTTCTAAGGGGCCACAGCGGCGCGGTGGACAGCGCCCAGTTCAGTCCCAACGGTTTGTATGTCGTGACCGCGTCCTCGAAGGATCGCACGGTCCGGCTCTGGGCGACGCAATCGGGACGCCAGATTGCCGTCCTCGGCAGCCACGACGAAGCAACCATTCTACTGGGCTTTACACGCGCAGCTTTCAGTTCCGACGGCACCCGCGTTGCAATTGTTTCCGGCGAAAAAGATGTCCGCATCCTTCGCGTCTTCCAAACGTCCCGGGACCTCATTGACTTCGCCCGGCGCACCGTCCCTCGCGAACTCACCGCTTGCGAGCGGCGAAGCTTCTTCCTTCCTGAAGACCCTGCAATTGGCACTTGTCCGGGCTGAGGTCGACAACGGGGTCAGAGCCCTTGTGATCAATCTGCGATGCCAGGCCGATACCGCAGCATGTTTTCGATCTTCTTCGTCCGCTGTGGAGGGTGCGTAGCAGCCATTCCGGGTCTGGGTTGGGCATTCTGATCGAATTCATAAGAAACTGGGATGGAGACGTGTCTGTACCTCAGACAGGTAGGCTTGCCGGTCGCCATCCAAGGCAACCGTGAAGCAAACAGCGCAACGAGCCGGAGCGAAAGCCAAATTTTTTCAATTATTTAGATGCGAACTCGAAAGACGCTCTCTTCGCCAGCACTCCAACGGTCGGGATGGCGGCAAGCCGCATCGTGGGCGGCTCAGATTCCGCGCTCTGGGGTGTGGATCGGCCTATGGTTCGTCCTTGTCGATCCCGATGCTCTCGCCCTCGCCATGCACCTGGTTCCGGTCCCAATCGTTGGTCTTGTCAGGCGTTTTCGCGGCAGCTTTTTGGTTTTCCCGTTCCTTGTCCTTGCGGGGCTTAGGACCGGGCAGATCGCGCGATGATTTGGGTTCCATTGAGGTGTGTCCCTGTCAGTCGAACAGAACCCAACGTGGGCTGAGCTCGAATGTTCCGGCGCTTTGCCGGCGATATGCGTTGCAGGGACATCCCGGCGTCCTGCGGAAGGAACCGGGCAGCCCACAGATACGTTCTGGCGCTCATGGATGAGCTTGTTGAACGTTTCGGGCAGCAAACCTGGCTGCCATTTTCCGTAATTTCAGCCAGGCTTTTGCTGGCTGCGGTTCTTGGCTCACTCGTCGGCATGGAGCGCGAATGGCGTAACCGGCCGGCCGGGCTGAGGACGCATATCCTGATCTGTCTAGCAACCGCCTTGATCGCCATCCTGGCCATCGAAATCACCCATCTCCCCGTCTTCGATGGCCAGGAGATAGCCATTGACCCCATCCGCCTGATTGAAGCCACAACTGCCGGCGTCGCATTCCTGGCTGCGGGGCTAATATTCTTCTCCAAAGGGGAGATTCAGGGGCTGACGACCGGCGCGGGAATGTGGCTGGCCGGTGCCATTGGATTGGCAGTGGGTCTCGGGTTCTGGCAGATCGCAATTCTTGGCACAGTCTTGGCGCTGATCGTGCTAGGGCTTTTGCAGCTGGTGCAGGTTGCCCCAAAGGACGAGCAATAGTCGGAGCATTTGGAGGCAGGGCGTCCAGTCCCTGCGCTTGTCGGCGTTACAGTGTTTTGCTGAATTGCAGATTCCGATCGTCTCGGCCGGCGCACTCATGGCAGATCATGACCTGTCACCAGATCAAGTGCAGACACCCATGGTCCGGCCCGACAAGGCAGGAATCCTCCTAGCCATTTTCGGCTCTGCGCAGCAGCCGCGACAAGTGCTGCCGATGCATCGCCTGCATGTCTTCAAGCAGCTGGAGGAAGCGCAGGGCGTCATCGGTCGGCAATCCCTGATCGCTGAGGTCGGCAACCAACTCGTGCTGGCGGCGAAGGTGCCGCTCGCCTTCGTGAACAAGCCGCCTGGCCATTTCGATATCATCGTCGATTGCCATTTACCGGAACGTCGCTGGTGTCGTGACGTTCCTCGGGCGGGCTGTCCAAGATTGGAACTGATTGCGCGGCCATGACTTGTTATGGGAACGGTCGTTTACCGTTGGGACGTAGCCGTCTCGGCAGCACAAAGCCCGTCGCTTCGCTCATTAGCTGCGACGGGCTTTTCAAGTCTTAGAAAATGTTAATGTCGGTCGCCGCAAGCGCGGCGCATAATGAAACTCTGCCCCGCTGCGCGGGGTAAGGGCCCGGCCTGTATGTCAAGCCCCCAACCCCGCCCGGCAGGCCGGGCTACTTTGATCCACAAAAGCGAACTTTCGCACCGTCCGGTCCGCCGCGTGGCGAGAACGGCGGCCTGCGGCACGTGAAGGCAGCCGAACGTCGTCAGCGTCTGGCGAGACAACGGATCGGCGAGCAACGCGAATGCACGGCGGAACCAATAGGCAAGGGCGCGGTTGGGGCAGATGGTCGCCTATAACGAAACAATTGATCCCGCGCTTACCGGTGCACGCGGTCGAGGCCGGATTTTGCGCCCTCGTTTCTGTCTGTTCGGAAGGAAACGAGGCCATCCTCACGAGCGACATCTGTGTCGGCCTCATTCTTATGAGAACCGGGAAGCAGTCGCGCACGCCCTTGGTCTTAGTCACCAACAGACAAGTTCGTTTGCCGGGCACGAGCCGCTTGCAATAGCTCTGCATCACCTCCCGGGAGTTCTTTGGTGATCGAAGACGATAGCGTCTGTCAGTGGGAACGAATTGACTGCTTGGTTATCGGTGGCGGTCCGGCCGGCTTGGCAGCAGCGACGTATCTCGGGCGCTTTCGCCGCCGGGTCGTCGTTGTCGATTGCGGTCAAAGCCGCGCGAAGCTCATTCCGATTACCCGCAACTGTCCCGGCTTCCCCGACGGCATAGCCGGCGCCGAACTGCTGAATCGGCTGCGGCAGCAGGCTTTGCAGAGCGGAGCCGATCTTAGGCACGATATAATCCACGAGATTGGCCGCGACGGAACGGATTTTATTGCGATCGGTTCGACAGCCATTCGTTCCCGCGCGGCGCTCCTGGCTACTGGCATTGTCGATAAGCTTCCAGAGACGCCTTCGGCAGACGATATGATCAGAGCCGGCACCTTGCGCCTCTGTCCGATCTGTGACGGCTATGAGGTGATCGATAAGCGCGTCGCAGTCCTGGGCCCGGCGGAAGAGGCAGTGAAGAAGGCATTGTTCATGCGGACCTACACTCGCGACGTCACCGTACTGACGACCGATGCTTCGAGTGAAATTGATGCAGATGCCGGCCGACTGATCCACGAAGCTGGAATCCAGCTCGAGCCCTGTATCCCTCATTCGCTACGACCCTCGGGAGAGCAGGCCACCATTCAACTCTCCAACGGAACAGCATCCTCATTCGATACCGTCTATCCAGCCATGGGATGCACGATAAGGTCGCAACTTGGCCTAGATCTCGGGGCGACATGCGACGAGCTTGGAAATCTTGTCGTGGATGCGCATCAGCGCACGGTCGTGCCAGGCCTGTATGCCGCTGGCGATGTGGTCAACGAAATCAATCAGATTGCTGTCGCATTCGGCCACGCCTCGATCGCAGCCACCGACATGCATAACTATCTTGACGATACCAAGTGCTAGTTTTCACCGGTGAATTGTGATGCATCTTGTTCAGATCCTGCTCCCCTGCTCGGACAACAACGGCCAGCCTTTCGCTCAAGAAGATTTCGACCGCGTGAAGGAAGAACTGGCGAGTCGCTTCGAAGGCGTTACTGCTTACCTTCAGGCGCCTGCCGACGGTTTGTGGAAAAAGGGTGCCGAGTCCAACGCCGACAAGATTGTGATCTTCGAAGTCATGGCCAACGAGGTCGATCTCATCGACTGGCGTGAACGCCGGATCGCACTCGAGCGGTGGTTTCGACAGGAGAAGGTGGTTATCCGCTACATGCCGATCGCGCTGGTGTAGTCGTTCTTGTCCATGCACGGGAAATCAGAGCCGGCGCCTCTCCTGCCGGCGTAGCTCAGATGAGCTCGCTCGGCCCGTCGGCATCAGCCGGTCCCGAACCATTCGATGGCCGGGCGGGTGATCATCAGCCATAAGATAGCGGCGACCGCGCCGAAGGCCGGAAAGCCGAAGACGAACCAGAGCCGGAAAAGCCGGTGATAGCGCGGCGGAAGCAGCTGGCCGGCTTTCGCCGCCGCCAGGGCAAGATCGCGCATCTCCATCTGCATCCAGACCACGGGAAGCCAAAAAACACCGGTCACGACGTAGAGAAGGATCGACAGCGCGATCCAGCCGTCCCAGAGCGAATAGCCGACGAGCCAGGCAAGCGCGACGCCGGTGATCGGTTGCGCCACAACTGCCGTTGCCGTGAACAGGAAATCGGCAACCACGACAATGCGCGCGACAGCGGCCACGGTAGCCGGGTTGCCGGTCCGGTGTGCAAGCAGCATGAAGAAGGCGATGCCAGCGCCCGTCCCCAGCAGAACCGCCGCGCCCACGATATGGAGGTATTTGAGACCGAAGTAGAGCATCAGCGCTCCTCCAGGATCGCCAATGCGACGAAGTGCAGAAGAACGATCGGCAGGATCTTCATCAGCGGGCCGAGCGGTTCATTCCACAGATCGGGCCGCAGGAGCGTGCCGGCCAATGCATAAAAAACGCATACGCCGATCGCTCCCCAGAGCCCAACGCGCGCGGTTTTGCGAAGCGCGATGAGAAGGCCGATGACCAGGTCGGCCAGCGCGCCGGCGATGACCAACGGCGCCGCCAGCGCGCTCACCGCGGTACCGATCAGGAGTTGGACGCCGCTCTGCCATCCGGTTGTCAAGGATATGATTCCGGTCATGATCCAGAAGAACGGCAGCACCGTGAAGATCGCGGGTTTGATGAAGTAGAGGCCGGCAAACCACCTGTCCTGCACCGTGGCTGGGTTTGCGGCGAGTGCTGTCGGGAGACCTCGCGGCTCGATCCCGGTTATCGCCTTCCAGGGTCCGGGATCACCGGTTGCTCCCCGGCTGATCTCAAGGGCGGCGTTGGTGCGCATGGGAGGGCGCCATCCCAGCACACTGACGGCGTCACCCAGCCGATAAAGTAGACGCGCCGCCCATCTCGGGAGAGCCAGGACGCGAGCCTCGTCCCATCCAAGCCACCTGCGGTGATGCGCGACTACCTCCTCCATGGCGAAGGCGTCCGGACCAGCAAGGTCGAGAGCGATCCGTGACGGGCTGTCAGGGCTGAGGAAAAACGCCACCGTTTCGACCACGTCCTCAAGTTGAACCACCTGCAGACGGCCGGAGCCGGGCATGGAGGGCAGCAGAGGAAGCGCGGCAAGGCCGCGAAACAGGGCGCTCGCTCCAAAAACGGGGCGGCCCAGAACGACGGAGGGTCTCAGCACGACCCAATCCAAGTCGAGCGCCATCAAGGCCTCCTCGCCGGCATATTTGCTGGCGGAGAAGGCCGAGGGTTGCTCACGATCGACGCCGATAGCGGAAAAGTGGATGACCCGGCGCACCCCGGCTTGCTGGCAGGCACGAAACAGCGCCGCTGCGCCCAATGCATGAACCCCTGTCGTATTTTCGCTGGCGCTGTCCTGCAGAACACCGGCACAATTCACCACCAGGTCAACGCCTTGAAGAGCACTGCCCCAGTTCTCGGGGGCGAGCGCCTTCGCCATATCGATGGCGACCGTTCCCGCCTCCCCCGCCCGGCTTGATCGGCGTCGTGAGGCCCGCACGACCTCGTGCCCTGACGCGACCAAACGCGCGCACACCGCTGTGCCGATGAGACCGTTCGATCCCGTTACGAGAACCTTCATTGCCGATGTCCCGCCGGACAAGACAGCGCGGCGGGCCGAAGGGTCGGATCGTTCCGCAGAACGCGCGGCCCGGTCACCGGCTTCTCCTCTCGGCTTGCTGGTCGAACGCCTCGATGGCGGCGCGTTCCATCTCTCTCAGTGATCTCGAAAGCGTCAGGCCCCAAACGACATGAGCTGCAATCATCAGCATGTTTCTCCTGATGGGGTGACGGTGCGCCGGGGTCAGAATGCGGGCGGCGGGAATCCAACCGAGATAGCTCAGCGCCCAGATGCATAAGCCGTAGGCGATCCCGCTCCCTCGAGTGGTGGGCAGCAGGGCAAACAAAGCACCGGTGAGACCGCCAAACCCGAAATGCGCAAGCAGTGTTCTTGAACGTGCTTCGCGCTCGTCAACAGCTGGAAAAGTGCGGTCGACGATCTCGCGAGGCGGAAGCGGATAGCGCTCGTCGTCGGGCAGGACTGCGTGCAGGCGCCTCATCGTTGCTGTCATCGCCATGGTCGCCGCGACGCCTGCCACAGCCCCAAGCAACGCCTTATCGAGCGGCCGCATTGCTCACCATCTCTTCTCCATTGGGATCGAAAGACGACCTTTGCGTCCAGCCTGACGTCGACGCTTCAGGCCAGAGGCAAGAATCAACGCCGTCGTCCTCGACCCTCACTTCGCTTTAAAACCTCCATCAACCCGGCAAGCCGGTCAGGGAGCCACCTCTCGGTCCGAAACAGCGGAAGTGCACGCAGATGGCGCCTCATTATCTCACTGGAAAACTGGCGCCTCAGTAGCTGCGCAACCTGCTCATTATTATGTCTTCTATGTCCAACCATTTTCGTGACCGCAATCGGTTCGGTCACCAAACCGGAAAGACTTGCAGTTTGTTCCTGGACAGCTGAGCTGTTCTGCCAGCTCCATTATGCTAAGTGCTCGTCGTCCTGTTCTAAGGTTGGCCATCCGTGTTTTCGCCGAATTGCACCCGACGACGGGCGCCGATATTGGAGCACGACCGGGGCGGGTCGCACCAAGAATGGTGACATGGGCGGCGCCGCCAACATCCAGAAGGCGCCGGCGCGGGCAGCAGCCGCCACTAGCAGAACCAGGTAATCCTATTGGCCGCGAAGCAAGCTCTCGAAAGCTTCCTCGAACAGCCTAGCCATCTCGGCATAGCCGCCGTCGGACGGATGCAGGCCGTCGCCGCAATCGAAGGCGGCGAGCAGCCTCGACGGGTTGGCGGGATCGGCCAGCGCACGCTCGAAATCGACGACGGCATCGGCTTCGCCCGATGTCCTGATCCAGGCGTTCACCGCCTCACGGTCGCGCTCCTTGGTCGGAGAGTAGAACGTTCTGAGCGGCTGGCCTTCGAAGGCGCCGCTGAAGGGCGGCAGCGTGCCAAGCAGCACCTTGATGCCGTTGAGGCGGGCGCGTGCGATCAATTGCCGGTAAGCCGCGATCAGGCTTTCGACGGCGACGGCCTCCTGGCGACCGGCAAGCATGGTTTCCGGCCAGCCGATGTCGTTGATGCCTTCCAGCACCGAGACCCATCGGACGTTGGGAAAGCCCAGAACGTCGCGGTCGAAGCGGGCGAGCGCGTTGGCGCCGCGGGCGCGGCTGGCAAGCACGCGGTTGCCGCCGATCCCCTGGTTGAGGACGCCGATGCCTGACAGCCGGCCGCTTTTCGCAAACCGCTCCGCCAGCCGGTCCGGCCAGCGCGCATTGCCGTCGACGGTCGAGCCGAAGCCGTCGGTAATGGAATCGCCGAGACAAACCAGAGAGCCGCTGTCCGGCCCGCTCTCGACCAGCACGGCGCTGAGGAAATAGCGGCTGGTCGAGGTCTGCTGCACCGGCAGTTCGGCTGCGCCGGCGAAGTCGCCGATTTCGGAGATGTAGGCGGTCTGCTGCGCCTCGTAGTGATAGGTCTCGATCGGAGCGAAATCGGGGAAATAGAGGCTGATCGCGATCTGCCCGAGATCGGGAACCGCTAGGTCCACAACATCGCTGAGCAGCGGCGCGCCGGGCGCTAGATCGGTCTGCCGTTCGCCGCCGAACGTCACCTGCCGGATGCTGCCGGCGTCGACCGCGCCGTCTTTCGCGGCAAGCGCGACGGTCGCGGCGCCGATCCGAATCGGCGAGGCGCCATATTCGTTGGACAGCCTCAATCGCAACCTCTCACCGCCTGTGCTGACGCGCACGACTTGGCGTACCGTCTGCCGGTGGAAGCCATAGAGCACGGCGTCTCCCGGCCAGACGTTCATCGGGCTTGCGCTCCAGGTTCCGATCCAGTGCTTCATTCTCTCCATCCCTTCGGTTTCGACGCGCGGCCCTCCGCCAGACAGATAGTCGCGGCTTGCGGCGCGAGCTACCGGTTGCGCTTTCCGCGACACATAGATTTTTGACTCCGAATGCAACGCGCCGGAGGTCGAGCATGTTGTAGCGCAGTCGTAATCGCGGCCTCGGCTTTCACTAGCGGAATCAAAAAAGTACTAACACCCGCCCCGGAACGTGGTGGCTGGCCGGATAGCGCGCGCCTAGCCTGATCAGATCGTCCGGGGGAGGAAACGTTCCGGGGGATGTTTGGGGCTGAGTGCCCCGCCGGGCGGGCTTGGTGGAAAGCTCTACCGGCAAAGATTCCAACCATTTCAGGGAGCGAGACATGGGTTGCGAGACCAAGAGCTTAACATTGAACCGCCGCGCGCTTTTGCAGGGCGCGGCAGCCACTGCCGGCGGCCTGTTGCTGGCGGGCGGCGAGCGCGCCGCGGCGCAAGGCACGACCTCCAAGGTTGTGGCTTGGGAGACCGGCTATCTCGGTTTCTTCTTCTTCGTCGTGCTGCAGGAGGCGCTGAAGCGCAAGGTCGAAAGCCTCGGCCTGGAATTCGTCGGCAAGGACGCCAATGGCGATGCCAACGCGCAGGTCAACGACTGGAACAGCCTGCTCTTGCAGAAGCCGCGCTACCTCATTTCCGACGCGCTGGATTCGGAGCTGCTCATCCCACTGAGCAAGAAGGCGAAGTCGCTCGGCGTGCCGCTCGGCATGGTCGACACCGTGCTTACCGGCGGAGAGGTAGCCGCTTCGGTGACCTTCGACAACAAGCAGTCGGGCGTCATGGCGGCGGAGAAGACCGCCGAGCTGCTCACCAAGAAGCACGGCTCGCCGAAGGGCAGCGTGCTCAACAATTACGGCTCGCTGACCGCCGTGGCGCTGCGCGACCGCAAAGACGGTTTCGAGGACACGCTTAAGAGCAAATATCCCGACATCGAGATCATCTCGCGGCCGCAGAACAACCAGCATGAGCAGGCGCTCGCCGTGGTCTCGGCGACGCTGCGCGAGCGGCCGGACCTCGACGCCATCCACATGCCGACCGACATCTTCGTCGTTGATGCCCGCAAGGCACTCGAAACGCAGAAACGGCTGTTTCCGGTCGGCCATGAGAAGCACATCATCCTGACCAGCATCGATGCCTCGCCGAATGCGCTGGAATGGGTGAAGGCCGGCGAGATCGACGCCGACATCGCACAGGACCCGATCGCCTATGTCGAGATCGTCGTCGACCTGCTGGAAGAGTACACGCTGAAGGGCAAGCCGGTTCCGACCGGACCTTACGAAAACAAGAAGTATTTTTGGGAGAAGGGCACGATCGCCGACAGCCCGTCCGGCCCGCTGCTCACCATCCCGCCCTACTTCCTCACCAAGGAAAATGCCGACGACCCGCGCCACTGGGCCAATGTCGTGACCCAGGTGTGGAAGATGCAGCAGAACGCCGGCTGAGATCGCAGCCGACGAGGCGGGTGAGAACGCGCCCATCGCGTTCTCACCTCATTTCGAGATTGCCGGTTATCCCAATGGTCAACGCCGACGGCACAATCGTGCCCGATAGCCTTGCGCAGGACGGTGCCAACGCTGTTCTGACCGTCGACAATGTCTTCAAGCGCTTCGGCCCGCTTGCGGTGTTGGACGGCGTCTCGCTGAGCGTGTCGCGGGGCGCGATCCATGGCCTGCTCGGCAAGAACGGCGCTGGCAAATCGACGCTGTCCAACATCATCGCCGGGCTGTTGCGTCTCGACAGTGGCACCATCCTGTTGAATGGGGAGGACGTGTCGGCTCTGCCGTTGACGGCGCGCAAGAAGCGCGGGCTCCACCTTCTGTCGCAGCATTCGGAGATCTTCGAAGACCTCTCGATCGGCGAAAATCTTCTGCTGCCGGATCTGCCGAGACGCTACGGCTTGACCGACTGGTCCGCGCTCCGCCGCCTGGCGGTGCGCCAGCTCGAAAGCCACGGCATGCCGGTCGATCCGAGGCGGCGCGCCGGCGACCTCGGCGCCAGCGACAGGCGCAGGCTCGCCATCATCAAGGCGGTCGCGGCCGAAGCCTCGCTGATCATCCTCGACGAGCCGACCGCAGGCCTTGCGGCGGCCGAGCGGCTGCATCTGCTGGAATGGGTCGAGAGCCTTACCCAACGGGGCACGTCTTTCATCTACATCTCGCACCACAACGACGAGGTGCGCCAGCTCTGTTCGGAATACACGGTGCTGCGCGACGGCAAGGTGACCGCCAGCGGCAAAGCGGCGGAGCCTTCGGCCGAGGCCATGGCGCGCGTCATCACCGGCGCCGACGTCGCCGAATTCCACCGCGCCCGCAAGGATCATGGCGCGGCCATCGAGCTCAGCGGGCTATCCTTTTCCGGCGGCGGCCCGGTCGATCTTGCGATCGGCCACGGCGAGATCGTCGGCCTCGTCGGCCTGCTCGGCGAAGGGCCGCAGGAATTGATGCGGGCGCTGGGCGGCCTGCTGCCCATCGAGGCCGGTGCCGTCCTGATCGATGGCCGGGAAGCGCGTCTCGGCTCGCCGGGGCAGAGCCTCGGCTCGGGCATTGCCTACCTCACGCATGACCGCATCGGCGAAGGCCTGGTCGGCTCGATGTCGGTGACCGAGAACCTCAACCTCGGCAATTGGCCGCTATCGCTCGGCTGGCTGGTGAGCGGCGCCGGCATGAACCGCCGCATGCGCGAGGCGCGCGGCGCCATGGAGATCGTCATGGGCAGCGGCGCCCAGGAGATCGGCGAGTTGTCTGGCGGCAACCAGCAGAAGGTGCTGCTTGGCCGGCTGCTGGAACGCAAGCCGAGATTGCTTCTGCTCGACGAACCGACCGTCGGCGTCGATGTCGCCGCCAAGGAGCAGATCCACCGCCTGATCGACGATGCGACGAAGGAGGGCGTTAGCGTGCTTCTGCTCGCGCAGGACCCGGAAGAGATGCAGCGCCTCGTCGACCGCGTGGTGATCTTCTCCAAGGGTCGAATCGCGCGAATGCTGCGCGGCGCCGAGATCACCATCGATGCGATCGCCGAAGCGAGAGCGGCGCGATGACAGGGGCAGTATCAGACATGACCAGCAAGAAATTCCTTCTCGACAATGTGGTCTGGATCCTGATCATCGTGTTCAGCATCCTCGCCGGCTTCCTCAATCCCTTCTTCCTTTCGGAAGGCAATCTGCAGAACGTGCTGGTGCAGGCGACCACGCTGGGCGTGCTGGTGCTGGCGGTCTCCTTCACGCTTCTGATCGGCGAGATCGATCTCTCGGTGGTCGGCAATCTGGTCTTCTCGAGCATGGTCGGCGCCTATGCCATGCAGCAGTTCGGCGTCCACTGGACGCTGGCCGTGCTCATCACCATCGTTGCCGGGGTGCTCGTCGGTCTGCTCAACGGCTACTTCGTCGCCTATTTGCGCATGAATTCGCTGATCGCGACGCTGGCCATGGGGCTTTTTCTGCAAGGCGCGGTGCTCGGCGCCACCCAGGCCCGCACCATGGTGGTGACCGATGAAGGCTACAGCTACATAGGCAGCGCCACCATCGGCAGCTGGCCGGTAATGCCGATCGCCCTCTTCGTCGCCTATCTCCTGGCGCATGTCGTGCTTGCTTATTCGGCCTGGGGTCGCAACCTCTATGCCACCGGCGGCAACCGCCGGGCGGCGAATGCCGCAGGCATCGACGTCAAGCGCGCGAGGCTTGGCGCCTTCAGCGCTTCCGGCTTCCTCGCTGGAGTGGCCGGCTTCCTCTACACCTCCTATCTCGGCGGCGTCAGCGTGACCGTCGGCAGCACGACGCTGCTCTATGCCGTGGCAGCACCCGTCATCGGCGGCGTTTCGCTGTTCGGCGGCCGCGGCCGCGTCATCGGCATGCTCGGCGGCACGCTGCTCATCACCGTCATCCAGACCGGCCTGCAGCTCATCAACGTCTCGGCCTATTACATTCAGATGATCGGCGGCGCGATGATCCTGCTTGCGATCGCCGTCGATGCCTTCCGCATAAGGAGCGAGGAACGCGGCGTCGTTTGAGGCGCCGCTCAGCGGCGTGGAGGCTCAGAATAGTCAAAAAAGTACCAATGGAGTGACGCGAACATGGTGGCGAAGATCTTGTCGGCTCGATAGCTTGGCTGACATGAGGCCGAAACCGACGGCGCGTCGTAGAGGGGACGCGCCTTGGCTTCAATACGGGAGGAGCAGCGATGAAACCCGATCTTGAAGTTGTGCAGATCAGGCCGGGCGAGTCTTTCACTGCCTGGTCGCACGGTTACCCGTTCCGCACGGTGCGCTGGCATTTCCATCCGGAATACGAACTGCATCTCATCGTCGCCACCCGCGGCCGCTATTTCGTCGGCGACTTCATCGGCGAGTTCGAGCCGGGCAATCTGGTGCTGACCGGCCCCAACCTGCCGCACAACTGGGTGAGCGATGTGCCGAAGGACGCGACGGTGCCCCTGCGCTGCCGCATCATCCAGTTCAATGAAGGCTTTATCGACGGCGCCATCAACACCTTCCCCGAGCTCGCGGCGCTGACGCCGGTGCTCGAAGCCTCGCGCCGCGGCGTGCTGTTCAGCCGCCAGACCAGCAAGCAGCTTGGCCCGCTGATGGAAGAGATCATGAATTCGCAAGGCGTGCGCCGCATCGAGCTGTTCATGATGATAATGGGTCTGCTCAGCCGCGCCGAAGGCGCGCGCATGCTGGCCAGCGCGAGCTACCTGCCCGATCCGTCGGGGTATATGTCGGCCGGCATCAACAAGGCGCTTGCCTATCTGCGCGAGAACCTGACCCAGCCCTTCAGCGAGACGGACCTAGCCGCCATCGCCGGCCAGTCGCCCAGTGTGTTCTCCCGCTCCTTCCGCCAGCACACCGGTATGACGCTGGTTCAGTATGTGAAGCGGCTGCGCATCAACCTGGCCTGCCAGATGCTGATGAGCGACGAGCAGGCTTCGATCACCAGCATCTGCTTCGAGGTCGGCTACAACACCCTTTCCAACTTCAACCGGCAGTTTCTCGCCGAAAAGGGCATGACGCCCTCGCATTTCCGGCGGCTGACACTGCACAACATCAACCTGACGAAAGCGGCCTAGCCAGCCGGCACGACAAGCAGCGGCATCGAGTTGGCATGGCAAACGTGCCCGGCAAGGCAAAGCTTGGCTGCGCCACTGGCCGGAACGGCAACACCGACAAGGAAACGAAGGTGACATCACCATCCGCGACCCTTGTCATCCTGCCGCAAAGCAATGACCTATAGCAACCGAACGGATCGGGCGAAGGATCTGAAGTCATGAGCAGTCATTTCATCGGCATCGACATCGGAACCGGCAGTGCCCGCGCGGGCGTCTTCGACCAAGCGGGCGCCATGCTTGCGTCCGCCAAGGCCGACATCGCCACCTGGCATGCCGAAGGCCATATCGTCGAGCAATCGAGCAATGACATCTGGCGCGCCGTTTCTACGACCGTCCGCGAGGCGGTGTCGCTTGCCGGCATCCCGGCGCAGTCGGTGCATGGCGTCGGCTTCGACGCCACCTGCTCGCTTGTCGTTCTGGGGCCGGGTGGCGAGCCGCTGACGGTCAGCCCGTCAGGGGATCCCGAGCGCAACATCATCGTCTGGATGGACCACCGCGCCACCGAGCAGGCGCGCAGGATCAACGGCACCGGCGAGGACGTGCTGCGCTATGTCGGCGGCACAATCTCGCCCGAGATGGAAACCCCGAAGCTCTTATGGCTCGCCGAGAACATGCCGCGGACCTTCGCCGCGGCATGGCAGTTCATGGATCTCGCCGATTTCCTCACCTGGCGCGCCACCGGCAGCCTGGCGCGCTCGACCTGCACGGTGACTTGCAAATGGACCTATCTCGCGCACGAGGCACGCTGGGATGATGGCTATTTTCGCAAGGTCGGGCTCGGCGCGCTCGCGGATGAGGAATTTGCCCGGATCGGCACCGAGGTCGTGGCGCCGGGGAGCGCGCTGCCCAACGGCTTGAGGAGCAACGCGGCGGCCGAGCTTGGCCTTTTGCCCGGAACGCCGGTCGCCGCCGGCATGATCGATGCGCATGCCGGCGGCATCGGCTCGGTCGGCGCGCGCGGCGGCGCCGGCGATGTGACCACGCGCATGGCCTATGTCTTCGGCACTTCGGCCTGCACCATGACGACGACCGAGCAGGCGGCTTTCGTGCCGGGCGTGTGGGGGCCCTATTTCTCCGCGATGGTGCCGGGGCTGTGGCTGAACGAAGGCGGCCAGTCGGCCGCGGGCGCCGCCATCGATCGCCTGGTCGGCATGCACCCCGCCGCCGTCGAGCTGGCCGGGATCGCGGCGCGAGGCGGCCAGAACCTCAGCCAGTGGCTGGCGCAGGAGGCGGAGCGGCATGGCGGTGCGGCGAAGGCGGACAGACTGGTCGGCGGCTTGCATGTCGTTCCCGAATTTCTAGGCAATCGTGCCCCCTTGGCCAATCCCGACGCGCGCGGACTGGTCGCCGGCTTGGACATGGCGACCGGGGCCGACAGTCTCGTCGCGCTCTATGTCGCCGGCCTCTGCGGCCTCGGCTATGGCGCCCGCCAGATCCTGGCCGCCATGCATGGCCGCGGCATCAACATCGATACGATCGCCATCAGCGGCGGCGCAGGGCAGAGCCCGCTCGTGCGGCAGCTCATCGCCGACTCCACCGGCAAGGTGGTCTACGCGCCAACGTCCCCCGAGCCGGTGCTGCTCGGCTCAGCGATGCTCGGCGCGGTGGCCGCCGGGCGCCACTCCGACCTTCGCGCGGCCATGGCGGCGATGTCGGAGGTGGGCGAGGTCTATTCGCCGAACGACGCGCTCGCTGCCTGCCACGACAGGCGCTTTGCCGCGTTCGAACGCCTGCAGGCTGCTGCGCTGTCAGTTTTGGCTGTGTGAGATATCCAGCCGTCGCCCGCCAACATTCACCGTCACTTGCCCTCTTGGGCCGGAACCATCGCCGGGCGGAGGGGTTGTGTCGTCAGACTTCGATACATGGAAGGAAAGACGATGCGGACATTGACGATGATGCTCGCTCTTTCGACCCTTGCCCTGGCGCAGTCGGTCTCGGCTCAACACGCCGATCCGCAACCGCCCCAGGTTCTGCCCCCGGCTGAACAACCTCGGCTCGACCAGGTGCAACCCGATCCGCCAAGTTCCGGCCAGACCGTTACCAACGTCGTGGTGGTGGCGATGGAGGACCTGCCCGCGGAGATCAAGGTCCAGGCCGAAGCCGTGGTCACCAGGACAACCGCCACGGACCTGGCCAAGCTGCAGAAATCGATCGATGCCTCGCCCGAGGCGGTATCGGTGCTGCATGCGAACGGGCTGAATTCCTCGCAGGTCGTCGCGGCCAACATCGATGGCGACGGCACGCTGACGCTGATCATCCAGACCACGACATGATCAGCGGCGCCGCGGGCGGTTGACCCGACTGCAGCGGCCAAACAAAACGAGAGTCCGCGAAGAGGCCGCCATGGCCGAAACCGCAATTCGCAACTTCACGCTCAACTTCGGACCGCAGCACCCCTCGGCGCATGGTGTGCTCAGGCTGGTGCTGGAACTCGACGGCGAGATCGTCGACCGCGCCGATCCGCATATCGGCCTGCTCCACCGCGGCACCGAGAAGCTGATCGAATACAAGAACTATCTGCAGGCCCTGCCCTATTTCGACCGGCTCGACTATGTGGCGCCGATGAACCAGGAGCATGCCTTCTGCCTCGCCGCCGAGAAGCTGCTCGAAATATCGGTTCCCCGGCGCGGACAGCTTATCCGCGTCCTGTTTTGCGAGATCGGCCGGCTGTTGTCGCACCTGCTCAACGTCACCACGCAGGCGATGGATATTGGCGCGCTGACGCCGCCGCTCTGGGGCTTCGCCGAGCGGGAGAAGCTGATGGTCTTTTATGAGCGCGCGTCGGGCGCGCGCATGCATGCCAACTATTTCAGGGTCGGCGGCGTGCATCAGGATCTGCCGGGAGAGTTGCTCGACGACATCTGGAATTTCTGTGATCCGTTCCTGGGAACTTTGAGCAATCTCGATGAACTCCTGACCGAAAACCGTATCTTCAAGCAGCGCAATGTCGACGTCGGCGTGATCGGACAGGACGATGCTTGGGCATGGGGTTTCTCCGGCCCGATGGTGCGCGGCTCGGGCGCGGCCTGGGATTTGCGCAAGGCGCAACCCTATGAATGCTATCCCGAAATGAATTTCGACATTCCGGTCGGCAAGCACGGCGACTGCTACGACCGCTATCTCGTGCGCATGGAGGAGATGCGGCAGTCGGTTAGGATCATGAGGCAATGTCTGGAGAAGCTGCGCTTGCCCGACGGGCACGGCCCGGTCGCCGTACCGAACCAGAAGATCACGCCGCCGCCGCGCGCCACCATGAAGCGTTCCATGGAGGCGACGATCCACCATTTCAAGCTCTACACCGAAGGCCATCATGTGCCGCCGGGCGAGGTCTACGCCGCGGTGGAGGCGCCCAAAGGCGAATTCGGCGTCTATCTTGTCTCTGACGGCAGCAATGTTCCGTACCGCTGCAAGATACGTGCGCCGTCTTTCGCCCACCTTCAGGCGATGGACTTCCTGTCGCGCGGGCACATGATCGCCGATGTCGCGGCCATCATCGGATCGCTGGATATCGTGTTCGGAGAGATCGATCGCTGAGTGGAGGTGCGGCGCGGGCAGCCCTAAGAGCAAATTCCAGACATAGTCCCAAACTTCGCGCGGGGAATTGCATCAACAGCAGAATGAGCGAAAGCAAAAAGATAGAGCGGTTCGACGTTCTCGCAAAACGGTGAATCGCTCTAGCTACCGACGGCTGGGGACAACTCCCCTCCGTCTCCGATAAGGATTGAACTTGCCGCGGTTCTTCGAACCGCGGCAGTCGTCTTAGTGCATGAACACCGATCTCAGCCAGGCAAGAATTCCCGAGCCTGGAGAGATGGCCGCGCGAACGCGGGACGCCGCCCAGCGTGCCGGCAGATTGGCGCCGACATGGCAATGGCAGACGACCTCGTGCAGTTGCCAGTCGCTGAGTTCGAAGAAGCGCTTTGCTTCGCCGTAGGTGTCGTCCTTCAGGCCCTGAGCACGAAAGATCGGGTCTTCGAAGGCGACAGTAATCGGCGATCCGGTGGAACGCATCTTTTCGCGCACGTCGGGTGTGGCGTATTCGGTGCCCGCAAGCGCCATAAGGCGCCGGCCGGGATCCTGCTCCAGAAGTTGCGCCCAGCGTTCGAGGCGTTGGCCACGACTGGCGATGAGAACCGCTGCTTCAGCATGAACGTCGGCAACGGCATTGAGTTGGTCTACGGTTTGGTGCTTCAAGGCCGCCTCCTATGTCGGCAGATGATCACCCGCCCCGCAAACGGAACTAAGGCGCTGCATGGCGCCGGCAAGGGCGAAATGGGCGACGGGAAATCATTTGATCGTCATTCGTGTCCGACCCCGCCGAAGCGCGGCGGGATCGCTGTGGAACCATCCCCGGTCGAGGCCGTTCTGCCATGCGTCAGCCGCCGGTGATCAGGTGTCGATGAAGCGTCGGATGAGGCGGCTCTACCCATCATGTTCTGGTCGGGCAGATACCGGTTGCCCAAACCGCATCTCGCGGACTGCTCCGCCAGCGCAACGAGGGACCACCTTATGGCTATTCTCCCCACTCCCGACCCCACGCCAACGCCGGTCCCCACGCCGCCGCCGTTTCCCGACCCAAAACCGATGCGCGAACCGGATCCGGAGAGGCTGCCGGACGAGGAACCCGTTCCCAATCCGGATGAGAACGACGTGCCTCCCAAGCACTCGGGTGCGCTCGGTGCAGGGCCACGAGGCCATATCGGTGCGGGACATCATCGATGAGGCCGACCTCGGCCGCTCGGCTGATTGGCCACACGTCGGCCGGTCGCGCCGCCCCGCATTGTAAAGCGGATTGAACGATTCAAAGCACCAAGCCGGCGTCTATTCAAACCGCGCCGGCGTCCAGGCTCCTCCGGCCGCGTTCGACTCCACTGCCGCCGCCAGGAACTTCACACCACGAGCGCCGTCGACGACGTCCGGCACCTGCGCCGCGCGCGCAACATCGACCGCAGCGCCCGCTCGATGCGCGCGGATGATGTCGGCGGCATCGCGGTAGAAATTGGCGAAGGCCTCGATATAGCCCTCGGGATGCGCCGCCGGCATGCGCGAGACGCGCCGGGCTTCCGTCGTCGAGCCGTGGCCGCCGCGCACCAGCGTGCGTGCCTCCTCGCCATACGGCGCGAAGCGCAGTTCCTCCGGCCGCGTGCCCGACCATTCGAGCCCGGCCCGGTCGCCATAGATGCGCACCGAGAGATCGTTGTAGTGGCCGGGCGAAGTCTGGCTGGCGAGGATGGTGCCGCGCGCCCCGCCGGTCCAGCGCACCAGGACATGCGCGTTGTCGTCGAGGCGACGACCTGGCACGGCGGTGAAAAGGTCCGCCGATACGGCGTCAGCCTCGAAGCCGGAGATGAAGCTCGCCAGGTTGAAGGCGTGCACGCCGATGTCGGCAAGCACCGCCGATTGCCCGGCGCGCGCAGGGTCGGTGCGCCATTCGGCCTGCTTCTGGCCTTGCGCGTCGATCGGCTGCGTCAGCCAGTCCTGGATGTAGGCACCGTGCACGGACAGGATGCGGCCGAGTTCGCCCGCTGCCACCATTTCGCGCGCCTGCCGCGCCATGGCGTAACCGGTGTTGTTCAATGTGACGAGGAAGCGGCGCTTCTTCGCCTTGGTGAGCGCCACCAACGCCTCAGCTTCGGCAAGCGTCGTCGACAGCGGCTTGTCGCAGATGACGTCGATGCCGGCTTCCAGGAAAGCAGTGGCGATCGGCGCATGCAGATGGTTGGGCGTGACGATGACTACCGCCTCGATGCCGTCCGTCCGCGCCGCTTCGGCCTTTGCCATCGCATGGTAGTCGTCATAGCTGCGCTCCGGCGCGATGCCGATCTCAGCGGCGGATGCCGCAGCGTTCTCGGCATCCGAGGACAGCGCACCCGCCACCAGCAGGATCTGGTCGTCGAGCCGCATGGCCAACCGATGAACCGCGCCGATGAAGGCGTTGCGACCGCCGCCGACCATGCCGACCGTCAGGCGTTTGCGTAAGGTTCCGTCAGCGGTTGCGTAGACCATGGTTCGAGTCCTCCCGGATGCCGTCCAGCACAGGGACTATAGGAGGCGCCTCGCCAATTTCGAACAGCCTTTCCAAATTTTGTTTTGTAAAACGATCGTGCCGCACTAGCCTTGTGCGAGACCGGTGGAGGAGGGGTTCGAATGGTGAAGCGTCGCATGGCTACCCGCCGGCTTGTCGAGGCGATGGAACCAAGACAATCGCTTCAAGTTTTGAATTCTCCCCTTTTTCCAACCGTCGGCGACTGGCGATCTTCACCGCAAGTTCGGGTCGCCTCACGTACAACGGCTCAAATCCGGCCCATCTTATGAGCGGCGCACGAACCTCACCCGGCGAGAGCGTTCCCCGTAAACGCGGCCGTTCGCTGGCGGCACTTGGCTACACGAAACCACAAACCTATGAGGAGCTGCGCGCGGTGCTCTCTTCCGGCACCGTGCATTTCCCGAAAAGGATGCGCCAAGTCGCCATCTTCCTATGGCAGCATCCGAGCGACGTTGCGCTCGGCACCATCGCCCAGGTGGCGGCGCAGGCAGGCGTGCAGCCCTCGACGCTGGTACGCTTCGCGCAGATCTTCGGCTATGCCGGCTTTTCCGACTTCCAGGGCCTGTTCAAGGACCATTTGAAAGGCTCCTGGCCGGAAGGACGCACGCGCGACAACAAGGAACCGGCAGCAGCCGAACCCCACGCCGACTTGCATTTCCTCAACGGCATGGTCGGCGCCTCGCAGGCTTCTCTCAACCGCATCGGCAATGGTTTCGACACCGACAGCTTCGAGAAGATGGCCGACCTGCTGGCGGGAGCCGAGCTGATCTACGTGATCGGCAGCAAGCGCGCTTTCCCGGTCACCACCTATCTGTCGCTGACGCTGTCGCAGCAGGGCGTGCGCAACGTATTGGTCGACAATGTCGGCTCGACCGCGCTCGATCAGGTCGGCTGCATAAGCCAGTGCGACGCGGTGCTCGCCGTTTCCTTCAGCCCTTACAACTCGATCACCCCAGACCTGGTCGCCCTCGCCCATGATCGCGGAGCACGCATCGTCGCCATCACCGACAGCACCTTCTCACCGCTGGTGAAACTCTCCGACACCTGGCTGGAAGTGGTGGAACAGGACTTCGCAGGCTTCCGCTCGCTCGCCGCTTCGCTCGCCGTCGGCATGGCTTTGGTCCACGGCGTCGTCGCGCGGCGGACAGGTTGATCGGCGCAGTTGACTACAAGGAACTGTCGTTCCATATACGAGAAAATAGAAACTTTGTTCCGGGAGGAGGAATGGAGGTTCGGCTCGACGGCAAGGTCTTGTTGATCACCGGTTCGACGCAAGGCATCGGCCGCGCGATTGCCTGGACGGCCGCCCGTTCCGGCGCCGAAGCTTTGCTGATCACCGGCCGCAACCGGCAGCGCGGCGAAGCGGTCGCGGCGGAACTGTCGGCGATCGGGGCGCCGTCCGCTTTCCTGGCAGCCGACCTCGGCGACCCGAACACTCCGGCCCTGCTCGCCGCCGCATGCACCGAGCGCTTCGGCCGCATCGACGGGCTGGTCAATGCAGGGGCTCTGACCGACCGGGCCTCCTTCGTCGATGCCGGCCTCGACGACTGGACATCATTGTTCGCCGTCAATGCGCGTGCGCCGTTCTTCCTGATGCAGGCGGCGATCGCCGACATGAAAAAGCGCGGACAAGGCGGCGCCATCGTCAACATCCTGTCGATCAATGCGCATTGCGGCGCGCCGGACCTCGCCGTCTATTCCGCCACCAAGGGCGCTCTGGCGACGCTGACCAAGAATGCCGCCAACGCGCACCGCTTCGATCGCATCCGCGTCAACGGCATCAATGTCGGCTGGACCGACACGCCCGCCGAACGCGTCATGCAGGCCGAAACGCTCGGCCACGGCCCGGGCTGGCTAGACGCGGCCAATGCCGCGCAGCCCTTCGGCCGGCTACTCTCCGTTGCCGACGTAGCGAACCTCGCCGTCTTCCTGCTCTCCGACGCGGCCGGGCCGATGACCGGCGCGCTGATCGACCAGGAGCAATGGGTGATCGGAGCGAACCGGTGAGCATCTCACCCTCCGCCAATCTCGGCCCCGCCCTGCTCGGCGTTGTGCCGCCTGAAGTCCGCAGACCGGCTTACGCTCGCTCGGCGCTGCAGCCGGGCATTGCCCATATCGGCGTCGGCGCCTTTCACCGCTGCCACCAGGCTGAATACACCGATGACCTCCTGGCGGACGATTTCGACCGCTGGGGACTGGTCGGCATCAACATCCGGCCTCCCGTGCTCGCCGCGACGCTCGGCCGGCAGGACGGCCTCTATACGCGGCTCATCCGTCAGAACAACGAGATCGAGGCCCGCGTCATCGGCAGCATCGTCCGTGTGGTCGACAGCCAGCACAGCGCCGCGCCCGCACTCGAGGTGCTCGCCTCGCCCGATATCGAGATGGTCACGATGACGGTGACCGAAAAGGGCTATTGCCACATCCCGTCGAGCGGCGCGCTCGACCTAGACCATCCCGACATTGTCCACGACCTCGCCAACCCCGAGGCCCCGCGCAGCGTGCCCGGCATCCTGGCACGAGCGCTTGAGCTGCGCATGGGCTCGCATGGCCGCCCGGTGACGCTGCTTTCCTGCGACAACATCCCGGCCAACGGCACTATCCTCGGCAATGTCGTGCAGACATTCGCCGAGCGGCGCGGCAACGGCTTGGCGGACTGGATCGCCGCCAATATCGCCTTCCCCTCGGCCATGGTCGACCGCATCGCGCCGGCAACGACCGAGGCCGATATCGAGACGGTCGAGCAGCGCTTCGGCTATCGCGACAGCGCCGTCGTCGTCGGCGAGCGCTTTCGGCAATGGGTGATCGAGAACCGCTTCGCCGGCCGCGTGCCGCGCTGGGACCGCATCGGCGCCGCTTTCGTAGACGACGTCACGCCGTTCGAGCATCTCAAGATGCGGGTGCTGAACGGCGCCCAGACGGCACTCAGCTATCTTGGCGTTTTGGGCGGCTTCGAGCACACATCGGACGCCATGGCCGACCCATTGCTTGCCACCTTCGTCCGCCGCATGCTGACGGAAGAGACGCTGCCGACGCTGATGCCCGTGCCCGGCATCTCGCCGTCAGCCTATGTCGAGCAAAGCCTTTCGCGCCTCGCCAACACGGCGATCCGCCACCGCAATCACCAGATCGCTACCGACGGCTCGCAGAAGATCGTCCAACGCCTGCTCAACCCGGTCAGTGATCGCCTGGCTAAGGGCCAAAGCATCGCGCTGCTGTCGGTTCCGGTCGCGGGCTGGATAGCCTATCTGATCAAGGCATCGTCGCGGTTCGGCCGCGCCTGGCAGGTGTCCGATCCTTTTGCCGAAAAGATTGCGGCCATCGCCGATCGCGTTGGTTCGGACAGCAGGGCCCTTGCCAATGCAATCCTTGCCGTCGAAGCCATCTTCCATCCGTCACTTGCCGCCAGCGACATGTTCCACGCAAATGTCGTCACCAGCCTCGATGGTTTGCTGTCAGATGATCCGATGGCCTTTGTCAGACATGTGTGCGCTGATCCAACAGATGCACGGTTGAAGCGACCAGCACGATCTGCATAGTACGAAGCGGGAGGCATCATGAAGCTTGGACTGCTCACGGCACCATTTCCGGATATTTCCCTCGGCGATGTCGCCGACTGGGCGAACTCGGCCGGCTTCGAAGCGCTCGAGATCGCCTGCTGGCCGAAGACTTCGGGCGCCAGTCGTCGCTATGCCGGCACCAGCCATATCGACGCCGCCGGCACCTCCCCCGCGCAAGCCAAGGACATTGCCGCCGAGCTCGCCGGCAAGGGCCTGACGATCTCCGGTCTCGGTTTCTATCCCAATCCGTTGCATCCCGATCAGGCGCATCGCGATGCGGTGATCGATCACCTGAAGAAGGTGATCGTGCTGGCAAGCCGAATGGGTGTCTCGCCCGTCAACACCTTCTGCGGCGGCGACGCCTCGAAGACTGTCGACGACAATTGGCAGGCCGCGCAGAAAATCTGGCCCGCGATCATCGCCCACGCGCGCGAGCACGGCGTCAAGCTCGCCTTCGAGAACTGCCCGATGATCTTCAGCTATGACGAATGGCCGGGCGGACACAACATCGCCTATTCGCCCTATGTCTGGCGCCGGATTCTCGAGGCCTGGGGCGGCGACGTCGGCATGAATTTCGACCCCTCGCATCTCGTCTGGCAGATGATCGACAAGGAACGCTTCATCCGCGAGTTCGGCCCGCACATGCTGCATGTGCATGCCAAGGACCTGATGATCGATCATGATGGTTTGTATGAGCGCGGGATCCTTTCCGCAGGCATAGGCTGGCAGGTGCCACGCATGCCGGGGCTTGGCGACATCAACTGGAGCAGCATCTTTTCGGGCCTTTACCGGGCCGGATATGACGGGCCGGTGGTCATCGAGCATGAGGACCGCCGGTTCGAGGGAAGCGACGAGAAGGTCAAGCGCGGTTTTCTGCTGGCTCGCGACGTGCTGCGCCCCTTCGTCAAATGAGGGGACAAACGGCTAGGCTTCGATCGCTTCGCAGCCCAGGAACTGAAATCAATGTGGAGGAGTACTGAAATGAAGAAATACCTGACCATGGCCCCGCTGCTTGCCGGCGCCGCCTTGCTTGCCTCGGTGGGCGTGTCGTCCGCCGAAGGCAAATACACGATCGGCATCTCCAACACCGTGCAGGGCAATGGCTGGCGTGAGGAAATGATCTGCGCCATGAAGGCCCAGGCGCTCGCCTCCGGCGAAGTGGCGAAGCTCAACATCGCCCACCGCAACACCGACGCCGCCGGCCAGCTCGAGGACATCCGCAATCTGATCAGCGCCAAGGTAAACGCCATCGTCGTCAACCCGGCCGATCCGGCCGGCATCAAGGCCGGTCTGGAGGAAGCCACCAAGGCCGGTATCGTCGTCGTCGCTGTCGACCAGGCGGTGACCGAGCCGTCCGCATACATCATCTCCAACAACCAGGAACAGTATGCCTATCTCGGCGCCAAGTGGCTGTTCCAGCAGATGGGCGGCAAGGGCGAGGTGCTGTACATGCGCGGCGCCGCCGGTGCTTCCGCCGACAGCGACCGCGACAAGGGCTTCAAGAAGGCGCTGGCCGAATTCCCCGACGTGAAGGTCGCGCAGGAAGTCTTCACCGGCTGGCAGCAGGACCAGGCCAAGCAGCAGATCCTGTCCTTCCTCGCCACCGGAACGCCGATCAACGGCATTTGGACCTCCGGCATCGACAACGTCATCGTCGACGCTCTGGTCGAGCAGCAGGCGCCGATGGTGCCGGTTGTCGGCGCCGACAATGCCGGCTTCGTCGGTCAGTTGAACACGGTCAAGGGTCTGGTCGGCGCTGCCGTCACCAATCCCGGCTCGATCGGCGGCGCCGGCGTTACGCTCGCACTGCAGATCCTCGACGGCAAGAAGCCGGCGCAGCAAACCGTTCTGGTCGAGCCGCAGCTCTGGGAAAATGTCACGGAGGAAGGCAAGGCCAAGCTGAAGGCGGCCGCCGACCCGTCGCTCAGCCCCGAATGGCCGGTCTCGATCTCGATTCCGGACTGGACCACCTACACCAAGGAGCAGATCGTCGCCTGCAAGGGTCCGGGCGAATAATCGCCCGACCGACTTCAACTTCGCAGATTTCGCAAAAGCATCCTACGGTTTTTGCGATAAGGAACTGCGGCAGATAAGGTCGCTGGGACGGCAGGTGCGAACCTGCCGTCCTCGGTGCTTGATGCGAGAACGCTGGTTTTGACGACGAACGAATTGCCGAACAATACATTGCTGGACGCCACCGGCGTGGCGAAGAATTACGGCGCGGTTTCGGCGCTGCGTGACGCATCGTTGTCGGTGCTGCCGGGCGAAGTGCATGCGCTGATGGGCGCCAACGGCGCCGGCAAGTCGACCCTTGTTAAGATCCTGACCGGTGCGATCCCGGCGGATGCCGGCCGCATCCTGATCCGCGGCGAAGCTCGCGATGTCCGCTCTCCGGCCGCCGCGCGTCGCGCCGGCCTGCTGCCGGTCTACCAGGAACCGGCGCTGATCCCCGACCTCGATGTGCTTTCCAATCTCAGGCTCACCGGCACGCCGGTCGAGCCGTTCCGCGCCTGGGTGCGCGAGCTCGGCATTCCGAACCTCGACATACGCGAGACCGCGCGCGACATTCCGCTGGCCGTCCTGCGTGTGCTCGACCTGGCGCGCGCGCTCGCCGCCGAGCCCGACGTTCTGCTGCTCGACGAGATGACGGCCGCGCTGCCCGCCAACCTTGCCGAAAAAGTGCTGGAAGTCGTGCGCCGCCAGGGCGACAGCGGCCGCTCGGTCATCTTCATCTCGCACCGTTTCGTCGAGATCTCGGCGCTGTGCGACCGAGCCACAGTGCTGCGCGACGGCGCAACCGTCGGCGTCATCGACATCGAGCCCGGCGTCGAGGAAAAGATCGTCGAGATGATGCTTGGCGCCCGTATCGAGAAGACCAGCGTCGCCGCGGCGCGCACGGCAAGCGAAGCGCCGGTCGTGAAGGACAGCCACCCTCGGCTTTCGGTCCGCAACCTGCAGCTCGGCACGAAGCTGCATGACGTCTCTTTCGATCTCGCCAATGGCGAGGTGGCCGGCGTCGTCGCGCTCGAGGGCCAGGGCCAGGACGAGCTCTTCGCCGCCCTTGCCGGCTCGATCCGCCCGGCCGGCGGCACGATCGCCGTCGATGGCGCGCCGGTGAAGTTCTTCCATCCGAGCGATGCCATCCAGGCCGGCCTCGCCTACGTGCCGGGTGACCGCACGGAGGCTTTAGCCATGCAGCGTTCGGTGCGCGAGAACGTCGCGCTGCCTTTCAGCGCTGCGCTGCGCAAATGGGGACCGATCAAGGTGCGCCGGGAGCATATGGTGGTTTCAAGCGCCATCGCCCGGCTGCAGATCGACACCCGCGCGCAGGGCGAGGTCCAGCGCCTTTCCGGCGGCAACCAGCAGAAGGTGACGATTGCCCGCTGGATCGCGGCAGATGCCCGCACCATCCTCTGCTTCGACCCGACGCGCGGCATCGATGTCGGCACCAAGCAGGAAATCTACAAATTGCTGCGCGAGCTCGCCGGCCTCGGCAAATCGGTCCTCTTCTACACATCCGAGCTGGAGGAAGTGCAGCGTGTCTGCGACCGCGTCATCGTCATCTTCGGCGGCCGTGTCGTCGACACCTTCCCGGTCGAGCTCGCCGACGAGCCGGCTCTGATGCGGGCCGCCTACGGCCTGCCGCGCGGCGCCAGGGCGGATGTCGGCATCCTTGCCGATGTCAGGCCAACGTCCGACGCGGAGACCGCGCCATGATGCGCTTCCTGCGCCGCCAGGGCTGGGTCGCCGGCCTGCTCGCCCTGCTCGTATTCCTGTTCGTCGTCACCAAGCTGATCCAGCCGGGCTACGGCAGCGGCGACTTCGGCTCGCTGGCGCGGGCGGTTCTGCCCTACGCCTTCGCCGTCGCGGCGCAGACTGTGGTGGTCATCGCCGGCGGCATCGACCTCTCGGTTGCCGCCATGATGGCGCTGACCAGCGTCACCGCCGCCTCGATGATGAACGGCGCCAGCGAGGAATATGCGTACTTCGTCGTGCCCTTCGTGCTGGCCATGGGCCTTGTGCTCGGCGCGCTGAACGGCCTCCTGATCGTGGTGACCCGAGTGCCGGATATCGTGGTTACTTTAGCCACGCTCTTCGTTCTGCAAGGCGCGGCGCTTCTGGTGCTTGACGCGCCCGGCGGCGCAGCCGCCGAGTGGCTGAAGGCCACCGTCGTCGGCACCATGCCGATCCCCGGCCTGCCGGATTGGGCCGATGCCTGGGTCCCGAAGGCGCTGGTGCTGCTGCTTGTCTGCCTCTTCGTCATCTGGATCCCGCTCAGGCGCTCGCGGCTTGGCCTCTCCATCTACGCCATCGGCAGCAACGAGCTCGCCGCCTTCCGCAGCGGTGTGCCGGTGGCCCGCACCAGGATCGTCGCTTACGCGCTCTCCGGCCTGTTCGCAGCACTTGGCGGGCTGTCGCTCACCATCAGCACCGGCATCGGCGCGCCGATCCCCGGTCCCTATCTGCTGGCCAGCGTCGCGGCGGTGGTGCTGGGCGGCGTCGCGCTCGGTGGCGGCAAGGGTGGGCTGCTCGGGCCGATCATCGCCGTCTTCGTGCTCAGGCTGGTGCGCACCGACCTGACGCTTCTGGCCATCGATCCCAACGTCACGGCCATCATCGAGGGCGCGATCATGGTCGCCGTGGTGATGTTCGGCGCCTTCATCACCATCCGGGGCCGCCCGGCAGGAGCAACACCATGACGAACAGCGCGACCATGCCCCAGCCGGTCTCGCTCGGCCGCCGCCTGAAGCGCTTCATGGCGGACCGGCCGCTCATTCCCCTGATCATCCTGCTCGTCATACTGGTGCTGATCCTGCAGGTTCTTCGCCCCGGGATCGTCAACGAGCGCTGGATCGCCAACACCGCCAAGTTCGCCATTCCGCTGGCAATCCTCGCCGGTTGTCAGACCATGACGATGCTCACCGGCGGCATCGACCTCTCGGTCGGCACGGTGGCGACGATGAGCGCCTTCATCATGGCGACGCAAATCGTCAACCAGGATCCGACGGTGGCTTTCATCCTCGCCATGCTGCCGGCGGTGCTGATCGGCCTCGTCAACGGCGTCGGCGTCGGCGTCTTCCGCGTCCATCCGCTGATCATGACGCTCGGCACCAGCCTGATCGGCACCGGCTTCCTGCAGGTCTACCAGCGCACCGTGATCGCCTCCGGCGCCAAGATTCCGGATTTCCTCAACTGGCTCGGCACCGGTCTCACCTACGGCTTCCCCAACGCGCTCTTCCTGTTCGTGCCGGTGGCGGTGCTGATCGTCTTCACCTTGAACCGTACAGGCTTCGGCCGCCTGCTCTACGCCGTCGGCGACAATGAGCGCGCTGCACGGCTTTCGGGCGTCCGCTACTGGCAGGTGATCACGGCGCTCTATGTCATCTCCAGCCTGCTCGCCGGCATCACCGGCCTGCTCTATATCGGCCTGATCAAGGCGCCCTCGCTGTCGCTCGCCGAGCCGCTGGTGCTACCTTCGGTGGCTGCCGCCGTCATCGGCGGCACCTCGATCTTCGGCGGCCGCGGCGGCTATATGGGAACCATTGTCGGCGCGCTGATCCTGACCGTGCTGACGACGCTGCTCACCATCCTGCATATGCCCGAAGGCGGCCGCCGCATCCTCTTCGGTTTCATCGTGCTGTTCGTGACCGCGGCCTATTTGAGGATCATCGAGGACAGGTAACAGGGGAAGCTATGCCGAGGCGTTGATTAGCTTGCCGCGCGCTGCGGCATGTATGGCCACAACAAGGTCCTTTTCGTCGAACGGCTTGCCGACAAGCGCGACATCGAGGGGGCGCTCCACGATTTTCTCCGCATCCGCATAGCCGGTGATCATGACCGCCGGCCAGCCGGCACGCAGATTGCGGGCAAACCGGATCACGTCTATGCCCGAGATAAGGGGCATGGCAAAGTCGGTGACGATCACGTCGAATCGATCCGGCTCTCTCTCAATGGCGGCAAGCGCTTCGGCTCCGCCGGAGGCTCCTACGACCTCGAAGCCGGACTGCCTGAGCGACATGGCCGTCATTTCTCTCAAGGAGTGGCTGTCATCGATGAGCAGAACGGTCAGTGATCGTTCGCCAACCGCCGTGGCGCGCTCCGCGTCGGCAGCCTCGACAGCCTCTGCCCCGGCAACAGCGATAGCCTCGGTGACATCCTGCGGCTGATTGGATCGGGGCAGCCACAGTTCTATGATGGTGCCGCGGTCCACCTCGCTCTCTATCCTGAGCGTGCCGCCCGACTGCTTGGCGAAACCATAGACGGTGCTGAGACCCAGCCCCGTGCCCTTCCCGACCGGCTTCGTTGTAAAGAACGGCTCGACCACCTTGCTTATCATGTCGCCGGCAATTCCGGTCCCGGTGTCCTCGACAGCGACCACCACATAGTCGCCGGCCGGCAGTTCGTCGCCCGCGTGGCCGACGCTGCGGTTGCTCGTCCGGACGAGAACCGTGCCTCCCGAAGGCATTGCGTCTCGCGCATTGAAGATGAGGTTCATCAAGGCGAGCTCGAGCTGCGCCGCATCCACATACACGGGCCATGTGTCGTCACTCACCAGCCACTTGAAGCGCACGAGGCCTCCAAGGACCGGGGCAACCAACCCGTTCATCGTATCCCCAAGGCTCGACAAGGGTACTGCCACGGGCTTCAGGTCCTGGCGCCGCGAAAAAGCGAGCATGCGCTGGACGAGATCCCTGCCTTGCCCGGCGGAGCGGCGTGTCATGTCGAGGATCTTGGTAGCGTTGCCGTCCAGCGTCAGCTGTCGCTCGAGCAGGCTTAGGCCGGAAAGGATCGCCGCGAGGAGGTTGTTGAAGTCATGGGCGAGTCCGCCGGTCAGTTTGCCGATCGCATCGAGCCGCTGCGACTGCAGCAGCTGGCTCTCCAGGCGGCGTTGCTCTGTTATGTCTTGCATGGTGCCAAGCAACTCGAGCCCAGCGTCATCTTTGGAAACCACGCCCCGATCGAAGAAGATGCGATATTCATCATTGGCGCACCGCCAGCGAAATTCGCAGCCATAGGACCCCGTCTCGCATGCCGCCGAAAGCGACCTGGTTACCTCCTCGCGATCGTCGGGGTGAACCCGGCTGAGCCCGAAATCCGGATGCGACAGGAAACGGCTCGGCGGGAACCCTGTCAGCCGCTCGACGCCTTTCGAGACGTAGCTTGGGGCGAAAGGCGCCTCAGCCGAGCGGGCATGAAAACAAATTGGAAGCGAGGCAAGAATAGCCTCCTGCCTTGCTTCCGAATGGCGCAGCGCCCGCTCGGCATCGAGTTTGTCCGACTTGGCCTTCAGCGCCTGTTCGAGCAGCCGCTGCTCCCGCGCCGCGTTTCGCTCGATCTCGCGCGTCTTCTCATGAAGATCGACGAAGACCATAACCTTGGAGCGAAGCATCACCGGGTCGAACGGCTTGAACAGGTAGTCGACAGCGCCGACGTCATAGCCGCGCAGCATATGCGCCTCTTCCTTGCTGATCGCGGTAAGGAAGATGATCGGCGTGTTTTTCGATCGTTCACGCCGGCGGATCAGCGTGGCCGTCTCGTAGCCGTCGAGGTTCGGCATGAGCACGTCGAGCAGGATGACGGCGAAATCTTCCTTGAGCAGGAAGCGCAGCGCTTCCTCACCCGACTGGGCGCAGACGACCTCGCCGACTTCGCCAAGCACCTCCGCGATGGCAAGCAGATTGCGTTCGTCGTCATCGACCGCGAGAACGCGTGCCCGCAATCCTTCGACCGGTTCGCTTCTTTCTGCCTCGATCGCGGCCATTCCTTTTACCTGCCGGAGCGCTTTCAGATGGCGGTCATCAATGCCGGCGCGAAGGGCTCAGCCCGCGCTCGCGCGCGACCGATCCAAACCCGCAGCAACGCAAGCAGCAGATCGAGGTCGACCGGTTTGGCGATGTAGTCGGATGCGCCGGCGTCCAGGCATTTCTGACGGTCGCCTTTCATCGCCTTGGCGGTAACCGCGATCAATGGGATGTGGGCTATCGCCGGCATGGCCCGAATCCGACGCATGGTCTCGTAGCCGTCCATTTCCGGCATCATGATGTCGATCAAGGCGACGTCGACGTCGGGTGTTTCTTCGAGCAACGCGATGCCGTCCCGGCCCCGTTCGGCATGCTGCACATCAATGTCGTAAGTCTCCAGCACGCTGGTCAACGAGTAGATGTTGCGAATGTCGTCGTCGACGATCAGAACCTTGGCGCCGGCGAGATCGGCATTGTCGACCTGCTCGGTGGCCAAGATCTGTTCGCTCTGCGTGTCGCTTGGCAGTGCCGCCGAGATCAGGAGCCCGAGTTGGCCGAAGTTGTCGGCACGTGGGACATCGCCGAGTGCCGGATGCAGCGCGACCTGCTGCAGAAACGCGTCCGGGTGCGGCGTGAAGAACAGCAGGCGCGGTAGAGCGTCGCTGAACTGAGACACGATTTCGTCGAGCATCTGGGCGTTGTCCTTGGCCGAACGCCCAAACCCGAAAACAATCGCGTCATAAGCGGCGGCGCCCGGCTCGTCCGCGTTGGCGGCGACACGACCGACCGCGGTGACCGAGGTGATGCCATCTCGAATGGCTTCCACCAGGGCCAGGCGGCGCTCGGGATCGGGATCGGCGATCAGCACGTTGCGCTGCACCCTCAGGTTTCGCGAATGGATTTCCTCGAAAACGCGGGCGAGCTCACCAGCCGAAACCGGCTTGCTCGAAACGCTTGCAGCGCCCCTGCGCGTCAGCACTTCGAGATCCTCGGCGCCGGAGATGACATGGATCGGAATGTTCCTGGTCTTCTGGTCATGCCGCAGAAGGTCGAAAAGCACCCAGCCGTCGATGTCTGAAAGGCCGAGATCGAGCGTGATCGCATCGGGCATCAGCTTGCGGGTCAGTGCCAGCGTGCCGGAACCGGCCGTTGAAAGCACCCCCTTCAGTCCGGCGGATCGAGCAAGACCGAGCAGCAGCCCTCCAAAAGTCGGGTCGTCCTCGACAATAAGCACCACCCTGTCCGAGGGGTTGATTGTGTCACGATCGTCCGCAAGTTCTGGGGTACCCGAAGTGTCTGCTGGCTGGACGCCCGCCGCGATGACGTCGGCAGGCGAAAGCTCGATCGGCGCCGCCAGGCTGCTGCTGCGCGGGCCATCGAAGGGGATGACCAGGGTGAAGGTCGATCCCTTGCCTGGCTCGCTTTCGACGCGCAGCTCACCGCCGAGCAACCGGGCGATTTCCCGGCTGATGGAAAGGCCGAGGCCAGTGCCGCCGTATTTGCGGCTGGTCGTGCCGTCGGCCTGCTGAAACGCCTCGAAGATGAGCTTTTGCTTGTCTTCCGGAATGCCGATCCCGGTATCGGTAACGGCGATCGCCAGCGCCCGGGGCGGCGCCGCATCGTTTTTGCGGCCGGTTCTCTCGGCATGGATGTTCAGGATCACCTCGCCATTGGAAGTGAATTTGAAGGCATTTGACAGCAGATTGAGCACGATCTGCTGCAGCCGCTTTTCGTCCGTGCGGATCGTCTCAGGCAGGGCTTGCTCGATCTTGATGGTGAAGCCGAGCCCCTTGTCAGCCGCAAGCTGTCTGAAAGTCCGCTCCATATGCTGGCGCAGGTGTGCGAGCGGCATGTCGTTGATTTCGATCGACACCGTGCCGGACTCGATCTTGGAAAGATCCAGTATGTCGTTGATGAGGCTGAGCAGGTCGGTACCTGCCGAGTTGATCGTACGCGCGAAATCGATCTGCTTGTCGTTCAGATTCCCCTGCTGGTTTGTCGCAAGCAGATTGGACAGGATCAAAAGCGAATTTAGCGGCGTCCTCAGCTCGTGACTCATGTTCGCCAGGAATTCGGATTTGTATTTGGAGGTCAGCGCCAGCTGCTCGGCCTTCTCCTCCAGAGCCCGCCTGGCCATCTCGATCTCGAGATTCTTGTTTTCCACCTGCTTCTTCTCATTCTCGAGCAGTTGCGCCTTTTCCTGCAGCTCCTCATTAGTGGCGTGAAGCTCTTCCTGCTTCTTGGTGAGCTCGGTCTGACGCGACTGCAGTTCGGACGTCAAAAGCTGCGATTGCTTGAGAAGCCCTTCCGTGCGCATGGTCGCGGCGATCGTGTTGAGCACGATACCGACCGATTCCATGAGCTGCTCCAGGAAAAGGCGGTGCGTATCGCTGAACCGGCTGAACGAAGCGAGTTCGATGACCGCCTTGACCTCGTCCTCGAACAATGCCGGCAGGACGATGGCGCTCGCCGGCGGGGCCTCGCCCAGGCCGGAGGTGATGCGCAGGAAGCTCGATGGGACGTCATCGAGCATGATTGCCCGTTTGTCGGCGGCGCACTGCCCGATCAGGCCTTCGCGGAAGTCGACCCGTTGGCGGACGGTGGCCTTGCCTTCGGCGGCGTAGGACGCGGCCAGTTCCAGATAGGATTCTTCCTCGTCGCGATTGGTGACGTAGAACAGGCCATATTGCGCGTTCACCAGCGGCGCGAGCTCGGAAATGATCATCCGCGAAACCGTGGCAAGGTCCCGCTCGCCCTGCAGCATGCGCGAGAAACGGGCGAGATTGGTCTTCAGCCAATCCTGCTCGGCATTCTTCAAGGTCTGGTCCTTGAGGTTGCGGATCATCTCGTTGATGTTGTCCTTCAGCGCCGCGACCTCGCCGGAGGCCTGCACGCTGATCGAGCGGGTGAGGTCGCCCTTGGTCACCGCGGTCGACACTTCGGCGATGGCCCGGACCTGGGTCGTCAGGTTCGCCGCCAGCTGATTGACGTTGTCGGTCAGGTCGCGCCATAGGCCGGCGGCGCCCGGCACCCTGGCCTGACCGCCGAGCTTGCCCTCGATGCCGACCTCGCGAGCCACGTTGGTCACCTGATCCGCGAAAGTCGCCAGCGTCTCGATCATGCCGTTGATCGTGTCCGCCAGCGAAGCGATCTCGCCCTTGGCATCGACCGCAAGCTTGCGCTTCAGGTTGCCCTGGGCAACGGCGGTCACGACGTCCGCAATGCCGCGCACCTGGTTGGTTAGATTGGTCGCCATCAGATTGACGTTGTCGGTCAAGTCCTTCCAGGTGCCCGCCACACCCTCCACCCGAGCCTGACCGCCGAGCTTGCCTTCGGTGCCGACCTCGCGCGCCACGCGCGTCACCTCGCCGGCGAACGAGTTGAGCTGGTCGACCATGGTGTTGATGGTCGACTTCAGCTCCAGGATCTCGCCCTTGACATCGACGGTGATCTTCTTGGACAGGTCGCCTCGCGCCACCGCTGTGGTAACTTCGGCGATGTTGCGAACCTGACCGGTGAGGTTCTCGGCCATCGAGTTGACATTGTCGGTCAGGTCCTTCCAGGTGCCGGCGACGCCGCGCACCTGTGCCTGACCGCCGAGCTTGCCTTCGGTGCCGACCTCGCGCGCCACGCGCGTCACTTCCGAGGCAAAGGAGTTCAATTGGTCCACCATCGTGTTGATGGTGTCCTTGAGCTCCAGGATTTCACCGCGCACATCGACCGTGATCTTTTTCGACAGATCGCCGAGTGCGACGGCGGTCGTCACCTCCGCAATGTTGCGCACTTGGCCCGTGAGATTGGCGGCCATGGCGTTGACGTTGTCGGTGAGGTCCTTCCAGGTGCCTGCGACGCCGCGCACCTGCGCCTGTCCGCCGAGCTTGCCGTCGGAACCCACTTCGCGGGCGACGCGCGTCACCTCCGAGGCGAAGGAGTTCAACTGATCCACCATCGTATTGATGACGTCCTTGATCTGCAGGATTTCGCCCAAGGCGTCGACGGTGATCTTCTGGGTCAGGTCGCCGGTGGCGATTGCGGTCGCGACCTTGGAGACGTCGCGCAACCGGTCAAATTGCCGGCCATCGCGTTGACATTGTCGGTCAGATCCTTCCAGGTGCCGCCGACGCCCTCGACATGCGCCTGACCTCCCAGTTTGCCTTCCGAGCCCACTTCGCGCGCCACGCGCGTGACCTCCGAGGCGAAGGAATTGAGCTGGTCCACCATGGTGTTGACGGTGTTCTTCAGTTCGAGGATTTCGCCCTTCACATCGACGGTGATCTTTTTCGAAAGGTCGCCCCTGGCAACGGCCGTGGTCACATCGGCGATATTGCGCACCTGCCCGGTCAAATTGGCGGCCATCAGGTTGACGTTGTCCGTCAGGTCCTTCCACGTGCCGCCGACTCCGCGGACTTCAGCTTGGCCGCCCAGCTTTCCCTCGGTGCCGACCTCGCGTGCCACGCGGGTGACTTCCGAGGCGAAGGAGTTCAGCTGGTCCACCATCGTGTTGATGGTGTTCTTCAGCTCCAGGATCTCGCCCTTCACATCGACGGTGATCTTCTTCGAGAGGTCACCCAGTGCCACCGCGGTAGTCACTTCGGCGATGTTGCGCACCTGACCGGTAAGATTCGCCGCCATGGAATTGACGTTGTCGGTCAGGTCCTTCCAGGTGCCGGCGACACCGCGCACCTGTGCTTGGCCGCCGAGCTTGCCTTCCGTGCCGACCTCGCGCGCCACGCGCGTCACCTCGCCGGCAAATGAGTTGAGCTGATCGACCATGGTGTTGATGGTCGATTTCAGTTCCAGGATTTCGCCTTTCACGTCGACGGTAATCTTCTTGGAGAGGTCGCCCAAAGCCACCGCCGTCGTCACATCGGCGATGTTGCGGACCTGGCCGGTCAGGTTGGCGGCCATCAGGTTGACGCTGTCGGTGAGGTCCTTCCAAGTACCGCCAACGCCCTCGACACGGGCCTGGCCTCCGAGTTTGCCCTCGGTGCCGACCTCACGCGCGACGCGGGTCACCTCCGAGGCGAAGGAGTTGAGCTGGTCCACCATCGTGTTGATGGTGTTCTTCAGTTCGAGGATCTCGCCCTTCACGTCGACGGTGATCTTCTTCGACAAGTCGCCAGACGCGACAGCCGTAGTCACCTCCGCAATGTTGCGCACCTGGCTGGTCAGGTTGGTCGCCATCGCGTTGACATTGTCGGTCAGGTCCTTCCAAGTGCCGGCCGCCCCCCTGACGCGTGCCTGACCGCCCAGCTTGCCTTCGGTGCCGACCTCGCGCGCCACACGCGTCACCTCCGACGTGAAGGAGGCGAGTTGCTCAACCATGGTGTTGACGATTTTACCGATGCGCAGGAATTCGCCACGAAGCGGCCTGCCGTCAATTTCCACCATCATGGATTGGGACAGATCGCCCTTGGCGACCGCGCCGATGACGCGGGCAACTTCCGCGGTGGGCTGCACCATGTCCTCGATCAGGTCGTTGACCGAACGGACGCTCGATTCCCAGCTGCCTTTGGCGTTCCTCACATGGCCGCGTTCCCCGATGCGGCCGTCCTTGCCGACGACCCTGCTCAGCCGCGCAAATTCTCGCGCCATCTGGTCGTTCAACTCGACGATCTGATTGAATGTGTCGGCGATCTCGCCGTTCAACCCTTCATAAGAATTCTCGATGCGGACGGAGAATTCACCGTTTCGAAAGGCTTTGAGGGCGTTGAGAATCTGACGGGAATCGAATTGTTCCTTTGACGAACGAGAAACGCCCACACTCCCCTCCGCGCCTGCCCCGACAGCTATATTAAGCCGAGGGCCAGAACGCATCGCGGCCTGTTTGGTTCCGTGCCTGTTTGAACAGGTGGTTAATCAGATGTGGCGAAGCTTGCCGTAGAGACACTCAGGCCGGATTCTTATGCAGCCGAACTGCCCGGCTCTTCTTCTCCGGCATTCGGATCGCCCGGGGCCGTTGCCCAGGCGAGCTCGACCAGCGTCACCGTGCGGCGGCCAACACCGTCGATCTGGCACACGATCAGCCCCTGCTCCTCGATGTAATCGAGCAGCCGCCGGGCGCGACGCAGCGAATGCGAGCCATACGCGCGGGCGATCGCCGCGTCGCTCGGGCAGGGCCAGCCTTCCTTCGCCGCCCTCGCGATCATCATGAACACGCCCTGCATGTCCTCCGGCAGAAGCGATGCGCGCACGGAGATGTCGCGCCACGCGTCGTCCTCGGCGATGTCCGAGCCGACGCCGGCGCGGGCGCGCGTCAGCATGCGTCGGAATTCCGAAAGGTCGGGCACCACCGAAGCGAGTCCTTCGATCCGGCAGCGGACCACGAACTCCTGATAGAGCACGCCGATGACGCGGAATCCGGCATCGGGCTCAGCCAGGATGGCGCGCAGGATACGGTCCATCCGTCCGCGCCGCTCGGCGAGGTCCTCGGCGCTCGGCTGCGTCTCGGCCGGCTCGGGGCGGATGTCGAGCGGCGCGGCCTTGGCCGCCATCAACTGATCGAGCAGGTCGGGCGACGGCCGGCGCTGCGGCCGGATCGCCTCCGGCGGCGGTGCCGCGAGGATGATGGCGCGCGCATCTTCGAGCGTCGCTTCGGGCAGCGGCATCAGCCGCGGCGTGCCGTTGCGCGGGCTCGTCTCGGTCGATCCGATCCGCACGCTGAGCGGGCGGCGCGACAGCGCCGGACCGAGCGCCATGAAATGCCCGCGCTCGAGGTCGCGGAAGGCTTCCGCCTGCCGCCGCTCCATGCCGAGCAGGTCGGCGGCGCGCGCCATGTCGATGTCCAGAAAGGTGCGGCCCATCAGGAAGTTGGAGGCCTCCGCCGCGACGTTCTTGGCGAGCTTCGCCAGCCGCTGCGTGGCGATGATGCCGGCGAGCCCGCGCTTGCGGCCGCGGCACATCAGATTGGTCATGGCGCCGAGCGAAAGCTTGCGCGCCTCATCCGAGACCTCGCCTGCAGCAGCCGGCGCGAAGAGCTGCGCCTCGTCCACCACCACCAGCATCGGATACCAATGGTCGCGCGCGACCTCGAACAGCCCGCCAAGGAAGGCTGCGGCGCGCCGCATCTGGTTCTCGGCATCGAGCCCTTCGAGGTTTAGCACCGTCGAGACGCGGTGGATGCGCGCTCGCTCGCCGGCCGCCTGCAGGCCGCGCTCGGTATGATCCTCGGCGTCGATCACCAGATGGCCGTAGCGCTCACCCAGCGAGACGAAGTCGCCTTCGGGATCGATGATGGTCTGCTGCACCCAGGGCGCGCTCTGCTCCAGCAGCCGGCGCAGCAGATGCGACTTGCCCGAGCCCGAATTGCCCTGCACCAGCAGGCGGGTCGCCAGCAGCTCCTCAAGGTCGAGGGCCGCCGGCGCGCCTGCCGACGTCTGCCCCATCTCGATCGCAACCGTCATATTATCGACTCGGATAGTCTCCCTGCGCGGGAGGGACTTAGCAACCGGCGCGCGGTGCGTCGAGCATGGGGCCAAGGGCTCGGCGCGATGTTCCACACTTAACGGCAGGCCATCGCCAGCTGAACTGGTCCGACCACCATTTCGCTGGCGCAATCCCCTGATCGGCGTATCATCCCTTGAGGGAGGGGTTCATGGCAGGAGGAGGCTTATGAACGTCGCTGCGGAAGTGCCCGTCATAGACCTGACAGTGCAGACATTGTTTCTTCTGCTCTTTCGAAATTTCGCGCCGGCGACACTGTTTCGACCCGGGCAATGCTCGATGCCATCCGCCAATCGGACCCCGCCTGCGGGGACAGCGACGACCATCTGGTGGAACTGATCGTCATGGCCGCTGTTGGTAAGACCATGGGAGTCGTCTTCGATCACCGCTCGCCCGACGAGCGGTTGCCGCGCCTGTCCTAAACCTCGTTGCGCTGAAAAGGATTAGGCGAGGCGCTGTAAATCTTTGTTTGGGGCATGTCGGTGTCCCAGAACGCGCGCACGTCCGGGCGACATGCATTAGCTTCCGAGCGGATGCGGCATATAACCGACGAAGCCGGTGATCTTCCAGCGCCCGCCGACCTTGCGGCAGAAGTAGAGCGTCTGCCATTTCAGGCGGTCGACGCTGCCGTCGGCCTTGGCGATCGAGCCGTCGAACTTCTTGTGCAGCACAGCACGATCGCCGTCGACGTCGATGTCGCGCAGATTGGTGACGCGGAAAATCGCCTCGCGCAGCGGCTCGGCGAATTCCGTCGCGGCTGTCTCCTTGGCCTGCCGCAGCCATTCGTCGCGATAGACTTCCAGCCTGGGAAACTGCAGCCGCCAGGCATCGGCATTGGGCAGGAAATGCGCATGCATGCCGAAAAAGCTCTCGGCGATGAAGTCGTCCTCGACCATCGACCAGTCCTGGCCAAGGAAGGCGTCGATGTCGCGCCGCACCAGCATTTCCCACAGCGCATGGCGATCGGCATCGCCTTCCGGAAACGGATTCTTGTCAAAGGTCATGCTGGCTCTTCCCCTTGCGTTCGATCAGCAACCCACCGGTCGCATCTCAGGATTCGGGGTGCAGGATGCTCAGGATTTGTAATAAAGCAACATGAATCTCCGAAAAAATGTTGCTTTCCGACATTGCCTCTTGGAGGATCACCTCTACAAGCGTAGACGGCTTGCAAGAACGGTCCTTGCGCTCGACAACAGGAGATTCATTTGCCCAAGCAGTGCTTCGGAAAGTCGCATGTCCCGCTCTCGCCTGCCGTCCGCGCCGGCGATTTCGTCTATGTCTCCGGCCAGGTGCCGGTGGGCAGCGACGGCCTGGTAGTCAAGGGCGGCATAACTGACCAAGCCGAGCAGGTGCTGCAAAACGTCAAGGCTGCGCTGGCGCTGGCCGGATGCACCATGGACGACGTGGTGAAGACCACTGTCTGGCTCGAGGACGCCCGCGATTTCGGCGCCTTCAATACGGTTTATGCCAGGCACTTCCCGAACGACCCACCGGCGCGCACCACCGTCGAGTCGCGCCTGATGATCGACATCAAGATCGAGATCGAGGCCGTCGCCTACCGGCCGGTGTGATCGCGGCCAGACAGCAACGGAGGCGCGGAATGCAGTTCGATCTGTTGATCAAGGGCGGCCGTGTGATCGACCCGGCTTCCGGGTTGGATGCGCCGCGCGACATCGCCGTCGCCGATGGCCGAATCGCCGCGATCGAAGCGGCCATCGATAGCGAGACCGCCGGTGAGGTCGTCGACGCCAGCGGCTGCATCGTCACCCCCGGCCTCGTCGATCTGCACAGCCACGTCTACTGGGGCGGCACCTCGCTCGGTGTCGACGCTGACCGGCTCGCCGCCAAGAGCGGCACCACCACCTTCATCGATGCCGGCAGCGCCGGCGCCGGCAATTTCCTGGGGTTTCGCCGCCATGTCATCGAGCGTTCGAAGGTCCGCATCCTTGCCTACGTCAACATCTCGTTTGCCGGCATATTCGGCTTCGCCGAGACGGTATCCGTCGGCGAATGCAGCGATCTCAGGCTCTGCGAGCCGCGCGAGACGGTGGCCGCGGTGCGCGAGCATGCCGCTGTCGTCGTCGGCGTAAAAGTCCGTTCCGGGAAGCACGCCGGCGGCACCAGCGGCATCGCGCCGGTCGACCTCGCGCTCGAAGCCGCAGACCGAGCCGGCCTGCCGCTGATGGCGCACATCGACGAGCCGCCGCCCGGCCGCTCGGAAGTGCTGCCCAGGCTCCGCCGCGGCGACATCCTCACTCACTGCTTCCGGCCGTTCCCCAACGCGCCGGTCTTCGCTTCGGGCGCGGTGCGGCCGGATATGCGGCAGGCGCGCGAGCGCGGCGTCATCTTCGACATCGGCCACGGCATGGGCTCCTTCGACTTCGAGGTGGCGAAGGCGATGCTGGCGGAGGGGCTGGCGCCGGACGTCATCTCGAGCGATGTGCATCTCTACTGCGTCGACGGCCCTGCCTTCGATATTCTCGTCTGCATGTCGAAGCTCATGGCGCTCGGCATGCCGCTGGTCGAGGTCGTGCGCGCGGCAACGCAGCGCCCGGCCGATGCGATCGCCAGGCCCGAGCTCGGGGCGCTTAAAGTCGGCGGCATCGGCGATGTCGCGGTGCTGAGGCTGCAGCCCGGCCGCTTCACCTTTGTCGACGCGGTCGGTGCGTCACTTATTGCGGACCAGCGGCTGGTCTCGAATGGCATCGTCATCGGCGGCAAATGGTGGCGGAACGAGACGCCCGACCACAATGAGACCGAGCGCTTCGAGGCCCATGCGCACCACACGCATGTCGAGGTTGCGGCCAGGCACTTCGGGCGCTGATTGGCTCACCGTCGCGAATTGCTCGGCTCGCCATAGACCGGCGTCGCAATCCCCTCCATCCGCGCCTTGAGCTGCAGCGCCACGAACTTCGAATAGAAGCGCGACAGCGCGAGATTGCCGCCGTGGAACCATAGCGCCTCCTGGGCGGTCGGCTTCCACATGTTGCGCAACTCGCCCTGCCACGGGCCGGGATCGCCCTTGACGCCGGAGCCGAGGCCCCAGCACGGCCCGACCTTGTCGGCGACCTCCCGGGAAACGATCCCTGCCACGGTCTCGTTCATCGACTGGTAGCCGGTGCAGGAGACGATCGCGTCGACCGCCAGCTCGCTGCCGTCCTCAAACAGGATGCCGGTCGGCGTCAGCGATTTGATGCCGACGCCGCTCTTCACCGCGATCTCGCCGTTCAGGATCAGCTCGCAGGCGCCGACATCGATGTAGTAGCCGGAGCCGGTGCGATAGGCTTTCATAAGCAGTCCGGTCTCGTCCTCGCCGAAGTCGATGGCAAAGCCGCTGTCGCTGAGGCGCTTGTAGAAATCCGCGTCGCGCTCGCGGATGACGTCATAGAGCGCCCGCTGGCCTTTTGGGACCAGCGCGAAGGGTGTCGAAGCCACGATCATGTCGGCCTTGTCGGTGGTGATGCCCCGCGCCAGCGCCTTTTCCGAAAAGATCTCGAAGCCGACCTCCATCAGCGTGTCCGACTTCACCACCGTCGTCGGCGAGCGCTGCACCATGGTGACCTTGGCGCCGGCTTCCCAGAGGTCGACGCTGACATCGTGGCCGGAGCTCGCCGCGCCGATCACCGCGACGCGCTTGCCGCGGAATTTCTCGCCGGTCGAGTACTGGCTGGAATGCAAGAGCTCGCCTTTGAAGCTGTCCGCGCCAGGCAGATCGATCTGCCGCGGCGGCCCGTAGGCGCCGGTGGCGAAGACGATGTGCTTCGGCTTCAGCGTGATGCGCTGGCCGACGCGGTCGACCACCACCGTCCAGACCTTTTCGGCCTCGTCATAGGCCGCGCTGATGCATTTGGTGGCGACCCAGTAGTTCAGCTCCATGACGCGGGCATACATTTCCAGCCAATCGCCCATCTTGTCCTTGGGCGTGAACACCGGCCAGTTTTCCGGGAACGCAATGTAAGGCAGATGGTCGTACCAGACCGGGTCGTGCAGCACGAGCGAGCGGTAGCGGTTGCGCCAGGAATCGCCGGCGCGCGCGTTCTTCTCGACGATGAGGGTGGGAACACCGAGCTGCCGCAGACGGGCGCCAAGCATGATGCCGCCCTGGCCGCCGCCGATCACCAGGCAATAGGGCTGCTCGTGCACGCCGAGCTCACGCGCCTCGCGCGCTCTTGCTTCCGCCCAGGTCTCGCGTTCGGGATCGGCCTTGTGGCGGATGCCGAGCGGCCGGGCAGGCCCCTTCTGCTCCTCGAAACCCTTGAGCTCGCTCATCGCCGTGAACAGCGTCCGGCAGCGGCCATCCTTGAGCCGCAGGATGCCCTCGCCTCGCGCCACGGCCGTCTCGAAGCTGAACCAGGCCTCGATGACGCCGTCGGCGACGCTTGACTCCCCGGACAGGCGCCAGTGCGATGGTTGCGTCGAGGAAAGCGTCGCCTTGAGCATCTCGCGGACCGCCGGTTGGCCGTCCACGGTCTTGATGTTCCATGTGAAGGTCAGCAGATCGCGCCAGTAGCAATCGTCCACGAAAAGGTTCGTCGCCGCCTCGATGTCACCCGCCTCGAGCGCGCGGCCGAATGTGCCGAGCCAGGTTGCCGCCTGTTGCGATGGTGCGATGTCGAGCATTGATGTTCGTTCCCCTGAATACGCAGATCATAGCCGCGTTGCGGCTGTTCTCAGTCGCCGAGCGGCTCCATCTCCTTCCCCGTCCGATGGATCTGGGCGTTATATTTGATGCGGCGCACCGTCTCGCGCGCCGGGCCGTCGAGCTTGTAGGCGGACGCGACCGCGAGCAGGTCGATGGCCGCAAGGAAGGCGTAGCGCGAAGCTGTCGGCTTCAGCGTGTCGGGATATTCGGGAACCGCCATCGTCAGCTGGACATCGCAGACGCGTGTCAGCTCCGTGTCCGGCGCGGTCACGCAGATCGCGTCGGCGCGATAGTGCTTGGCAAGCTCCACCGCCTCGATCACCTCTCGGGTACGGCCGGTCGCCGATATCGCGATCACCACATCGCCCGGCTTCAGCGTCGAAGCCGTCATGCGCATCAGATACGGATCGCATTGCGCGCTGATGGTGATGCCATAGCGAAACAGGCGATACTGCGTCTCTTGCGCCAGCGCCGATGAGCTGCCGCCAAGTCCGAATACCGTCACTTGCCTGGCCTTGGCGATCAGCTCCGCCGCTTTCTGCAACTGCCCTGGATCGATCTGCCGTTCGGCCTCCTGCAGCGCGCGGCGCGCTTCGCCGAAGACGGCGTTCCAGAACGGCATGCCGCTGTCGCCGTTCGTGGGTTGCGGCTTGGTGCTAAGATAGAGCGCGCCGACGACGAGGCTCTGCGCCAGCTTCAGCTTGAAGTCGCGCACGCCGTCGCATCCGATGGCGCGGCAGAAACGGGTGACCGTCGGCTCGCTGACCTGGGCGCGCTGCGCCAGCGCGGCATTCGATGCATCGACGGCATATTTGACGTCGTCGAGCACGACGTCGGCGACGCGACGCTCCGCCGGCCGCAAGTCCGTGTAGCTGTCCTTCACCTGCGAAATGATGTCGGGGAAGCGCCTGACATGATCATGCCGGCCGTCATCCCCGTCGGAAATCCGCAGCGCCTGGCTGTCAGCTTCGGTCATTGGCCGTCCTTCTCTGCCGTTTCTGGACCACCATATTTGCGATTATCCGCCGGCTGGCCATGGGCAATCAGCCGAAGTGAGTATGTAGGAAAGTAACACACACTGCAAGCGCGTCTAAACACAGGCGAAATCAGACACTTAGATAAGCTTTAGTTGAATCTGATGGCGCCAGATCTTTGCCACCGCTTGACAGTAAAGTAGGATAGTTACAGACTGATTTCGCGGACAGAGGGGGCTCCGGCAACCCAATCACGCAGTCTCCGAGGGGAGCATGAATACCGGCAGCGCAAGAACGCCGAAGCTCGGCGTGCAGGCAGCGAGCAAGGTTTATACCACGGCCTCCGGCGATCTTCTCGCCCTAGACCGCTGCAGCCTCGACGTGCACGCCAACGAGATCGTCTCCATCGTCGGCCCCTCCGGCTGCGGCAAGACCACGCTGTTGTGGTCGATGTCGGGTCTGCATCGTCTGACCAGCGGCGCGATATTGCTTGACGGCAAGGAGGTCACCGGCCCGCGTCCCGAGATCGGTATCGTCTTCCAGGAAGCGAACCTTCTGCCCTGGCGCAATCTCGACGCCAACATAAACTTCCCGTTCGAGATCAAAGGCGAGAAGCCCGATCGCGCCTGGATCGCGCATCTGCTTCATCGCGTCGGGCTCGACGGCTTCGGCGGCAAGTTCCCGCGCGAGCTTTCCGGCGGCATGCAGCAGCGCGCGGCGATCGTCCGCGCGCTGGCGCTGAAGCCTTCCGTGCTCTTGATGGATGAGCCCTTCGGTGCGTTGGACAGCTTCACCCGCGAGGAGATGAACCGCCTCGTCGAGGAGATCTGGCTCGATACCAAGACGACCATCGTTTTCATTACCCACAGCATCGAGGAAGCGATCTTCCTCTCCGACCGGGTCGTGGTGCTGACCGCGCGGCCGGGACGCGTCGCCAAGGTCTACGACGTGCCGTTCCCGCGCCCGCGCTCGCTGGAGATCATGGCCACCAAGGAGGTCTTCGACCTCACCAACCGCATCAAGATGGACATCGTCGGCGAGCGCCGGCCGAAGGCGCAGGAGCAGCTGCAACACAAGAGCGCTGAAATCGTGAGGATCAGACCGTGAGCGGGGGCGACGCCATTCCGGAATTCTCCAAAGCCAAGTCCGGTGACGGCCAGGATGTCAGCCTCACCAACCTCTCCGCCTTCGCCGGCGGCCCAGGCATCAAGTCCGGCGCCGAGGTGGCCGCGATTCTCGTCGTCGCGGTGGTGATCATCGGCGGCATCGAGCTGGCGCTGCGCATCTTCCACGTGCCGCAATACATCATGCCGCCGCCGAGTGCGATCGTTTACGCTTTATTCGACGAGTTCCCGCTGATCGCGCCGCATCTCGGCTACACGTTGGTCGAGCTCTTCTCCGGCTTTGCCATCGGCGCCGTCGTCGGGCTGGTGATGGCGGCGGTGATCACGCAGTTTCCCTTCGCCGAGAAGATCGTCGCGCCTTACATCTTGATCCTCGTCACCACGCCGATGCTGGCGCTGGTGCCGCTTCTCATCCTGCGCTTCGGCTTCGGCTACACGCCGCGCATTATCGCGGTAGCTTTAGCCGCCGGACCGATGGTGATGATCAATGCCGCGACCGGGTTCCGGCGCGTGGACAGCGCCAAGATCGCGCTCGCTCGCTCCTATGGCGCGAGCACCTTGCAGATCTTTTGGAAGATCCGCGCGCCGATGGCGCTGCCGATGATCCTGGTCGGGCTGATGATCGGCGCGATCTTCGGGCTCCTCACTGCGGTAGGTGCCGAGATGGTCGGCGGCGGCTTCGGCCTCGGCAACCGGCTTACCTCGTATTCGTCGATGATCCAGATGCCGCAATTCTTCGCGGTGGTGCTGATCCTGTCGACGCTCGGCATCCTGATCTACGTGCTCTTCTTCCTGATCGGCAAGAAATGGGCGAGCTGGGAGGCATGAGCGCGGACGGATGAGATCGCCCGGGAGACGGGCGAAGGCAAGGGCAAGCGATCGATAAGGGCAATCAACAAAAGGGGAATGCCATGACCAACGAAAGCTTATTCAGTACGGCGACAAGAGCGGGCATCAGCCGCCGCTACTTCCTGCAAGTGACGGCCGCCGGCGTCGTGACCGCCACCGCGCTCGGCGCATCGGGTCTGAAAGCCAGCGCGGCGGCTTATGAAAAATTCACCTGGATTTCGCCGCGCGGCACGCTCGAAGTGCTGGACGACTATCCCTACTGGTCGGCCAAGAAGGCCGGCTATTTCGGCGACCTCGCCACCGACATGCAGCCGGGTCCGTCTGACGGCACCGCGACGGTCAAGTTCGTCGATGTCGGCCAGGCCGACATGGGCTTCCCCTCGCCCGGCGTCTTCTCCTTCGCCATCCAGAACGGCATGAAGCTGAAGTCGGTGTTCCACATGGGCGCGCGCGACACCTTCAGCATCGCCTTCCGCAAGGGCCAGGGCACCAAGAACCTGAAGGACCTCGAAGGCAAGACGATCCTGCTCGGCTCCGCCGCTTGGCAGGCGATCGTCGATCCGCTGCTTGCCGCGCAGGGTGTCGACATCAAGAAGGTGAAATATGTCGAGGCCGGGTGGCCGACCTGGGGCACCGCGCTCGCCGGCGGCCAAGGCGATGCCGCACTCTCCTGGGAAGGTCTGCGCGCCGAATGGATCGCCAAGGACCTCGACTTCGAATATTGGCTCGGCGTCCAGAATTCCAAGCTTCCGGCCAACACCTTCGTCGTGCGCGCCGCCGATCTCGAGGATCCCGACAAGAAGGCCTTCCTCGAAAAATATCTGCGCGGCTGGGCGATGGGCCTCGAATTCGGCTACCAGAACCCGCGCGCGGCCGTCGAAGCCGTGTTCGAGCAATTCCCGACCTTGGCCAAGAACCTTGGCCCTGAGCTCGGCACCACCTCGATCCTGCAGCAGATCAACGTCTTCCGCGGTGACATGGACAAGCGCAGTGGCTGGGGCTCGCACGACATGGCGAGCTGGCAGGGCTTTTTCGACGAGATCCTGAAGATCGGCCAGATCACCGCGCCGGTGAAGGCCGAAGACGTCTGCACCAACGACCTGATTCCGACCGCCAACGACTTCGACAAGGCGAAGGTCAAGGCCGATGCCGACGGCGTGAAACTGTCGGAAGGCTTTGCCGCGCTCGACGTCGAGAAGATCAAGGCGCACCTGTTCGATTCCGCCGTCAAGTAAGGCGGGCGCATTGACCATCGGGCGGCGCCTGATGCCGCCCGAGCTACTGTTCAAAGAGCATTGGGGAGGCTGACATGGCCGACAAAGTAAAAATCCTGGTGGTTGGTCTGGGCAATATGGGCGCTTCGCATGCGAGCGCCTATCACCGCTCCGACGGCTTCGAGATCGTCGGCATCATGAGCCGCACCATCAAGAGCAACAAGAAGATCCCGAAGGAGCTCGCCGGCTATCCGCTCTATGAGGATTTCGACTTGGCGCTGAAGGAGACCAAGCCGGACGCGGTCTCGATCAACAGTTGGCCGAACACGCATGCCGAATACGCGCTGAAGGCGATCGCCGCCAACTGCCATGTGTTCATGGAAAAGCCCCTCGCCACCAACATCGCCGACGCCGAGAAGGTGGTGGCCGCCGCGCGGGCCAAGAACCGGAAGCTGGTTCTGGGCTACATCCTGCGCGTCCACCCGTCCTGGATCAAATTCATCGAGGTCGGCAAGACGCTCGGCAAGCCCCTGGTGATGCGCCTCAACCTCAACCAGCAGAGCAGCGGCAGCGCCTGGCACTGGCACAAGAACCTGATCGACTCGCTGATCCCGATCGTCGACTGTGGCGTGCACTATGTCGACGTCATGTGCCAGCTGACCGGCGCCAAGCCGGTGCGCGTGCACGGCATCGGCGCCAAACTCTGGGCCGAGGCCGACAAGCAGAACTATGGCCATCTGCACGTCACTTTCGATGATGGCTCGGTCGGCTGGTATGAAGCCGGCTGGGGCCCGATGATGAGCGAGACCGCCTATTTCGTGAAGGATGTGGTCGGCCCGAAAGGCGCCGTTTCGATCGTCGCCGGCCAGTCCGCAAGCAGCGCCAAGGAAGCCGAGGAGGTATCGGATTCCGCCGACATCGACCGCCACACCAAGACCGACGCGCTGAAGATCCACTACGCGCAGGTCGATGGCGACAAGAACTTCTCGAAGCCCGACGAGATCGTCAGCATGGAGGACGAGCCCGGCCATCAGGAGCTTTGCGACCGCGAGCAGGCCTTCTTCCTGCGCGCCATCCGTGAGGACCTCGATCTGACCGAGCAAATGGCTGCCGCCGTCAACAGCCTGCGCATCGTTTTAGCCGCCGAGCAGAGCATCGCGGAGAAGCGGACCGTCGAGCTGACCTGAAGCTTCCGGTCAGCCTGCCTCGCAACCCCACATCTAGCCGCTTCGCGGCTGGGCAGTCCGCCGGCGGCGTGCCGATCGGCATGCAGCCAGTCGGGCCGCTATGTAGCGCTCTCCACGCAGTTGGAAGAGGAGATGCCGTGCAGGGACCGGCGGCCGGCCAACCAGCTTCCGGATCTTTGGAACAGCACGTTGCCGCCGCCTTCATCCCGTGGCGTCAATTTCCTATAAGATTCCTATTTCTTTGCTCCCCGCCTCGTCTCGAACCTTTATGGCGGTCGGGTCCATATTCCCCTCGAAAAACACTTTCATCGCCATCGCCGCCAAGGTGACGGGCGGTCCTGTGCAATTTTGAACTCGACCGTGTCGGGGTGCAAAAACAAGCCGAAACAAGGAATGCCTGCAATGGACCTCGTTGTTCTCGGGATGGGGATTTTGTTCTTCGTCCTGTCATTAGCGTACGTCAAAGCCTGCGACAGAATCTGAGGGTCTTACAATGCTTTTCGACTACGTCCTCGGCGGCGCGGTGACCTTGTTCCTGCTTGCCTACCTCATCTACGCCCTCATCCGCCCAGAGCGCTTCTGATCGGCATACGGAAAGTCAGTTCATGACACTCAACGGCTGGATACAGATCCTCGTCTATTGCGGGATCCTGCTTTTGCTCGTGAAGCCGCTCGGCGGCTACATGCACCGCGTCTTCAAAGGCGATCGTACGTTGCTGTCGCCCGTGCTTGTCCCGATCGAGCGCGGCCTCTATCGCCTCGCCGGGACAAGCGACAAGGAAGAACAGCACTGGGCCGCCTACGCCACCGGCATGCTGTTTTTCAACCTCGTCGGTTTCCTCGTGCTTTATGCCCTGCAGCGGCTGCAGGGCGCGCTGCCCTACAATCCCGTCGGGATGGCGGCGGTCGAGCCGGGGCTCGCCTTCAACACCGCGGCGAGTTTCGTCACCAATACTGACTGGCAGAACTACGGCGGCGAAAGCACGATGTCCTACCTCGTGCAGATGGCTGGCCTCACCGTCCAGAACTTTGTTTCGGCCGTCACCGGCATTGCCATTGCGATCGCGCTGATCCGCGGCTTTGCCCGTGCCTCGGGCAAATCGATCGGCAGTTTCTGGGTCGACCTGACCCGCTGCACGCTTTACGTGCTCCTGCCGGCCTGCATCGTGCTGACGCTCGTCTATGTGTGGCTCGGCATCCCGCAGACGCTTGGACCCTATGTCGACGCCACCACGCTGGAAGGCGCCAAGCAGACGATCGCGCTCGGCCCAGTCGCCTCTCAGGTCGCCATCAAGATGCTTGGCACCAATGGCGGCGGCTTCTTCAACGCCAATGCCGCGCATCCTTTTGAGAATCCGGACGCCATCTCGAACCTGATCCAGATGCTGTCGATCTTCGCGCTCGGCGCCGGTCTCACCAACGTCTTTGGGCGGATGGTCGGCAGTGAGCGCCAGGGTTGGGCCATCCTTGCCTCGATGGGCGTGCTGTTTCTCGTCGGCGTCATCGTCTGCTACTGGGCCGAGGCCGCCGGCAGTCCGCTGGTGCATGCGCTCGGCATCGACGGCGGCAACATGGAAGGCAAGGAGACGCGCTTCGGAATTGCGTTGTCGGCGCTGTTCGCGGTCATCACCACGGCCGCCTCGTGCGGCGCCGTGAATGCCATGCACGATTCGTTCACCGCGCTTGGCGGCATGATCCCGCTGATCAACATGCAGCTTGGCGAGGTCATCGTCGGCGGCGTCGGCGCCGGCTTCTACGGCATCCTGATGTTTGTCGTCATCGCCGTCTTCGTCGCCGGCCTGATGGTCGGCCGCACACCGGAATATCTCGGCAAGAAGATCGAGGCCAAGGAGGTCAAGATGGCGATGCTTGCCATCCTCTGCCTGCCGCTGGCGATGCTGATCTTCACGGCTATCGCCGTGGTCCTGCCGAGCGCGGTGGCCTCGATGGCCAATGGCGGCCCGCACGGCTTCACCGAGGTGCTCTATGCCTATACGTCGGCGGCCGCGAACAACGGCTCGGCCTTTGGCGGACTGACCGGCAACACGCCCTGGTACAACATCACCATCGCGATCGGCATGCTGATGGGCCGCTTCCTGGTCATCATCCCGGCTTTGGCCATCGCCGGCTCGCTGGCCGCAAAGAAGACCGTGCCTGCTTCCGCCGGCACCTTCCCGACCGACGGCATGCTGTTCGTCGGCCTCCTGGTCGGCGTGATCGTCATCGTCGGCGGCCTCACCTTCTTCCCGTCGCTCGCCGTCGGTCCGATCGTCGAGCATCTGGCGATGATCCGCGGACAGACTTTCTGAGATGACCATGCCTTGGTTCAACAATATACCTCGGCACGATCGTCACCAATCCGGTGACGGAACGCCCGATGACGGAGGGGACGAGAAACCTCGTCCTTTCCCGACGCTCTCCACCTTCCTCGGCATGGCGGCCGTGCTGTTCGTGCTGTGGCTGCTGGCCTCGGGCCTTCCGCATCTGTTGCCGAAGACCGAACACCCGGCGCCATCCAACATCACCGATACTGGAGCCTTAAAATGAGCCAGTCCAAATCTGCGAGCATTCTGGATGCCAGCATCCTGATGCCCGCCATTGGCGGCGCTTTCCGCAAGCTCGATCCGCGCACGCTGATCAAGAACCCGGTGATGTTCGTCGTTGCCATGGTCTCAGCACTCACCACCGTGCTGTTCGTCAAGGATGTCATCACCGGCGGCGGCGATCTCGGCTTCACCTTGCAGATCATCATCTGGCTGTGGTTCACCGTGCTGTTCGCCAACTTTGCCGAGGCCGTGGCCGAGGGGCGCGGCAAGGCGCAGGCGGACTCGCTGCGCATGGCGCGCACCGAGACCCAGGCCAAGCTGCTCGTCAACGCCGAGGATCGCGGCAAGTTCAAGTTGGTGCCTGGCACCAGCCTGAAGGTCGGCGACATCGTGCTGGTCGAAGCCGGCGACATCATCCCTTCCGACGGCGAGGTGATCGAAGGCGTGGCTTCCGTCAACGAGGCGGCAATCACCGGCGAATCCGCGCCTGTCATCCGCGAATCCGGCGGCGACCGCTCGGCCGTCACCGGCGGCACGCAGGTGCTGTCCGATTGGATCCGCGTGCGCATTTCCGCCGCCTCCGGCCAGACCTTCCTCGACCGCATGATCTCGCTGGTCGAAGGTGCGGAGCGCCAGAAGACCCCGAACGAGATCGCGCTTAACATCTTGCTTGTAGGCATGACGCTGATCTTTGTCCTGGCCACCGCGACCATCCCGAGCTTCGCCTCTTATTCCGGCGGCTATATCCCGGTAACGATCCTCGTCGCTTTGTTCGTGACACTGATCCCGACCACGATCGGCGCGCTGCTTTCGGCCATCGGCATTGCCGGCATGGATCGCCTGGTGCGTTTCAACGTGCTTGCCATGTCCGGCCGCGCCGTCGAGGCTGCCGGCGACGTGGACACCTTGCTCCTCGACAAGACCGGCACCATTACGCTCGGCAATCGCCAGGCGACCGAGTTCCATCCGGTGAAGGGGGTGACCGAACAGGAGCTGGCCGATGCTGCTCAATTGGCCTCGCTGGCTGACGAGACGCCGGAAGGCCGCTCGATCGTGGTGCTGGCGAAGGAAAAATACGGCATCCGCGCCCGCGATATGGCGACCTTGCATGCCACTTTCGTGCCCTTCACCGCGCAGACCCGGATGAGCGGCGTCGACATCGACGGCTCGTCGGTGCGCAAAGGCGCGGTCGATGCCGTGCTAGCCCATGTCAATCAAGCAACGGTGGCAAGCCATGGCACGCGTCCGACAAGCGACACCATGCGCGACCTGCAGGCCAGGGCCGACGAGATCGCCAAGGCCGGCGGCACGCCGCTGGCGGTCGAGCGCGACGGGCGCCTGCTCGGCGTCGTCCACCTCAAGGACATCGTCAAGGGCGGCATTCGCGAGCGTTTCGCCGAGCTTCGCAAGATGGGCATCCGCACGGTGATGATCACCGGCGACAATCCGCTGACCGCAGCGGCCATCGCGGCCGAAGCCGGCGTCGACGACTTCCTCGCCCAGGCGGCGCCTGAAAACAAGCTGTCGCTGATCCGCGAGGAACAGGCCAAGGGCAAGCTTGTCGCGATGTGCGGCGACGGCACCAACGATGCGCCGGCGCTCGCCCAGGCCGATGTCGGCGTCGCCATGAACACCGGCACGGTCGCCGCGCGCGAGGCCGGCAACATGGTCGACCTCGACAGCGATCCGACCAAGCTGATCGAGATCGTCGAGATCGGCAAGGCGCTGCTGATGACGCGCGGTTCGCTGACCACCTTCTCGATCGCCAACGACGTCGCCAAGTATTTCGCCATCATCCCGGCCATGTTCGCCGTGTTCTACGTCGCGCCCGGCCAGTCGGCAGGCCCGCTGCAGGCGCTCAACATTATGCATTTGGCGACGCCGCAGAGCGCCATTCTGTCGGCGATCATCTTCAACGCGCTGATCATCGTCGCGCTGATCCCGCTGTCGCTGAAGGGGGTGAAATACCGCGCCATCGGCGCCGGCGCGCTGCTCACCCGCAATCTTCTCCTCTACGGCCTTGGCGGCATCATCGTGCCGTTCGCCGGCATCAAGGCGATCGACCTGATCGTCACGGCTCTTGGCCTGGCATAGGGACCCATTCCGATGTTCAAGCAACTCAGACCCGCGATCGTCATGATCGTGTTCTTCACGGTGCTGACCGGCCTTATCTATCCGATCGGCATGACCGGCATCGCGCAGGCGCTGTTTCCCAGGCAGGCCAATGGCAGCCTGATCGAAAAGGATGGTAAGGTTATCGGCTCCGAACTGATCGGCCAGGCCTTCGCCAGCGACCGCTATTTCCACGGGCGGCCCTCGGCAGCCGGCGACGGCTACAACGCCGCCTCCTCCGGCGGCTCGAATCTCGGGCCGACCAATGCGAAGCTGATCGAACGTATCAAGGCCGACGCCGACAGGCTGAAGGCTGAGAACCCGAACGCACCGGTTCCGATGGATCTCGTCACCACGTCTGGCAGCGGCCTCGATCCCGACATCAGCCCGGAGGCGGCCTATTTCCAGGTGCCGCGGATTGCCAAGGCCAGGGGCATCGATGAAGCCAAGGTGAAATCGCTTGTCGACGGCCATGTCGAGGATCGCGAGCTGGGCTTCATGGGTGAGCCGGTGGTCAATGTGCTGGCCCTCAACATGGGGCTCGACGATCTCAAATAATCAGCACTCGCAGCGGGGATCGACACGATCCCCGGTGCAATCCATGATTGGACTTGATGCCGGACGACAGGACCAACTTCGAGAACAGACCTTCTCCCGACGCGCTGCTCGAGCACGCGGAGCGGGAGGGCCGCGGCCGTCTGCGCATCTTCCTTGGCGCGGCGCCCGGCGTCGGCAAGACCTACGAGATGCTGTTGGCAGGCCGCGCCCGGCGCGCCGACGGCATCGACGTCGCGATCGGCGTCGTTGAAACGCATGGCCGCAAGGAAACCCAGGCGCTGGTCGAAGGCTATGAGGTGATCCCGCGCCGCGAGGTCGAATACAGGGGCCGGGTCCTTGACGAGATGGACATCGACGCCATCCTGAAACGGCGGCCGGAGCTGGTTCTGATCGACGAGCTCGCGCACACCAACGGGCCCGGCAGCCGTCATCCCAAGCGCTATCTCGATGTTCAGGAAATCCTGTCGCAGGGCATCGACGTCTACACCACGCTCAACATCCAGCATGTCGAAAGCCTGAATGACGTCGTGGCGCAGATCACCCGCGTCAGGGTGCGTGAAACCGTTCCGGATTCCATCATCGACGAGGCCGACGACATCGAGGTCATCGACCTCACCCCGGACGACCTGATCAAGCGGCTGCATGAAGGCAAGGTCTATTTCCCGCAAACCGCTCAGCGCGCGATCGAGAACTATTTTTCGCCTGGCAATCTGACGGCGCTTCGCGAGTTGGCGCTGCGACGCACCGCGCAGCGCGTCGATGAACAGCTCCTCAGCCATATGCAGTCCCACGCCATTCCGGGACCGTGGGCGGCCGGCGAGCGGGTCCTTGTCTGCGTCGACTCGCGTCCGGACGGGAGCGCTCGTATCCGCTACGCGCGCCGGCTCGCCGATCGCCTGCGGGCGCCATGGACGGCGCTGCATGTCGACACGCCTCGCCTGGCCGGCATGTCCGAAGAGGACAAGGACCGGCTGGCGACAAACCTGCGCCTTGCCGAACAGCTCGGCGCCGAGGTCGCGACCATCCCGGGCCAGAACGTCGCCCAGGACATCGTGCGCCATGCGACGGCGAACAACTTCACCCATATCGTCATCGGCAGGCCGACCCGCTCGCGCTGGCGGGAACTGATCGAGGGCTCGCTCACCTATGACCTGATCCGCAATGCCGGCGACATCAGCGTCCATGTCATTTCGGGCAAGGAGCGCGATGCCGACATGCCGTCGGCACGTGTGAAGGCCGCGTCCGAGCAGAAGCCCTTCCAGATCTGGCCCTATCTGTTCTCGACGGCCTATGTCGCCGGCGCGGTGGCCGTCAGCTCGATTCTCGATCAGTTCCTCGATGTCCGCAATCTGGCCAGCGTCCTGCTGCTGGCGGTGCTGACTTCTGCGGTGACGTTCGGACTCTGGCCGGCGCTCTACGCTTGTTTCCTGAGCGCGCTTGCCTTCAACTATTTCTTTCTCGAGCCGCGCTATACGTTCACGATCAGGGATCCGGAGAGCATCGTTGCCTTCGTGGTCTTTCTCGTTGTCGCAGTCATCGCCAGCAATCTGACGGCGCGCGTCCAGCGCCAGGCGGTCGCCGCCCGCTCACGCGCGCGAGCCACGCAGGACATCTACTCGTTCTCGAAGAAGCTCGCCGGCGCCGGCACGCTTGACGACGTGCTGTGGGCCACCGCCTTCCAGATCGCCTCGATGCTGAAAGTGCGCGTGGTGCTGCTTCTGCCCGAGAATGGAACGATCACCGTCAAGGCCGGCTATCCGCCGGACGATACGCTCGCCGAGGCCGACATCGCGGCGGCCCGCTGGGCCTGGGAACATGATCGCCCCGCCGGCCGCGGCGCCGATACGCTGCCCGGCGCCAAGCGCCTCTATCTGCCCTTGCGAACAGGCCGGACAGCGGTCGGCGTCGTCGGCCTCGACAACGACAAGCAGGGCCCGTTGCTGACGCCCGAGCAGCAGCGCCTTCTCGACGCGCTTGCCGATCAGGCGGCAGTCGCCATCGAACGCATCCAACTTGTCGCCGATGTCGACCGCGCCAGGCTGGCAGCGGAAGCGGACCGGCTGCGCACCGCGCTGCTTACCTCGATCTCGCATGACCTGAAGACGCCGCTGGCCGCCATCATGGGTGCCGCCGGCACGCTGCGGGAATACGCGGCCGCCCTTCCCGAAGAGGACCGCGCGGAACTCCTGTCGACGGTGATCGACGAATCGGAGCGGCTCAACCGCTTCATCGCCAATCTGCTCGACATGACCAAGATCGAGTCCGGCGCCATGGAGCCGAACTACGCCCTCCATTATGTCGGCGATATCGTCGGCTCGGCGCTCGATCGCGCTCGCAAGATCACCGGCGAGCACCGCATCGACACCGACACTCCGCCGGACTTGCCGATGCTGCGCCTCGACCCGGTGCTGTTCGAGCAGGCGCTGTTCAACCTCCTCGACAATGCCGCCAAATATTCCGCGCCCGGCTCAACCATCCGCCTCAAAGGCTGGGTCGACAACGGCTCCGTCATCCTGCAGGTCATGGACGAGGGACCAGGCATCCCGCCGAACGACCTCGAACGGATCTTCGACACCTTCTATCGGGTGCGCAAGCGCGACCAGGTCCGCGCCGGCACGGGTCTCGGCCTGTCGATCAGCCGCGGTTTCGTCGAGGCCATGGGCGGCACGATCTCGGCGACGAACCGCACCGACCGGCCCGGCGCGATCTTCACCATCCGCATGCCGGTGCCGCAGGAAATTCCGGAACTTGCCGTGGCCAAAACGGATGACGCCGCATGACCGGTCAGAACGTCAGCATCCTGGTCGTCGACGACGAGCCGCCGATCCGCAAGCTGCTTCGGGTCGGCCTCGGCAGCCAGGGCTATGCCGTATCGGAGGCACCGAACGCCAAGGCAGCGATCGAGCTCATGCAGGCGCAGCGGCCCGACCTGATCCTGCTCGATCTCGGCCTCCCGGGGATGACGGGCCTCGAACTGCTCGGCAAATGGCGTGACGACGGCCTCGACATTCCGGTCGTCATCCTGTCGAGCCGCACCGACGAGGCCGGCATCGTCCAGGCGCTCGAGATCGGCGCCGACGACTATGTGGCGAAACCCTTCGGCATGAACGAGCTCGTCGCCCGCGTCCGCGTGGCGCTGCGCCACAAGCTCCAGCAGCAGGGCGAGAAGCCGGTGTTCCAGGCCGGCGACCTCTCGGTCGACCTGGTGAAGCGCATCGTCAAGGTCGAGGGCAAGGAAGTAAAACTGTCGCCGAAGGAATACGATATCCTGCGCATGCTCGTGCAGTATGCCGGCAAGGTTCTGACCCATCAGTTCCTGCTGAAGCAGATATGGAACGAGTCGACGGACGTGCAATATCTCAGGGTCTATGTCCGCCAATTGAGGCAGAAGATCGAGAAGACACCGGACCAGCCGCGCTACATCATCACCGAGACCGGCGTCGGCTACCGTTTGCGCGAGGTCGATTGAAGGATCCGAGCGGCGGGCATCATCCAACCCATCGAGGCTGTGCCGCGAGATCGGTCGCTTGAACCATGGTAGATCCGCACAAACACCCTATATTACGGCAAGGTTTCTGTTTTCGTTCGGGAAGGAAGCGATGTCGCGTCCTCGGCTATCGGCGGCTTTGATTGCCGCGGCTTTGTCGACTGCCGCCCTTTTGGGCGCGCCTTCACATGCCTCCGCGCAGGTCGTCATCCCCACAGACCGCAACGCCCTGATCCAACATAACGAGCTGCAGGCGCTCCGGAACCAGCTGCAGCGACGACAGTTCCAGCAACAGCAGCAGCTTTACCGCGAGCAGGACCGGCAGATCGTTCCGAAGGCTCGCCCTGAAGTGCCGATCGTCAAGCAGAATTGCCAGTCTCAGGTGATCGGCACCACGATTTCGCGCGTCTGCCGCTGACATTTTTCTTTTTCCGGTTTACTTAGCCGACTTACTGTCGGCGGCGTCCGGCTTGCGTGGGCGGCGGTTTTGGGATTTGCAGGAGCGAGGTTTTGCCGTGCGGATAGCGTACGGCAGGAATGCGCTTTGATCGGATTTTGGGATGGCAGCAGCCAAGAAGAAAGCAGTACGCAGGGCAAAGAAGGGAGAGCGGATCCGCCAGGTGGCGGCCATCCCCTTTCGCCTACGCGGCGACGGCCAGCTTGAAGTCTTGCTGGTCACCTCGCGCACGACCAAACGTTTCATTGTGCCCAAGGGCTGGCCGATGAAGGGCAAGAGCGGGCGCAAGGCGGCCGCGATCGAGGCCCAGGAAGAGGCGGGCGTGCTGGGCAAGGCGCTGAAGCAGCCTGCCGGCGGCTACTCCTATTGGAAGCGCATGGCCAGCCGTTTCGTCCGTGTCGACGTGGTCGTCTACCTGCTCGAGGTCAGCGAGGAGATGGCCGACTGGCGGGAGGCCGTGAACCGTCAGCGGGCCTGGCTGCCGGCGGCCGATGCGGCCCTGCTGATCGACGAGCCGGAGCTTTCCACGCTGCTGAGGGATTTGACGGCCTTGGCGACCGATCCGGCGTAAGACGATGGCCTGGCGCAATTCCACGAAAGCGTGACACGGCTGTCCGTCAGGAATTCCGTCACAACAAAATGGATGGAATGGTTCGCCGTTTTCCGTGGAACGGTGAAACGCTCTAATCGGAGTCGCCAGGAAACGGCCGTGCCGGGGTGCCGCTATAAGCCCACAGCCATTCTTTGGGCAGAGGTCCCTTGTTGCGGTCGCTCTCCTGTGATTGCTCCCAGGCATGCGCCAGTATGCCTACCGAGCGCGACAGCACGAAGAGGCCGCGCGTCAGTGGCGGCGGGAAGCCAAGCTCGCCATAGATGACGGCCGTGGCGCCATCGATGTTGAGCGGGATCGTCTTGCCCTTGCGTGTCGCCACCTCCGCCTCGATCGCCTCGGCAATGTCGGCAAAGCGCCCGCTGACGACGCCGCGACCGGCGAAGTCGCGCGTCAGTTCGATGAGGCGTGGCGCCCGCGGATCGATCGGGTGGAAGCGATGCCCGAGGCCGGGCACGTAGCCCTTTTCCTCGGCGAAGAACCGGTCGAGCCGCGCACTCACCGCTTCGGCGAGGCTCGCGCCACCATCGATTGCGGCGGCGATGTTGCCATAGAAGGAAAGCGCCTGCTCGCCGGCCCCGCCATGCACGTCCCCCAGCACATTGATGGCGGAGGCCATGGCGTTGTTGATGCCGACGCCGCAGGTCGCCGCCATGCGCGCGATCGCGATCGACGGCGCCTGCGGGCCGTGGTCGACGGCGGCCCCGAGCGCGATGCCGAGCAGCGCCGCCTGATCGTCGCCCGGCAATTCGCCGCGCAGCATAAGCCAGATCATCGCCGGAAAGCTGACCCGGCCGATCAGATCCTGGATCTGGTAGCCGCGCAGCCGGATCACGCCGGGCTGCATCTCGATGATGCCGGTCCGCCACCACTCCTCGCCGCGGTCGCGGCCGGTCTTTTTGTCCGCGCTCATGCCCGCGCCCTCCCCTTGCCGCGCGCCGGCAAGCTGGCGAACACGTCGTCCATATGCGCGCCAAGACGTGGCGGAGGGCCGGCTGGCACGGGAGCCGCACCGTCGACCATAAAGCCGCCGCGCACCACCGTGAGCGGGTTGTCCATTCCCGGTATCTCCTGGAAGCGCGTCGTCATGCGGCGCTCGATGACCTGGCGTTCCTGCAGCACTTGCGGGATCGTCAGCACCCGCCCGGCCGGCACGCCGGCGCGGTTGAGCTTTTCTTCCCAGACCGCCGCAGGAGCGCCGGCAAGCGCGTCCTCGATGAGCGGCTTCAGCGCTGCCCGGTTCCCTTTGCGCGTCTCGCGTTCGGCGAAGCGCGGATCCGAAGCCAAGTCTGGGCGGCCGATCAAGCCGCAAAGGATCACGAACTGCTCCTGCTTGTTGGCGGCGATGTTGAGCAGGCCCTCGCCGGTGCGGAACGCGCCGGAGGGCGCGGCCGTCATGTTCTCGTTGCCCATGGCTTGAGGCTGGACGCCCGCCGTCAGATAGTTCGACACCGGCCATCCCAAGGCCGACAGCGTGCATTCGAGCATCGACACGTCGAGGAAGGCGCCTTCGCCGCTGGTCTTCTGCCGCACCAGCGCCGCAGCGATGGCGAAGGCCCCGACCAGTCCGCCCAGCGTGTCGGCGACCGGATAGCCGACGCGCAGGGGCGCCGTTTCCGGCGTGCCGGTGATGCTCATGATCCCGGACAGCCCCTGGATGATCTGATCATAGGCTGGGTTGCCACGCATCGGGCCGGTCTGGCCGAAACCCGATATCGCGCAATAGACGAGGCTTGGCCTAACCTCCTTCAGCTTCTCGTGGCCGAGGCCGAGCCGATCCATCACGCCCGGCCGGAAATTCTCGACCAATGCGTCCGCCGTTGCGACCAGGTCGAGGAAGCGCTCGCGGTCGGCCTCCTGCTTCAGGTCGAGCACCACCGATCGTTTGCCGGCGTTCTGCGCCAGGAAGGATGCACCCATGCCGGCTTTGTTGAGCTCCGGCGAGGCGCCAAGCTGGCGCGCGAGATCGCCGCCCGGCGGCGCCTCGACCTTGATCACGTCGGCGCCGAGCAGCGCCAGCTGGTAGGCGCAGTAAGGACCTGCCAGCACATTGGTGAGGTCGAGGACGCGTATGCCTGAAAGCAGGTCTGTCATAATGCTCCAGATCGGTCAGGCATCGCCCGGCACATGCTCTGGTCCGCGCGTGCGCCGGCGTTCGATCCAGGCCCAGATATGCGGGCCGACCAGACCGATGAAGGCGAGCGTTAAAAGCGTCAGCGAGAGCGGGTGCCGGTAGAACACCGTCCAGTCGCCATTGGCGATCGTCATCGCCCGGCGGAACTGCGTCTCGGCGAGCGGCCCGAGGATCATGCCGATGATGACCGGCGCCGTCGGAAAATCGAAGCGGCGCATCAGGAAGCCCGCCGCGCCCAGCAGATAGAGGATGATGAGATCGATCGGCGACTGCGAGATGCCGTAGGTGCCGACGGTGGCGAACACCAGAATGCCGGCATAGAGCTGCGGCGCCGGGATCTTGAGCAATCGTACCCACAGGCCGATCAGCGGCAGGTTGAGGATGACGAGGATGACGTTGGCGATGAAGAGACTGGCGATGAGGCCCCAGACGAGATTGGCCTGCGTCGTCAACAGCAGCGGTCCGGGATTGATGCCGTAGCTCTGGAAGGCCGACAGCATGATCGCCGCCGTTGCCGAGGTCGGGAGGCCAAGCGTCAGCATCGGCACCAGCACGCCGGCAGCCGACGCGTTGTTGGCAGCCTCCGGCCCGGCGACGCCTTCGATGGCGCCGACCGTGCCGAACTCCTCCTTGTGCTTGGAAAGCTTCTTTTCGATGGCATAGGACAGGAAGGTCGGGATCTCGGCCCCGCCGGCGGGCAGGGCGCCGATCGGGAAGCCGATTGCCGCGCCCCTGAGCCACGGCTTCCACGAGCGCGCCCATTCGGAAGCAGTCATGTAGAGCGAGCCCCTCAGCGGCACGATCTCGTCCTTCCCGGCATAGCGGCGCGAGGCCACGTAGAGAGTCTCGCCGACCGCAAAGAGGCCGACCGCGACGATGATGACGTCGACGCCGTCGAGCAACTCGCCCATGCCGAAGGTGAAGCGCGGCTGCCCGGTCTGCAGGTCGACGCCGATCATGCCGATGACGAAGCCGACGAACAGGCTGGTAAGCCCACGCACAGAGGACGAGCCGAGCACCGCCGAAACGGTGATGAAGGCGAGCACCATCAGCGAGAAATATTCCGCCGGCCCGAAAGCCAGCGCCAGCTTGACCACGATCGGCGCCAGGAAGGCGACGCCCAGCGTGCCGAGGGTCCCGGCGACGAACGAGCCGATCGCGGAAGTCGCGAGCGCCGCGCCGCCGCGGCCCGAACGCGCCATCCGGTTGCCCTCGAGCGCGGTGACGATGGTGGCGCTTTCGCCCGGTGTATTGAGCAGGATCGACGTCGTCGAGCCGCCATACATGGCCCCGTAATAGATGCCGGCAAACAGGATGAAGGAAGCTTCCGGCGCCACCTGGTAGGTGATCGGCAAAAGCAGCGCGATGGTCAGCGCCGGCCCGAGCCCGGGCAGCACGCCGATCGCGGTTCCGAGCGTCGTGCCGAGCAGGCACCACAAGAGATTGGTCGGCGTGAAGGCGACCGCAAATCCGTGCGCGAGATAACCGAGCGTGTCCATCGTCCTCAGCCCCTTCCCATGCCGACGAAGGCGCTGATCAACGCGTTGAGCTGGTTCTCGATCAGGCCGGCCCCGATGTTGACGCCGAGCGCTCTGGCGAATCCGAAATAGGCCGCCAGCGCCAACATCAGGCCGAGCAGCGCATCGCGCAGCGGATGCCGGCTGCCGAAGCCGAAGCAGACCAGCACGAACATGATCACCGAGGCGGCTGTGAAGCCGAGCGGCTGGATCAGCACGAGATTGGCAACGAGCCCCGCGACTACGAAACCCATCGCCTTCCAGTCGGTCGGCGTCTCCTTTTCCTCGTCCGGCTGCCAGCCGCCACGCAGGGCGGCGACGATGAGCAGCAGTGACAGGATCACCATGCCGGCCATGGTCATGTAGGGGAAGACCTTCGGGCCGACCTTGGAATAGAGCGGCGAAACCGGGATCGCCAGGGTCTGCCAGGCAACGGCCCCGGCGCAGGCAAGAAGCCCGACGCCGATCAGCAATTCGGGTATGGCAAGGCGCGGCGGTGACGCCTGCTGGTCGCTGGTGCTCATAATCTCCTCCCCGGAAGCCGGCCTTCCACTGCCGGCTTCGCCGCAGTTTCATTGAACCGTCGCATGTCCGCTGTCTCGAAGAAGGCGATGCAGCCTCCTTCGAGATCAGGCAGGAGGCGATCAGGCGAGGCCGAGATCCTTGAGGATCGCGCCGATGCGTGTCGTGTCCTCGGCGACGAACTTGGCATAATCGTCGCCGGTCAGCAGAATCGGCGTCCAGTTGCGGTTCTTGCACTCGGTCGCCCAGGCCTCGCTCTTCGCCATGGTCTCGACCATCTTGATCATCGCCGCCTTGTCTTCGTCGGAAACGCCGGGGGGTGCAAAGACGCCGCGCCAGTTGAACAATTCGACGTCGATGCCGGCCTCTTTCAATGTCGGCGCGTCGATTCCTTCCTGGCGCTTGTCCGACGAGATCGCCAGCAGCCGGAGCGCGCCCGCCTTGACCTGCTCGGAGAATTCGCCGTAGCCGGAAATGCCGGCCGCGACCTGGTTGCCGAGCAGCGCCGACAGCGCCTCGCCGCCGCCGGCGAACGGCACATAGGACAGGTTGGCGGCAGGCACGCCGGCCGTCTTGGCGATCAGGCCGAAAAGGATGTGGTCGGAACCGCCGGCCGAACCGCCGGCCACCGGAACCTTCGTCGGATCCGCCTTCAGCGCCGCGACGAAATCATTGGCCGTCTTGAACGGCGAGGCTGCCGGCACCACCAGCGCCTCGAACTCGCCGGTGAGGCGCGCGATCGGCGTCACTTCGGTGAGATTGTTGGCGGCCTTGTTGGCGATGATGGCGCCAACCATGACCATGCCGGCAACCATCAGCGCGTTGCCCTTGCCCTTCCACTGGTTGACGAATTGCGGCAGGCCGACCGTGCCGCCGGCGCCGCCGACATTGGTGATCTGCGAGCCGGAGATCAGCTTTTCGGAGCGCAGCACCTGATCGATCGTGCGCGCGGTCTGGTCCCAGCCGCCGCCGGGGGCCGCCGGCACGAAGATTTGGATTTGCGGGGCGTCCTGCGCAAAGGCGGGTCCGAAATGCAAAGCCGCGAAGCCGGCGGCGGTGGTCGACAAGAATCTGCGTCTGTTCAGCATGGGATTCCTCCAAATCACGACACCTCCTCCGGTGCCTGCCAAGACGTGGCCTGAATTAAGACCCGCATTCGAGTTCAAGCATTTGTTACCGCGTTCTGTCAACGGGAATGCCATTCTGCTGGACAGAACGCATAGGATCGGACTAAATCCGCATGTCCAGGGTCATTCCCGGATGGGCGACCACGATGAAATCGTCACCGCAATGACAGACCTCCCTCCAAGCCAGGCTCCGGCCGACGGCGTTGCCGCGCTCGACCGGGCAATCGCCATCCTCGACGCGTTCACCATTGCCGACCGGTCGCTCGGCCTCGCCGAAATCGCGGCCCGAACCGGTCTCTACAAGAGCACGATCCTCAGATTGGCCAACTCGCTGATGCGCGGGCAATTGCTGGAGCGCCTGGAGGACGGACGCTATCGCATCGGACCGGCGACCTTCAGGCTTGGCGCGCTTTACCAGCGCTCGCTCGTGGCGATGGATATCCTGTTGCCGATCATGCGCGATCTCTCCGAGCGGAGCTGGGAAAGCGTCGCCTTCTATGTCCGCTCGGGCGACGTGCGCACCTGTCTCTACCGAGTCGAGTCCAAGCACCCGATCCGTTACACGATACGGGAAGGTGACGTGCTGCCCTTGCTGGTTGGTTCCGGCGGCCGGGTGCTGGCCGCTTTCTCGGGAGAGCAGGGCGAGCCTTACGAGACGATCCGGAAAACCTATAGTTACATTTCAATCGGTGACCGCGATCCGCAGACTGCCGGCATCTCCGCCCCTGTCTTCGGGCCGGGACGGACACTGCTCGGCGTGCTCACGCTCGCCGGTCCGAACACGCGGGTCGACGCGGCCTTCCTCACCCGCATGAAGCGGCCGCTGCTCGAAGCTGCCGCCCGCGCCACCCGCGCTTTTGGCGAAGATGCATCCATGCTGGATGCGGCAAGCCTCGACACGCCGCCGGAGCCCACAACGGATCCGGGTTTTGGCGAGCATCAAATTCGAGTTTCCGGCACGCAGCAGGCCAATGTCGCCGAGCTTCGGGCAGGTGGACGCTCAAGCGACGGTTAGCTCTTGCCAATCGCGTCCCTTGGCACCAATCTCGGCTCGAAGGGCCGCTCATCGGGTGGATGGCGGCGCGATAAGTTTTGCCATGACTCGCGATCAGATGCTCGCCCATCTCCGATCCGCCGACGCCGCGGCGCGCGAGGCGGCGGCGCACGGTCATCATCCATTCGGTGCGGTGCTGGTCGGCCCCGACGACGCCATCCTCATGCGCCAAGGCAATATCGACACCGTCCATCACGCCGAAACCGAACTTGCGCGACGCGCGGCGACTGCCTATTCGCCGGAGTTTCTCTGGACCTGCACGCTCGTCTCAACCGGCGAGCCCTGCGCGATGTGCACCGGAACGCTCTACTGGGCCAATATCGGCCGGCTGGTTTACGGCTTCGAGGAGACCCAGCTTCTGGCGCTCACCGGCGATCACGCGGAGAATCCGACGATGAGCCTTTCTTCGCGCGCCGTGCTCGACTCCGGGCAGAAAAAGATCGAGGTGTTTGGCCCCTTCCCCGAAGTCGCGGACGAGCTGCTCGCACCACACCGCGAGTTCTGGAAGCGCTGACGCGGAAGCGGATGTTGGGGACGGGTCCGCAAGGATAGGGTGACCCAGTCCGCCCTAAGCTTCCGCCCTCTAGGCTCTGCTTGACTCACACATATCTCACTGGTTATACGTCAATCAATAGCCATTGAGTTATCGATCCAGATGACGAACGCACACGATATGCTGTTCCGGACGCTTGCCGATCCGACAAGGCGCGCCATCTTCGAGCGTCTGTGCCGGCAAGGCGAGCAGACGGTCGGCGCGCTGACGGCTGAGGCCGGTGTCTCGCAGCCGGCGGTGTCGAAACATCTCGGCCTGCTCAAGCAAGCCGGACTGGTGCGCGACCGCCACGAGGGTCGCCAGACCCATTACAGCGCACAGCTTGGCGCGCTGGCGCCGCTAATGGATTGGACTCGCGATATGGCCGGGTTCTGGGAGAGCCGGTTCGACGATCTTGAGGATCTGCTGCAGAGGATGGATCAATGAACGATATGCCGGCCGGAACGCGCTCCGTTGTCGTCGAGCGCGAGATTCCCTATCCGCCGGAAAAGATCTGGCGGGCACTGACCCAGCCGCATCTCATCGAGGAGTGGCTGATGAAGAACAACTTCAAGCCGGTCGTAGACCACCGTTTCGAACTGAGCGCGGACTGGGGCGGTGTCGAGTGCCAGGTCCAGACAGTCGAGCCAAACAAGACGCTTTGCTACACATGGGACACCAAGGATCTAGAGAGCGTCGTCACATGGACGCTGACCCGGACCGGCGCCGGCACTCGCCTGCGCATGGAGCAGACGGGCTTCCGAACTGACCAGGAGCCGTATTTCCGGGGCGCCACCGTTGGCTGGCCGAGGTTCTTTGCGGCCTTGGAGCAGGTGCTTTCGCGGATCGAGTGAGGACCTGCGGCAACCTCATCCAGATGACGCAGCTGGCACGCTGGTAGGCCCAGCGTTCATTGGTTCTTTCAGAGGAGGAAGCATTGGACTGGAGCAAGTGGATCAGGCAGTTGCATCGCTGGCTGTCGATCATCTTTACCGTGACCGTCATCGCCAACTTCGTCGCCATGGCATTGGGCGAGGCGCCGGCCTGGGTGGTCTATTCGCCGCTCCTGCCGCTTTTCCTGCTGTTGTTCAGCGGCCTCTACATGTTCGTGCTGCCCTATGCCGCAAGGTGGCGCGGTGGGCCGGCGCGCGAGCGCGCCGGACCGGCCTGATGGCAAAAGCGAAATCGGCAAAGGTTGCAGCCAGGCCGTCGGGGGAAAAACCCGTCCTGCTTTCGGGCGGCAACCCGCAGATCGCCAAGGGGTATGGTGACGCTCCCGTGCAGGCCTATATCGCGGCGATGCTGGGCTGGAAGAGCGAGGTAGGCCGCCGGCTCGACCAACTTATCATGCAGGCCGTCCCCGACGTGCAGAAGGCCGTCAAATGGAACTCGCCGTTTTACGGCATGGACGGCGAAGGCTGGTTTCTCGGCATTCACTGTTTCACCAGATACGTCAAAGTGGCCTTCTTTCGCGGCATGTCGCTGAAGCCGGTGCCGCCCGGCGAATCCAAGAGCAAGGACACGCGCTATTTTCACATCCATGAGGACGACCAGCTCGACGAAGCGCAATTCGTCTCCTGGGTGAAACAGGCAAGTCAATTGCCTGGCGAACGAATGTAAGCGCATTATCGGTCACTCACGGTCCGCCCGACGAGGCATCATGGCGATCCGTCTAGCGGGTGTTGAAGGAGGACACATATGGAGAAAATCGGCGTGCAGGAAAGCAAGTCTCCTTCCGAGCTGATCGATGGCCGTATCGCGGAATTGGGCGATTGGCGGGGCGAGATGCTCGGCCGGCTGCGCGCCCTGATTAGGGATGCCGATCCGGACGTCACCGAGGAATGGAAGTGGCGCGGCGTGCCGGTCTGGGAGGACGCCGGAATGATCTGCACCGGCGAGACCTACAAGGCCGTCGTCAAGCTGACCTTCGCCAAGGGCGCGGCGCTGCCGGATCCCTCACGTCTCTTCAACTCCAGCCTCGAAGGCAACACAAGGCGCGCCATCGATTTTCGCGAAGGCGAGGAGATCGACCAGGAAGCGTTCAAGGCTCTCGTGCGAGCAGCGGTGGCCCTGAACAGGTCCAAGGCCAAACGCTGATCCCAGAAGCGCGTCAGCACCGGAGGCGGACGAACCCGGCATTGCCCTCTAGGCTGTTGCCCCTCCGGCCCACCGCTCCAGCAGGATCGTCGGCTTGTCGTGATAGGTGGTCCGCAGGATTTCGCGATAGCCGTTCTTATCTGCGACCTTGAGCGAGGCGCCATTTTCGGGATCGATGATGCAGACGGTCCTGGCTCGCCCGAACGCCTCGTCACCCCAGGCGACGATGCGCCCGACGACTTCGCTTGCAAGCCCCTGGCCATGCGCACCCGAAGCTAAAGCCCAGCCGGCTTCCGGCACGCCTTCGATCGAGGGCTCGATCTCGCGCTTCAGATCATGGAAGCCGGCCTCGCCGAGGAAGCGGCCAGTCGCCTTGTCCTCGATCGCCCAGAACCCATAGCCAAGCAGCGACCACAGCCCGGCATGGCGCAGGAAACGCATCCAGCTTTCCTCGCGGGTGCGCGGCTTGCCGCCGATGAAGCGGGTGACCCCCGGGTCCGCCCACATCGCGACATAGGTCTCGAAATCGTCGAGCCGGTGCGGCCGCAGGACGGTCCGCGCCGTCTCGAGGATCGGCACCCCGGCTTCCCTTGCAACGCTCATCGCAGTCCTCTCCTTTGAGCGGCAGCGCTTAGCAAACCTGCACGTTCGAACAAGGGCCAGGATCGCCCGGGGCATCCTCCAGCGACGCAAGTAGATGAGCGCGGTCATTGACCGGCTGACATTTCGGCGTGTGGGATTCTCGACAGGCGATGCTAGTCTTGGGACGAAGCTGATTCAGCGATATCGCGGCGCCGTCTGAAAACGAGGAAAGATAATGGACACCACCGACCTTCTGCTGGCGATCGCCCATCATCTTCTGGTGTTCTCGCTGGCCGGCATCATTGGCGCCGAGTTCGTGCTGGTGCGCGGCGAGTTGGGGGCGACGACGCTCAAGCGCGTTGTCGGCATCGACCGCCACTACGGCATCATCGCCGCGCTGATCGTCATCATCGGCATCTGCCGGGTGTTCTTCGGCCTGAAAGGCTGGGAGTTCTACGTCTTCAACTGGGTGTTCTGGGCAAAGATGATGGCCTTCATCATCGTCGGCCTGCTGTCGATCATCCCGACCGTGCGCTTCATCTCCTGGAGCAGGCAGGCGAGCGGCAATCCATCCTTCTCGGTTCCGGCGGCGGAGCTCGCCTCGGTGAAGAACTATGTCCGCGCCGAGGGCTTCATCTTCCTGCTCATCCCGGTCTTTGCGGCGGCGATGGCGCGCGGCTACGGTTATTAGAATAGAACCGAGGAAGAGCAGGGATCGGGCAGCAACCGGCATCCGCCAACGTACCGTCGTCAGATGTCGACATCCCGCGATCCATCATCCGACCCAGATCTTTTCCATCCATCTTGCGGGTGATTTGTAGATAATTGCGGTTTGCCGTTTGAGTCCGATTGCAATCTGCTAGCCTGCACTAGTTGCTATTGCATCCACAGCCGTCGCCGAGAGGAATTTCGCGCGGTGGCTGGAGATTCATACTCTGGGAGGAAGTCACAATGAGAAAATTTGTTGCCGCTCTGGCTGCCGCAGCGGCCATCACGCTTTATCCGTTCGCCGCGGGCGCGCAGACCTATCCGGAACGCACCATCACCGTGGTGGTGCCGTTTGCGGCCGGCGGCCCGACCGACACGGTCACACGCCTCATCGCCGAAGCCATGTCGAAGGATCTCGGCCAGCAGGTCATCGTCGAGAATGTCGGCGGTGCCGGCGGCACGCTGGGCGCGGGCCGCGTCGCGAAGGCTGACCCGGACGGTTATACGCTGCTCCTCCACCACATCGGCATGGCGACCAGCGCGACGCTGTACAGAAAGCTCGCATACGACACGCTCAACGCCTTCGAATATGTCGGCCTCGTCACCGAGGTGCCAATGACCGTCGTCGGCCGCAAGGACCTTGAGCCGACCGATCTGAAGGGACTGGTCGAGTACGCCAAGGCCAACAAGGACACTGTCACCGTCGCCAATGCCGGGATCGGTGCGGCCTCGCATTTGTGCGGCATGCTGTTCATGAGCGCCATCGGTACGCCGCTGGTCACCGTGCCCTACAAGGGCACCGGCCCGGCCATGACCGATCTTCTTGGCGGCCAGGTCGACATGATGTGCGACCAGACGACCAACACCACCAAGCAGATCCAGGGCGGCACGATCAAGGCCTATGCCGTCACCTCGCCGGAACGCCTCGATGTGCTGCCGGACGTCCCGACGACGACGGAAGGCGGCCTTCCCGAGGTGCAGGTCAGCATCTGGCACGGCCTCTACGCACCAAAGGGTACGCCAGCCGAGATCACCGGACGCCTGTCGAAATCGCTGCAGGTCGCGCTGAAGGATCAGAACGTCGCCGCCCGCTTCGCCGAACTCGGCACCAAGCCGTCGCCCGAAGCCGACGCGACACCGGCGGCGCTGAAGGCCAAGCTTGAAAGCGAGATCGGGCGCTGGAAGCCGATCATCGAAGCCGCCGGCCAGTACGCCGACTGAGGTTTTGGACGGGGCGCGATCGGCGCTCCGTTTTTGCTTCGGCCCCGTTTTGCGTTGCACGGCGCGCCCGGGGTGCGCACCTGAGAGGAACGTGATGAAGCCCTTCGCAATCGACACGACCAACGGCATATGCGCCGCGCTGTTCATCGCCTTCGGCGCATTTTTCGCGCTGCAGTCGCTCGGCCTCGAAATCGGCACCGCCTTCCGCATGGGACCGGGCTATTTCCCGCTGGTCCTGGCGATCGTGCTGCTCCTGCTTGGCGTTATCATCCTCGTCCAGGCAGTGCGCTTCGAGAGCGAGGCGATCGGCCACATTGCGTGGCGCGGCATGCTGCTCATCCTCCCCGCTCCGATCTTCTTCGGCCTGACGGTGCGCGGTCTCGGCTTCATCCCGTCGATCTTCCTGACGGCGCTGATCGCATCCTTTGCCAGCGCCCGCATGAAACCGCTGACCGCGCTCCTGTTGTCGGCCGGCCTGACGCTGTTTGCATCACTCGTCTTCAGCTACGCACTCGGCCTGCCGTTCCGACGCTTTGGCCCGTGGCTGCCATTGTGAGGAGACGACCATGGAACTCCTCGCCAACTTGGTGCTCGGCTTTTCGACGGCGACATCGCTGGCCAATCTCGGTTTCTGTCTGATCGGCGTCCTTCTCGGCACGCTGATCGGCGTCCTGCCCGGCATCGGCGCCACCGCAACCATCGCCATGCTCTTGCCGATTACGTTCCAGATAGGCGACCCGGTTTCCTCTCTCATCATGCTCGCCGGCATCTATTACGGCGCGCAATATGGCGGCTCCACCACCGCCATTCTCATCAATATGCCCGGCGAATCCTCGTCAGCCGTCACCGCAATCGACGGCTACCAGATGGCAAAGAACGGCCGCGCCGGGGCGGCACTCGCGATTGCTGCGATAGGCTCGTTCTTTGCCGGCACGGTGTCGACCTTCCTGGTCGCCATCTTTGCTCCGCCGCTGACGGCGATGGCGCTGGAATTCGGCGCGGCCGAGTATTTTTCGCTGATGGTCGTCGGCCTCGTCTCGTCCGTCGCGCTCGCCCACGGCTCGATAGTCAAGGCGCTAGCCATGGTTGTGCTCGGCCTGCTGCTCGGCATTGTCGGAACCGACATCTATACCGGCACGCCGCGCTTCACGCTCGGCATCACGCAATATGCCGACGGGCTGAATTTCGTCGCGGTAGCGGTCGGCGTCTTCGGCGTCGCCGAGATCCTGCGCAACCTCGAGAACGAGCATGAGCGCTCCGTGCTGATCCGAAGAGTCTCCGGCCTCATGCCCACCGGCGAGGATTTTCGGCGCATGGCCGCGCCTATCATGCGCGGAACGATCATTGGTTCGGCGCTCGGCATCCTGCCGGGAGGCGGCGCGATCCTTGCAGCCTTTGCCTCCTACACGGTCGAAAAGCGCGTATCGAAAAACCCGGGGGAGTTCGGCAAGGGCGCCATCGAAGGGGTCGCCGGGCCGGAATCGGCCAACAATGCCGGCGCGCAGACCTCCTTCATTCCCATGCTGACGCTTGGCATTCCGGCCAATCCGGTAATGGCGCTGATGATCGGCGCGATGATCATCCAGGGCATCGTGCCCGGCCCCAATGTCGCGACCGAACAGCCGGAGCTGTTTTGGGGCATCATCGCCTCAATGTGGATCGGCAACCTGATGCTGATCATCCTCAACCTGCCGCTGATAGGGCTTTGGGTGAAGCTCCTTACGATCCCCTATTACGTGCTGTTTCCGATCATCATGGCGTTCTGCTCGATCGGCGTCTACAGCGTCAACACCAATGTTTACGACCTCTACGCCGTCGCCTTCTTTGGATTGCTCGGCTACCTCCTGACCAAGCTGCGCTGCGAACCCGCGCCACTGCTGCTCGGCTTCGTGCTCGGCCCGTTGCTTGAGGAAAACTTGCGTCGCGCCATGATTCTGTCGCGCGGCGACCCGAGCACCTTCGTGACGAGACCGATCAGCGCCAGCCTGCTCTTCATCGCGCTCGCCGTGCTCGTCATCGTCTTCCTGCCCGCGGTCAAGAAGAAGCGTGAAGAGGTGTTTGTGGAGGAGAACTAATTCGGCGTTTGGGCCGAGGCGCCGTCGGCTGGCGCTATCCGCTACACTCTGCCTAGCTGACACCAATAGCTCGGTCCTCAGTTTCGTCGAGCGGCGCGAGCTCGATCAGCGGCGCCGGCAGGTCGGTGGTCTTTTCCTTTGACTTGCAGATATCGGCGATGACACAGACCGGGCAGTCGGGCTTGCGCGCCTTGCAGACATAGCGGCCATGCAGGATCAGCCAGTGATGGGCGTGCCGCATGTATTCGGCGGGGATGACTTTTAAGAGCCCCTGCTCAACCTGTTCGGGCGTTTTGCCGGGCGCCAATCCAATACGATTGCCGATGCGAAAGATATGCGTGTCCACCGCCATCGTGTGCTGGCCGAAGGCGACGTTGAGCACGACATTGGCGGTCTTGCGTCCCACGCCCGGCAGCTTGACCAGCTCGTCCCGATCTTCGGGCACGTTGCCGGCATAGTCGTCGATCAGTGCCTTCGAGAGCGCGACCACGTTCTTTGCCTTGTTGCGCCACAGGCCTATGGTGCGGATGTAGTCGCCGACCTTGGCCTCACCGAGCGCCAGCATCTTCTGCGGTGTATCGGCGACCGAAAACAGCGGCTTCGTTGCCTTGTTGACGCCGGCATCGGTCGCCTGCGCCGACAGCACCACCGCGATCAGCAGCGTGAAGGGATTGACATAGTCGAGCTCGCCCTTCGGCTCGGGCCGCTGCACGGAAAAACGCCGGAAGATCTCATGCACCTCGGCGGGCGTGTAAAGCGAGCGCAGCCCGCCCTTCCGGGAGGGCGTCTTTGCTTTTGCACTGCCGCCTGAGGCGGAGGCCGACGGCTTTTTGACGGGGAAGGATTTTTTGGACTTGGGCGGCGCCATTCCCTTCCTATAATATTTCCCTATGAGCGACACAAACGCCTCGTTCGAAGCCGACAAGCCATTCTTCCAGGCCCTGCTGACGCCGCATCGCTCCCTCGGTCGGACCGGCTTTCTGATATTGATGGGCGCGCTGATGTTCGGCTGGGCGATCACCGGCGCGATCTTCCTGGCACATGGCGCATGGCCGGTCTTCGGCTTCTTGGGGCTGGACGTGGTCGCCGTCTACATCGCCTTTCGCGTCAATTACCGGGCGGCCCGCGCCCGTGAGGAAATATCGGTCTCGCGCACCAGGCTTGACATCCGCAAAACGGCGCCGTCGGGCCGCTTCGAGGATCATCGCTTCAACCCGTTCTGGGCCCGCTTTTCGATCGCCCGCCATGCCGAGATCGGCATCACCAACATGGCCGTCGAGGCGCAAGGCGAAAGCGTTTCGATCGGGTCTTTCCTGGATCCCGGTTCCCGCGAAAGCTTTGCTGCTGCCTTTTCGCGCGCACTGGCGACCGCCAGGGCGCGTTGAACTGGCACGGCGCTCCGGCGCCTCGCCGTAGAGCGTCATCAGCAAGGTCTGCCTTACCCCGGTCAAATCTATCTTTTCGCCGGCCGTCATCGCCCTTCGGCTCGAAGCCTGCTCGATCTGGGTAGGGGCCGGAGGAAGGCAAGTTTCGGGTGGTGGCAATGCGCGGGAAGACCGATATTCGCGGCCGAGCAGATAGCCATGGGAGATATTGCCATGAACGCCCAGATGACCATGAATACCCGGATGGAACCGTCAGCGATCCTGCAGAACGACATCACGCCCGTGGGCAGCGACTACGAAATCGTGCGCCGCGCCATCGAGAAGATCAGCCTCGACTATCGCGACCAGCCCTCGCTGGAGGTTCTGGCCGAGGCGGTCGGCGAGACGCCGACGGGCCTGCAGAAACTGTTCACGCGCTGGGCCGGCCTGTCGCCCAAGGCCTTTCTGCAGGCGGTGACGCTCGACCATGCGCGCAGGCTGCTTGATTCCGGCATGCCGCTGCTCGAAACCTCGTTCGAGCTCGGCATGTCGGGCCCCGGCCGGCTGCACGATCTCTTCGTCACGCACGAAGCGATGTCACCCGGCGACTACAAGACCCGTGGCGCCGGCCTGACCATCCGCTACGGCTATCATATCTCGCCCTTCGGCATTGCGTTGATCATGGTCACCGATCGCGGGCTGGCCGGCCTGGCCTTCTGCGACGCCGGCGGCGAGCGGGCTGCCTTCGCCGATATGTCCGGCCGCTGGCCGAACGCAGCTTACGTCGAGGACATGTCGGCCACCCAGCCCTATGCCGCGCGCGTCTTCGATCCGACCAAATGGCGTGCGGACCAGCCTCTGCGCGTGGTGATGATCGGTACCGACTTCCAGCTGCGCGTCTGGGAGGCGCTGCTGCGCATTCCGATGGGCAGGGCCTGCACCTATTCCTCGATCGCGGCAAGCATCGGCGCGCCGAGCGCCAGCCGGGCCGTGGGTGCCGCGGTGGGCGCCAACCCCATGTCCTTCGTGGTGCCCTGCCATCGCGCGCTGGGCAAGTCCGGCGCGCTCACCGGCTATCACTGGGGCCTGACACGCAAGCGCGCCATCCTCGGCTGGGAGGCGGGACAAATGGCGTCCTGAAACCTCGTTTTTTCCGCGCGCCATTGCGAAAAACCGTGGATCTGAATATAGGTAAGTATAATCGAAACAATACATCCGAAATATCGGGAAATGCAACCGGAGGAAACCTCAGGTTTCGCCGGTTGTATTTTTGAATTGTTTGCAGTCGTTATCTTGTTTAACGCTAAATTAACCACGATAAACGGATGATACCTCTGTATTGAGCCGCATTTGCTAAGGGCACAGATATGCGGAAAGTTCTTCGGGCATCGCAGGTTCTGACGCTTGCAGACGGGCTTCACCTTGCCCGGCGTCACCCTGCCCCAGGGCCAGGACGAGGTTCATGCTTCCGACGGCACGACCTGCCGCTCGGCCGTTTCCGGCAGCGGCGCCTATCTGGACGTCGGCGTCATCCGCGGCAACAGCAACAGCCAGTCGAACAGCGACCTCGCCACTTACGGCCGCGTGGTGGTCCCGATCGGGCGGACGCCGAAGCGCGTGGATTGCAGCCGCCTCTACGAACTCGAGGTCGAGCGCCTGCAGCTCGAATTGAAGCTGCTCAAGATGGGTCTCGGCGCCGACGGCCAGACGGGAAGCGTGGCTGCTCCCAATCCCGCGACCGCCTCCGCTGCCGCATCGACTGGATGGGCTAACGAGGGCTGGAGCATCAGAGGCACAACCGGCAATGACAAGAAAAAGAAAAAGAAATAGCCGCGCGCTGATCGCCGCGGTGGCTGCGCTTGCAAGCTACTCGCTCCCGGCTTCGGCGGCGATCATCGGCACTTGCACCATCATGATCAGCGCCTCGGGAACGATGAAATCGAACCCCGCCATCAATATCTTCGGCTCCAGGCAGGCGGGCGGGTCGAGCGCCGGCGCCACCATCACCGCGAATGCGACGCTATGCACGATCCTCAACCTGCTCGACTGCTATTCCGTCTCGGCACCGGCGCCGATTGTCTTCACGTCCGCGCCGAGCGGCGGCGACACCGACGTCACCTTCGCCACCGTCTTCCGCCTCGATGGCTCAGGCGCGGACATCCCGGGCAGTTCGCCGCAGCGGGTGACCAACGGCACTCACACCATGCAGGTCGATCTCACGGCCACGAAATCGCCGGGCATCTTCCCGGCCGGCAACTACCAGGGCACGGTGACGGTGCGCTGCGAATGATGCTGTGGGCCGGTGCGGCGCACAACCGGCTTGATCTGGCAATAGACGGTCTTTGCGGCTAGCCTCCCGCGCAAGCAACTGCGTAAATGCAAGGACTTGCGGCATCGGCCTTCGATCGAAGGCTCGCCCGCTCGTGCAGGAGGCCTTTCTTGATCATCATCGTCGGCTCGATCAACCTCGACCTGATCGCCAATGTCGACCGTTTGCCTGGACCCGGCGAGACGGTCCGCGGCTCCGGCTTTGCCACCGCTCCCGGCGGCAAAGGCGCCAACCAGGCGCTGGCCGCGGCCCGCGCAGGCGCTGAGGTGCGCATGGTCGGCGCCGTCGGCAAGGACAGCTTTGCCGCCGAAGCGCTGGCGCTGCTGAAGGCCGGCGGTGTCGATCTTTCCGGCGTCGGCGAGAGCTTCGCCTCCACCGGCACAGCGCTCATCCTGGTCGGCGCCGACGGCGAGAATGTGATCGCCGTCGTGCCGGGCGCTAACGATTCTGTACTGCCCGGCGACATCGCCAAGGCGTATCTGAAGAAGGGCGATGTCGTGCTTTTGCAGCACGAGATCCCGCTGCCCACCGTCGAAGCGGCGCTTGATGCAACCCGCGCGGCGGGTGCCGTCAGCGTGCTCAACACCGCGCCTTTCCGCCCCGAGGCGGCCAGCTTTCTCGGCAAGGCCGACTACGCCGTCGCCAACGAGACCGAGTTCGACCTCTATGGCGAGGCGCTGGTGCTCACCGGCCGCGACCGGGAGGCGCGGATGCGCGACTATGCCGAAAAGACAGGCCGCGCCATCGTCGTGACGCTCGGCGGCGACGGCGTGCTGGCTGCCACTCCCGACCATTTCATCACCGTCCCGGCACTGAAGATAACTCCGGTCGACACGGTCGGCGCGGGCGACACCTTTTGCGGCTATTTGGGCGCCGGCCTGTCGTCCGGCCTCTCGCTCGAACAGGCGCTCACGCGCGCCGCGGCGGCAGGCTCGCTCGCATGCTTGAAGCCGGGTGCGCAGCCGGCGATTCCGCTGGCGAAGGATGTCGACGCGGCCTTGGCCGCGCGGTGACGGCGATGCGCCCGTCGACGAAACACGCCGTGCCGCCGGCAAGCGACATCTGTCGCTTGTCCGCCGTAGAACTTACCGACACGATCAGGCAGCGCCGTCTGTCGGCGCGCGAGGTCGTCAGCGCCTTTCTCGACCGCATCGATGCTGTGAACCCGCTGGTCAACGCCATCGTGTCGCTGCGCGAGCGCGCCGATATCCTGGCGGAGGCCGACGGGGCGGACGCCCATGTGGCACGGGGCGCCGCGGCCGGATCGCTGTTCGGCCTGCCGATCGCCATCAAGGACCTGGCCCTGACCAAGGGCTTAAGAACAACCTTCGGCTCGCCGATCTTCGCCGATTTCGTCCCGCAAGAGGACGATTTCTTCGTCGAGCGCCTGCGCAAGGCCGGCGCCATCATCATCGGCAAGACCAATGTTCCGGAATTCGGGCTGGGCTCCAACACCTACAATCCGGTCTTCGGTCCGACGCTCAATGCCTTCGATCCGACGCTCACCGCCGGCGGTTCAAGCGGCGGCGCTGCGGTGGCGCTGGCGCTCGACATGGTGCCGGTCGCCGACGGCAGCGATTTCGGCGGCTCGCTGCGCAATCCGGCGGCCTACAACAACGTCTATGGCTTCCGCCCCTCGCAAGGGCTGGTGCCGGCCGGCCCCGACATCGATGTCTTCCACGCCCAGATGGGCGTCGAAGGGCCGATGGGCCGGAATGTGCGCGACATCGCGCTGCTGCTCGATGAGCAGGCCGGCTATCATCCGCGGGCGCCATTGTCGCATGACAAGCAGGGCTCGTTTCTCGAAGGCCTTCGGGAGAAAGCCACCGGCGGCCGCATCGCCTGGCTCGGCGATTTCGGCGGCCATCTGCCGATGGAGTCAGGCATTCTCGACCTGTGCGAGGCCGCCCTTGCCCGCTTCGCGGACGCCGCGTTCCACAGCGAAACGCTGGTGCCGGATGTCGATTTCGAGGCGCTCTGGCAGGCTTTTGTCACCTTGCGCCAGGCGAGCAGCGGCTGCGGACTGAAGGCGCATTATGACGATCCGGAAAAGCGCAGGCTGCTGAAGCCGGAGGCCATTTGGGAAGTTGAGCAGGCGATGCGCCTTACCGCGCCCCAGGTCCATGCCGCCTCGGTCCGGCGCACCTCATGGCACCGCACGCTGCTGTCGCTGTTCGAGCGCTTCGACCTCATCGTGCTGCCGACCGCCCAGGTCTTCCCCTTCGAGGTCTCGACGCATTGGCCGCGCGAGATCGTCGGACGGCCGATGGACAGCTATCACCGCTGGATGCAGGTCTCCGCCTTTGCCACGCTCGGCGGTTGTCCGGCGCTCAACGTGCCGGTCGGCTTCGACGGCAAGGGCCGGCCGATGGGAATGCAGTTGATCGGCCAGCCGCGCGGCGACCTGGCGGTCCTCCAGGCCGGCGCCGCCTATGAGGCGACGCTGCCCTGGCCGGCGGGGGCTGCCTGACGGGCTCAACCGGCTGGCGCGCTTGCGCCCGCGTCAACTCCGTGCATTGATCGCGCTCCGCGCCTGTCGGCGCGATCCTGTTCGAGGGAAAACATGTCGCTGGAACTCTACGCCGCCTATGTCGTCGCCTGCATCGTCATCGTCCTGGTACCCGGGCCGACGGTCACGCTGATCATCGCCAACAGCATCCGCCATGGCTCGCGCGCCGGGCTTGCCAATGTCGCCGGCACCCAGGCCGGGCTCGCCATCATGATCGCCATCGTCGGCATCGGCCTCAACACGCTGATCGCCGGCATGGGTCACTGGTTCGAATGGGTGCGGCTGATCGGTGCGGCTTACCTCATCTGGATGGGTGTGCAGATGCTCCGCGCCAAGGGAGCCCTGAACCCCGATGGATCGGCCAAGAAACCGCGCGGCGGCTTCTTCCTGCAGGGTTTCCTGGTGGCGATTTCCAATCCGAAGACGCTTGTCTTCTTCGGCGCCTTCTTCCCGCAGTTCATCGCGCCACAGGGCAATTACACGCTGCAGATCGTGGTCATGGGCCTGACCGCGATGGTCTTCGCCGCCATCTCGGATTCGACCTACGCGCTTGCCGCCGTCCGCGCCGGGCGCATGCTCTCGGCCAGCCGCGTTAAGCTGATGTCGCGGATCAGCGGCAGCTTCCTGGTCGGCGGCGGGCTCTGGCTGGCGTTCTCCAAGGCGAAATGAGAGCGAATACTCTGGTCGCAATTATTTTTGACGCGTATTGAATTATTGTGCTTGGCAGCACACTTCAGGATGAACAAGTCAAACGTTTCCTTCCGGAATCGCTTGCTTATTTGGCAATATGAGTACAGCGACGCCGTGATCGGCGTCGCTTTCTCTGCGCATTTGCGGCTATGAAATCCATCGCCATCGTTGAGCTTCAGGCCAATCCGGTCATCGCCACTCAACGCGTGATGGGCGTGGTCGAATACGTCAGGGTGAAGCCCATCAATCCGTACGGCACGATCGGCCACAATCTATACTACACCTACGATCTGCGCCTTGATGCCGACAACACACGGATATCTGTCGACGACGATGTGAGGCGACCCCATCTTGTCGGCTCCGTCCTTCCCATCGAGCGACAGCACCACAAGCACGGCGCCGACATCTATCGGTTGCTCAACGGATGACGACGTGTGCTTGGTTGGCCGCTTTGACGGTCAGTTGAGCCGCCCCAGCCGCTCCACCAGCAGCGCGAAGAACGCATCGTGGTCGATCTCGCGCATCACCACGGCGTTCTTCTCGCGCTTGGTGACGCCCCACCAGTCGATGACCGTCATGCCCATGGTCAGCTCGGAGCTGGTCTCCACGCTGACATTGCAGCGGCGACCCTTGAACAGCTCCGGCTTGATGAGATAGGCGATCACGCACGGATCGTGCAGCGGCCCGCCGTCGGTGCCGTATTTCTCCTCGTCGAAGCGCTCGAAGAACTCCAGCATCTCGGCGGTTGCGGTGCCGACCTTGGTGCCGAGCTGGCGGAAGGCCTGGATGCGCTTGGCCGAGGTCAGTGCCTTGTGGGTGACGTCGAGCGGCATCATCACGATCGGAACGCCCGACCTGAACACCAACTCCGCCGCCTGCGGGTCGACGTAGATGTTGAATTCGGCGGCAGGCGTGACGTTGCCGCCCTCGAAAAAGCCGCCGCCCATCAGCACGATCTCCTTGATGCGCGGCGCGATCCGCGGCTCGCGGATCAGCGCCAGCGCGATATTGGTGAGCGGCCCGAGTGGGCACAACGTGATCGTGCCCACTTCCTCGCGCATCAGCGTCTCGACAATGAAATCGACCGCGTATTGCTCCTGCAGCGGCATGGTCGGCTCGGACAGCTGGGGTCCATTGAGGCCGGTCTTGCCATGCACGTCCTCGGCGGTGACGAGCTCGCGCGCCAGCGGGCGGATGGCGCCGGCATAGACCTTGACGTCGGGCCGGCCGCCGAGCTCGCAGATCTTGCGCGCATTCTTCTCGGTCAGCTTCAGGGGCACGTTGCCGGCAACGGCGGTGATGCCGACGACCTCCAGCTCGGCGCTGCCGAGCGCCAGCAATATCGCGACGGCATCGTCCTGGCCGGGATCCGTGTCGATGATGATCTTTCGTGACTGGGGCATTTCAATTCCTTTGGGGAGTCTTTTTGGGCGGGGTTTTGACGGCTTGAACTTGATCGCGCGGCGGACCATATCAAGACCATCGGGAAAAATGCCATCCGGGTTTTTCCGGTTTGTGTCGCTCTTAAGAGGACAGTGTAACAATGAGTCGAATGACGCCCTTCTCCAGCCCGCTTCTTCTGGGCTTCGACGCGATGGAAAAGACGCTCGAACGTCTGGCGAAGTCGGGCGACAGCTACCCTCCGTATAACATCGAGCGTCTGGGCGCCTCGGACGGCAAGGCCGAAAGGCTGCGCATCACACTTGCCGTGGCGGGTTTCGCAGAGAACGACCTCGATGTCACCACCGAGGAAAACCAGTTGATCGTGCGCGGCGGTCAGACCGACGACACCGAGCGCGAGTTCCTCCACCGCGGCATCGCCGCTCGCCAGTTCCAGCGCTGCTTCGTGCTGGCCGACGGCATGCGGGTAGTCGGCGCGGAATTGAAGAACGGCCTTTTGTCGATCGATCTCGACCGTCCGGAGGCCGAGCGGCTGGTACGGAAAATAAACATATCGGTGAAAGACTGATCTTTGCCGATGGCTCTAATGCGGGACGGCCGGAAGTGGCGTCCTTGCGCCAAGGAGGCTTGTAATGACCAGAATTGACGAAACCCTGACCATGACCAGCGGCGAATTCGCCCATCTCGGCGAAGGTTCGGTCGCATATCTGAGGAAAATATCGAGCGACGATTTGCGCGGCCGCTTCCCCGGCCTCGGCGAAATCGCGCCCGGGCTGGAACTGTGGGCGCTGTTTGCCGCCAACGGTCAGCCGATCCTGCTTTCCGATGCCCGTGACCGGGCCCTGGCGGGTGCGCTGGAGAACGACCTGACCACGGTCGCCATCCATTGACCCCAATCACTATTTGAATTTGGGGTCGTTGCCTGAATTGGAAAGGGCCGCTCCCGGCGGCCCCTCAAGGTTATATCCCAAAAACCGGGTTTATCCAAAGACCAGCTTCACCCAAACTTCAGGCCGCGTGCGAGGCTTGAGTGTCCGACAGCAGCGCGTGGATCGCCACTGCGTCGCGCGTCCCCCTGATCTTGGCCACCGTATCGCCATCGCGCAGCACGCGCGCGATACGCGACAGCGCCTTAAGATGGTCGGCGCCGGCGCCTTCGGGCGCAAGCAGCAGAAACACCAGGTCGACCGGCTGGTCGTCGAGCGCCTCGAAATCGACCGGCGCCTCCAGCCGGGCGAACACGCCTGCGATCCGCTTGACCCCTGCGAGCTTGCCATGCGGAATGGCGATGCCGTTGCCGACGCCGGTGGAGCCCAGCCGCTCGCGTTGCAGGATGGTGTCGAACACTTCCCGCTCCGGAATGCCTGAAATCGCCGCCGCCCTCTCCGACAGCAATTGCAGAAGCTGTTTTTTGGAATTCGCCTTCAACGCCGGCATGATAGCCGGGACGCTGATGAGATCGCTGAGATCCATGCTTGAAAAATCCCTTGCTCGCCACCGCGCCGGTCGTCCCCCTCGCGCGGCCGGCTTTCTTATCCCTGCGCAACTTTGGTGGTCGACGGATCAATCCAGCCGATGTTTCCATCCGGCCGGCGGTAGACGATATTGACATGGTCGTTTCCGGCGTTGCGGAAGACGAAAACCGGGCTATCCTTGGTATCGAGCTCGATGACGGCAGACGCAACCGACATGGTGCGAAGCGTCACGGTCGATTCGGCGACGATGGCCGGAGCGAAGTTCTCCGGGATTTCCTCTTCGTCGTCGGCGAGCGGCTCCATCACGGCGTAGGCGATGTCGGTGGATTCGCCGTTGCCGTTGCTGGAATTGTGCGACTTCAGCCGGCGCTTGTAGCGCCTGAGCCGCGTTTCGAGGCGATCGGCGGCCGCCTCGAAGGCAAGCGTGGGATCCTGGGCGTCCCCGGTCGCCTGCAGCGAGGCGCCGGAATCGAGGCGGATCATGCAATCGGCCGAGAAGCGCGACCCTGCTTTGATGACCGTTACATGTCCTGAAAAACCCCGATCGAAATATTTTTCAATCGCTTCGTTGACACGATCGTTGATGCGCGTACGGAACGCATCGCCGATGTCCATGTGTTTTCCCGAAATGCGCAGATTCATCTGAAAACTGACCTTCCCTGCTCAGGCTTCAAACTGTCCCAAGTTTATACCCGTGGTGCGCGCGCACAAGCTTTGCGGCGGCACGCGCGCCGATTTTAGACCCGAACTTTCCGGTTGATCACAAGTCGCCTTCTGGCCGTCCGAGGCCTTCGCTTTGACGGAGCCATTCGCGAGGCGGGCATCACGGCCCGGCTCATGCGGGCGGGCTTCTAGACACTTCATTGCAGCTTGTCAATGAAACACGAAAACTGTGAAAAATCGCCATTCCTCAGCTCGGACCAAACTAGGTCAGGCCCGATGAATATCAACTGCCCTATCGCCCGGCGTTGGCCAGCGCCCGCTTCTCCCGGCGCCGCTGCACCGATGAAGGAATGTTCATGCCTTCCCGGTATTTGGCGACCGTGCGGCGGGCGATGTCGACGCCGCTTTCCCGCAGCATGTCGACGATAGCGTCGTCGGAAAGCACATCGGCGGGCTTTTCCTCGTCGATCAGCTGCTTGATGCGGTCACGCACGGCTTCCGACGAATGCGCTTCGCCGCCTTCCGCCGAGGCGATCGAAGCGGTGAAGAAATAGCGCAGCTCGAACACGCCGCGAGGCGTCAGCATGTATTTGTTGGCAGTGACGCGGCTCACCGTCGATTCATGCATGCCGATCGCGTCGGCCACCGTGCGCAGGTTGAGCGGCTTGAGATGCCGCACGCCATGGACGAGGAACGCGTCCTGCTGGCGCACGATTTCCGAAGCCACTTTCAGGATCGTCTTCGCCCGCTGGTCGAGGCTGCGCGTCAGCCAGTTGGCGTTCTGCAGGCATTCGGCCAGAAACTCCTTTTCCGCCTGGTCCTTGGCATGGCCGGAAACCCGGGCGAAATAGACATGATCGACCAAAACTCGCGGCAGCGTGTCGGCGTTGAGCTCCACCGCCCAGCTGCCGTCGGCAGCGGCCCGCACCTCGACGTCGGCAACGATGGCGTCGCTCGCGCCGCCCGAAAACGCGGTGCCGGGACGCGGATCGAGCGCCCGGATCTCGGCCAGCATGTCGAGAAGGTCTTCCTCGTCGACGCCGCAGATGCGTTTCAGCGTCTGGAAATCCCGCCGCGCCAGGAGTTCGAGATTAGCCACCAGGGCCTTCATCGCCGGATCGAGCCGGTCGCGTGCGGCAAGCTGCAGCGACAGGCATTCGGCGAGGTCGCGGGCAAACAGGCCGGCCGGCTCGAAGGTCTGGCAGACCGCGAGCGCTCGCGCGACCGCTCCCATGTCCGCCCCCAGCCGCGCGGCAATCTCTTCCAGATCGGCGCGCAGATAGCCCGCTTCGTCGAGGCTGTCGGCAAGCTCGCCGGCAATCAGGCGCTCGGCGGGTTTGGCGAAGGCAAGCGCGATCTGTTCGCCGACATGCTCGCGCAGCGTCACGATGGTCGCGGCCATCTCGCCGACGTCGAAGCCTTCCGACGAAGCGCTGCCGGCGCTGCCGGCGGATGCCGACTTCCACTGCGCGGTGAGATCCGGTCCGAGCTTTTCGCTGGTGCCTGGGTCGTCGGGAAACAGGTTCTCCAGCGAAGAGTCGAGCTTTTCCGAGATCGCCTCGGCGCTCCATTCCGTCTCGCTTTCGAACCAGTCGTCCCCGGCGGCGGGTTCCGGAGCGGTCTCGCTCTTCTGCGGCTGGTCGCCGCCCGCATCGTCCTGCGGCTCGGCCCGCTCCAAGAGCGGATTGCGCTCGATTTCCTCGTCGATGAAGCGCTCGAGCTCGACATGGGTGAGCTGCAGCAGCCGGATCGACTGCATCAGCTGGGGCGTCATCACCAGCGACTGGGACTGTCTGAGCTGCAGTTTGGCCGCCAGCGCCATGGTTGGATTCAAACGCCTCGTCTACGCATCGAGCTGCCGTTTTTCGGTCGGGCATAGAAACTGGCCCGGCTTTTGCTTGTCAAGGCAAACGCTAGCAGAGACGGCTTACCGGAGCGTTATTCGCGGGCAGAGCAGGCGTAAAGCCGGAAAATTCAGCGAGAAATTGCCGCGGAACCGGAATCTCGCGTTTAGAGCGTAAAACCCTCGCCGAGATAGAGCCGCCGCACATCGGCGTTGGCGACGATCTCGTCGGCGCGGCCATGCGTCAGCACCTGGCCGGCATGGATGATATAGGCGCGGTCGATCAGGCCGAGCGTCTCGCGCACATTGTGGTCGGTGATCAGCACGCCGATGCCGCGCGCGGTCAGATGGCGGACGAGCTGCTGGATGTCGGCGACCGCGATCGGATCGATACCGGCGAAGGGCTCGTCGAGCAGCATATAGGCCGGCCGTGTGGCCAGCGCCCGCGCGATCTCGAGGCGGCGTCTTTCGCCGCCGGACAGCGACATCGACGGCGCCTTGCGCAGATGGCTGATGTGGAATTCCTCGAGCAGCTCGTCGAGCGTGCGCTCGCGTTCCTTGCGGCTCTTTTCCACCACTTCCAGAACGGCGCGAATGTTCTGCTCGACGTTGAGGCCCCGGAAGATCGACGCTTCCTGCGGCAGATAGCCGATGCCGAGGCGGGCGCGCCGGTACATCGGCATCGAGGTGACGTCGAAGCCGTCGATCTCGATCGTGCCTTCGTCCACCGGCACGAGACCGGTGACCATGTAGAAACAGGTGGTCTTGCCGGCGCCGTTGGGCCCAAGCAGTCCGACGGCCTCGCCGGCCCGCACGCCGAGCGTCACGCCGCTCACCACCTTGCGGCCCTTATAGCTCTTGGTCAGGCCCTTGGCGATCAGGGTGCCCTTGAACTTTGCCTTGTCGGCGCCGATCGTCGCCGGCGCAGACGCTTTTGCGGCCGTCCGCCCCGGGAGGCGGGCCAGCAGCGACGATACGCCGACCATTAGTTGCTCGACGCTCCCTGCTGGGCCGTGCCCTTTTGGGGCGAGCCCTGCTTCTGCGGCGTAATCGACATAATGACCCGACCGCCGGTGCCGCAGCCGTCGACATTGGCAAGGCCGCTTTTCATCTGAACGGTGAGCTTGCAGCCCTTGAGCACGTTGTCGCCCTGCGAGAGCACGACTTCGCTGCCGGAAAGAACGAGCACCTGGGTCTTCATGTCGAACGTGCCCTTGTCGCCGGTGGCGATTTGGTCGTTCGATTTAATATAGACTTTGTTCTCGACCACGAGGTGGTCGATATTGGCTGCCCCGGTCATCGCCGATGCGCCCGCCGCCGCGCCCTTGGGAGCGTTTGGATCCTTGACGTAATAGACCGTCATCTTGCCGGCCTTGAGCAGCGTCGGCCCCTGATTGACGGTGACGTTGCCGCTGAAGATAGCCGCGCTGTCGGCCTGGCGGACCTCGAGCTTGTCGCTTTCGATCTGGATCGGCTGGTCGCCTGACAATTTCAGGCCGGACATCTGGCTGGTGCCGCCGGATTGGGCAAGCGCCGGCGCCGCCCCGAGCAACATGAAGAGAGAGGCCGCCGCTGCAAGCCTTGCCGAACTACTGCGACGCATTCTGCTCTCCGCCCTTTGCCTCTGCCGCCTTCAGACTTGCCGCGTCGATGTTGACGCGCACCCGGTTCTCGAAGACCACGACCTTGCCGTTTTCTTCCACCGACATCGAGTCGGCGGTGATGCGCGATCCGCCGCGGCTCACATCGACCGGATTGTCGGTCTTCATAGAGCCTTTGCCCATGTCTAGGAAGACCGATTTGAACTTGGCTTCCATGCCGTCGCTCGTCGTCACCAGGACATCGCTTGTGAGGTCCATCGTGTTGGCGTCGCGGTCATAGATGCCATGCGCGGCGTTGACCGCCACCACATTGTCGCTAGCGACGGGCAGCTTGGCGTTGATGCCTTCGAGGTCGATGATACCCTGCTTGCCGACATCCTGGGTCGCCCTGGTCGCCGTCAGCGAATAAGGCAGTTTCTGCTTGGTGAAGCCGTTGAGCTTGGGATTGGCCATCACCAGCTTGCCGTCCGAAAAGGCCGTGCCGTCGGCCTGTACCGAGATCGACACCGGCGCGGCGAGATAAGAATAGACCGGAAAGGCGATCGCAATTGCCGCCGCCAGCAGCGGCACGGCGAATTTCAACACGCGCACGCGGCGCGAATGCCGCTGCGCACGATCGAACGCATCGCCGCGCGTGCCGCTTTGGCCAGCGGCAGCCGATACCGTTTCGGCATCGCTCGTTTCGTCAGATCGCGCCAACATGACTGTTTTCTAATGAGCCCTTGCCCCGCCAAACACCGCCTATAGGTGGTATGCCGGTCCCCGCAAGCAAGCACAAGCGGAGGAAAACTGCAAAAATGTGACGGCTACCACCGTACGACTAGGACGAATCCGGCTGCACTGCCAGCTCTTCATAGCAGATAGGAACGGGCTGCGTTAATTTTTCGTGAGGTCGTCGTGATCGCCGCGTTGCGCCAAGACCTGCCAGGGCCAGGGCGTCAGGAAACGGTAGCCCCGCGCGGATGGTTGCTTTAAAAGCGTCCTTTCCCACCGAATGTGAGGCTGACCATGGCAATGAGAGCCGACGACCTGATCGACCGCCGCCGCATGCGCCGCAAGCTGACGTTCTGGCGCGTGACCGCGTTTGTGATTGTGGCGGCAGCGCTGATCGCGTTTTCGGCATGGATCTATGGTGACGATTTCACCGGTCAGGCGATCGACCACATCGCGAAGGTCAAGATTGAAGGCACCGTCACCGAGGACGAGGAGTTGATCAAAAGACTGGAGACGATCCGCAAATCCGCAACGGTGAAGGGCGTCATCCTGTCGATCGATTCGCCCGGAGGCACCACGGTCGGCGGCGAGTCGATCTATGAGGAAGTGCGCAAGCTCGCCGCCGACAAGCCGGTGGTGGCCGAGGTCGGCACGCTGGCCGCGTCCGCCGGCTATATGATCGCAAGCGCGGCCGACCACATCGTCGCCCGCAAGACGTCGATCGTCGGATCGATCGGCGTGCTGATCCAGTATCCCGACGTGAGCGGCCTGATGGACAAGCTCGGCATCAAGCTCGAGGAAGTGAAGTCCTCGCCGCTCAAGGCTGCGCCCTCGCCGTTCAAGCCGACCAATGACGACGAGCGCGCCATGGTGCGCAAGCTCATCCTCGACAGCTATGACTGGTTCGTCGGCATTGTCGCCGAACGGCGCAAGATGACCCGCGAGCAGGCGCAGGCGCTGGCCGACGGTTCGATCTTCACCGGCCGCCAGGCGCTCGCCAATCACTTGGTTGATGCCGTTGGCGGCGAACCCGAGGCGATCAACTGGCTGGCGACCAAAGGCATCGACAGCAAGCTCAAGGTCGTCGAATGGAAGGATACGGAGGGGCACGGCCTCCTGTTTTCGAGAAGCATGACCAAAGCCGTCGCCAGCGCGCTCGGCCTGCCGGATGCCGGCGGCGACATCATTCACGAGCTTGGCGCCGACCGCTTGTTCCTTGACGGTCTCGTTTCGGTCTGGCACCCTTGACAACCATTGGGACGAGCCAAATAAAGCAATAAAATCATCCTGATATTTGACCGCAGTGGTTTACGGGGAACGTTCATGATCAAGTCCGAGCTTGTGCAGATCATTGCCGCGCGCAACCCCCATCTTTTCCTCCGCGACGTTGAAAACATCGTCGGCGCGATCTTTGACGAGATCACCGACGCGCTCGCCGAAGGCAACAGGGTCGAGTTGCGCGGTTTCGGTGCCTTTTCGGTGAAAAACCGTCCTGCCCGCACCGGCCGCAACCCCCGCACCGGCGAATCCGTCGAGGTCGAGGAGAAGTGGGTGCCGTTCTTCAAGACCGGCAAGGAGTTGCGCGAAAGGCTGAACGGCGGCAAATAGGCGCCGCGCCGGCAGGTCGGAAACGACGTTTCGGCGTTTAAGCCACCTCCAGGAGATTTGATGTTCAATCGCGTCATGCTCGTCGTGGTCTTCGTGCCGCTGGCCGTCATCCTGATCGCGCTTGCCGTCGCCAATCGCGGCCTCGTCGCCTTCACGCTCGACCCGTTCCACCCTGGCAATCCGGCGCTGACGCTGAATTTGCCGCTCTTCATCTTGCTGTTCCTGGCTTTGGCCATCGGCATGATCGTCGGTAGCATGGCGACCTGGGTGAAGCAGGGCCGCTACCGCAAGCTCGCGCGCCAGCGCGGGCTGGAGGCCGAGAACTTGCGCCAGGCAGTGAGCCGCGCACCCGCTGCGCCGAAAGGACCGGCGCTGCCCAAGCCGACGAACTAAACAGCGCCTTACGGAGCTTTCCATGCTGACTATTTCGGCCGCCGAGGTCCACCGCGCGCTGACCTTTTCAGGTCTGGTCGAGACACTGCGCACCGCCTTCCGCGAAGGCGCCGTGCAGCCGGTGCGCCACCATCACGCGATCGAGCGGCCGGACGGCGCCGCCTCGACGCTTTTGTTGATGCCGGCCTGGACCGACTTCGACGCCGCCGGCACCTCGGCCGGCGGCCATATCGGCGTCAAGATCGTCACCGTCTCGCCGGACAACAACGCGATCGGCAAGCCGGCGGTGATGGGCCTCTATCTGCTGCTCGACGGCGTGACCGGCGAACCCCAGGCTCTGATCGACGGCCAGCGGCTGACGCAATGGCGGACCGCCTGCGCCTCGGCGCTCGCCGCATCCTATCTCGCCCGCGAGGACGCCTCGCGGCTCTTGGTGATCGGCGCCGGCGCGCTGTCACCCTTCCTCGCCAAGGCGCATTCGGCGGTGAGGCCCGTTAAGTCGATCCGCATCTGGAACCGCACGCCGGCCAATGCCGAAAAGGTCGCGGCGGCGCTGCATGCCGAAGGCTTTCCAGCAAGCGTGGCAGGCGACCTCGAAACCGAGCTTGGCGAGGCCGACATCGTCTCGTCGGCGACGATCACGACCGCGCCGCTGATCAAGGGCGCGCTGTTGAAGCCGGGCGCCCATGTCGACCTGGTCGGCGGCTTCACGCCGCAGATGCGCGAGAGCGACGACGATGCCATTTCCCGCGCCCGCGTCTATGTCGATACCCGCGCCGGCGCCACCAAGGAGGCCGGCGACATCGTGCAGCCATTGGCTTCCGGTGTCCTGAAGCCGGAAGCGGTCATCGCCGACCTGCACGAACTGGCGCGTGGCGAGAAACAGGGCCGGCAAAGCGAGAGCGAGATCACGCTGTTCAAGTCCGTCGGCGCAGCGCTTGAAGATCTCGCCGCCGGCATCGCCGTCTACAAGGCGCTCAGCACAAGCAAATAAGAGGATAGGGTAGTGAGAAGCTCACACCCCTACCGCCATACCGCCCTACTGCCCTGCTGCCTCGTTCGGCCAATAGACACGCAGCCGATGACCGTCGGGATCGAGCGCGACGAACGTGCGTCCGAAATCCATGTCGGTCGGTGCCTGTAGCATTCTCAGCCCCCGTTCCGCCCAGTCCGCATGCGTGGCGTCGACCGCGGCCGCATTCTCCATCGCAAGCACGAGCTCGCCCCCCGCCCGCGGCGGCGGCCGCCGGTTCAACCGTGTGACGCGACCACAAGCCGAGCTTGAAGCCGTTGTCGAGGACGAACATGGCGAAGGTGGGCGAGGCCTCTACCGGCTGGCGCCCGAGCAGCGAGGCGTAGAACGCGCCGCTCTTCTCGGGGCTGTCGACATAGAGGATGACGAAATTGGGCGTGGTCATGTCGGTCTCCAAGGTGTTTGAACCTTGGCCAAGCTAGATCATCCCACTGTCAGATTCTGGCAGCAGCGATCAGCCAGTAGGCTCCTGCGCCGTTTTCAGGGCCGATTCATCGAGCGTCGCTCGCCATTCCTTGAGCATCGCCTGGCGGCGGCGCGGATAGCGGATCTCGGTGGCTGTGAGATCGGCCATGCGGTCGGCGCGGAAATGCCGGAAATCCTGGCGCAGCTCGCACCACGCCACCATCACCCGCACCTTGTCGAAGAAGCCGAGCGCGAACGGCCAGACCATGCGCTCAGAGGCCGCGCCGCCGGCGTCGCGGTAGAGGAAGCCGAGCTTGCGCTCGCTGCGGATCGCCTGCCTGACGATGCCGAGATCGATCGCCTCGCCGCTCGCTGAATTCGGCCCGACCAGCAGCGTCGTGGCGTCGAGATCGTCACGCAGATCGTCCGGCAAGGCCGCCGCGATCTTGGACAACGCATCCGCCGCCGCCGCGGCCAGCCGCTTGTCCGGCTGTTTCGCCACCCAGCGCGAGCCGAGCACGATCGCCTCGACCTCCTCGTCGGTGAACATCAGCGGCGGCAGCATGAAGCCGGGCTTCAGCACATAGCCCAGCCCCGCCTCGCCTTCGATCGGCGCGCCCTGCCCCTGCAGCGTCGCGATGTCGCGATAGAGCGTGCGGATCGACACGCCCATTTCCTCCGCAAGCGTGCGGCCGCTGACCGGCCGGCGGTGGCGGCGCAGAATCTGGATCAGGTCGAGCAGGCGTTCGGAACGGGACATGACCGGAGACTTGCCCGTTTCTTCGGGCGAGGTCCATCGCATCGCGACAGAACAGCGCCGGACCATGCGGTTGCGAAGGTCAAGGGCCTATGCCAAAAGCGGCGTGCCGTTCCGGAGATTGTTCTTGAAGTCCTTTCGCGACCGAAACCGCGACAACCGTCCGCGCCAGCCGGCGAATCCCCCCAGCCAGTCGCGGCTGCGGGAGGCGGCTTCGGCGGAGAGGTCAGAGCCGCATCATCGTCAGGAAGCAAAACCAGCGCAGCGCCCTCTTGCACGCCGCGAAGGCCCGTTGCCCGCCGAGCGCCTGCCGCTGATCCTCGAGGTTGCGCCCAACGCCGACTATGCTCTGCTGGACAGCGGCGCCGGCGAAAAACTGGAGCAGTATGGGCCCTACCGCATCGTGCGCCCCGAAGGCCAGGCTATCTGGCAGCGGGCGCTTCCCGCCAAGGAATGGCGGCGCGCCGACGCCATCTTCACCGGCGACACCGACGAGGAAGGCATCGGCCGCTGGCGTTTTCCAAAAACGCCGCTCGGCGAGACCTGGCCGATGAAGCATGACGGCATCGACTATCTCGGCCGCTTCACCTCATTCCGCCATGTCGGCGTCTTTCCCGAACAAGCCTCGCATTGGGACCACATGGCCGGCCTGATCGCCGCTGCAGGGCGACCGGTCAAGGTGCTGAACCTCTTCGGTTATACCGGCCTTGCCTCGCTGGTGGCGGCGCGCGCCGGCGCAGAGGTTACTCATGTCGACGCCTCGAAGAAGGCGATCGGATGGGCGCGCGAGAACCAGGAGAGAGCCGGCCTCTCCGACAAGCCGATCCGCTGGATCGTCGAGGACGCGGTTAAGTTCGCCGAGCGTGAGGAGCGCCGTGGCAGCCACTATGACATCGTGCTCTTCGACCCGCCCGCGTATGGCCGCGGTCCCAAGGGCGAGGTCTGGCAATTGTTCGAGGATCTGCCGGGCCTCACCGATCTCTGCCGCTCGATCCTGACGCCGAAGCCGATCGCCGTGGTGCTGACCGCCTATTCGATCCGCGCCTCCTTCTTCGCCATCCATGCCTTGATGCGGGAAGCCTTCGCCGGCATGGGCGGCACGGTCGAATCCGGCGAGCTGATCATCCGCGAGAAATCCGCCGGCCGCGCGCTGTCGACCTCGCTGTTCTCGCGCTGGGTGGCTTGAATGGTCCCGCATGATCGAGCCCGGCCCGTCGGGCAGGTCAAGGAAGTCACCAGCCTCGCCAATCCGCTGGTCAAGGACATCAAGGCGCTGGCGCTGAAGAAGTTTCGCGACCAGCAGAACGCCTTCATGGCGGAAGGCCTGAAGCTGGTCATCGACGCACTCGACCTCGGCTGGTCGATCAGGACGCTCGTCTTCGCCAAGGCCGGGCGCGGCAACGCGGCGATAGAAAAGGTCGCGGCGCGCACTGTCGCCGCCGGCGGCACTGTGCTCGAAGTCTCGGAAAAGGTGCTGGCGGCAATCACCCGCCGGGAAAATCCGCAAATGGTCGTCGGCGTCTTCGTCCAGCAGACGCTGCCGCTGAAGGATATCCGTGCCACGGACGGCGACGTCTGGGTCGCGCTCGACCGCGTTCGCGATCCCGGCAATCTCGGCACCGTCATCCGCACCGTCGACGCCGTCGGCGCCAGGGGCGTCATCCTGGTCGGCGACACCACCGATCCGTTTTCGCTTGAAACCGTGCGCGCCACCATGGGCTCGATCTTTGCCGTGCCGGTCGCGAAGGCGACGGAGCAGGCTTTTCTGGCCTGGCGACGCGACTTTCCGGGCCTCGTCGCCGGAACGCATCTGAAGGGCGCGGTCGACTACCGTTCGGTCGACTTTTCGAGAGGCCCGGTGCTGCTGTTGATGGGCAACGAGCAGCAGGGCCTGCCCGACAGCCTTGCGGATAGTTGCGACCGGCTGCTCAGGATCCCGCAGGCCGGACGCGCCGATTCTCTCAATCTGGCGGTTGCCACCGGCGTCATGCTGTTCGAAATCCGGCGTGGCGCGTTGAAGCTCGCCCCCACTGCCGACTCGCGATGAGGGCTGCGAAAACGTGAAATCCTGGTCCCCTTACGCCCTGCTGGTCGTGCTCGCTATCGCACTCGACCAGTGGATAAAACAGCTGGTGGAAAACGGCCTCGCCTTCCAGGAAAAGGTCGATCTTCTGCCTTTCCTGGCGCTGTTTCGCACCTACAACACCGGCATCGCCTTCTCGATGTTCTCGTCCTTCGGCGACACCGGCCTGGTGGCCATCGCCGCGCTTGTCGTCGCCTTCGTGCTGTATCTGGCGGTGCGCACGCCCGCCGGCCACGTCCTTGCCCGGATCGGCTTCGCCCTGATCGTCGGCGGCGCGCTCGGCAATCTGATCGACCGCGCGGTCTACGGCCACGTGATCGACTATATTCTTTTCCACACGCCGGTCTGGTCCTTCGCGGTGTTCAACTTTGCCGACGCCTTCATTTCGGTCGGCGCCGCGCTGGTCGTGTTCGACGAGCTGATCGGCTGGCGGCGGGAAACCAGGTCCCAGGATCCAGGCAATTGACCAAGCGCGGCCACCGCCGCAAATTTGTTTCAAACAAAACGAGGAGACCAAAGTGTCCGATACCTTCAAAGCCATCCTCGTTTCGCGCGACGCCGAGAAGAAGCAGTCGGTCGAGATCGTCGACCTCACCGAAGCTGACCTGATGGAAGGCGATGTCACCGTCGCCGTCGAGGCGACGACGGTGAATTACAAGGATGGGCTGGCCATCACCGGCAAGGCCCCGGTCGTGCGCCGCTGGCCGCTGGTGCCCGGCATCGATTTCGCCGGCACTGTCATCGAATCTTCGCACCCCGACTGGCGCAAGGGCGACAAGGTCATCCTCAATGGCTGGGGCGTCGGCGAGACGCATTACGGCGCCTTTGCCGCCCGCGCCCGCGTCAAGGGCGACTGGCTGGTGCCGCTGCCCGACGGGATGAGCCCGCATGATGCGATGGCAGTCGGCACCGCCGGCTATACGGCAATGCTCGCCGTCATGGCGCTGGAGCGGCATGGCATCGTGCCGGATCGCGGACCGGTGGTGGTGACGGGGGCCGCCGGCGGCGTCGGCTCGGTCGCCATCTCGATCCTTTCCACCCTCGGCTACCATGTGATCGCCTCGACCGGGCGCAATGCTGAAAGCCCCTATCTGATCGACCTCGGCGCGGCTGAGGTGATCTCACGGGACGACCTCAGCCAGCCGGCCAAGCCGCTGGCCAAGGAACGCTGGGCCGGCGGCGTCGACTCGGTCGGCACCCATACACTGGCCAACGTGCTGTCGATGACGTCCTATGGCGGCGCGATCGCCGCGTGCGGCCTGGCCGGCGGCATGGACCTTCCGACGAGCGTCGCCCCCTTCATCCTGCGCGGCGTATCGCTGCTCGGCATCGATTCCGTCATGGCGCCGAAAGCGGTCCGCCTCGAGGCGTGGCGCCGCATCGGCGCCGACCTCGACCTCCAGAAACTGTCGACCCTGTCGCGCTCGATCGGCTTCGACGGCATCATCGGCGCTGCGCGCGATATCGTGGAGGGCAGGATCAGAGGCCGCGTGGTCGTCGATCTGTAGGGCGATCCCAGGAATAGCGTTCGGCGATTTCCCGTCCGAACTGCCCAAAATCAGGCAAAAACTGCCGGTTATCGGCACGGACGACTAAAATTCGAACGATCCGCCGCAATCTTCCATAATCTCTGTCTGGCAAGGTTTTCCGCATGCTCGCGGACTCCGACTTCAGACAGGACAGCAAAGCCGCAGGCGACGACGGACTGGGTCCTGACGCGCCGAAGCGGCAGGTGCTTGTCGCGCCGCCGCTGGTCCCCGCATTGCAAGCGGACAGTCATGAAGGCCTGCCGTTCCTGACGATCGTCGCCATAGTCGTCCTGGCCGGGCTGGCGCATCTCACCGGAGCGCCGATCTTCATCACCATAGGCCTCCTGGCGACGGGTCTGGGCGGCCTGATGATGCATCTGCGCAACCAGCGCGCCGAGCGGCGCACCGCCGCACTTCTCGACGAGACGGCCGCCCGTAGCCGCGCCGAGATCGAGACCCTCGCCGATCGCATGTGGGAGATGCAGGAGAGCGAAGAGCGTTTTCGCGGTCTGATCGATGCGCTCGGCGACCTCGTTGTCCATCGCGACCGCGACGGCCACATCGTCTACGCCAACAAGGTGTTCGCCTCGCTCGTCGAGATCGATCAGCGCGACCTCGCAGGCAAGACGCTTTCCGAGCTCGGCATCGACGTCGGCGTCGTGCCCGAGGCCGCCTTTTCGGATCATGAATGCCTGAGCTCCACCGATGTCGCCATCCGCACGCCGAACGGGCCGCGCTGGTTCTCCTGGATCGAGCTCTCGGTGCGGGACAGGGACACCGGTGCTGTTTCGCACCGGGCGATCGCCCGTGACATCACCGCCCGCAAGCGCGCCGAATCGTCGCTGATCACCGCCCGCGAGCGGGCCGAATACGCCAGCCAGGCCAAGTCGCGCTTCCTTGCCACCGTCAGCCACGAGATCCGCACGCCGATGAATGGCATCATGGGCATGGCGAAGCTGCTTGCCGACACCGACCTGTCGCCCGAGCAGCGTACCTATGTCGGCGCCGTCTCGACTTCCGCAAGCTCGCTGCTGGCGCTGATCGAGGATCTGCTCGACTACTCCAAGATCGAGGCCGGCCGCTTCGATCCCGAGCCGCAGCCGACATCACTGCGTGAGATCGCCGACAACATCATCGAGCTGCTGGCCGCGAAGGCCTTCTCCAAGACCATCGGCCTCGGCTGTCACGTCGAACCCGACGTGCCGCAGATGATCACCGCCGACCCCGGTCGCGTGCGCCAGGTGCTGCTCAACCTCATCGGCAATGCCGTCAAGTTCACCGACACAGGCGGCGTGCTGCTTACCGTCGCGCGCGCCAGCACCGAGAGCACCGACCGCATCCGCTTCACCATCGCCGACACCGGTCCGGGGCTGCGCGAAGAGGATATGGAGCGCATCTTCGAGGAATTCGAGCAATCCGACGGTACTTCGACCAGGGTGCACGGCGGCGCCGGTCTCGGCCTCGCCATCTCCAAGCGCCTGGTGATCGCCATGGGCGGCACGATCTCGGTTTCGAGCCGGCTAGGCGAGGGATCCGAATTCGTCTTCGACATTCCGGCGACCGCGGCAACCCAACCGCCACAGTATCGCCGAGACATCCTCTCGGGCCGACGCGCGGTGATCGTGTCCAAGAATGCCGTCGAGGCCGATGCCATCGCTCGCACCATCCGCGCACATGGCGGTGCCGTCGAGATCGCGGCCACGCCGGACCAGGCCATTGCCTTCGCCGCCGGCTGCAACGTGCTTCTGGTCGACGCCGCGCTCGAGAACAGCGACGGCCGCCTGCTCAAGCGGCTGCGTCAGAGCGGTTTTGTCGACTGCCAGGCCATCACCCTGATCGCACCCGCCGATCGCGGCATGCTCGGCGAATTCCGCGCCAACGGCTACGCGACGTTCCTCGCCCGGCCGGTGCGCGGCGAAACGCTGCTGCGCGTGCTGTTGACCAGTCATGTGCCGGCACCCGCCGAGCCGCGGTCGGAACCGCGCGGCGCCGCGTCCGTCCGCCGCCGCGACAAGGGCTTGTCCGTGCTGATCGCGGAGGACAATGACATCAACGCGATGCTTGCCCGCGCCACGCTGCTCAAGGCCGGACATCGCGTCAAGATCGTCGGCAACGGCAAGGCCGCGGTCGAAGCCGTCACCGACGCCGGCCTCAAGCATCGTTTCGATGTCGTGCTGATGGATCTCCACATGCCGGTGATGGACGGGCTGGACGCGATCGCCGCCATCCGCCGCCATGAGGAAGCGCTTGCCGTCCCGCCGATCCCGATCATGGTGCTTTCGGCCGACAGCCAGGAAAAGACGCGCCACACGGTTTTGGCCCACGGCGCCAGCGGCTTCGTCACCAAGCCTCTCGACCCCGATGCGCTCGTCCAGGCCGTCGAGAGCCAGGCCGCGGCGTAACGAATATTTTAGACTTTCCCGAACGCCTTGGATTGCTTGGCTTTCGCAGCCATAAGATAGCCGGTTGAGGGTATTGCCCAGCCGACGAAGTATTGCCGGGATCGCCGTATCACGGTACTGTCACAATCCTGTTGCACCTACACCGTATCCCCGTGCCAAGAGGGATGGCTCGAAGGAGAATCACTCGTGCATACAGTCATGCCTGAATGCGATACTCGGCCGAACGCCAGCGCCCTTCTCGGCGCGCGTGCCGCCGACGCTTTCGCAAGCGGCGCACCGCTGGGCCGCATCGGCAACCTGGAAGTGCGGCTCGCCCGCAACGGGGCCGAGATCGCCGCCGCCCAGGAAGTGCGTTATCGGGTATTCTATGACGAGCTCGGCGCGAGGAAGGATTTGTTCCAGGCGCAGGATCGGCGCGATGCCGACCGCTTCGACCCGCTCTGCGATCATCTCCTGGTTTTCGACACCTCGCTTCCCGGCCCAGAGCACCGCCGTATCGTCGGCACCTATCGCCTGCTGCGGCAGGAGATCGCCACCGCGGCGGGCGGCTTCTACTCCGAGGGCGAGTTCGAGCTGACCAAGCTGGTGGCGCGCCATCCGGGCCAACGCTTCCTGGAACTCGGGCGCTCCTGCGTGCTGCCGGAATACCGCTCCAAGCGCACCATCGAGGCGCTCTGGCAAGGCATCTGGGCCTATATCAACCACTATGGCATCGGCGTGATGACCGGCTGCGCCTCCTTCCACGGCACCGTGCCGGCGGCGCATGCGGAGGCGCTTACCTATCTCGCCCATCACTGCCGCACCGACCAGGCCTGGGATGTCCGGGCGGTGGCCGGCCGCTACTGCTCGATGGACTTGATGCCGATCGAGGCGGTCAATGCCAAGGCCGCGATCGCCGCCATGCCGCCGCTCGTCAAAGGCTATCTGCGTGTCGGCGCCCGCATCGGCGACGGCTGCGTCATCGACCACGAATTCTCGACCGTCGACATTTTCGTCGTCATGCCGGTCAAGGAGATCGGCGCCCGCTACGTCAACTACTATGGCGGCGAAGGCCAGCGTTTCGCGGCGTGAGTCTGGCGAATAGCGAATAGCGAATAGCGAATAGCGAAGGAACTAACGATAGTAGGCTGACTACAACAGCCCTATTCGCTACTCGCTATTCGCTATTCGCTGTTTGCTATCACGGAATATCCTCCGGCCTTCGCCCGGGCCGGCTCTTATAGGCCGGGAACGACCAGCCGAATTTGAGCGCCCCGCCCCGCACCAGGAAGGCCGCCGCAAAGCCGAGCAGGCTGGATGGCAGGGCCGACATGCCAACGAGATCGCCAACCGTGAAGAGCGCTGCACCCGCAAGCGCCGCGGTGACATAGATTTCGGGCCTGAGCAGCACGGAAGGCTCGCCTGCGATCAGGTCGCGCAATATGCCGCCGAAGGTCGCGGTGAGCACCCCGGTGATGACCGAAACGACCGGGGAGCCGGTGATCGCCAGGCCCTTTGCAGCCCCCATCACCGCAAAGGCGGCAAGTCCGATCGCATCGAGCCAGAGCAGCAGCTTGTAGCGGGATTCCACACGATGGGCGCTGAAGAAGACAAGCACTGCCATCACGGCGCAGATCAGCACATAGCCGCTGTTGGCGACCCAGAACACCGGCAGGTTGAGAATGACGTCGCGCAGCGTTCCGCCACCAATGCCGGTGATGCTGGCCAGAAACAGGAAGCCGATGATATCGAGCTCTTTGCGTGACGCGGCAAGCGCGCCGGTCGCCGCGAAGACGGCGACGCCGGCATAGTCGAGCAGCTCGATGGGATTCATGGGCGAGCGAATAGTGATTGGCGAATAGTCAGTGCACAGTGAATATCACGAAGCGGTGCGGTTGGTACCGTCCTTCCCTATTCGCTATTCCCTATTCGCTATTGGCTCCCTTCACGCATCCTTCTCGGCCTGCTCGTTCACCGGACCCGGCTCGACCGGCGCTTCGGCGGCGGCGGCCTTTGGGCCGCCCTTGGAGACGCCGACCATCGCCGGCCTCAACACGCGCTCGCCGATCGAATAGCCGGGTTGCACGACCTGGACCACGGTCCCGGCCGGAAGGTCGGGGTTGGGCACTTCGAACATCGCCTGATGGAAGTTCGGGTCGAACTTCTCGCCTTCGGGCGCAAGCTTCTTCACCCCGTGCCGCTCCAGCGCCGCCAGCATGGCGCGCTCGGTGAGGTCGACGCCCTCGATCAGCGCCTTGAAGCCGGCATCGCCGGAGGCCTTGGCCTCGGTCGGAATGGCGTCCAGCGCGCGGCGCAAATTGTCCGACACCGACAGCATGTCGCGCGCGAAATTGGCCACAGCGTAGGTGCGTGCGTCATGTACATCACGCGCGGTACGGCGCCGCAGATTCTCCATTTCGGCAGCTACGCGAAGCGCCCGATCCTTCAGTTCCTCGTTTTCCTTCAGCAACCGCACAAGCGCCTCATAGTCGCCGTCGACGCCGCCTTCCGCACGTTCGCCGGAAGCCCGGGCCTCGGAAGCCTGGCTGGCTTCGATTTCCTCGGGCGCGCGTTCGTCTTTTGCCTGGTCGCTCATCGCCGTTTCCCGTCATTCGGATTGGTTTGGATTTGCGCCCGATATCGAGGTTTAGGGGCCAAAAATCAAGGGGCAAGCACCGATGACGGCCCTTCCGCGATCGTTCCAAATTAATTCAAATTTTACCGTACCGGACGGCTTTGCTTGCCGCTAAGGGCCTATGCGGAACCATTGCCGGGCTGCGAGAGTTTCGAAGCCGACACAGGATTTTGGGACCATGAAGGGCAACATCGGCGAAAGGCGCGCCAAGCTCGCCGACGATATCAGGCGACAGGTTGGCACCGAAGCGACCAAGCGCCTTCTGCGCACGCTTCCGGCATTTCGCCTGGAAAAAGAAGTGCCCAAGCAGTTCACGGATCTGCTCGACCGCCTGGACGGCGCCGAGACGGACAAGGCGGACGGCCAGCGGCAGCACTAGACCGCCCTTCCCCAGTTCCACAGCGTAAGGCGCTGAGGAGCTATGCGGCTCTGCGCTCGTCGCGCATCAGAGCCTCGCCATGACGGATCTCGGTGCCAAGCACCTTGAGGCACTCCCGCATGAACGACGCAAGGCCGGGCCATCCCTTTGCCGAAACCAGATTGCCGTCGACATGCGCGCCGGTCGGCGACACGTCGATATAGGTGCCCCCGGCAAGCGTCACTTCGGGCTCGCAATACTGCAGCGCCGCCACCTCCCTGCCGCGCACCACGCCGTCGACCGCGATCAGGATTTGCACACCGTGGCAGATGGTGAAGATCGGCTTGCCGGTCTCGTGGAAATGCCTGACCAGCGCCTGCACGCGCTTGTCGATGCGAATATATTCCGGCCCGCGTCCGCCCGCAGCGTAGACCGCGTCGTAATCGGCGGGATTCACCTCGGCGAATGTCTTGTTGAGGATATAGTCGTGGCCGAGCTTTTCCGTATAGGTCTGATGGCCCTCGAAGTCGTGCAGCGAGGTCTTGAGCACGTCGCCGGCCTTCTTGTCCGGGCAGACGACATGGACTGTGTGGCCGACCGCATGCATCGCCTGCTCAAAAACGAAAATCTCGTATTCTTCGCTGAACTCGCCAACGAGCATCAGTATCTTCTTGCCTACCATGCCGTTTCCTCCTTTGCCGGCTGTTTATTTCGGAGCGCGAAATAATCACCGTATCCTAAGGGCAAGACGGCAAAAGAGAAAGTGAAATTCGCAGAAGTGGTCTGACCAGATTGTTGGAAAGAGGCGCGTAGAACTGAATCGACTGCGCCAAGGCGTCAAAAGCAAGGTGCTTGGTCAGACCAAAGCTGCAGGCTCGCTTGGTTTACCGGATGGCTGCCTTCGGCGGTCAGCGCGGGGACGGCTCAGCCCGGGCGTTTGCGCCGCCAGGAATATTTCGGGCCCTTGGCTTCCGGCTCTACCGCCGGCTGGTAATAGACTGGCAAGCCTCCTGTGCGCCCTTCCTCCAGCCGCTTCAACAGCACCGGATTGGAGACCTCGAACTCGTCGAAGCCGAGCCGCAGCATATGCGGCAATTGATCGACCAGGACCTGGCCCGTGGCGCGCACCGCGCCTTTGAAGTTATGCCGGGTGCGCAGCAATTCGCCCTTGGAGAAGGAGCGGCCGTCGTTGAAGGCCGGGAAGGCAAGCGCCACCAGCGACAGCTGGTCGAGCAGGCCGACGATCTTGTCGAGCTCGTCGCCGGGGAGCAGGAGCACGCCGAGGCGCTCCTTGGCCGACCTGCGGATATCGTCATCGAGCCCGAGAAAGGCCTGCAACGGGAGGATGAAGCGGCCATTGCCGGCAAGCGCTTCGGCGCTCTCGGCATGGGTCCATTCGTCCTCGCGGAAACCGTTCGGGGTCCACAGGCGGGTTTCCGATTTGGTCGGCTCAGTCATCAAAATTCCTAATGCCCTAAGATCCTAATGCCCTAAGAATGAAAGGATATGTCGCTGTTCAGGTCGGCCCGGAGTCGAAAATGGTGGCTTTCGAGAACGGGAGCGGAGCGTACTTCAACTACGCGAGCTCCGAAAGCGCAGGAACCCGCCATTTGCAGGCCGGCCTCACCTGAGTAGCGGCTGTCCTTAAAGTGATGCGTCGGTCAGCGACTTCTCCAGCCCCGACAGATGGATGCCGCACTCGGTCTTGGCGTGCCCCGCCCAGCGGCCGCTGCGCGCATCCTCGCCTGGCTGTACCGGCTGCGTGCAGGGGAAGCAGCCGATTGACAGATAGCCATAGGCGACCAGCGGGTTTTCGCGCAGCGCATGCGCGCGCATGTAGTCGGCCTGGTCGGATGTCGTCCAATGCGCAAGCGGATTGATGCGGATGCGCGAGCCGACGGCCTCGAAGACCGGGAGTGCCGCGCGCGTCGAAGCCTGGAAGCGCTTGCGACCGGTGAACCAGGCGCGGAACGGCTCGACGCCACGCGCCAGCGGCTCGACCTTGCGCAGGTTGCAGCACGCGTCGGTAGCGGTCTCATGCAGCCGGCCGGTCGGATCGACGCGTTCGAGCGCCGCTTCGTTCGGCTTAATCACTCTGACATCGGTCAGCCCGAAATCGGCGACCAGCGCGTCGCGGTAGCCCAGCGTCTCCTCGAAATGCTTGCCGGTGTCGAGAAAGATCACCGGCAGCGAGCGGTCGATCTCGGCAATCATGTGCAGGAGGACTGCCGAATCGGCGCCGAAGGACGACACGGCGGCAACCTCGCCGCGGAAGAATTCACGCGCCGAGCGCTCGATGATCTCGATCGGCTTCAGATGGCCGAGCAGCGCGTCGAGCCCCGCCGCTTCCGCGGCAACGCCGGCCTCGACGCCGCCGATCCGGTCAAGCGGCCTTGGTTTCGCCAGCATAGAGCGCCTCCTTGAACGGCGCGGGACCGACACGGCGGTAGGCGTCGATAAAACGTTCACTGGGATTGAGCCGAAGGCCGAGATAGGTGTCGACGATCTGCTCGATGGCATCGGTGATTTCTTCCGAAGAGAAACCGCGGCCGATGATCTCGCCGACCGACGTGTTCTCGTCGGCCGAGCCGCCAAGCGTGACCTGGTAGAGCTCGGAGCCCTTCTTCTCCACGCCGAGAATGCCGATATGGCCGACATGGTGGTGGCCGCAGGCGTTGATGCAGCCGGAAATCTTCAGCTTCAGCTCACCGATCTCGCGTTGCCGCTCCAGCGAGGCGAAGCGGCGCGAGATTTCCTGCGCGACCGGAATCGAACGCGCCGTGGCAAGCGCGCAATAATCGAGGCCGGGGCAGGAGATGATATCGCTGATCAGGTTGGAATTGGCGGTCGCCAAGCCGATCTCGACCAGCGCGTCATAGACGGCCTTGAGGTCGGCGCGCGCCACATGCGGCAGGATCAGGTTCTGCTCGTGGCTGACGCGCAGCTCGTCGAAAGCGTATTTCTCGGCGATGTCGGCAACCGCCTCCATCTGGCTGTCGGAGGCGTCGCCGGGCACCTCGCCGATGCCCTTGAGCGAGATCGTCACCGCCGCATAGTCGGGGTGGCGATGCGTTACGACATTCTGGTCGAGCCACTCCGAAAAACTCTTGGAATCGAGCCGCGTCTGCTTCACCTGCGCGTCGCCTTCCGGCCGGTCAGGCAATGCCGGCGGCGCGAAATAGGCATTGATCGCCTGGATGTCGGCGTCCGGCAGCTTCAGCTCCGCGTCCTTCAACTCCTGCCATTCGGCCTCGATCTGGCGGGTGATCTCCTCGACCCCGGTCTCGTGGACGAGGATCTTGATACGCGCCTTGTACTTGTTATCGCGGCGGCCATAGAGGTTGTAAACGCGCAGGATCGCCGTGCAGTAGGACAACAGCTCGGCTTCCGGCAGGAAGTCGCGGATCTTCTTGGCGACCATCGGCGTGCGGCCCTGGCCGCCACCGACATAGACGGCAAAGCCCAGCTCGCCGGCCGCGTTCTTCTTCAGATGCAGCCCGATGTCGTGCGTCTGGATGGCGGCGCGATCACGCTCGGCGCCGGTCACCGCGATCTTGAACTTGCGCGGCAGGTACGAGAACTCCGGATGCACCGACGACCACTGGCGCAGGATCTCCGCATAGGGACGCGGATCGGCAACCTCGTCGGCGGCCGCGCCGGCGAAATGATCCGCGGTGACGTTGCGGATGCAGTTGCCGCTGGTCTGGATGGCATGCATTTCGACACTCGCCAGATCAGCAAGGATCGCCGGGATGTCGGACAGCGCCGGCCAGTTGAACTGGATGTTCTGGCGCGTGGTGAAGTGGCCGTAGCCCTTGTCGTATTTGCGGGCGATGTGGCCGAGCATGCGCAATTGCCTGCTGTTCAGCGTGCCATAGGGCACGGCGATACGCAGCATATAGGCGTGCAGCTGCAAATAGACGCCGTTCATCAGCCGGAGCGGCCGGAACTGGTCCTCGGTGATATCGCCGGCAAGCCGGCGCTGCACCTGGTCGCTGAACTCGGCGACGCGGGCCTTTACGAAATCGTGGTCGAACTCGTCGTAACGGTACATGCTTCGTCTTTCAGGGCCCGTCCGCCCGCTTTCTTGTGTTCTATGCCGCCCGTGCCGGAGCCGGGCTGGCCTGCTTGCCGAGGTCGGTGCGGATGGTGGGGCCCGCGGCGCGGATCTTCTCGCGCAGCCGCACCGGCTCGACCGCGCCGTTGATCACGGTCACATCGATCAGGTTGACGTCGACGACTTCGTTGCTGGCAGCGGCCGCGGCGCCGATGGCCTCGAGCCGATCCTCGGCCGCCTTGTCATGGGCGATGTCGGCACGAGTGACGGTCTCCGCCCAGCCGCCATCGGCGTACCAGACGGCGATACCGTCCGAGAGCCTGTTCGCGGTCAGAACCTTCATTGCTCAACTCCTTCGGCCGCTACGGCGGCCGTATCTTCACGCGTGTGCGCCGCAAGCGGCTCGGATTGTTCGAAATTGGCGCCGGCGACCGCGTCGCCGATGATGGTCATGACCGGACCGGTAAGATCGGCGCGCGCTTCCAGCGACGGCAGGTCGGCGAGCGTGCCGTGGAAGCGGCGGCGATTGCCAAGGCTGGCATTCTCCACCACGGCGACGGCGGTATCGGGCGACAGCCCGGCTTCGATCAGCCGGCCGGCGACTTCGGCTGCAACCGAGCGGCCCATATAGACGGCGACGGTGGCGCCGGAAATGGCAAGCTTTGCCCAATCGGGCAGTGAGTTGCCCTTGAGGTCATGTCCGGTGGTGAACACCATCGAGGACGTCACGCCGCGCAGCGTCAGCGGCAATTCGAAATCGGCGGCCGCGGCGAAGGCGGCGGTCACGCCCGGAACCACCTCATAGGCGATGCCGGCCTCGCGAAGTGCTGCCATTTCCTCGCCCGCCCGCCCGAACACAAGCGGATCGCCTGATTTCAGCCGCACCACGCGCTTGCCGGCGCGGCCAAGCTCGATGAGCAGAGCGTTGATTTCTTCCTGGCTCTTGGAATGGCAGCCCTTGCGCTTGCCGACAGGCAAGCGCTCGGCATCGCGGCGCCCCATGGCGACGATCGCTTCCGGCACCAGCGCGTCATAGACGATCGCGTCGGCCTCCATCAGCAGGCGGTGGGCGCGCAGCGTCAAAAGATCCTCCGCGCCCGGGCCGGCGCCGACCAGAGCGATGTGACCTGCGGTCGGCGCGTCCGAAGTCAGAAGTTCGAGCGCAGCACTATGCGCCCTGGCGAACTCTCCGGCTTCAACCGCCTTGGCCGGGAGGCCGGCGAAGAAATCGCTCCAGAACCGGCGGCGGCGATTGCCCTTCGGCAGCCGCTCGGCAGCAGTGCGAAACGACGACGCCAAGGCTGCCAGCCGGCCAAGCGACGGCGACAGCATGCGATCGATGCGCACCCGCAGCAGCTGCGCCAGCACAGGGCCGGCGCCCTCGGTGCCGATGGCGATGGCGACCGGCGCGCGGTTGACCAGCGCCGGTGTGAAGAAATCGCAGAGCTCAGGCCGGTCGACGGCGTTGACCGGAATGCCCAGCCGGCGGGCGTCTTCGACCACGCGGCGGTCGAGCGCCTCGTCGCCGCTGGCGGCAAACACCATGGCCGCGTCCTCGAGGTGCGCGGCATCGTAGGCGACATCGACGTGGACAGCGCCGGCGGTTGCAATGAAATTCAGAAGCTCGGGATCGGCATTGTCCGCAATGATGCGCAGCGTCGCGTTTGACTGAGCAAGCAGCCTGGCCTTGGCCAGTGCCTCCTCGCCGTTGCCGACGATGGCCACGGCTTCGCCGTCGACCCGCAGGAAGACGGGGAAGGCGTTGAGCTTGGCATTGGCTGGCGACATGGCGATAAACAGTACGAGAACAGTCTGGCAGTTTTATGCGGGCCTGGGAAAAACCAGAAGGCAAGCACTCGCGCATCCCTTGATGGCAGGCAATCGCTTTTTCGCAGCCGCGAAAGGCAGGAGAAAAAAATTCTACGTCGGAGCTTGAGGTGGTCGGGCACCTCTCCGAGAGCTACTGATCCGGCAGAGTTTTTAGCGCCGTGCAGCCGACACGGCAAAACGGTTTTTTCTAAATTCTACCAATTAAGTAGATTAAGACGCGTCTTGCTGGTGGGTGAGATCGCTGCCGCTTGCAGCACATCCTGCAGTCGTTAGTTGATCCGGAACTATCATGCTCGGCGGCACGTTTCGCTAACGATCCATCCCGTCGGTCGAGCCGCTCTCGCGGGGCTCGATTTGTGCTCAAGGCAAGGAGGAAAATCATGAACATCAAGCTTAAACGCGGTCTCTGGGTGGTCGTGGCCGACGGCGAGAAGGCGCTTTTCCTCCGCAATGAAGGCGACAGCAAGTTTCCGAACCTCGAGGTGGTTCAGGAGATGGAGCAGGAAAATCCCGCCACCAGGGAGCAAGGCACCGATAAACCGGGCCGGTATGCCGAAGGGCCACGCAGCGCGATCGAAGAAACCGACTGGCATCGCCTCGGCAAGGAACGTTTCGCAAGCGATATTGCCGATCGGCTCTACAAGCTTGCACATCGGGGTGAGTTCGACCAGCTCGTGCTGATCGCGCCGCCGCAGGTGCTCGGCGAGATGCGTCAGAAGCTGCACAAGGAAGTCAGTGAAAAAGTGCAGGCCGAAATCCCCAAGACGCTGACCAATCATACCGTCTTCGACATCGAGAATCTGCTCAAAGCGGCCTGAGCGGCACGCAGGAACGCACAGTGCAGGGGATTGATGCCGTGGCCCCCTCATGGCGGCTCGCTCTGATTTCTCATCCGGCGCCCGATCGCGGCGCCGATTTCCGTGTAGCGGTGGTTGCGTCACCGCCCCTCCCCCGACCATATTGCGAAGGGGCGGCGGCCCTCGGGCGGCGCTTATCGACATCGTGAATTCTCGAAAGGCGCTCCATAGACAATGCCGCATGACACGCCCCTGATCGCCACCATCGTCGCCGGTTTGGGGCTTGCCTTCGTTTTCGGAGCATTGGCCAACCGATTCCGCATCCCGCCGCTGGTCGGCTATCTCGTGGCTGGCGTGCTGGTCGGGCCGAACACGCCGGGCTTCGTCGCCGACGCCAGCCTTGCCAACGAGCTCGCCGAGATTGGCGTCATCCTGCTGATGTTCGGCGTCGGCCTGCATTTCTCGCTGAAGGATCTTTTGTCGGTCCGCGCAATCGCCGTGCCCGGCGCCGTCGTGCAGATCGGCTTTGCCACGCTGCTCGGCGTCGGCCTCGCCTGGCTGCTTGGCTGGTCGCTCGGCGCCGGCCTTGTCTTCGGCCTCGCGCTCTCCGTCGCCTCGACCGTCGTCCTGCTGCGCGCCATGCAGGAGCGGCGGCTGATCGAGACCGAGCGCGGCCGCATCGCCGTCGGCTGGCTGATCGTCGAGGATTTGGCCATGGTGCTGGCGCTGGTGCTTTTGCCGGCGCTCGCCGGCGTGCTTGGCGGCCAGCCGCAGGCCGACGACCATGCGAGCCTGCTTTCGCTGCCCGCCAGCCACGGCATATGGGGCGTGGTCGGCATAACGCTGGCCAAGGTCGTCGCCTTCGTCGTCGTCATGCTGGTCGTAGGCCGCAGGGTCATCCCCTGGATCCTGCACTATGTCGCCCATACCGGCTCACGCGAGCTGTTCCGGCTCTCGGTGCTTGCCATCGCGCTCGGCGTCGCCTTCGGCGCGGCGAAGCTGTTCGGCGTCTCGCTGGCGCTCGGCGCCTTCTTCGCCGGCATGGTCATGAGCGAGTCCGAGCTCAGCCACCGGGCGGCGGAAGAATCGCTGCCGCTGCGCGACGCTTTTTCCGTGCTGTTCTTCGTTTCCGTCGGCATGCTGTTCGATCCGTTCAGCCTGGTCAGCAACGGCCTGCCGATCCTGGCGACCTTAGCCATCATCCTCATCGGCAAAACGCTCGCCGCTTTCGTCATCGTGATCGCCTTCCGCTATCCGGTCGCGACCGCGCTGATGATCTCGGCCAGCCTTGCCCAGATCGGCGAATTCTCCTTCATCCTGGCCGAGCTCGGCGTCGGGTTGAAGCTACTGCCCGAACAGGGCCGCGACCTCATTCTGGCCGGCGCCATCCTGTCGATCCTGCTCAACCCGCTGATGTTCCTGATCGTCGACAGGATGAAGCCGTGGCTGGAAAAGCGCGCCGGCAAAACGGCAGAGCCCGAGGAATCAAGGCCGATCGGCCCGGCGACCGAGCCCGGCCAGGTGGCCTCGGCGGCGGCAGTGTCTGAAAGCGAGAATGGTCTGCCGCCGCGAACGGGACTCACCGACCATTCCATCCTGATCGGCTATGGACGTGTCGGCAGCCTCGTGGGTGCCGCGCTGAAACAAGCCGCCCTGCCCTTCCTGGTTGTCGAGGATGCCGACAAGACGCTGTCGAAGCTGAGGGCCGAGGGCGTCGAAACGGTGGCCGGCAACGCCGCCAATGCGGACGTCTTCGCGGCCGCCAATCCGGAAGGCGCCAAACGGCTGATCCTCGCCATCCCCAACGCCTTCGAGGCGGGACAGGTGGTGCTGCGGGCGCGCGCGGCCAATCCCGGCATCAGCGTCATTGCGCGCGCCCATTCCGATGCCGAGGTCGAGCATCTCAAGGCTCTCGGCGCCGACACCGTGATCATGGGCGAGCGCGAAATAGCACGCGGCATTGTCGAGGCGGTTACCGGCATGTCACCCGCTCGGCTGGACGACGCCGCTGTCGAGATCAGGCCGCGGCCTGCCTGACGCTCGTCTGCACAAACCAAGCGGATCAGGAAACGAATAACGGAAGCGATGTCGCTGAGATGGAAGTCACACGTGCTGGCCGCCATTGATGTGGATTTCCGAGCCGGTCACGTAGGACGCCTGGCCCGAACACAGGAAAAAGATGATGTCGGCCACTTCCGACGTGGCGCCCAGCCTTCTCAGCGGGATCGTCTCGACGATCTTGTCGGTGCCGGGCGACAGGATCGCCGTGTCGATCTCGCCCGGCGCGATCGCATTGACGCGGATGCCGTGCGGCCCGAAGTCATGCGCCATCTCGCGCGTCAGAGAACCCAGCGCCGCCTTCGACGTCGCATAGGCCGTGCCGGCAAATGGATGCACGCGCGTGCCGGCGATCGAGGTCACGTTGACGATTGAGCCCTTGGCGGCGGCGAGTTCCTTGAACAGCCCTCTCGCCAGCATGATCGGCGCGAAGAAATTGACCTGGAACACGTCGCGCCAGACATGCATCGGCGTCTCGATCGAGTTCATCCGGCCGCCGTCCTTGAGCTTCGGCGAGATGCCAGCATTGTTGACCAGCGCGTGCAACTGCCCGCCATGCGCCTCCAGCCGGTGGCGGATTTCCGAGACGGCAATGCCGACATCCTCCTGGTCGGCAAGGTCGACCTTGATGTGGTCTTCGGGACCGGCCGGCCATGGACAGTCCTCGGCAAAGGCCTGTCGCGAGCAGGTGATGACGCGCCAGCCCTCGCGTGAAAAGCGTTTCACCGTCGCATGGCCGATGCCGCGGCTGGCGCCGGTGAGCACGATGGTTTTTCTGCTGTCGATTTCGGCCATGGCTTTATCTCCGGCCGGACATGTAGCCGAAGGCGCCAGCCATTGCGAGAGGCGAGTTGCCGCTCAACCGCCGCTGAGGATGTCGAGAATCGACGTCTGCCGCCTTTTCTTCGGGCCGCCGACATCGCCGGGCGGCACCGGATGCCCGACCGAGGCGGTGGTACCGCCGTCGCTCGGCATATCGAAGCCATCGGCATCGACCGTCTGGGCTGGACGCGCCTGCCGTGCGGGCGCCTGGGCGACAGGGCTCGACTGGCCGACGGGCGCCGGCGGCGCCGGCTGCGAGTTGTCCGCCGAGGGTATCTCGTCCGGCACAACCGTATCGGGCGGCGTCGATTTCCAGGTGCCGGGCAACGGCCTGACCGGCAAGCCTTCATGCGCGGCGACCATGAATTCGTGCCAGGCCTGCGCCGGCAAGGCGCCGCCGGTCACCTTCTTCATCGGGCTGCCGTCGTCATTGCCGAACCACACACCCGTCGTGAGGTTGGCGGTATAGCCGACGAACCAGGCGTCGCGTGAATTCTGGCTGGTGCCGGTCTTGCCGGCCGAGGGCCAGTTGAAGGCCGCCTTCTTGGCGGTGCCGACTTCGACCGTGCCCGTCATCATAGAGTTCATCATGCCGACGATGTCGGCCTTGAGGACGCGCGGCGCGCTGCCGCCATTGTTTTCGTAGAGCACCTTGCCGCTAGCCGTGGTGACGCGCTGGATGAAACGGATATCCGGCTTGTAGCCGCCATTGGCGAAAGGCACATAGGCGGCGGTCAGTTCCAGCGGCGTCACTTCCGAGGTGCCGAGCGCGATCGAGGTGTTCGACTGCAGGTCGGATTGGATGCCCATGCGGTGCGCGGCCTCAACCACGGCGTCGGGGCCGACCTCCATGGTGAGTTGCGCCGCCACCGAGTTCAGGGACTTCGCCAGTGCGGTGGCCAGCGTCACCTTGCCATAATATTTGCCGCCATAGTTCTCCGGCGTCCATTTGCCTATTCTGATCGGGGCGTCGTTGCGCACGCTGTCCGGTGTGCGGCCTGCTTCCAGCGCCGCCATGTAGACGAAAGGCTTGAAGGCCGATCCCGGCTGGCGCCGCGCTTCCGAGGCGCGATCGAACTGGCTGGTCGAATAGTCGTAACCGCCGACCATGGCGCGAACGGCGCCGGAATCATCGATCGACACCAACGCGCCCTGGGTGACGTTGAGCTTTCTGCCGCTCTCGTCGATCAGCCGGCGGATCGACTGCTCGGCGAGCTTCTGCAGCGTCAGATCCACGGTGGTGTCGATGACGATGTCGCCGCGCACGTCGCCGATCAGGTCGGGAAGTTCCTCCATGACCGTGTCGGCGACATAATTCTCCGAGCCGGTCCAGTAGGAGGGCGAGCGCGTCGCCGGCGCGCTCAGCGCCATTTTGTATTCCTTGTCGCCGATCTTGCCTTCCTCGCGCATGGCGGCGAGCACGAGCTGTGCGCGTTCTTCCGCCGCCTTGGGATCGCGCGCCGGCGAAAGCCGCGACGGCGCCTTGAGCAGACCGGCCAGAAGCGCTGCCTCGGAAAGCGTGACATCGCGCGCGCTCTTGCCGAAATACCGCCGCGAGGCGGCCTCCACGCCATAGGCGCCGGACCCGAAATAGACCCGGTTGAGATACATTTCGAGGATCTGGTCCTTGCTGTGCTTGTGCTCCAGCCACAGCGCCAGCAGCACTTCCTGCACCTTGCGCTCCAGCGTGCGATCCGGCGTCAGGAACAGGTTCTTGGCCAGCTGCTGCGTCAGCGTCGAGCCGCCCTGCGAGAAATGACCGCCAAGGACGTTGGTGACCATGGCGCGCGCCAGGCCGATCGGGTCGATGCCGAAATGCGAATAGAACCGCCGATCCTCGATGGCGACGACAGCCTCGGGAATATATGGCGACATTTCATTGAGGCCGACGGCCTCGCCGCCGCTCATGCCGCGATTTGCGATGAGTTGCCCGTCGACCGAGACGATCTTGATGTTGGGCGCGCGGTCGGGGATCGACCATGTGGTCGCCGCCGGCATCTTGGCGCCGTAATAGACGACGACGCCGGCCACCGCGATGCCGCCCCAGATGCAGAAAACGAAGCACCAGTAGAGCAGGCGGCCGAAGATGGAAAACAGCCCGCGCTGGCTGCGATCGCGCCCCCGGCCGCGCGATTTCGCCTTGGCGGATTTGCGTTTCGCTGCGGATTTACGATTTGCCGGCACGACGCGATCCTCCTCGCTGACCGAAAAGCCGTCGGAGGATTTCGCCCGCGGCGAGCCCTCGAAGCTCGGTTCGATGCGACTGTCTCTGCGGTTCGCCATTGCGCTGTGCTTGCTGTCCCCGATGCCGATGGCGCTCGGGTTGCAGAGTAGATGCGGCGGTTTAAAGGCGCGTTAAGTGGGGAAAAATCGAAGTGATTGAAAAGCAAATGTTTGGTAAGTGGCCACCTGACGGAGCGCGATCGGCGTGGCATTCCGGCCGCGCTCCAGCGTTTGCATAGGCGGGCGAGTCGGCTCGGACTAGTCGAGCACGGCACGGACCGAGAGCGCAGCTCTCGATGCCCGCATGACATCGCCGACATGGCAGTAGCAGACGATCTCGTGCAGCTGATAGTCGGTCAGCTCGAAGAAGCGTTTTGCTTCGCCGTAGGTGTCGTTCTTCAAACCCTCGTCGTGCAGAACGGGGTCTTCCAGGGCGACGGATATGGGCGAGCCGGCGCCCCGCATGACATTGCGTTCCCGCGGGGCACGATATTCGGTGCCGATCAGCGCGGTCAGGAGCCGGTTTGGCTCACGTTCGAGAAGCTCCGCCCAACGTGCGAGGCGCTGGGTTCGGCTCATGACGGGTTTGGCAGTGCGGACCTCGGCAACGGCGTGCAACTGGTCCAGTGTTTGGTGCTTCATGGCAACCTCCTAGAGGCTAGGTTGGTCGGCCCCAAAACTCCCTATGCGCAGCATGATATCGCCGAACCGCGCGGACGTCATCCGTTTGCCGTCCACCCCCGCAAGATTTGATGGGGGCTGCGCGCGGCCCCCGCCAGTCTTCATGCCGTTCGCCAGAATGGAGACGAAATCAGACGCTTATCCTGGACGTCAAGGAACGCTGAACTCGGGCTCCGCCGCCCTTCGACCGACGATCGACGACAGGCCGTAGAAAGCCAGCGGCTGTTCCTGACAAGTCACCGCCACGACCCTGTTCGACCTGTCTATGTCGAGGCCCTTCGGCCCACCTTCCTCGACGCTGGCCCTGCCGCGCAGAAAGCTTTCGTCGTCGAGCACGGCGACCGAACGCGACGGCGTGCGGCGCCCCTTCCAGCCTTCCTCGCTTGCATAGACGTGAACCATCGGGCTGCCGGCGTCGGCGACGAGGATGTGGCTGCCGTCCTGCGTGAAGCGCAGGCCGTGCGGGTAGTTGGCATTTTCCAGGACACCGGCGGGCCGGGTCTCACCGCCAAGCGGTGCCGACATGTCGTAGATCTTCACGTCGTTGGTGCCGTGGCTGCTGACGGCGACCCACCGCCCGTCATGGCTGAGCGCGATGCCGTCCGGGATGTCGAGGCCCTGCTCCAGGAGAACCTGATTCCACAGGGCGCGGTATCCCCATCGCCCGTGAATCACATGGCGGGTCACCCGATGCGTGTAGTTGTTACAGACCAGCAGGCTGAGCCGGCCATGCGACTCACGCCTGACGGCGACCGAGCCGGGCGTTCTCAATCTGCAAAATCGGCTGCCTTTGATCACGCGAAGTGGCGAGATTTCGTGCCCTTGTCCGGCCGGATCGCCTTGCGGCAGGGCGAAGACGGCAACCAGCCCATCGCGATTGGCGACCACAAAAGTCCTGTTGTCGATGAAATCGAGGCCATGCACCTCGCCCATGCTGTCCGATCTGAGCTCCACGAAATCGCGGATAACGATCCTCGCTGCACCGGCCGTCGGCTCTATGTCGATGCGCAGCATCAGGCATCGCCTGCGTCCATATCCGGCGACGGCAAGCAAGCGGTTGTCGGGCGAAAAGCGCAGGTCCTCGGTCCGCCCGATCGCGGCGAGCGCATCGTTCACGGCACCGGTGGCCACGAAATCGATCCGGGGAATCATATCAAAAACCACCCCCGCCCCAGCAAGCGGACCCGGATGCAATAGGCGCTATCCGGAGCCGACCGGTCAAGTCCGCGAGATGCGGACGTAGTGAGATCAATTCTGCTGGATCGAAATGCCCTTGTCGTCGATCTTGAGCTCCACGCCCTTCGGCCTGGTCTGCTCGCGGTAGATGTAGATGCCAAGCGCGATGACCACGACGACCAACGCGCCGATGATGAGGTAGAGCATGTTCTGTCTCATCTCGCCCCCTTCTTGCTGCCGAGTCTCGCGCCTGCTTCGAGGCCCTGCGGCGGTCGCTCACTGGTCGCTGTCATCATTGGCCGATGCAGGCCGCCAACTGGTCGGCTCGACTTTTTTCTGTGTGTTGCTGTCGGTGTAGACCCACCAGCCGCCGTCGCGGTATTGCCCGACGGATTCGTTGACCACGCCGTGCTCGTCGTTCCACAGGATCGTGACCTGCGAGCCGTCCTTCGGCGCGCTCGCTATCGGTTTGCGCTCTGCCATTCAATCCCTCCTCATCTCACGCCGACAATGGACCGGCAGGAACGTCGCTCGACGCGCCGGGTCGTCAGCTATGCGCGAAGATATCCTCTTCCGCCCAGCCCATCAGATCGAGCTTGGCGCGCGTCGGCAGGAAGCGGAAGCAGGCTTCGGCCTCCTTGGTGCGACCCTCGCGCGCAAGCCGCGCGGCCAGCACCTCGCGCAGCCGGTGCAGGTAAAGCACGTCGGAGGCGGCATATTCGAGCTGCTCGGGCGACAGTGTTTCCGCCGCCCAGTCCGACGATTGCTGCGCCTTGGAGAGGCCGATACCGAGCAGTTCGTTGCATATATCCTTCAGCCCGTGGCGGTCGGTGTAGGTACGGGTCAGCCGCGAGGCGATCTTTGTGCAGAAAACCGGTTCGGCCATGACGCCGAAAGCGTGATAAAGGACGGCAATGTCGAAACGGCCGTAGTGAAACAGCTTCACCACGGCGTCGTTCCTGAGAAGGCTGACGAGGTTGGGCGCCTCCTTCTGGCCCGGCGCGATCTGGATGACGTCGGCGCTGCCGTCGCCGGGCGAGATCTGAACCACGCAGAGCCGGTCACGATGCGGGTTCAAGCCCAGCGTTTCCGTGTCGATGGCGACCGCACCGACATTGTAGCGGGAAAGGTCCGGCAGATCGTTCTTGTGGAAACGGATGTCGGTCATTCTCTTCTCCGGATCGCAGCCAGCGGCGCACCCGTCTTTGGACGCGAAGGCGCCGCGCATTGCGCTATCACGCCCGTCCTTGCCGCGATCCGGAAAAAAATCAACAGAAAGTTGATTTTCGCGGTCCGCCGCGGGTTCACCTCAGCGTGTCAGAGCATCGAGAATGCGCGCCCAGGAACGCTGCCCCTTGTGGAAGGAGGTGAGTTCGTACTTCTCGTTGGGCGAATGGATGCGGTCGTCATCGAGGCCGAAGCCGACCAGCAGCGATTCCATGCCGAGATAGGTCTTAAAATCGCCGACCACGGGGATGGAGCCGCCGCCGCCGGTGGTGACGGCCTGCTTTTCCCATTCGTCGGAGAGCGCATCCTTGGCCTTGGCCAGGAACGGCGAGTCGTAGGAAAGCTGGATCGCCGGCGAGCCGCCATGCGGATGGAATTCGACGGAGCAGTCGCCGGGAATCCGATCGCGCACGAAAGCCTGGAAGGCGGCGCGGATTTTTCTCGGATCCTGCTTGTGGACGAGCCGGAACGACACTTTCGCCGATGCTTCCGCCGCGATCACCGTCTTGAAGCCCTTGCCGGTATAGCCGCCGATGATGCCGTTGAACTCGGCCGTCGGCCGTGCCCAGGTGAGTTCGAGCACGGAGCGGCCCTTTTCGCCGGCGGGAATGGAAAGCCCGACCGGTCCGAGGAAGGTCTCGGCGGTCTCGCCGAGCCCCTCCCAGGATTTCAGCACCTGCGAGGGCGTCTCTTCGACGCCGTCATAGAAGCCCGGGATAGTGATGCGGCCGTCTTGATCATGAATGTCGGCGAGAATTTTGGTCAGGATCCGGATCGGATTGGCGGCCGGGCCGCCATAGAGGCCTGAATGCAGGTCGCGGCTGGCTGCCTTGACGGTGACTTCCTCGCCGACCATGCCGCGTAGCGACACGCAGATCGACGGCGTCTCGCGGTTCCACATGCTGGTGTCGCAGACCAGCGCGAAATCCGCTTTCAGCTCGGCGGCGTTGGCCTCGAGAAAAGGCTTGAGCGACGGCGAGCCGGACTCTTCCTCGCCCTCGAACAGGATCGTGACGCGGCACGGCAGATTGCCGTGCACCTGCTTCCAGGCGCGGCAGGCCTCGACGAAGGTCATCAGCTGACCCTTGTCGTCCGCCGAGCCGCGCCCGGCGATCACCTTGCGTCCGGGCTGGACCTCCTTGATCGCCGGCGCGAACGGGTCCGTTTCCCACAGCTCGATCGGATCGACCGGCTGCACGTCGTAATGGCCGTAGAACAGCACATGCGGCGCCCCGGCCGGTCCTGGGTGATGCGCCACCACCATCGGGTGGCCGGGCGTGTCGCGCACCCTGGCGTCGAAGCCGATCAGCTTGAGCTCGGCCGCCAGCCATTCGGCGCCCTTGCGGCAATCGGCGGCAAAGGCCGGGTCGGTGGAGATCGACTTGATACCAAGCAAGCCGAAAAGCCGCTCCAGGCTCTGGTCGAGGTTCTGGTCGAGACGGTCAAGGACGGGGGAGAGTCTGGACATTTCTTCAGCCTTTCGATTCTGGCCCGACCCTAAAGGGGCGAGCAGAAAACGCAAAGCCGCGATCGTTGGGCCACGCGTTCCGGCGTCGGTAACACGCGGGCTGGGAGACAAAAAAGAACCGCCGTGGTGGAGGGGGAACCACGGCGGTCTTTACTCGAAACGTTGCGGCAGCCCGGAGAGGGGGGATAGGCTGCCGCAGTTGCCCGGGATAGGCGGGGGACGGGCCTTACTCCGGACTTCGGCGAAAATTGCCGATGACAGCTATTTGGGTCTGTGAAAATGGCGATTCAAGGGCACGAAGATTACACTTTTGTAACATGCCCGTGAGCGGCTGAATTTTGTCCGAGACCTGTCTGTCAGGGGTGTTGCCGGAACCGGCCGTTTGCGCAGCCTTTGGCATGGACCGCGAAGCTTGGCCGCGCTATCCCTGCCGGCATGAAAAAAGGCGATCATCTCTTTCTTGTCGACGGCTCCGGCTACATTTTCCGCGCCTACCACGCGCTGCCGCCGCTCAACCGCAAATCCGACGGCCTGCCCACCAGCGCCGTGCTCGGCTTCTGCAACATGGTATGGAAGCTGATGCAGGACGCCCGCAACACGAACGTGGGCATCGTGCCGACCCATTTTGCCGTCATCTTCGACTATTCGGCGAAGACCTTCCGCAGCGATCTTTATCCCGAATACAAGGCCAACCGCTCGGCGCCGCCGGAAGACCTGATCCCGCAATTCGGCCTGATCCGCCAGGCGACCGTGGCCTTCAACCTGCCCTGCATCGAGATGGAAGGCTTCGAGGCTGACGACATCATCGCCACCTATTGCCGCCTAGCCTGCGAGGTCGGCGCCGACACCACCATCATCTCCTCCGACAAGGACCTGATGCAATTGGTCGGCCCGACGGTCGGCATGTACGACCCGATGAAGGATCGCCAGATCGGCATTCCCGAGGTAATCGAGAAATGGGGCGTGCCACCGGAAAAGATGATCGACCTGCAGGCGCTGACCGGCGACTCCGTCGACAACGTGCCCGGCGTGCCCGGCATCGGCCCGAAGACCGCGGCGCAACTTCTGGAGCAGTTCGGAGACCTTGACGGCCTGCTGGCGCGCGCCGGCGAGATCAAGCAGGAAAAGCGGCGCGAATCGATCATCGCCAATGCCGACAAGGCGCGCATCTCGCGCGAGCTGGTGACGTTGAAGAACGACGTGCCGCTCAAGGAGGGGCTGGACGACCTTGTGCTGCATGCCCCGGACGGGCCGAAGCTGATCGGCTTCCTGAAGACGATGGAGTTCACCACGCTGACACGCCGCGTCGCGGAAGCGACTGCAACCGAGATCGGCGACGTCCAGGCTTCCAGTGTCACCATCGAGCGCGCCGACACCGCACATGGTCCCGATGTCGGCGCCGGCACGCCGACTGCCTCAAGACCGGCGGCGACGCCGAACGGCGCCGCGAAGCCTGCAGCACCGGTCAGGCCCCAGGATGCCCCACCGCAGGGCGATACGCCTTCCCTGCTCTCCGCGCTGCGGCTGGAGCAGGCGACGGCGCGCAAGATCGATCCCGCGGCCTATGTCGCCATTCGCGATACGGCCGCGCTGAAGGCCTGGATCGCCGAAGCGAGGGAAGCCGGCATCCTTGCCTTCGACGCCGAGACCTCTTCGTCCGATCCGATGCAGGCCGACTTGATCGGCCTGTCCATGGCGATCGCGCCGGGCCGCGCCGCCTACGTGCCGCTCGCCCACACGAGCGGCAATGGCGACCTGCTTGGCGGCGGCATGCTGGCGGACCAGGTCCCGGTCCGCGACGCGCTGGCTCTGCTCAAGCCCCTGCTCGAGGACGGGTCGGTCCTCAAGATCGTCCAGGACATGAAATACGACATTGTCGTGATGAGCCGGCATGGTATCGAGGTCGGCCCGTTCGACGACACGATGCTGATCTCCTACGTGCTCGACGCCGGCACATCCGGCGGGCATGACCTCGCCTCGCTGTCGGAGAAGTGGCTCGGCCATGCGCCAGGCACGAAGAAGGAGCTTGCCGGCTCGGGCAAGGGCGCGGTCGGCTTCGACCAGGTCGACATCGAGCGGGCGACCGCCTATGCCGGCGAGCAGGCCGATCTGGCGCTGCGGCTGTGGCAATTGCTGAAGCCGCGGCTCGCCGCCAAGGGTCTCGTCTCCGTCTATGAAAGGCTGGAGCGGCCGCTTGTGCCCGTGCTCGCCCGCATGGAGCAGCGCGGCATTTCGGTCGATCGCCAGATTCTCTCCAGACTGTCGGGTGAGCTGGCGCAAGGCGCCGCCCGCGCCGAGGAAGAGATCTATGGCATCGTCGGCGAGCGCATCAACATCGGCTCGCCGAAGCAGCTCGGCGACATATTGTTCGGCAAGATGGGGCTGCCGGGCGGCTCCAAGACCAAGACCGGCCAGTGGTCGACCTCGGCGCAGCTGCTGGAAGACCTCGCCGCCGAAGGCCACGAGCTGCCGCGCAAGATCGTCGACTGGCGCCAGCTCACCAAGCTGAAATCGACCTATACCGACGCCTTGCCCGGCTTCATCAATGCCGGCACCAACCGCGTCCACACTTCCTATGCGCTGGCCGCAACGACGACCGGTCGTCTGTCATCCTCCGATCCCAACCTGCAGAACATCCCGGTGCGCACCGCCGAAGGCCGCAAGATCAGGACCGCCTTCATCGCCGAAAAGGGCCACAAGCTGGTCTCGGCCGACTACAGCCAGATTGAATTGCGCGTGCTGGCCCATGTCGCCGAAATCCCGCAGCTCAAGCAGGCTTTTGCGGACGGCGCCGATATCCACGCCATCACCGCGTCCGAAATGTTCAACGTGCCGGTCGCAGGCATGCCTTCGGAAGTGCGGCGGCGTGCCAAGGCGATCAATTTCGGCATCATCTACGGCATCTCGGCCTTCGGTCTGGCGAACCAGCTGTCGATCCCGCGCGAGGAGGCGAGCGCCTACATCAAGCGCTATTTCGAGCGCTTCCCGGGCATCCGCGACTATATCGAGGAAACCAAGGCCTATGCGCGCGAATACGGCTTCGTCGAAACGATCTTCGGCCGCCGCATCCACTATCCGGAGATAAGGTCCTCCAACCCGTCGGTTCGCGCCTTCAACGAGCGCGCTTCGATCAATGCGAGGCTCCAGGGCACTGCGGCCGACATCATCCGCCGCGCCATGGTGCACATGGAAGAGGCGCTGGAGAAGGCGAAGCTGTCGGCCCGCATGCTCTTGCAGGTGCATGACGAGCTTATCTTCGAGACGGTGGAAGCGGAAGTCGAAGCGACAATTCCGGTGGTGCGCCGCGTGATGGAGAACGCGCCGATGCCGGCGGTCTCGATGTCGGTGCCGCTGCATGTCGATGCGCGGGCCGCCGACAACTGGGACGAGGCGCACTGATACCTTCGTCATCCTCGGGCTTGACCCGAGGATGACGACTCGAGGGGCTAAGCCGCCTCAGCTCTACACTTCGCGCAAACCCCGCGAAACTCGATCACCGCCTTCTTGGCGGCGAAGCCGGTCGAGCGCACCCATTCGTCCAGCCGGTGGTCGACATCATGGTCGGACATTTCGGTTACCTGGCCGCAGCTGTCGCAGATGGCGAATGCGGTCATCGAATGACTGTGGTCGTGCGGCTCGGCGCAGGCGACGAAGGAGTTCAAGCTTTCGAGCCGGTGCACGAAGCCCGACTTCACCAGCGTGTCCAGCGCGCGGTAGACCTGCAGCGGCGCCCGGAAGCCGCGCTCGCGCAGTTGATCGAGCAGCATATAGGCGCTCAGCGGCCCGCTGGCGGCTTCGAGCTTCTCAAGCACGCACAGCTGGTTCTTGGTAAGCGCATCCCTTGCCGTCATCTTGTCCGTCCGGTCGTCGCGTCGTTTCGCGTGCCGACTGCGCACGCGAACCGCCTTTGGTCCATGAGATAGCGACGAACGCGCATCTTTGCCACTGTTTCCGCAGCTGGCGGCCCGGCGCGGGCTACTTGCGCGGCGGTCCCTTGCGCTCGGCGGATGCCGCCCAAAGATTGATGTCGGCCTCGCGCGCATAGGTGTCGATCTCGGCAAGCTCGGCGTCGCTGAAGTCGAGCGCCTTGAGAGCGCCGACGCAATCCTCGACCTGTTCCGGCCGGCTGGCGCCGATCAGCGCCGTCGTCACGCGTCCCTTGCGCAGCACCCAGGCCAGCGCCATCTGCGCCAGCGTCTGGCCGCGCCGGCCGGCGATGGCATTCAATGCCTTGATGTTGGTGACCGACTTATCGTTGATGAAAGTCGGACGCAGCGACTTGCCCTGGGATGCGCGGCTGCCTTCCGGGATGCCGCCGAGATATTTATCGGTCAGCATGCCCTGCGCCAGCGGCGAGAACACGATCGAGCCGATGCCGAGCCCTTCCAGCGTATCGAGCAGCCCGTCTTCCTCCACCCAGCGGTTGAGCATGGAATAGCTCGGCTGATGGATCAGGCAGGGCGTGCCGAGCCGCCGCAGGATGTCGGCCGCCTCGCGGGTGCGCTGCGAATTGTAGGAGGAGATGCCGGCATAGAGCGCCTTGCCCGAGCGCACCGCATGGTCGAGCGCGCTCATCGTTTCTTCCAGCGGCGTCTCGGGATCGAAACGGTGGGAATAGAAAATATCGACATAATCGAGCCCCATCCGCTTGAGGCTCTGGTCGAGGCTCGCGAGCACATATTTGCGGCTGCCCCATTCGCCGTAGGGGCCGGCCCACATCTCATAGCCGGCCTTGGTCGAGATGATCAGCTCGTCACGATAGGCGGCGAAATCGGTGCGCAGGATCTCGCCAAAGGCGGTCTCGGCCGAGCCGGGCGGTGGGCCGTAATTGTTGGCGAGATCGAAATGCGTGATGCCGAGGTCGAAGGCTCTGCGCACGATCGCCTGCTTGGTCTTGTGCGGCGTGTCATTGCCGAAATTGTGCCACAGCCCGAGCGAGATGGCCGGCAGCTTGAGGCCGGACCGTCCGCACCGGTTGTAGATCATCTTCTCGTAGCGATTCTCGGCGGCGACATAGGGCATAGGGAATCCTTGGGAAGGCGGCCGGGATCGCCGCTAAGTGACTTGAATCGATGCTCGCCCCGCACCTTTACCCTCTCCCCGCCGAAACGGGGAGAGGGGTTGCCACCTACTTTTTCTTCGCCAGCAGCGCCTTCGCTTCCTTGATGCCGAGCGCCGCCGGCCGCTCGCAGGTCGTCTGCATGGCGACGAACTTGCCGCTTTCGCCGGAGCGCAGGACGCCGGTCATGACATCGACGGCATGCAGCGCCAGCTCCATCGAGCAGCGGTGCGGCCGCCCTTCGCCGATCGCGATCGCCATGTCGGCAAGACCTGCCGTGCGGTAGTTGGCCATCATGCCTTGGCTGTGCATCTCATTGGGCACGCCGAACGGATGATCCCACTTGGGAAGCTTCTTCACCGGCTTGGTCGCATCGGTGAAGCGGACTTCGCCGCCGAAGAAATTCGGGTCCGGCACAAAGACGGTGCCCGCCTCGCCGTAGAGCTCCATCGGCGCATGGCCGTGGTTCCACACGTCCCACGAGGTGTTGAGTGTCACCACCGCGCCATTCGCGAATTCCAGCAGCGCATGGATGGTGGTCGGCGTGTTGACCGGGATTTTTTCGCCCGCGCGCGGTTTGGAGCTGATGGTGCGCTCCTTGGCCGGCGTCGCCGCGAAAGCCGCGACCTGCTTCACCGGCCCGATCAGCTGGATCAGGTTGGTGACATAGTACGGGCCGATGTCGAGCACCGGACCGGCGCCCGGCTGGAAGAAGAAGTCGGGATTGGGGTGCCAGTGTTCCATGCCATGGCCCATCACATGGCAGGTGCCGCTGGTGATCTTGCCAAGCTTGCCGCTGTCGATCAGATCGCGGGCCAGCTGATGCGCGCCGCCGAAAAACGTGTCGGGAGCCGAGCCGATGCGAAGCCCCTTCTTCTCCGCCCGCTTCTTGAGATCCAGTCCTTCCTTGACCGACAGCACGAAGGGCTTTTCCGAATAGACGTGCTTGCCAGCGTCGAGCACCGCCTTCGACACGTCATAGTGCACGGCCGGAATGGTGAGATTAACGACGATATCGATGTCGTCATCTTTGAGAAGGTCGTTGACCGTTTCGGCGCGGAGCTTGAACTCCTTCGCCCGCATCTTCGCCGCGTCCATGTTGATGTCCGCGCAGGCGCGCATCTCGATGCCGCGGAAGAGCGGCGCCAGCGAGAAATACGCCTTCGAGATGTTGCCGCAGCCGATGACGCCTACGCCAAGTTTGTTTGCCATGATGGTATGTCCTAGTAATTCTTGACGGATTCGATCGAGCGACGGGCGAAGCGCTCGATGTCGTTGGGGTTGTCCTGCTCCATGACGAAGTACTTCGTCGCGCTTTTCGCGCGCAGCGCCTTGATCAGGCCCGCCCAGTCGATGGTGCCGTGACCGACATCCGACCAGCCGTCCTCGTCCAGCCCCTCCCCCGGCTTCGCCATGTCTTTGACGTGGACGGCACTGATGCGCTTGCCGTGCCTTTCGATCCAGGGCAGCGGATCGGCGCCGCCGCGCACCACCCAGGCAACGTCCATCTCCCAGCCGATGTCGGGCGCAGCCGACAGGATGTGGTCCTGCGGCAGCGAGCCGTCGGCGAGCGGCTTGAACTCGAAATCATGGTTGTGCCAGGCAAAGCCGTAGCCGGCCTTCTTCGCGGTGTCGCCCACCTTGGCGAGTCGCTCGCCGAAGCCGCGCCAGCCGGCGGCATCGCCCGGCCGCGCATCGGGCATGAGGTAGGGGCAGATGAGCAGCGAGATGCCGAGCGCATCGGCAATTCTGCGCACGCCGTCGAAATCCTTCTCCAGCGCATCGATCGAGAAATGCCCGGTCGGCATGGCGAGCCCGTTCTTATCGAGCTCGGCACGGAAAGCCTTCGGATCGTCATAGACGCCGCCGAAACCTTCGACTTCTTTGTAGCCCAGTTCGCCGAGCATTTTCAGCACGCCGTCCCATGGCTGGAAGTTGCGGGCACTGTAAAGTTGGAATGACCAGTTCATCTGTCTGTCCGTTCTGTTGATGGTTCCGGGAGGTTGTGGTCTGGGAGGTTAGAGCCTGCTGTCGGTCTCGGCGTCGAACAGCGAGGCGCGCGCCGGATCGAAGCCGATGCGTATCGCATCGCCGTTGCGCAGCGTCTTGTCGGCTTCGACGCGGAAGGAGAGGATCTGGCCGCCGAGCTTCGTCCACACCAGCGTGTCGGAGCCCATCGGATCGACAATCTCGACAGTGGACTCGGCGGTGAACGGCATGGCCCTCGCCGCTTCGCCAAAAGCGATATGCTCCGGCCGGATGCCGAACACGCAGGGCCTGGCGGCGCGCCCGCCTTCGTTTTCGAATTGATAGCGGCCCAGCGGCACCGAAACACCGTCGGCCTTGAACACCGGCGCCTCGCTTGCTTCCAGGTGCCCCTTGATAAAATTCATCGCCGGCGAGCCGAGGAAGCCGGCGACGAAGCGGTTGACCGGGCGATTGTAGATCGTCTGGGGCGCATCGAGCTGCTGGACGACGCCGCCCTTCATCACCGCGATACGGTCGGCCAGCGTCATCGCCTCGATCTGGTCGTGGGTTACGTAGATCATCGTGTTCTGCAGCCTGCGGTGCAAAAGTTTGATCTCGACGCGCAATTCCGACCGCAGCTTGGCGTCGAGGTTGGAGAGCGGCTCGTCGAACAGGAAGACATCGACGTCGCGCACCAGTGCCCGCCCGATCGCCACGCGCTGCCGCTGGCCTCCGGAAAGCGCCGACGGCTTCCTCTGCAACAGCGGCTCGATCTGCAGGATCTCCGCCGCGCGCGCGATGCGTTTGGCGATCTCGTCCTTGGGCACGCCGGCGACCCGCAGGCCGAAGGAAAGGTTCTTTTCCACCGTCATCTGCGGGTAGAGGGCGTAGGACTGGAACACCATGCCGATGCCGCGATCCTTCGGCTCCTCCCAGGTGACATTCTTGCCCTTGATGAAGATGCGGCCCTCGGAGATGTCGAGCAGGCCGGCGATGCAGTTGAGCAAGGTCGACTTGCCGCAGCCGGATGGTCCGAGCAGCACGATGAACTCGCCCTCGGCGACGTCGAGATTGAGCGTCTTCAGCACCGACATGACGCCGAAATTCAGCGACAGGTCCTGGATCGAAACGCTGGGATTGGCGATCGCTGCTGCCATCATCATCCTTTCACCGCGCCGGCGGCGATGCCGCGCACGAAGAGCTTGCCGGAAACGAAGTAGACGATGAGCGGCACAAGGCCGGTCAGGATGGTCGCGGCCATGTTGACGTTGTACTCCTTCACGCCCTGTACCGAGTTGACGATGTTGTTGAGCTGCACCGTCATCGGATAGGTGTCGGGGCGGGTGTAGACGACGCCGAACAGGAAGTCGTTCCAGATGCCGGTCACCTGCAGGATGATGGCGACGACGAAGATCGGCAGCGACATCGGCAGCATGATGCGCAGGTAGATGCCCCAGAAACCGGCGCCGTCGACGCGCGCCGCGCGGAACAGTTCCTCCGGCATGGACGTGAAATAGTTGCGGAACAGGAGCGTCAGGATCGGCATGCCGAAGATCGAATGCACGATCACGAGGCCGGTCAGCGTGCCGTAGATGCCGATCTCGCGCAGGATGATGACGATCGGGTAGATCATCACCTGATAGGGAATGAAGGCGCCGACGATCAGGATGATGAAGAAGGTGTCGGCGCCCTTGAAGCGCCAGTTGGCCAAGGCATAGCCGTTGACCGAAGCGATCGCGATCGACAGCAGCACCGACGGCACGGTGATGCGCACCGAGTTCCAGAAGCCGCGCGACAGCCCGTCGCAATTGAGCCCGGTGCAGGCCTGCGACCACGCCTTGACCCAAGGCTCGAAGGTGATCTCCAGCGGCGGCGAGAAGATGTTGCCGAGGCGGATTTCCGGCATGCCCTTCAGCGATGTGACGATCATCACGTAGAGCGGCAGCAGGTAATAGAGCGCCACGACGATCAGCGTGCCGTAGAGGAAGATGTTGCGGCGCGAGAGCACGTGCCGCGGCTTCGTTCCGCTCGGCCCCGATGCATCGCGCGACAGGGCTTCGCGCCGAAGAGCGTCACCGGAGATGGAGGCAGCAGCTTCAGCCATGCTTTTTGCCTCCGAATTCGAGATAGGCCCAAGGCACGATGACGATTACCACCGAGAGCAGCATCATGGTCGAGGCGGCAAAGCCCTGGCCGAGATTCTGGGCAAAGAACATGTAGTCGTAGACGTATTTCGCCGGCACTTCGGAAGCGATACCCGGACCGCCGCTGGTCTGCGCCACCACAAGGTCATAGACCTTGACGATGCCGGCGGCGATGATCACCAAGGTGGTGACAAAGACCGGCCGCATCATCGGTATGATGATGAAGACATAAGTCTTCCACATCGGTATGCCGTCAACCCGTGCGGCCTTCCAGATGTCCTCGTCGATGCCGCGCAGGCCGGCGAGCATCAGGCACATGATCAGTCCCGTGCCTTGCCAGAGGGCCGCGATCGAAATGCCGTAGATGACGATGCTGGAATTGTAGAGCGGATCGAAGCTGAAGCTCGTCCAGCCGAGGTCTCGCACGACGCGCTGGATGCCGAAATCGGGATTGAGCAGCCACTGCCAGACCAGCCCGGTGACGATGAAAGAAAGGGCGAAAGGGTAGAGAAAGATCGTGCGGAACGTGTCCTCGAAGCGGATCTTCTGATCGAGCAATGCCGCGAGGATGAAGCCGATCACCAGCGAGAACACCAGCGAGATCACGCCGTAGATCAAAAGGTTCTCGATCGACACCAGCCAGCGCGGCGTCGCCCATAGCCGGTAATATTGGTCGAGGCCGACGAAATTCAGCCGCGGCAAGAGCTTCGAATTGGTGAAGGAATAGAGCACCGTCCAGGCCGTGTCGCCGACGAAGACGACCAGCGCGGTCAGGATCATCGGGATCGATGCGACCTTGGCGTTGAGGTTGCGTAAAAGCTGGTTGGGGCGTTCGCTGTTGCTCATCTCGGCAGCCGGGCTGGGACAATGAGGGCATCACGCTCCCGACCCCGGATAGGCGGGGGCCGGGAGCTGGCGGGGGCGCCGTTGATCAGTCTGCCGACGCGATGATGTCGGCGAAGCGCTTCTGCGCCTCTTCGAGCGTCATGTCGGGCTTGGCGAAGAATTCGGAGAACAGATCCTCCTTCTGCTTTTGGCTGTCCTGCGACAAGAGCTGGTCGGTCCACGGGATCACCGCGCCTTTCGCGAGGATGGCGAGGCCCTTCTTCATGCAGTCGTTCGCCGTGTTGAGGTCGACGTCGCCGCGCACCGGAAGCGAGCCCTTCTTGAGATTGAAGGCCACCTGGGTCTTCGGGTCGAGCAGCGTCTCGGCCAGAACTTCCTGAGCCTTGGCCTTGTCGGCATCCTTAATCAGCGGGAAGTAGAACGCGTCGCCGCCCGTGGCGATGACCTCGTTCAGGCCGAGACCGGGCAGGCAGGTGTAGTCTTTGCCGGCGGTCTTGCCGGCGACCTGGAACTCGCCCTGCGCCCAGTCGCCCATGATCTGGCCGCCGGCCTTGCCGGTGATGACCAGATTGGTCGCCTGGTTCCAGTCCTGCACATTGGTGTTCTTGGCCATCTTACGGGCGTCGTCGGCGGCCTTGAACACCTTGGCGATTTCGGGACCGCCTGCGAATTTGGCGTCCTTGTCCCTGTAGACCTTGAGGAAGGCGTCGGTGCCGCCGACGGCGGCAAGCAGCACGTCGAAGGCGCCGGACGCCTGCCAGGGCTGCCCGCCGACGGCGAGCGGGATGATGCCGGCTTTTTCCAGCGCCGGCGCAGCCGCCACGAATTCATTCCAGTCCTTCGGCATCGGCACGCCGGCCTTCTGGAAGGCTTCGTTCGACAGCCATAGCCACTGCCAGGAATGGATGTTGACCGGCACGCAATAGATCTTGCCGCCGATGGTGCACGAGTCGAGCAGGCTCTTCGGCCGCACGATTTCCGTCCACTTTTCCTTGGTTGCGAGATCGGTGAGGTCGCGCATCAGCCCGGCCTGGACGAGCTCCTCCGCCTGCCGGCCGTGGTTGAACTGGGTGGCGCCCATCGGATCGCCGCCGGTGATGCGGCTGATCATGATCGGCCGCGCTGTGCCGCCGGAACCGGCGATGGCGCCGTCGACCCAGTGATTGCCGGTCGCGTCGAACGCCTTGGCAAGTTCGGCCACTGCCGCCGCCTCGCCGCCCGAAGTCCACCAATGCGTGACTTCGAGATCGGTCGCGGCCGCCGGTCCGGCGAAGTTCAGCGCGGCCGTCGCGGCGAACGCGGCGGTCAGGAATTTGTATCGCATTTCGGTTCCTCCCAGAATCTGAAACGTTACAGATTTTCGATACGGCAAATGGCCCTTATAGGCAACCCCTCGAATGGAAACGGCATGAGATTTCTTCGGGGCACGAACAAAATCCTCTCCAAAGGGCCTGTCGGAGAGTCGCTGGTGCGGCCAATTGATGCAAAAAGCGGAGGTAAATCGAGATTTCCTTATGATTCCAGCAGCTTTTCAGCCCACCCCTGTGGCGCTGACCACAACGAGTGCGACCTGCCCGATGATCACGGGCGTTGGCAATCTGTAACGTTTCAGTATATTGCACCGTGTCATGGACTGAAAGCCGCGCAAATGGATGGGCGCGATTGCCGGCCGGCTTCGCGGCTGCTATGCGCCTGATGGGCGGGACGAATGGACAGACGAGCAACCGAGAAGGACGACGACACGTCGGCTAAGGGACGGCCGACGCTGAAGACGCTTGCCTTCATGACCGGGCTCGGCGTCACCACCGTCTCGCGCGCGCTGAAGGACGCGCCGGAGATCGGCGCCGAGACCAGGCGGCGCGTGCAGCTCGTCGCCAAGCAGATCGGCTATCGCCCGAACCGCGCCGGCGTGAGGCTGAGGACGGGCAAGACCAACGTCATCAGCCTGGTGCTCAACACCGAGCACGAGCTGATGAGCTTCGTCTCGGACATCATCTACGGCGTCACCGAGGTGATCGCCGACACGCCCTATCACCTGATCGTCACGCCCTATTCGCGCTCGCAGGACCCGCTGGATCCGGTGCGCTATCTGGTGGAGACGGGCTCCGCCGACGGCGTCATCATTTCACGCACGCAGCCCAACGACCCGCGCGCCCGCTATATGCTGGAACGCGGCATCCCATTTGCCACGCATGGCCGCACCGACATGGGGCTGGTGCATCCCTATCACGACTTCGACAACTATGCTTTCGCCGGCGAGGCGGTGCGCCATCTCGGCGGCATGGGCCGGCGCCGGCTGGCTCTGGTGACGCCGCCGGTCGGCCTCACCTATTACGACCACACGGTGAACGGTTTTGCCGATGCGCTGAGCGAAGTCGGCGCCAGCGAGGTGCCGTTCAACACCGTCTCCATCGACCACACGATCGAGCAGATCAGGATGCGAACTGCGCAGCTCATGCGCCGCGAGAGCCGTCCGGACGGCATCGTCAGCAGCGCCGCCGCCGCCACGCTCGCCGTTGTTGCAGGCATCGAGGACGCCGGCCTGAAACTCGGCCGCGATGTCGACGTGGTGTCGAAACAGTCCTCGGAACTGCTGCATTTGTTCCGGCGCGAACTGCTGGTCGTGAACGAGAATTTCCGGCTCGCCGGCTCCGAGCTTGCCCGCGCTGTGCTCGGCTGGATCGGCGGCAAGGAACCTGGCTCACTGCAATCGCTGAGCAAACCGAGCGAGGTCCTGCCCTATCGGGGTTGACTGGCGCGACTTGAGAGTCAGGTCAGGCCGAGTCGGCGGCTTCCGAGAACCGGAAGCGCGCTTGAGTAGCACCGGGAGCGCAGGAAGCCGCCTTTGCACCCTGGCATAATCTGACTCTAGGCGGCGCCGCTTCCCCACGGCCCATGGAACGCCCCCTGCTCGCCGATGCGCTCGAAACCGTGCGCGCCGAAGAAATCGCGCTGCGCCTGGATCAGGTTCGACGTGCCGCGGCCCTGGCGATAGCTGTCGAAATAGGCGAGCGCCGAGGACAGCGCCGGCACCGGTGAGCCGGCCTCGGAGGCTCGCGCCACGATGCGCCTGAGCGACGGATGCGCCTCCTTCATCATGGCGATGAAGGCCGGCGCCATCAGGAGATTGGTCGAGGCGCCGCCTGAGCCGAAGGCCTCCGCCATTGTGTCCAGCATCTGCGAGCGGATGATGCAGCCGGCACGCCATATGTTGGAGATGGTCGGCATCGGCAGGCTCCAGTTGAATTCCTTTGAGGCGCCGCTCATCACAGCAAAACCTTGCGCGTAAGCCGCGATCTTGCCGGCGAACAGCGCCAGCTCGAGATCCTTCAGCAGCGCCGCCTTGTCGCCGGAAATCTTCTCGACGCCGATATTGCCGTAGGCCTTTTCCGCCGCCTGCCGTTCGTCCTTGATCGACGACAGCACGCGCGCCGCGACGGCAGCCTCGATGGCCGTCGCCGGAATGCCGAGCTGCTGCGCTTCGATGATCGACCATTTGCCGGTGCCCTTCTGGCCGGCGCGATCGAGGATGATGTCGACCACCGGCCTGCCGGTCTTGGGATCGTCGGCTGCGAGAACCTTGGCGGTGATCTCGATCAGGTAGGAGTTGAGCCTGCCCTTGTTCCAGCCGTCGAAGACCCTGCCGATCTCCTTCGGCTCCATGCCGAGACCGTCGCGCAGTATGCCGTAGATCTCGGCGATCATCTGCATGTCGGCATATTCGATGCCGTTGTGGATGGTCTTGACGAAATGGCCGGCGCCGTCGGTGCCGAGCCAGGCGGCGCAAGGCTCGTCCTTGAACTTGGCGGAAATCGCCGTCAGCACCCTCTCGACGCGCTTCCAGGAGTCTTCCGTGCCCCCGACCATGATTGACGGCCCGTGGCGCGCGCCCTCCTCGCCGCCCGAGACGCCCATGCCGATGAAGGTCAGGCCGGAGCCCGACAGCTCGGAGAAGCGCCGCATCGTGTCGCGGAAATTGGCATTGCCGGCATCGATGACGATGTCGTTGTCGGAGAGCACGCCGCGCAGCGCCGCGATCTGCTCGTCGACCGGCTTGCCGGCCAGCACCATGATGATGATCGGCCGAGGCGGCCGGATCGCTGCGGCGAGTTCCTCCAGGCTGTAGCAGGGCACAACCATGTCCCTGAGCGCGCCTGCGCTCTCGACGAAGGCGTCGGTGCGCGAACCGGTGCGGTTGAACACGGCGATGCGGTGCCCATGCTCGGCGATGTTGAGCGCCAGGTTGGAGCCCATCGTGCCAAGGCCGATCAGGCCGATTTCGGCTTTTTCCATCGTTTCTTCCCTGCTTTCGAACTTTTGTTGAAGCCGCGCTTTGGACGGATGATTGACGGGCCTTCGCGACGGCGTCAACCGCCTCGCCGAATTGTGTCGCGGCCCAGGTCAGTCGGCTCTGATATCAATTGGCGCTTCAATCTTCACCATCTCGAAATCGGAAACCAGGATGTCGAGCCGAGCGTTCCAGCGGCCGGGCAGCGGGATGACGAGATCGTCGACGCGCCAGGTGCCGTCGCCGCGTTTCGTCCCCGGCCGCTTGATCGGCTCGATGCCGGAATCCGGCTTCGACAGCACCAAGGTCACCTGCTTGGCATCCATCGGGCCGAAATCGCCGGTCATGATCACCATCGAGGCGGCAACCTGGCCGGCATGGCCGGGCGTGATGCTGAGATCGGCCATCGCCTGCAGGGTGTGGATGTGGATCGAGGCCGGCCGCGCTGCGGCGATCGCCAGCGCGCGTGGCGGCGGCGTGAAGCGCCAGCCGGCGGCGACGCCGAAGATGGCAAGCACGATCAGCGTCTCGATGCCGATCGAACGCACCAGCCGCCGCTGCACTTCCGTGTCGCCCGTTTCGGCCGGCGCGGTCAGCGTCCATCGGTTGACGGAGGCAAGGGTGAACAGGAACAAAAGCAGGGCCAGTTTCAGCAGCAGCAGGCGGCCATAGGCGGTGTTGATGAGCGCTGCCGGTTCGCGCACTTGGATGATCGCCAGCACGATGCCGCTTATCGCAAGCACGGCAACCACGGGCAGGATCGCGCGCGAAAACCGGCGCAAGAAGATTTTGGCCTCCGCCGGCTGATAGCGCAACGCAAGGCCGAGCGGCGCGAGCGCGCCGCTCCAGAAGGCGATGGCTGTGCCATGCAGGAAAACCAGCGGCCGCGTCAGCCATTGCGGCTCGGCGGCGCTGGCGTGGCCGCTTGCCGCAAGCGCCGCGCCCACACCGACGAGCCCGGCGAGCGCAAGCAGCTTGCCAAGAGCGCGCGGTCCGGCGAGGGACAGCAAGGCAAGGCCGAGTGCAATCAGGGCGGCAAGCACCGTGCAGCCGAAGCTGGTGGCAAGCGCGGTCTCCCACACGATGGGCGCCGCAAACCGGGCGAGCGGCGCGCCGAGCGCGTCCAACCCCTGAAATCCGAGCGAGAACGGGGCGGCGGCCAGTCCGCACAGAAGAGCGCCGATAACGAAACCCTGGCCGCAGCGACAGTCTCCAGCGAGCCAGGCGAGCGCGAAGGCGCCGCCGGCGCCGAGGAACAGCCCGGCATAGAGAAGGAGCTTACCCATCCAGATTGCCGTGCGCAGCGACAAATCGACGGCTTCGCCCGCTACCGGCGCAGCACTTGGCGCGCCGACGGAAAACAGCGCCGAGCCGCCGACCGGATGGCCGTCGACCGAAATCACCCGCCAGCTCAGCACATGCGTGCCGGATTTGAGCCTTTCCGGATTATCGATCTCGACGGTCTGATCGTTGAGCCGGAAGGAGGTCAGCGAAAGTTGCGTGCCGTCCGGCCGCACCAGAGTGAGCACCAGGGGCGAAACCGGCTCGCTGAAGGTCAGCGAGAATCGCGCGGGACTCTGCGACAGCACCGCGCCATCGGGCGGATCGGTCGCGACCAAGGCCGCATGCGCGAGGGCGCGGCCGGGTAGCACCAGCAGCAGCACGAGTACGAAAGCCGCGAACAGGCCGCTGGCGACTGGCCCGATGCGCATGCCCGTCAGGCGGATTGGGAAAGTTGCTGCTGCGTTCATGCGGTCTTTCGAGAAGGGACGGCGCGCCCGAATGGGACGCGCCATCGAGAGATCATTTCTTCGGCAGCAATTTGATGCCGGGCGCCGGATTTTCCAGTGCATCCTCATCCTGTCCCGCCGCCGGAATCTCGATCCAGCGATCGGCGGCATCGCCGCATTCCTGGACCACCGGGAAATAGAGCATCTGGCCGGCCGGAAGATCGGCGGCGAGCGAAGCACGGAAAATGAACTCGTCATAGAATTCGTCCGGCAGGTTGCCGCCGCTCCAGTCGACTTCCTTGACGCCGGTGGTCAGCGTCTCGCCATAGAGCTGGTAGGATTTCTCGTATCGGCCTTTCTTGGTCTGCAGCGTCCAGCCGGGCTTTGGCATCGGCTTGACCGAAATGACGCCTTCCGGAATCTGCACGCGCACCGCGGTCGTCGCCTTGCCCTCACAGCCATGCGGCACGCGCAGGACGGCCTTATAGGTCGAGCCGACGGCCGCTTCCTGGGTTTCGAGCGTGATGTGCGCAAGCGTGGCGTTTGTCCCGAGCGCCAGAACCGCGCCCACCGCCAAAAGATACTTCTTCATGAATTGTCCCTCTAATTTCGAAATGATCACTCGGCGTGATCGTCCATGCTGCCCATCTCGCCCATGCCCTCGACGGCGAACTCGACTTTGACGCTGCCGGCCTTCTCGAAGGTCAGCGTGGCAGGGAATTTCTCGCCCTGCTTGGGCTGTCGCTTCAGGCCGATGAACATCAGGTGATAGCCACCCGGCTTCAGTGCGACCTTGCCGCCGGCCGGGATCACGAGCCCGCCGCTCACCGGCCGCATAGTCATGACGCCGTCCTTGACACTCATCTCATGCAATTCGGCCTTGTCGGAGATGTCGGAGGAAATCGACAGCAGCCGGTCGGGCGAGCCGCCCTTGTTGGTGACGGTGAAATAGCCGCCGGCCACCTTGGCGCCGGGCGGCGTTGCGCGGGACCACGGGTGCCCGACTTCCAGGTCACCGGCCTTGAATTCATGCGCCTGGGCGCCGGGAACGCATGCGAACAGAAGAAGAGCGAACACGGCAAGGCCGAGCCGTTCGAAACCGCGCGGACGAGCTTGCGCTCGCGCGGCGGGAAGAAGATTGGACATGGTTGCTCCATGAGTATGAGATCGCGCCGTGATCCGGCCGCGAGCAGTCTGATCTTGGATGAATGCGCCTGCGAAAGGTTTCGCGGGTTTTTGTCAGACTGCGGCCGGCGGCGCGCGCGGATTGGCCGGAGAGCGGTCGCGGGCAAAATCGAGATGCCGAAAGGCGAAAGGCGGGAAAGCGACCGCGTCGAACACCAGCACCCTGACGGGCGCACGGGTATCCGGCGGCGGCAGATGCGCCGGCGAAACCAGGCTGCAGCCAGCCAAGCAGCAAGCCGGCATATGCTGCCGGTGCGGATCGCCGCCCGGAAGCTTGACCGCCCCGTCATGGGTGCAGATGACGTTGCCGAAGGCATCAAGCTGCGAAGGAGCGCCAAAGGCGAAGGCGCCAAGCGCCGACTGAAGCAACAGCAGCAGCGCCGCGACGAACGCGGCCGGCATGCTCCATCGTCTCAGCCGGATATCCAAATGACCTGCCTCTTTCCAGCAATTCCACCGAGCCTAGCATGGGGGCGGCGGCCGGAAAATCGTCAAAACCGGGCTGCGGCAACGCGGCGCGACGCGCCTGATCAGGCGGGCTGCACCTGCCGCCCTTCCGGAATTGAGCTCAACAGCGTCTGGCGCGCCGACTTCAGGTGCTTGCGGCAGGCGGCGTCCACCTTGGCGGGATCGCGCGATTTCAGCGCCGCGATATAGGCCAGATGCTCCTGGACTGCGACCTCGTTGCGCTCGCGTTCCTGCGCCTTGTTCCATTGGTAGTGGTAGTGGAAGATCATCGCGATCACATCGTAGAAATCGACGATGAAGCGGTTGTGCGAGGCGCGGTGGATCAGCCGGTGGAAGCGCTCATCGAGCTCGGAGAATTCGTTGAAGCGCGTCGCGATCTCGTTCGCCAGTTGGCGATGTTCGATCTCCAGCCGGTCGAGATCGGCCCAGACCGCGCTATCCTGCGGCAGCGCGACGAAGGCAGCCGCCGAACGCAGCTCGAACATCTCGCGGATCTCGGTCAGCTCAAGCGCGAAAGCGCGGGTGAAGCCCTTGAGCACCCAATGGCTGTTGCGCCGCTTCTCGATCAGGCCGAAGCGCGAGAAGCGGATCAGGAATTCGCGCACGCTGGTGGTGCCGACGCCGATCTCGCGCGCCAGCTCGAGCTCGTTGATCTGCATGCCCGCTTCCGCGCCGCCGGCGAGCAGCCGGCGCATGAAGGAGCGCTCGATGATCTCGGCCAGCGAGTCGGTCTCTTCCTCGGGGAAGAAATCTTCCGCCTTCGGCGCCCGCAGCACCGTTTTGTTGCGCTTGTTCCAGGCGATCAGCCCGGTTTCTTCCATGCGCGAAAGAATGCTGCGCACCGTGGTGCGGCTGACGCCGAGCAGCATTCCGAGCTCGGGCTCGGACGGCAGGCTCCTGGTTTCGTCGAGCAGCCGCAGTCCGCGGTTGAAGGCGTCCTTGTAGACGTTGTTGCTCTTCGACATGCCCGTATCCCCAACGCTTGCGGCAGCCGGCCGGAAGCGCAATATGATCGGTGTTCCTAGCGCAAGCCTCCGAAATGCGGAACGAATTTCGCCGGCTTTATCTAACGGGCGGCCACGCACCCAAGGGCGCGGCGCGCGATGAAAAAACAATTGACGCAAAAATGTTTTTTCACGATAAAAGACATTATCCTCAAACGGGCGCATGTCAATCCGCCCACACTCCCAGGTTTACCCAGGACAGCCGCCCGTGAACGCCGCAAGCACCATTCTTCTTTCCCCCGCCGACAATGTCGCGGTCGCCAATGGCCGCATCGAGATCGGTGCGGCGCTGCCCGGCGGCGCGGTTGCGGTGGCGGCGATCGACCCTGGGCACAAGGTGGCGATCAAGCCGATCGCGGCGGGCGAAGCGGTGGTGAAATATGCGCAGGCGATCGGCCGCGCCACTCAAGCCATCGCGCCGGGCGAGCACGTCCACTCGCACAATCTGGTGTTCGAGAGTGGCCGCCTGCCGGTGGTGCCGCCGAGCGAGGCCGAGCACGCCACCGAAGCGGACCGCAAGCGCACCTTCATGGGCTATCGCCGCGCCGATGGTCGCGCCGGAACGCGCAACTTCATCGGCATCATCGCCAGCGTCAATTGCTCGTCCACCGTCTGCCATGCGATCGCCGACGAGGCCAATCGCACGCTTTTGCCGAAATATCCCGGCATCGACGGTTTCGTGCCCATCGTCCACGGCCAGGGCTGCGGCATGAGCGCCACCGGCGACGGCATGATGGTGCTGCACCGCACGCTGGCCGGCTATGCTCGCCACCCGAATTTCGGCGGCGTGCTGATGGTCGGTCTGGGCTGCGAGGTTAACCAGCTCACCCTTTATGGCCAAAAGGGCGTCGCGGCGGGAAAGCGGCACTTCAACATCCAGGAGGCCGGCGGCTCGCGCAAATCCGTCGAGCGGGCGATGGGCGTGCTGGCCGAGATCGCCGAGGAGGTCGGCCAGTTGCAGCGCGAACCGATCCCGGTCAGCGAGATCGTCGTCGGCCTGCAATGCGGCGGCTCGGACGGCATGTCCGGCATCACCGCCAATCCGGCGCTGGGGGCGGCGGTCGATATTCTGGCCGGCTGCGGCGGCATCGGCATCCTGTCCGAGACGACCGAGATCTACGGCGCCGAGCATCTGCTTGCCTATCGCGCCGCCTCGCCCGAGATCGCAGCCAAGCTCGACGGCTTTGTGAAATGGTGGGAGGACCATACAGCCAAGCACGGCGCCTCGATCGACAACAATCCCTCGCCGGGCAACAAGCGCGGCGGCCTGACCACCATCCTGGAGAAGTCGCTGGGTGCTGTTGCCAAGGGCGGTCAGACGCCGCTCAACGGCGTCTTCGGTTACGCCGAGAAGGTCAGCGGCAGCGGCTTGGTGTTCATGGACACGCCCGGCTACGATCCGGTCTCGGCCACCGGCCAGGTGGCCGGCGGCGCCAATGTCATCGTCTTCACCACCGGCCGCGGCTCCTGCTTCGGCTGCCGTCCGACGCCGTCGATCAAGGTCGCCACGAACTCGACCATGTACCACCAGATGGAAGAGGACATGGACGTCAATTGCGGTGTCATCGCTTCCGGCGAGAAGACGATCGCCGGCATGGGCCGCGAGATCTTCGAGCTAATCATCGAGACGGCGTCCGGACGCAAGACCAAGAGCGAGGCGTTCGGCTACGGCGACAACGAGTTCGTGCCCTGGCATCTCGGCGCGACGCTCTAAATAGTCGAAACGACCGCCGGTCGAACGGCAAAGGGAGGCTTTGATGAACAAACGCCGGATCGGCGCGACCGCGCTCGAAGTCACCGAGGTCAGCTTCGGCGGCGCCGCCATCGGCGGCCTTTATCGCGCCTGTCCGCGCGAGCCCGCAATGGAAACGCTGCAAGCGGCCTGGGACGGCGGGCTGCGTTACTTCGACACCGCGCCCTTCTACGGCTTCGGCCTGTCGGAGCGGCGCACAGGCGATTTCCTGCGTGAGAAGCCGCGCTCCTCCTATGTGCTCTCGACCAAGGTCGGCCGCCTGTTCCGGCCGGTGCCGGAGGACCAGGTTCCCGATCACTCCTATGTCGACCCGCTGCCCTTCGCGCTCGATTACGACTATTCCTATGACGGCATCATGCGCTCGGTGGATTTTTCCTACGCGCGGCTCGGCCTCAACAAGATCGACATCCTGTTCGTCCACGACATCGGCGTCTACACGCATGGCGTCGAGAAGACGAAGCTGCATTTCCGTCAGCTGATGGACGGCGGGCTGAAGGCGCTGGAGGAGCTGAAATCGTCCGGCACGATTTCCGCCTACGGTCTTGGCGTCAACGAGGTCCAGATCTGCCTTGACGTGCTTCGCCGCGCGCCGCTCGACTGCATCCTGCTCGCCAGCCGCTATTCGCTGCTTGATCGCAGCGCCGAGGCCGACCTGCTGCCGCTTTGCCGCGAGCGGCGGACTTCGCTGATCATCGGCGGCGTCTTCAACTCGGGCATATTGGCGACGGGACCGGTGCATGGCGCGCATTTCGACTATCTGCCGGCGAGCAAGGATATTCTCGACCGCGTCAGCGCAATGGAGCGCATCGCCATCGGAGGTGGCTATCCGCTGGCCGCTGCCGCGTTCCAATTCCCTCTGCACGAGCCTGTCGTTGCCTCGGTGCTGACCGGCACCGCCAAGCCCGCTAATCTGACGCGCAATCTCGAACTGCTGGATGTCAAGGTAGCGGCGGCGGAATTTGCCAAATACGATCCTTATACGATCGTCCAGCAGCTTGGCTGAGATGCGGAGATCCAGCAGACCGATCAGCTGCCACGCCATCACGCAAACGGCATGAGACACCGCTTGCATCGATCAGGGCAATGCACTATCAAAATCGAGCAAATGTTTTTTATTGATAAAGTTCTGTTTGGCTTGCGCCTATCCAGATGGAGCTTCCGAACCTTCACCGGGCGATTTTAGGGAGGAACCTAATGAAATTCGTAACCAGCCTTCTCAACCGCCGCGCCTTCGTGGCTTTAGCCGCCGCCTCAATGCTCGCCGGTGCGATGCATTCGGCACCCGCCTCGGCGGCCGACGTGACCATCCCAATCATCGTCAAGGACACGACTTCGTTCTACTGGCAAATCGTGCTGGCCGGCGCCCGCAAGGCCGGCAAGGATCTCGGCATCAACGTGCCGGAGCTCGGCGCCCAGGCCGAAACCGACGTCAACGGTCAGATCTCGATCCTCGAGAACGCCGTCGCCGGCAATCCGGCCGCGATCGTGATCGCGCCGACCGAGGCCAAGGCGCTCGGCAAGCCGATCGACGAGGCGGCGACCAAGGTCAAGGTCATCGGCATCGACTCCAGCGCCGAATCCAAGGCCTTCACCTCCTTCCTCACCACCGACAACGTCCAGGGCGGCCGTGTCGCGGCTGACGGTCTCGCTGCCGCGATCGGCGCCGCCAATGGCGGCAAAGTCGAGGGCAAGGTTGCGCTGATCACCGCGCTGCCCGGCGCCGGCTCGCTCGAGCAGCGCGCGCAAGGGTTCAAGGAACAGCTCAAGGCGAAATATCCCGGCCTCGAACTGGTCGCCGACAAATATGCCGACGGTCAGGCCACCACCGGCCTCAACATCGCGACCGACCTGATCACCGCCAATCCGGACCTCAAGGGCATCTTCGCCTCGAACCTGATCATGGCGCAGGGCGTTGGCCAGGCGATCGCCGAGAACAACCTCGCCGGCAAGGTGGCGCTGATCGGTTTCGACAGCGACGAGAAGCTGATCAAGTTCCTCAACGACGGCGTCATCTCCGGCCTCGTCGTCCAGGATCCATACCGGATGGGCTACGACGGCATCAAGACCGCCTTAGCCGCCTCGAAGGGCGAGAAGGTCGAGGCCAATGTCGACACCGGCGCCAATCTCGTGACCAAGGACAACATGAAGGATCCGAAGATCGACGCGCTGCTCAACCCGAAGCTCAACTGATCTTCGCGACATTCGTTTCCGGGGCTTCGCCGCCCCGGAAACATCGCCGCGGACAGTTTGGAAATCCGCCGGCTTACTTTAGGCTCTGCCTTCTAGATGCGCGCCAGACGCATCGCTGCGTATCCAACGGTTGGATCAATCTGGGAGGATTGTTATGACGTCGACGGCGCAGGAACTGCACCCGCCCCCCACGCTGAAACCGGGCAGGACCATCCTCGAGTTGAAAGGCCTGGAAAAGCGCTATCCCGGCACGCATGCGCTGAAGCCGGTGGACCTTGCCTTCAAGTCGGGCGAGATCCACGCCATCGTCGGCGAGAACGGCGCCGGCAAATCGACGCTGATAAAGCTTTTAACCGGCGTCATGCCGCGCACCTCCGGCGAAGTCGTCTGGGAAGGTAAACCCGAGGCGCTGTCCACGCCGCACGAGGCGATGGCGCTCGGCATCAATGCCGTCCACCAGGAGGTCGTGCTTTGCCGCCACCTCACCGTCGCCGCCAACATGTTCCTCGGCGAGGAGAATTCCCGCTTCGGTCTGTTGCAGCAGCGCGCCATGGTGAAGGAAGCGCAGAAGATCATCGATGGGCTCGGCTTCGACCTGCCCGCGCATGTTATGCTCGGCGACCTCACCATCGGCCAGCAGCAGCTGATCGCCGCCGCCCGCGCCACGGTACGCGGGACAAAGTTCCTCATCTTCGACGAGCCGACCGCCTACTTGACCCGCAAGGAGGCCGACCAGCTGTTCAAGCTGATCCGCCGGCTAAAGGGCGAAGGCGTCACCATCATCTATATCAGCCACCGCATGGAGGAGGTGTTCGAGCTTGCCGATCGTGTTTCGGTGCTGCGCGACGGCACGCTCGTCGGCACCCGCAACATAGCCGAGACCAGCGAGCCGGAACTGGTCAAGCTGATGATCAATCGCTCGATCGAGCAGATCTACCACAAGGAGCATTTCACGCCGGGCGCGACGATCGTCGAGACGCGGAATCTCTCCGGCAAGGGTTTCGAGAACGTCTCGGTGAGTGTCCGCGCGGGCGAGATCGTCGGACTTTACGGCTTGATCGGAGCCGGCCGCAGCGAGTTCGTCACCACGCTTTACGGCCGCCACAGGAAGTCGGCCGGTCAGATCCTGTGGCAAGGCAAGGAGGTGCAAGTCAACTCCGAGCATGACGCGATAAGGCTCGGCATGGCCCTCGCCCCCGAAAGCCGCCGCGACCAAGGCCTCTGCCTCAACCTGCCGGTCGGCACGAATCTGAACCTGCCGATCTACAAGCGCATCTCGAGCAATCTTCTGATCTCAGGCTCGCGCGAGAAGGCCGAGGCCGATCGCCAGATAGCCGATCTCAGGATCAAGACGCCGACCCGCCACGCGCTGGCCTCCAGCCTGTCGGGCGGCAACCAGCAGAAGATCGTCATCGGCAAATGGCTGGCGCATGGCGCCAAGCTGTTCATCTTCGACGAGCCGACGGTCGGCGTCGATGTCGGCACCAAGGCCGAGATTTACCGGCTGTTCTCGACGCTTCTGTCCAAGGGCGCCGGCATCATCCTGATCTCGTCCTACCTGCCGGAAGTCTACGAGCTCGCCGACACGCTGCATGTGTTCCGCCGCGGCAAGCTGGTCGCCACGCATGGCTTCCGCACCGCCAGCCATGAGGACATTTTGGGCCAAGCGCTGGCCGAGAAACAAGAAAAGACGGGAGGACAAAAATGAGCACCGAGGCGATCCCCGCCGAAAAGCCGAAGCGCAATTACAACGCCCTGTTCGGGCTGACGCTGCTCGGCTTGTTGCTTTTGATGTGGATCGTGCTGGCGGTCGCCACACCCTCCTTCGCCACGACGCTCAACATCACCAATCTTTTGCGTCAGGGTTCGCTGATCGCCATCCTCGCGGTCGGCCAGACCTTCGTCATCATCACCGGCGGCATCGACCTCTCGGTCGGTGCCGTGGTCGGCTTCACCACCGTCATTGTAGCGCTTCTGATCAATGCCGGCTGGCCGATCTGGGCGGCTGTGCTCATTACCTTGCTCGCCGGCGTCGCCATCGGCCTGTTCCACGGCTTCGGCATCGTCAAGATGGGCCTGCCGCCCTTCATCATCACCCTGGCCACGATGACGTCGCTGCGCGGCATCGGCCTCTTGATGACCAACGGCAATTCGATCTCGATCAACAGCGACCCTTTCCAGGCCTTCTCGCGCGGCTCGGTTCTCGGCATCCCCTATCTGTTCTGGATGGTGATCCTGGTCGCCATACCGTCCTACGTGTTCCTGCACCACACGCGCTGGGGCCGCTATTTATTCTCGGTCGGCTCCAATGCGGAGGCCGCGCGCCTTTCCGGCGTGAACGTGCCGCGCACCATCTTCATGGCCTATATCCTGTCCGGCCTGCTCGCGGCTTTCGTGGGTGTGCTGCTTGCCTCGCGCATCGGCATCGGCAACCCGACCCAGGGCGACACCTATGAGCTGCAGGCTATCGCCTCGTCGGTGATCGGCGGCACCTCGCTGTTCGGCGCCATCGGCTCGGTGCATGGACCGCTGATCGGCTCCTTCATTCTTTCGACGATCAACAACGGCGCCAACCTGCTCAACGTCAACACCTTCTGGCAGCGCGTCATCACCGGCCTGCTGATCATCGTCATCGTCTACTTCGACGGCCTGCGCCGTCGCGGCAAGTAATCGTTCCTGAAATGACGCGCCGGCCCCGATCGAGCGGGGCCGACGCCCCTTAAACACTGGATCAGCGCATGAAAGCCGTCGTCTGCCGCTCGCCTGGCGACCTTGTTCTCGAAGACCGCGCCGAACCCGGCGCGCCGCCGCCCGGCTGGGCGCGCATCGCAGTCAGCCATGTCGGCATCTGCGGCACCGACTATCACATCTTCGAAGGCAAGCACCCGTTCCTCGCCTATCCGCGCATCATGGGCCACGAGGTCTCGGGCACGGTCGTCGAGCGAGGTGAAGGCGTCGAGCTTGCCATCGGCGAGCCGGTGATCATCAACCCCTATCTCGCCTGCGGCAAATGCGTTGCCTGCCGGCACGGCAAGCCGAACTGCTGCGTGCAGATCGAGGTGCTTGGCGTCCATCGCGACGGCGCCATGTGCGACGAGATCCTGGTGCCGGCGCAAAACCTTTATCCAGCAAATGGCCTATCGCTGGCCGATGCCGCCGCCGTCGAATTCCTGGCCATCGGCGCACACGCCGTGCGGCGCTCGCTGAGTGCGCCCGGCCAGCGCACGCTGGTCATCGGCGCCGGTCCGATCGGCCTTGGCACGGCACTGTTCGCCCGCATCGCCGGCCTCGATGTCAGCCTGCTCGACATGAGCACCGAACGGCTCGATTTCGCCGAAAGCGAGCTCGGCTTTGCCGCACTCGACGGCTCGAAAGCGCCGGCTGCCGATCTGGTGCGGCAGGCGTCCGACGGCGAAGGCTTCGACCTTGTGTTCGACGCCACCGGCAACACGCAGTCGGTGCAGTCCGCCTTCACCCATGTCGCGCATGGCGGAGCGCTGGTGCTGGTCAGCGTCGTCAAGGACGACATCACCTTCTCCGATCCCGAGTTTCACAAGCGCGAGATGACGCTGGTCGGCAGCCGCAATGCGCTCAGAGCAGACTTCGACCATGTCGCCGCCTCGATCCGCAACGGCGCCGTGCCGCTGGAGAAACTCGTCACCCACCGCACGACCCTTGCCGATACGCCGCGCGATCTAGCGCGCTGGGCGCACGAAAAATCCGGGTTGATCAAAGCGGTTATCGAGGTCGGATAGGGAGGCCCGACCCGCCCGTGGATGACGACTCAGTGGTTGTCGCCCTTGATGACGGATGTCGAAGGCTAGTCGGAGGCGACTGGCGTCCATGAGCGGTTGTTGCGCCATGCGCTGGCCAAGTCCGGCGTGCCGTTCTCGCCGCACAACCCGGCACACACCCACCACTATGCGAAGTCGACAAGACGGCGCGCCAAGACCGATCGTCTCGATGCCGCACAAACCTCGCAGCCCGCTCAGGGTCCAAGAACTGGCCATCATCGCCGTTGCAAGGAAGCTCCTGGTCGTCCTCAATGCCATCATTCGAGACAAAACAGCCTTCGCATGAACACAGTAATGCCGTTCCCTAAGCCGTAGAATGCAGCCGGTGCAGAATTGCATCGTGGCGGAGCGTCGACGTCACGGAATGGATCCTCGGGTCTCGGCGTCCGCTTCGCTCCCGCTCCGCCCGTGGATGACGAATGGAGAGGGCGTTTAAGCGGCAGCCTTCCACCCATCTCTGATATGCCGATACCCTTCGCGATAAACTGCCTCCGGGCTCTCTGCGAAATCCCGCCACACCTTGGTCGCAGCCGCCAGATCCTTCAGTGATCGGCCGAACGACTCGATCGTAAGCCAATCGTCATAGCCGCTCTTGCGGATCGCCGCGAAAGTTTCCTTCCAGGGGATGTTGCCGCGCCCCGGCACGCCGCGGTCGTTTTCCGAGATGTGGATGTGGACGACGTTCCGGCGATTGCGCGTATAGGCGCCGATCGGATCGGCCTCCTCGATATTGGCGTGAAAAGTGTCGTACATCGCCTTGATGTGCGGCCGGTCGATCGCGTCGACATGCTCGGACAGGTCGTCCATCGTGTTGACCAGATAGCACTCGAAGCGGTTCAGCGCCTCAAGCCCGATGGTGACGTCCCTCTTGCCGGCATGATCGCCAATGGCCCGCTGCGAGGCGACCGAGCGCTTCTTCTCGGCCGCTGTCGGCCCGCTGCCGGAAAAGGCGCCCAGCGTGGAATGCAGCGGCCCGCTCAGCCTGTCCGCGCCGAGCGCCGCGCTGCAGTCGATCGCCCATTTCATGTAATCGATGCCGGCCTTGCGCGTCGCGGCATCCGCAGAGATCAGGTTCATCGCCGGATCTCCCATCGCCGAGACCGCGGTGCGCTCCAGTCCGATGCGATCGAGCATCTCGCCGAGCTTCTTGTAGTCATCCGGTTCGCCCGCGAAGACCGGTATCTCGACGCCGTCGAAGCCGGTTGCCTTGATGTCCTTCAGCAGCGCCTCGTGCTTTTTCGAGACGCTCGTCGTCCACAAGAACATGCACATGCCGATTTTCATCGACACCCCTCCTCTGCGGCCAACCACTTGCGCTAGCGGGTCACACTCCCCCTCATCCGGCCCGTGCCGTCGCCGAGCCCGCCTTTATAGCCTCGTCCACGCCCCGTTCTTCCTCGACGACTTCACGCACGCCTCGATGAAGGCCATGCCTTCGACGCCGTCCGCGATCGTCGGGAAGGCGACATCCTTGGCAAGCTTGCCGCCCTTTTTGCGCGCCGCGCGGATGGCGCGGGCCGCTTCCTGGTAGATATTGGCGAAGCCTTCGAGATAGCCCTCCGGATGGCCGGAGGGCACGCGGCTGACGCGCGCCGCTACCGGCATCGCGCCGGCGCCCGCCCGGGTCAGCAACTGCTTCGGCTGGCCGAAGGGCGTGTACCAAAGATAGTTCGGGTCGGCCTGGACCCATTCGAGCCCGCCCTTCGAGCCGTAGATGCGCAGCTTCAGCCCGTTCTCGTGGCCGGGCGCCACCTGGCTCGCCCAGATCATGCCCTTGGCCGGATGCTTGTTGCCGACCGGCTTGAAGCGCAACAGCACATTGACGTTGTCGTCGAGCTGGCGTCCCGGCACGAAGGCGTCGAGGTCGGCCGAAAGGGAATCCAGCTCGAGCCCCGAGACGAAGCGGGCGAGGTTGTAGGCGTGCGTGCCAATGTCGCCGAGCGCGCCGCCGGCGCCGGCCTGCTTGGGGTCGGAGCGCCATGAGGCCTGCTTCTGACCGGTCGCGGCGAGGTCTTCGGTCAGCCAGTCCTGCGGATATTCCGACTGCACGATGCGGATGTCGCCGAGCATGCCCTTGGCCACCATCTCGCGCGCCTGCCGCACCATCGGATAGGCTGTGTAGTTGTGGGTGAGCACGAACACCTTTCCAGCCTTCTCGACCAGTGCGGCAAGCTTCTTCGCCTCGGCGAGCGAGGTCGCGAGCGGCTTGTCGCAGATGACGTGGATACCCGCCTCCAGGAAGGCTTTGGCCGCCGGCACATGCACATTGTTGGGCGTGACGATCGCCACTGCCTCGATGCCGTCCGGGCGTTTGGCTTCGGCCTTGGCCATCTCGGCATAGGAGCCGTAGCTGCGTGACGGATCGAGCCCGAGTTCTTCGGCCGAGGCCTTCGCGCGCGCCGGGTCCGACGACAGCGCGCCGGCCACCAGCACGAAGTCGTTGTCCATGCGCGCCGCAATCCGGTGCACCGCGCCGATGAAAGCGCCCTGCCCGCCGCCGACCATGCCGTAGCGGATCGGGCCGCCTCCCGTTTCCGATTTCGATGCGCCGACCATGCTTTCGTTCTCCCTCATGTTGGTTAGCTCCCCCTTGAGGGGAGGTCGATCCGCACAGCGGATCGGGTGGGGTCGCCGGGCGTGGATCTCGGCATAAACCGACCCAGCCCGGCCCTTTGGGCCACTCTCCCCTCGAGGGGAGGATAAAGGTGCTAAATCCCCATCATCGCGCGCAGCAGCTTCTTGTCGCTGGTGCCGCCGGCGAAATCATCAAAGGCCCTTTCGGTGACCCGGATGATATGATGCTGGATGAAGGGTGCGCCTTCGGCCGCGCCGTCCTCGGGATGCTTGAGGCAGCATTCCCATTCGAGCACCGCCCAGGAATCGTAGTTGTACTGGGTGAGCTTGGAGAAGATGCCGCTGAAATCGACCTGCCCGTCGCCGAGGGAACGGAAACGCCCGGCCCGGTTCACCCAGCCCTGATAGCCCGAATAGACGCCTTGCCGCCCCGTCGGGTTGAACTCGGCATCCTTGACGTGGAAGGCCTTGATCCGCTCGTGGTAGATGTCGATGAACTCGAGATAGTCGAGCTGCTGCAACAGGAAGTGCGACGGGTCGTAATTGATGTTGCAACGCTTGTGGCCGCCGACCGCGTCGAGGAACATCTCGAAGGTCGCGCCGTCGAACACGTCCTCGCCTGGATGGATTTCGTAGCCGATATCGACGCCGTTCTCATCATAGACGTCGAGGATCGGCTCCCAGCGCTTGCCAAGCTCGGCAAACGCTTCCTCGATCAGCCCAGGCGGCCGCTGTGGCCACGGATAGAGGTACGGGAAGGCGAGCGCGCCGCTGAAGCTTACCGACGCCTGGAGGCCGAGATTCTTCGATGCTTTGGCGCCGAATTCCATCTGCTCGACCGCCCATTTCTGCCGGGCCTTCGGATTGTTGTGCACCTCGGGTGGCGCAAACCCGTCGAACTGCGCGTCGTAAGCCGGATGCACCGCCACCAACTGCCCCTGCAGGTGCGTCGACAGTTCGGTAATCTCGACGCCGGCTTCAGTGCAGATGCCCTTGACCTCGTCGCAATAGGTTTTCGATGACGCCGCCTTTTTCAGATCGAACAGGCGTCCGTCCCAGGTCGGGATCTGTACGCCCTTGTAGCCGAGCCCGGCCGCCCATTTGGTGATCGAAGCCAGCGAATTGAACGGCGCGGCGTCGCCCGCGAACTGCGCCAGAAACAGGCCGGGACCCTTCATCGTCGTCGGCATCGGCATCCTCCCTCTCTCGTTTTCATGGACCAAGCATAGCGCCGATTGAAGCGAGGGCTAGCCTCTTCGACCGTTCGTCTCGGCGCCGACAAGCAGCGGCATTCTGGTATTACCAAATACGGCTGTTTGGTCAAGCGGCCAGAAACAGCTGGAATGCGATCCGCACGATTGCCGAAAGGTATCTTAATCTATTCAAATCAAAGCATTGACTGATGAGTTGAGCCCAATAGGTGGTCTCCTTGCCGTTACTGTGAATTTGCTGTAGAGGTTCTGTCAGGCCCAATTGGTCGAACCAGTTTCGAGAAAAAACACTGGAACGCCGTGGGGAGGAGATCATGCGACGGGCTCGGTGGAGAACGTCGCGAAAAACGTGACAGGCGAATTCTGGGAAGGACAGACCATGCATCTTTCGACGCACAACTGGATGCGGGCGGAGCCGCTGGAGGTGACGCTGAAGCGCATCAAGAAGTTCGGCTACGAGTCGATCGAGATTTCCGGTGAGCCCGAGCAGTACAAAACCAAGGAAACGCGCGCGCTCCTGAAGGAGCACGGCATACGTTGCTGGGGTTCGGTGACGCTGATGCTGGGCGAACGCAACCTTGCCGCCAAGAACCAGGGCCAGCGCGAGCGATCGGTACAATATGTCAAAGACGTGCTGACCATGGTGAGCGAGCTTGACGGCGAGATCATCACGCTGGTTCCCGCCACCGTCGGCAAGGTGGTGCCCGACGGCACGGAGGCGGAAGAGTGGGGCTGGGTGGTGGACGCCACGCGCGAATGCTTCGCGCATGCCAAGAAGGTCGGCGTCAAGATCGCCGTCGAGCCGCTCAACCGCTTCGAGACCTACCTCTTCAATCGTGGTGCCCAGGCGCTCGCGCTCGCGGATGCGGTGAGCCCGGAATGCGGCGTCTGCCTCGACGCCTACCACATCCATATGGAGGAATTTAACGTCTATGACGCCATCCGCCAGGTCGGCAAGCGCCTCTACGACTTCCATGTCGCCGACAACAACCGCTTCGCCGCGGGTCTCGGCCAGATCGACTGGCCGAAGATCGTCGGCACGCTGAAGGAGATCGGCTATGACGGCGCGCTGACCAACGAGTTCGTCGCGCCGGTCGACCGCACGCCGGCCGCCCCCTATCCGGAGATGGTGGAGCGCAGCCCGGTCGACATCTCGCCCGAGCAGCTCAAATTCATCCAGGATCACGGCTCCAGCGTGCTCACCGAGAAGTTCTACACCGATCAGATGCGCATCACCGCCGAAACGCTGCTGCCGCTGATCAAGTAGACGGTCCGATTTGGAGCTTAGCCCTACCGTCCTGGCCGGGCGGCGGGCCGGGGATCAAGATGCGTATAAAAAGCGTCCAGGCCTGGTGGGTTCGTATACCGATCGAAGTCGCAAAGCAGCATCGCAGCGACTTCGGTCAGGTGACGACGTTCGACGCCGCCATCCTGCGCGTCGAGACCGACGACGGCCTGGTCGGCTGGGGCGAGGGCAAGAACGCCGCCGGCAGCGCCGGCAGCTATGGCGCGCTGGTCCACATGCTGAACCACGAAATTGCGCCGCAGCTCATCGGCCGTGATCCGGCCGATATCGGCATCATCTGGGAGATGCTCTACAACGGCGTGCGACACCACACGGCGGCCCATGCCGGCCATGCCATGCCCCAGCTGGCGCGGCGCGGCATGAGCGTGGCGGCGATCAGCGCGGTCGACATCGCGCTTTGGGACATCCTCGGCAAGTCGCTGGGGCAGCCGGTCTGGCGGCTGCTCGGCGGCCGCAAGGTCGAGCGCATGCAGGCCTATGCCTCGGGCGGCTGGGCGCCAGCCGATACCATCGGCGACCAGCTCAAATCCTATATCGCCAAAGGCGGTTTCAAGGCGCTGAAGATGCGCATCGGCGCCATGGACGGCGCCCCGCATATCTCGGCCGCGCGCGTCCGCGCCGCCAGGGAAGCGATCGGTCCTGACGTCGAACTGATGGTGGACGCGCACGGCACCTACACCGTCGCCGAGGCCAAGCGCTTCATCAGCCTCACCGCCGATCTCGATCTGGCTTGGTTCGAGGAGCCGGTGATCGCCGACGACAAGCACGGTATGGCCGAGGTGCGCGCGTCCGGTTCGACCCCGATCGCCACCGGCGAGAGCGAGGCGACCCGCTATGCCTTTCGCGATCTGGCCGTGCTGAAATCGGCCGACATCTTCCAGCCTGATCCCGCCTTCTGCGGCGGCATCAGCGAGGCGATGAAGATCGGCACCATCGCCAGCGCCTTCAACCTGCGCTTCGCGCCGCATCTGTGGGCCGGCGCGCCCTGCTTCTTCGCCGGACTGCATGTCTGCGCGGCTTCCCCCGCGACCTTCATCGTCGAGTATTCGCTGGGCGCCAATCCGATGATCCACGATCTCGTCGAGGAGACTGTCGAAGCAAAGGACGGTATGATAGCGATCCCTGAAAAGCCCGGATTGGGTTTCACCGTTTCGGAGCGATTCCTGGAGGCGCACGCGCTACGCATTTGACGATGAAAGAAAAGAACCTTCTTGCGGAACTCGCCGCCTATCTGTTCTCCAACTCGGACAAGGAGTCGGGCCGCACGCCGTCGGAGCGCGAGCTGGCGGAGCATTTCGCCGTCAGCCGCGGCCAGATCCGCGAGGCGCTTGCCATCCTCGAAGCGATGCGCATCGTCGAGCGCCGCGCCAAGTCCGGCATCTATATCGATACCAAGCAGGCGAGCGTGGAAGCGTTAGCGCTTTTCGCCCGCGCGGGCCTGCCGCTGGATCCGGTGCAGATCTACGAGACCGTCGAGCTGCGCAAGATCCACGAGATCAAGGCGGCCGAGCTTGCCTGCTCACGCGCCACCGAGGAGAATTTCGAGCGGCTGCGCGAGATCCTGAAGGCTTCCGAGGAGCGCATCGCCGCCGGCGAAGGCCTCGCCAAGGAAGACCGCGAGTTCCACCTCGAGATCGTGCGAGCGACCAAGAACGGCGTCTTTCACAACATCTGCAGCGTCTACTACCTGATGGGCGAGCAGCGCCTGCCGATCTATTTCAACGATCTGGAGCGCAGCATGCGCTCGCATGCCGAACACATCCAGATCTACGAGGCGCTGTTGCGCCGCGACGGCAACCTCGCCCAGGCGCTGATGAGTGCGCACCTGCAAGGGGCCGAGAGCTACTGGAAGGGGATCATCGAAGGTCGCTGGACCGAGCCGAAAAGCGCGGCGCTCGAAAGGGCCTGAGCTTCATGCGCAAGATCCTGTCGACGCACCCGCTACATCCGCGCGCGACAAGCATGCTGGCGGGAGCCGGCCGGCTGGTCGTCGCCTCCGCGCTCGATGCAAAAACGCTGGCTGCCGAGGCGAAAGACGCCGACATCGTCATCGTCCGAGCGCCGCTGCCGCCGGAGCTGTTCGCAGGCGCGTCCCTGTTGCGCGCCGCGATCCGCCATGGCGCGGGACTGGACATGATCCCGGTCGAGGCGGCCACCGCCGCCGGCGTGCTGGTGGCGAACGTGCCGGCCGTCAATGCCCGCTCGGTGGCCGAACATGTGGTGTTCACGGCGCTGGCGCTGCTCAGGCGCTTCCGCATCATGGATCGCGACCTGCGCGCCAAGGGCTGGCTCGCCGGGCGCGAGCACGCCAATTCAACCAGCGAGCTCGCCGGCAAGACGATCGGCATTGTCGGCCTCGGCGCCGTCGGCCAGGCCGTCGGCCACATCGCCGCGCACGGCTTCGACCTCAAGGTCGTGGCGACGACGCGCAGCCTGCGCCCGGCGCCCGAGCGCGTCGGTTTCCTGTCGATAGACGCGCTGGTCGAGCAGAGCGACATCATCGTGCTCTGCTGCCCGCTGACCGAGGAGACGCGCGGCCTGATCAGCCGCGAGCGCATCGCCCGCATGAAGCCCAATGCGCTGTTGATCAATGTCTCGCGCGGGCCGGTGGTCGATGACGAGGCGCTGATTGAAGCGCTGCGAAAAGGCCGTATCGGCGGTGCGGCGCTCGACGTCTTTGCGACCCAGCCGCTGCCGCCGAGCCATCCCTATTTCAGCTTCGACAACGTCATCATCACTCCGCATATGGCCGGCATCACCGAGGAATCGATGATGCGCATGGGCGTCGGCGCTGCGAACGAGGCCTTGCTGGTGCTTGCCGACAAGCTGCCGGTCAACCTGCGGAATCCGGAAGTGATCGAGCGCTACCGTCGGCGCTTTCCGGCCGACTGATTGCGCCGCTGCACCACCTCAACCGCTCAGCAAAGCCTCCACCGCGGCAGCAATTCCGAGCAGACGTCGGTCGTGCCCATGCCTCGCCACCAGCATCAGCCCGGCCGGCAGCTTGGTGCCCGGCATCGGCAGCGAGATTGCACAGAGATCGAACTGGTTGGCGACCTGCGTGTTGCGCAGGAGCAAGCCTTCCGTCCTGTCGCGTAGCGCTTCGTCGCCGGCCATCGCCACGATCGACGGCGCGACCATCGGCACGGTCGGCAGAGCAAGCGCGTCGACCGCTTGCAGCCGTTCCGTCATGGCCGCGACCAGTTCCGCCCGGCGACGGATTGTCCTGATATAGGCGGAAGCGGGAACCGTCCGCGCGCGCGACAAAGGCCCGCTGACATGTGGGTCGACGGGCACCGAGGCCCCGGTCGCCAGCCAGTCGGCATGCACCTCCGCACCCTCCATCGACGCGATCGAGGCGCGCATGGTCGCCGCGCGCATCCCGCCAATGAGGTCATCGATCGATAGATCGGCAACGCGCGCCCCTGCCCGCTCCATCTGGCTGGTGCACGCCTCAAAGGCCGCGGCGACGTCGGCTTGCGTGTCATCAAAGAGCCGGCCGCGCGGAACACCGATGCGCAGACCGGCGAGCGGGATCGGTTGAAGCGCCATCGGCTCCTCCCCCGCCATGATCGCGTCGGCAACCGCGCAATCACCGACGCTGCGGGCGAGCGGCCCGATCGAATCCAGTGTCGCCGACAACGGAAAGGCGCCGTCCAAAGGCACGCGCCGGGCCGTCGGCTTGAAGCCGACGACGCCGTTGAGCGAGGCCGGGATGCGAACCGAGCCGCCCGTGTCCGAGCCGATCGAGATCTGGCTGCTGCCTTCGCCCACCGCAACGCCGGCGCCCGATGAAGAACCGCCCGGGATCAGGCTGGCATCCGCCGCATTGCCCGGTGTGCCGTAGTGCAGGTTGTCGCCGATCGCGGTGAAGGCGAATTCGGTCATGTTGGTCTTGCCGAGGATCACTGCGCCCGCCTGGCGCAGCCGGCGCACGATCGCCGCGTCCTGCGCGGCGGGCTGAGCACCGGCGAGCATCGCCGAGCCTGCCCGGGTCGGCTCGCCGGCGACATCGAACAGATCCTTGATCGACACGACCACGCCATCGAGCGGCCCGAGGCAGACCCCGGCTCTTTGCCGCGCGTCGGCTGCATCCGCTGCGGCGAGCGCCGCCTGCGCATACTGCTTGACGTAGACCTTTTCGTCAGCCGCGCGATTGGCAAGACGTGACAGGATGATTTCGAGACGGTCGCGCACGGATTGCATGTCGATGTCGGACTCCGCAAGGATGCAACGTCTTTTAAGGCAGCCAATTTGGCTAGCGGATGGATAACCCGGCAAGGGTGCCTTTGCACCTGCCAGCGATAGGAAGAGACTGATGCTGTACAAAGGCAGTTGCCACTGCGGCAAGGTGGCTTTCGAGGTCGCAGGCGAGCTCGGCGGCGCGGTGCGCTGCAACTGCTCGATCTGCGCGCGCAAGGGGGCGCTGCTCTGGGCCGTGCCACACGCCAGCATGCGCCTGGTTGCCTGGGGCGACGACCTCGGCAAATACACCTTCGGCAAGGGCTCGATCGCGCATCGCTTCTGCCGGACCTGCGGCATCCATCCCTTCGCCGAGGATGTCAGTCAAGGCAGCGAGCGCAGCGCCTACATCAACATCAATTGCCTCGACGGCATCGATCTCGCCGCTATCGAGGTTTTCGAGTTCGACGGCCGCTCGGCTTAGCCCAGACTGCATCGCCCTGCCGACAAGCCGGCCGTACCGGCTGGCTTGTCGGCGTCCAAGGTTATTCAGCCTGTTTCGGCCCGACGGCGAAAGTCACCAGCGCTGCGAGCAGCGTTGCCATGGCACCGTAGCCGAATGCGCTGGCGACGCCGGCATGGTCGACCAGCAGGCCGCCGAAGACTGCGCCCAGCGCGATCGCCACCTGGAACGTCGCGACCATCAGGCCGCCGGCGCTCTCGGCCTGGTCGGGAGCGGCGCGCACCAGCCAAGTCTGCAGCCCGACCGGCACCGCGCCGAAGGCAAAGCCCCATGCCGCAACTGCGATTGCCGCAATCACCGGTGAAGCGCCGATGGTGAGCATGGCAAGCGCCGACAGCGCGATCAGCAGCGGCGCCAGTCCGACCGCAAGCTTCAGATTGCGCTCGGCCAGGAAAGCGCCGGCGAAATTGCCGAAGAAGCCGCCGATGCCATAGGCGAGCAGAACCAGCGAGATGGTCTCGATCGGCATGACCGGCACCGTCTCCAGGAATGGCCGCACATAGGTGAAGCCGGCAAACTGTCCCGAGGCGACGAGCAGCACGACCAGCAGGGCGATGCGGATCGTCCGCCGCTTCAGTACCTCGATCAGCGTGCGAAAGCTCGCCACGGCCGTCGGCGGCAGGCTGGGGATGGTGGCAAGCTGTACGAGCAGCGTCAGCGCGCCGACGACCGCCGCGATCATGAAGGCCGTACGCCAGCCCCAGATGTCGCCGACATAGGCGCCGACCGGCGCCGCGGTGACGGTCGCCACCGATACGCCGGTCAGGATGATCGACATTGCGCGCGGCATCAGCCGCATCGGCACCAGTCGCATCGCCATGGCGGCCGACATCGACCAGAAGCCGCCGAGCGCGACGCCCAGCACCACGCGGGCCAGAAGCAGCATTGTGAGCGAGGAGGCGAAGGCGGCAAGCAGGTTGGAGACGATCAGAAGCAAGGTGAGCAGCCACATGACCAGCCTGCGGTCCAGCCGCTTGGTGACGATGGCCATCGTGGGTGCTGCGATCGCGCCGACGACGGCCGTCGCCGTCACGGCCTGGCCGGCGGCGCCTTCGCTGACGCCGAGATCCTGCGCCAGCCGCGTCAGCAGGCTAGCGGGCAGAAATTCGGCGGTCACCAAGCCAAACACGCCGAGCGCCAGCGAGACCACCGCGCCCCATACAGGCTCGCTTCGCTCCTCGGCTTCGGTTCTATCGAGAACAGCGGCATCGATGACGCCTGTGGCGGGTTCGGTCATGGGAAATCTCCGATCTGTTTTGCGGCGCCATTTGGAAGACCGCCAGTTCGGGATCCACCCGTTACAGGCCTGGCGCGCGACGCTGCAGTGCAACATAGGGAGTGACCGGCTGGAGTTTCCATGCTAGAAACGCCGGAATGAATTACAATTCGTCCAAAACCACATTCCCGGCGTCCGGCGATCCGCTGACCGACATGCTGCGCGGATTGCGGCTCGACGGCGTCGACTATGGCCGCTGCGTGCTGGGCGAACCGTGGGCCGTTTCCTTCCCCGCGCAGAAGGCGGCGCGGTTCCATTTCATCGGCCAACAGGGCTGCTGGCTGTTCTCACCGGCCAAGGAATGGATCGAGCTCTCTGTCGGCGACGCGCTCTTGATCCCGCGTGGCGATGAGCATGTGCTGGCGAGCGCGCCGGGCGTTCCGCCCGTGCCGATCGGCCGCTATACGATCGAGCCGGTCTGCGAGAACATCTATGACGTCTCCAACGGCTGCGACGGCTGCAAGACCTTGCTGTTTTGCGGCAGCGTGCATTTCAATCTCGACGGCTCGCATCCGCTGCTCGACATGATGCCCGACCTGATGCAGGCGCATAAGCTGATGGCGAACGCGCCGGGCATCCAGCATCTGCTCGATGCGATGGCTGGCGAGGTGACGATGGACCGGGTCGGCTCGGGCGGCATTCTCGCCCGCCTGGCTGACGTGCTCGCCGCCACAATCATCCGCTCCTGGGTAGAGAACGGCTGCGGCGACGCGACCGGATGGATCGCCGCGGTGCGCAATCCTGACGTCGGCAAGGTGCTCGCCGCTATTCATCTGCAGCCCGACCGGGATTGGACGGTCGGGGCCCTGGCCCGATTGATGGGCGCGTCTCGCTCCGCCTTCGCGCAGCGCTTCGCCACCGTGGTCGGCGAGACGCCGGCCAAATATGTGCTGCGCGTGCGCATGCATCAGGCGCGGCAATGGCTCGCCCGCGACGGCATGCGGGTGTCTGTCGTGGCGGCGAAACTGGGCTACGATTCGGAAGCTTCCTTCAGCCGCGCCTTCAAGCGGGTGATGGGTGTCGCGCCGAGCCATCTGCGCAATGGCGGCGGCGAGCAATCCTGACAGCCGGCGTTCAGGACGCTACCACGCTGGAGGAATTGCCAAGTCTTTTGGACGACGCGTCATTCTTCACCGACAGGGATTGCCTAAGCTGAGCCGAGGAGGAACCGCTCATGGCTAATCAACTCGCAGCGCTTGCGCTCGCCGCGCTCACCATCTCTCCGGGGCAGGCATTCGGCCTTGAAGACAGCTATCTGACGGCCGACAAGATCCCTTATGTCGTCGAAGCGCCGGACCAGCCGCAGCGCCTCGGCCCGCTATGGGGCTCGCGGACCGAGGGCGCGGCCGGCACGCTGCTCAAAGTTCCCGGCAACTGGCGCGCGCCGGTCCACGCGCACACCGCCGACTATCGCGCCGTGGTCATCAAGGGGCTCTGGGCGCATTGGCAGATCCAAGGCGGCGAGGCGACCAAGGTCGAGCTGCCGCCGGGCTCCTACTGGACCCAGAAAGCCAACGAGATGCATGACGATGCCTGCCTGTCCGACACCGAATGCGTGATCCTGCTGATCAACGACACGCCCTACGAAACCTATCTGCCGAAGTAAGTGCAGGCCGATAGCAATCGGCCGGTCCGCCCGCTATCCGGCGTGCCGCAGGCTGACCCCGCTGCCCTTATCGAACAGCACCACCTTGTCCGCGTTCCAGGCAAAGCGGACCGGCTGCTCGATCTCGACCGCGGTTCTCGCCGGCACGGTGGCTCTCAGCATCGTGTCGCCGACCCTCAGCGTCACGATCTTCTCGACGCCGTGGTTCTCGACATCGTGGACCTTAGCCTCGACCGGCGCGCCGCCTTCCAGATAGACGTCCTCCGGACGGATGCCGAAGACGAGCGGGCGACCGTCGCTCGCGCCGTCCGTCTTTAGCCCCCTGGCCCCCCCGCCAACCGGCAATTCGAAACTCATCGGCGCCATCACCGCGCGGTCGTCGACCAGCGTGCCGTCGATGAGGTTCATCGGCGGCGAGCCGACGAAGCTTGCGACATAGGTATCGCGGGGATTGTTGTAGATCTCCTGCGGCGTGCCGGTCTGCACGATGCGGCCATGGTTCAGCACGCCGACCTTGTCGCCCATCGACATCGCTTCGATCTGGTCGTGGGTGACGAACAGGAAGGTGGCACCGAGCTGCATCTGCAGGTTCTTCAACTCCGTGCGCAGCGCCTCGCGTAGCTTGGCGTCGAGCGCCGACAGCGGCTCGTCCATCAGGAACACGCGTGGTTTGCGCACGATCGCGCGGCCGATCGAGACGCGCTGCATCTCGCCACCGGAGAGCCGGTCGGTCTTGCGGTCGAGCAGATGCTCGATGCGCAGCGTGCGGGCGGCGCGCGCGACGCGGTCCTTGATCTCGGCATCCGGCAGCCGGCGAATCTTTGGCCTCAGCGGAAACTCGAGATTCTGCCGCACCGTGTAGCGCGGATAGAGCGAATATTGCTGCAGCACCAAGGCCACGTCGCGCTCGGCCGCGCTCCAGTCGGCGACGTCGACGCCGTCGATGAAGACCTGGCCCTCGGTCGGTTTCTCGAGGCCGGCGATCATCCGGAGCGTCGTCGTCTTGCCGGCGCCGGTTTCGCCCAAAAGCACGAAGAACTCGCCATCGGCGATATTGAGGTTGAGACCCGTCAGCGCGGTATGGCCGCCGAACTTCTTGGTGATGTTCTTCAGTTCGATATGGGCCATTACAGCCTTACTCCCAGCGACTTGCCGCTTGCCGTGTCGAAGAAATGCGCCTGTTCCGGGTCGATGCGGGCATGAACCTTCTCGCCCGGACCCGACACGTAGCCGGCCTTGGTGCGGGCGCGCAGCATCTTGGAGCCGACCTTGAGGTCGACAATGTCGAAGGAGCCGAGCGGCTCGATGATCTGCGCTTCGACCGGCACGTAGCCAGGAGCGGCATCATGCCGGACGAGCACGCCTTCCGGACGGATGCCGAGCGTCAAGCCACCATTGGAATGCCCGTTCAGCCTGGACAGGAGCTCGCGCGGGAACTCGAAACCCGCCGGCGCACCGCCGACGGTGACGGAGGCGGCGCCGGCCTGATCGGCGACGCTCGCCTCGGCGATGTTCATCACCGGGCTGCCGACGAATTGCGCCACGAACAGGTTTGCCGGGTGCGAGTAGACCTCGTCCGGCGTGCCGACCTGCTGGATGAAGCCCTCATGCATGATGACGATGCGGTCGGCCAGACTCATCGCCTCGATCTGGTCGTGGGTGACATAGATCGTGGTCGATCCCTGCTTGATGTGCAGCCGCTTGATCTCGGCCCGCATTTCCTCGCGCAGCTTGGCGTCCAGCGCGCCGATCGGCTCATCCATCAGCATCGCCTTCGGCCGCCGCACCAGCGCGCGGCCGATCGCCACGCGTTGCATGTCGCCGCCCGAAAGCGCAGACGGTCGCTTGTCCAGCAGGTCGGTGATCCGCAACACCCTTGCGATCTCGCGCACCGAGGTGTCGACTTCACTGCTGCTCATCCGCGTGGCCCGCAACGGAAAGGCGATGTTCTCGAACACCGTCATATGCGGATAGAGCGAAAAGGACTGGAACACCATGGCGATGTCCCGGTCTGCAGCTTTCAGATGCTGCACCGCCTTGCCGTCGATCAGGATGTCGCCCTGATCGATCGTCTCGAGCCCGGCAATCGCGCGCAGCGTCGTCGTCTTGCCGCAGCCCGACTGTCCAAGCAGCACGATGAACTCGTTGTCGGCGATGGCGAGGTTCAGATTATGGATGACCTGGACCGCACCGAAGAATTTCTCGATGCCGCGAAGTTCGATCTGCGTCACTGCCCGGCCCCCTCATGCGTCACGGCGCCGGTTTCCTCTCTCTGCTCCGGTGCGATTTTCGACGTGATGTTGAAGCCGATCAGCCCGATCAGGATGATCGTCACCCCATAGGAATGCAGGCTGAGGCTCCATGGCTGGCAGAGCGCGACGATGCCGAGCACCATGAGGATCTGCGATGCCGGCAAAAGGTACTTCTCGTTGACGGCGCGAAAACTCATTTGCGGATCGCTCCGAAAGTCACGCCGCGAAGCAGGTGGTTGCGCAGCAGGAAGGTGAAGATTGCAACCGGCAGCAGGAACAGGAACGTGCCCGCCGCGATCGTGGTCCAGTCCGGCAGGCCGGAGCCGATCTGCGACGGGATGAAGGGCGGCGCCGTCTGGGCGCGCCGGTTGGTCATGATCAGCGCGAAAGCGTACTCGTTCCAGGCGGTGATGAAGCAGAACACGGCGGTGGCGGCGATGCCGGTTGCGGCCTCGGGCAGAACGATCTTGAAGAAGGCCTGCATGCGCGTATAGCCGTCGACAAGTGCTGCCTCCTCATACTCTTTCGGGATCTCATCCATGAAGCCCTTCATCAGCCAGACCGAGAAGGACAGGTTGAAGGCGACGTAGAGGATGATCAGGCCGATATGGGAGTCGTTGAGGCCAACTGCCCGGTACATCAGGAACATCGGGATGGCGACGACCACCGGCGGCAGCATGCGCGTCGAGAGGATGAAGAACAGAAGGTCCGCCTCGCCGGCAATCTTGAAACGCGAGAAGCCGTAGGCGGTGAAGGTTCCCATGCCGACGGCGAGAACGGTGCTGACCACCGCCACGATCAGGCTGTTCATGAACCGGTCGGGATATTGCGAAAGCTGCACATCCTTGCCGACCTTCAGCACCCGCTCGCCGCCGTCGTAGATGCGCTTTTCCCACCAGGGCGCGGCTTCGTAGACTTGCGGGTCGACGGTCTTCTGCATCTGCACGCGCTTGGTGAAGAGCCGCACGAACGGCGTCACCTCGGGCTCGAACAGCACGGTTGGCGGCACGCTGACGGCGAGCTCCTTCGGCTTGAATGCCGTCGAGGCGATCCAATAGATCGGTGCGAGGAAGACCAGCGTGGCGATCAGCACCGCGGCGATGGCGACACGGTTGAGCGCGACCTCGGAAGAAGTGCGGACGGCGGCCATCTCAGCGCTCCTTCACCTTGTTGAGATACTTCACGTAGAGGTTGGTGATGGCCAGCACCATGATCAGCACGATGTAGGCGAGCGCGCAGGATTTGCCGGTGTCCCACTGCTGGAAGGCCTGCTTGTAGAGCCGGATCGCGATCAGCTCGGCGGTCGGCTGAGTCGTCATCGTGTAGGCGATGTCGAAGGTCTTGAAGGCTTCCATGGTGCGGAAGATCAGCGCGATCAAAAGGATCGGCGAGACCAGCGGCAACGTGATGCGGGTGAAGGTGTACCACCAGCTGGCGCGGTCGATCGCGGCGGCTTCGTAGAGGTGCTGCGGCACCGCCGACAGGCCGGCGAGCGACAGCAGCATGACGAAGGGCGACCACATCCAGATGTCGGTGATCGCGACGGCGTAGAGCGCGCTGTCGGGATTGGAGAGCCAGGCGAAGTCGCCGAGGCCGAAGACGTAGTTGATCGGTCCCCAGGACGGGCTGTAGAGCAGCTGCCAGAACAGGCCGACGACCGCCGCCGACATCATCATCGGCAGCAACAGCAAGGTCGTGATCAGGCCCTTCATCGGAAAGCTGCGGTTGAGCAGAAGCGCGAGGCCGAAGCCTACGATCATCTGCCCGGCCACCGACACGATCACATATTTCGCGGTGATGACGAAGTTCGACCAGATGTGATCGTCGCTGAGCAGCTCGCGGTAATTCTGCAGGCCGACGAACTGCCAGGGCTCGCTGCGGTTCGCGGCGAAGTTGGTGAAGGAATAGCCGAGCGAATAGATCAGCGGAAAAATGTTGAAGACGATCAGGAAAACCAGCGTCGGGATGATGAACATGTTGCGGATGGTCAGATCCGACCAGCCTCGCGCGGCGGCCCTGGATGCTGGATCAAGATTGGTAAGGGCTACCGAAGCCAACGGTCGTTCTCCCTGAAACAGGAATGCCGGAGGGGAAACCCTCCTCCGGCATTCTGACTGTGACGCCTACTTGTAGCGGTTGTATTTGGTGAACGTCGCCTTCCAGTCGGCGGCGGTCTTGTCGAGCGCTTCCTGGGCGGTGCCCTTGCCGCCGACCACGAACGGATAGATATTCTGGTTCAGCTGATCGAGCACTTCGGCATATTCAGGCGTTGCCCAGAAGTCCTTGACCATGAACATCGTGTCGTAGAAGGCCTTGTTATACGGCGTAGCGTTCTGGAAGGCCTCCGACTTCAGCACGGCCTGGCTGCAGGTATAGCCGCCGAGCTCGGCCCACTTCTTCTGGGTCTCGTCCTTGATGAACCACTCAAGGAATTTCATCGCCTCGTCCTTGTTCTTCGAGTACGAGACGACGGAGATGCCCTGGCCGCCGAGAGCGGCGAAGCGCTTGCCGTCCGGACCGGCCGGGTTGGCGAAGAAGCCGGTCACGTCGGCATAGGGATTGGTGGCTTTGTTCACCAGCGGCGGGAAGAAGGCGAAGAAGTTCATGCTCATCGCGGCGAGCCCGCCAGTGATGGCTTGGTTGTCCTCCACGAAGAACGTCTTGCCCCAGCCGGGAGGCGTGAACTTGTAGAGTTCCTTGTACATTTCGAGGCCGGCGACGGCCTCCTTGGAATTGGTGATGCCGTCGACCTTGTAGGTCGCGTAGTCGCCGAGATCGCCGCCATAGCTGAAGATCGCGCTTTCGACGCCCATCGCCATCGCGTCATACGAGTTGTCGGTGTAGATCGCGACGCCGTAGCGCTTCTGGTCCGGACGATGGAAGAACTCGGCGATGTCGCGCAGCTGCGCATAGGTCTTCGGAACATCGAGGTCGTAGCCGTACTTCGCCTTGAAGGCTTCCTTCTCCTTCGGGTCCTCGAACCAGTCCTTGCGGTAAGACCAGCCGATCGCATCGCCTTCCAGCGGGATCGCCCAGTACTTGCCGGAACCGCCCGGGTACTCGGCATAATATTTGATGGTCGCGGGCGCCATCACATCGCCAAGCTTATGCTTGTTGAAGAAGTCGGTCAGATCCACATAGTGGCCCTGCGTCGAGCCGGCGCCCAGCCATTGCGAGTCGCCGACCACCATGTCGTAGGCGTCGCCATGCGCGTTGAACTCGGTGAAGGCCTTGGTCTGGAAATCAGGCCACGGCGTGGTCTGCACCGTGACTTTCACGCCCGTCTCGGCCGTGTAGTCGTTGACGAGTTCCTGCAGATAGTTCGCCGGATCCCATTCCGCCCAAAAGATGGTGAGTTCCTTGTCTTGCGCGCGGACGGATGTCCCGCAGGCAAGCGCCAGCCCGATACCAGCGATCACGCTGGTCACTATCTTGCGCATAGTTTTCCTCCCTTGTGCGCCTTCTACCTTGTCATGCGGGCCGGCATAGCGGGTCGGCCCTGGCAGTTCCTCCCGTGACGGCATTTCCGGTTTCGGGCCTCCTCGCCCGACCAGAAAAATCGATCGCAACCTCCACCTTCGCTCCGCTTTACGCGTCCTGATCTGGTATTACCAATTCAAGAGGGACGTCAAGTTCTTTCTTGTGCAGTCCAAAACGGTTCCACAAGCCGCTCAAAGCGATATCCCTCTGTTTTCTATAATTTTTCGTACTCCTTGATATGCGGAGACCTTGTCTCCAGCGGTGTATTGCACTCATTGTTGTTGACATCCTCTCCAATCTGGTCGAACCAGATTCAGGACATGTCTATTTCAGCTGATGCCGAACCTCCAGTCGCCTTCGCTCCTGATTCCGCCACCGCCGCGCGCACCAGCGCGCCCGCCGCCCACTCGGCGACCGCCATCATGTCACGGCTGTCCAGCCCCCACATATCCTTCAGCACGATCAGCACCTCGACACCGAACATCATCGACAGCGCCTGGGCAAGACGCTTGAACTGGCGCGGCTTGAGCTGACCCTTGAGCGGAGCGATCGCGTCCTTCAGGAGGTCGATCCGATGGCCGCGCTTGAAAGCCGGTTCGGCGCCTAGCGTTCCAGCCTGCCGTCTCGCCCACTGGTCGAGCGAAAGCTTGAGCGCCGCCTTGAACGTCGCCTCGAAAGCCTCGATGCGCGGCATGGCGGAGGCGAAGAGTTCGGCAACCCGCTGTTCCGGATCTTTCGAATTCGATTTCCAGGTCAGGATCGGTCCGAGCCCCTCGTCGACGACCGCCTGCACCAGCGCGGCCTGGCTCGGAAAGTAGCGATAGGCGGTCGCGCGCGACACTTCCGCAGCCTCTGCAACCTCGCTGACCGAAGGCGTCACGCCGGACTGCATCAGCCGCGTCGCCGTTTCCAGCATCAGCCGCCTGGTACGGGCGCGGGCACCCTTCCCGGCTCTCAGCTGCTCGGCGTCATCGGAAGCGGCTTGTTGACGTGAGACATCCATATCAATACGATACGCGCGTCTCAAAAAATTGCAATGGCCGGACCAAGCGCCAGGCCCGAAGCGGCAGGCCGCACCGCCGAGCAGGCCGGCTAACCGAGGAGACGACGGGGAAAGGCGAATGAAGCGTATCTATGTGGTCGGCACCGCCGACACCAAGGGTGAGGAGCTTGCCTTCCTGGCCGACGCCGTCGCCGTCGGCGGCGGCTCGGTCGTCCGCGTCGATATCGGCACACGCGGCGCGACCGTCCCGGTGGATGTCGCGGCAAGCGAGGTCGCCGCGCATCATCCCGATGGAGCCGGCGCCGTGCTCGGCACTGACGACCGCGGACTCGCCGTTGCCGGCATGGGTGTCGCCTTTATCCGCTTCATCCAATCGCGCGACGACGTCGCCGGCGTGATCGGCATTGGCGGCGGCGGCGGCACATCGATTGTCACCGCCGGCATGCGCGCCCTACCGCTCGGTCTACCGAAGATCATGGTCTCGACGCTGGCCTCCGGCGATACCGCGCCTTACGTCGATGTCTCCGACATCGTCATGATGCCGTCGGTAACCGACATGGCCGGCCTCAATCGTCTGTCGCGCGTCGTCCTGCACAACGCCGCCCAGGCGATCGCCGGCATGGCGGCGAGGCCGGCCCCGTCAACTGCTGGCAAGCCGGCGCTCGGCTTGACCATGTTTGGCGTCACCACGCCCTGTGTCACGGCAATCGTCGAGCGCTTGCGCGCCGACTATGACTGCATGGTCTTCCATGCGACCGGCACAGGTGGCCGCTCGATGGAGAAGCTTGCCGATAGCGGCCTGCTCGCCGGCGTCCTTGATATCACCACAACCGAGGTCTGCGATTTGCTGTTCGACGGCGTGCTGCCGGCGACGGAGGATCGCTTCGGCGCCATTGCTCGCACGAAACTGCCCTATGTCGGCTCGGTCGGCGCGCTCGACATGGTGAACTTCTGGGCGCCGCCGACTATCCCCGACAAATATCGCGGGCGGCTGTTCTATGAGCATAATCCGAATGTCACGCTGATGCGCACTACCGCCGAGGAGAGCCGCCGGATCGGCGAATGGATCGGCGGCCGCCTCGCCCGTTGCGACGGCCCGGTGCGCTTCCTGATCCCGGAAAAAGGCGTGTCGGCGCTCGATGTCGAAGGCGGCGCCTTCTTCGATCCGCAAGCCGATGCGGCGCTGTTCGAAGCCATCGAGCACACCATCAAGCCGACCGCGAACCGTATCGTGACGCGCCTGCCGCTGCACATCAACGATCCTGCATTCGCCAAGGCCGCGGCCGAGGCTTTCCTCGACATCGCCAAGAAGTGAGATCCGACAAACATGGCCGCCATCCCGCGCAAAACCATACTGGAAAGGTTCCGCAAGATGATCGCCGATGGCGTTCCGATCGTCGGCGGCGGTGCCGGTACCGGCCTGTCGGCCAAGGCCGAGGAAGCCGGCGGCATCGATCTCATCATCATCTACAATTCCGGCCGTTACCGCATGGCCGGGCGCGGCTCGGCCGCCGGCCTGCTCGCCTATGGCAATGCCAACGAGATCGTCAAGGAAATGGCCTATGAGGTGCTGCCGGTGGTAAAGAAGACGCCGGTGCTGGCCGGCGTCAACGGAACCGACCCCTTCGTCATCATGCCGCTGTTTCTCGCCGAACTGAAGACGATGGGCTTTTCCGGCGTGCAGAATTTTCCGACCATCGGCCTCTTCGACGGCACCATGCGGCAGAGTTTCGAGGAGACCGGCATGGGTTTTAGCCTCGAGGTCGACATGATCGCCGAGGCGCACAAGCTCGACCTGCTCACCACGCCTTACGTCTTCAACCCCGACGAGGCGCGCGCCATGACCAAGGCGGGCGCCGACGTAGTCGTAGCCCATATGGGCGTGACCACAGGCGGCTCGATCGGCGCGACCTCGGCGAAGTCGCTGGATGCCTGCGTCGAGGAGATCGATGCGATTGCCGACGCCGCGCGCTCGGTGCGCAAGGACGTCATCCTGCTTTGCCATGGCGGGCCGATCTCCATGCCCCATGATGCGCGCTACATCCTCGAGCGCTGCGAAGGACTGCACGGCTTCTACGGCGCAAGCTCGATGGAACGGCTGCCGGCCGAGGCGGCGATCGCCAGGCAGACGGCGGATTTCAAGGCAGCGGCAATCGGCAAAGCGAAAATGCCAGCAACTAGCAAGGGATGAGGCAATGGCCGACAAGAGCAAGGTGTTCGTTTATCCGAAGGAGGTCAGCGCCTTCGGCTTCGACTGGGGCAAGCTGGCCCTCACGGTCGCGCCGGAAGTGAACGGCGCGGAGCGCTTCTCCGGCGGCGTCGTCGACCTGCCGCCCGGCAAGGGGCACACCCGCCACAACCACCCAGGCGCGGAGGAGATCATCTTCGTGATTTCCGGCCATGGCGAACAGATGGTCGAGGACGAGAAGGGCAATCCGGTGGTCGCCAAGGTCGGTCCCGGCTGCACCGTCTATGTGCCGGAAAGCCGCTTCCACTCGACGCTCAACACGGGCGATCAGCCGATGCAGCTTTTCGTCGTCTATTCGCCGGCCGGCCCGGAGCTGGCGCTGCGTGACCTGCCGGATTTCAAGCTGCTGCCGCGAGAGGCAAGCAATTGATGGCAAATCGCTTGCGGGCGTTATTCGCCCACCGGTTTGCTTCGCAATCACCTCTCCAGGTATGTATGGGGGCTACAGCAAACAGGTGTGCGGAGACATCGCGCACAGTCTCGTGCGAGTTGCCGCGAACAGCACCTCCAGGCTAAGCCCAGAATGCATCCCAGGCGTAGAGGTCGTAGAAGTGTTCCCGGCCATCGACTACCTTGCCGGCCCTGATGTCGAAGACGATGCAACAGAGCACATCAAGCTGTTTGCCGTTGCGTTCCCCGGTATTGCGATGGACGCCGACTACACGTCCGTCCTCACTTTCCATGACATGCAGAAGATTCGCCCTGAAGGTGCCAAGGGTTTGCCCGCCATAACGGCCCAACTGGGCAAAAGTCGCCTCACGGCCTTTGTAGTCCCCGGCGATCGGATTCCTTCCCGGGCTGTGCCACGTGCATTTCTCGTCGATGATTTGCGCAAGCGTGTCCATGTCTCCGGAGTTGAAGGCGGCGTAACCCCGCCGAATGAGCTCGGAGTTCTGATTTCTTGATGTTACGTCTGCCATAACTTCCTCCTGCTACCGGCCCGACGTAATCGGTCTGGTAGGAGGCGCCGGGCCACAACTCAAGTCAGCAAGATACACCCAGGACGGCGGGCGCGCACGACGAAGCTTGTTTCCCATCAATCCGCAGAAGCCGCCCGAGGTTTGAACTCGGTCATTCGGAGTGATTGGTTTCCCGAACGCGCTCTAGGCGACCCCGCCCCTGTTCCAGCCACGCCCGCGATCGCCGAACATCGCATAGCCTGTGTCGGTCACCTCCACGGTATCCTCGAGCTTGATGAAGCCGCGCGTCGGGTGGAGCATGGTGGTCTCGACCGAAAGCACCATGTTCTTTTCCAGCGGCTTGGCCGCATAGGTGCCTTCATAGGTGACCGGATGGTTGGTCATCAAAAACGGCGCTTCATGCGTGATCAGCCCCATGCCGTGAGCGAAGAAATCCGTGAAGGCCGCGACCTTGGAAGCCTTCAGCACGCTCTCGGCATGCGCGATCATGTCGCCGCCGAGCGTGCCGGCTTTGACCTTGGAGAACGCGGCCTGCTGCACCGACTCGACTTCGGACAGCAGATCCTCGAGCTCGGCATCCGGTTCGCCAAGAATACCCATGCGGCAGAGGTCGCCGATATAGCCGTGATAGTTGCCGCCGGAATCGATCGACAGCACCTCGCCCTGCTTCCACGTCTGGCTCGAGGCGGCACGGTTGTGGCTGGCACCCAGTGTCAGCAGACAATATTCGAAATGCGCGCCGCGATTGGTCTCCTCGCGCCGTAACTGCTCGATGATGTCGGTCTTGGTCGTGCCCTCGCGCGCCCAGGCGATCGTCGCCAGCATCGAATCGGTGATCAGTTCGGAGGCGATGCGCAGCTTCTCCAGTTCGGCCTCGGTCTTGACGGCGCGCATGCGCTCCAGCATGCCGGTGGCATCGATCAGCTTTGCATCCGGCAAGGCCTTGCGGATCAGCGAGTAAGCGTCCGAGGGCAGGAAAGCAGGCTCGATGCCGATGCGGGCAGCACCCTTGCCGATCTTCTGCAGATGCTCGACGGCAAGGTTGGCGGCGTCGAGCGTGCCCCAGCAGGCCGCATGCAATGTCGGTGTCCAGAACGGATGGTTCTCGTGCTCGCCGCCTTCCATCTTGTTGCCGATATAGGCCGCATGCTCCGGCCCGCCTTTTTCATAGAGGACGATCGGCAGGTAGCGGCTATGGCCGATGGCGTCCATCGCCGCGAAAAAGATGAACTTGTAGCCGCCGAGCAGATATTGCGTGTTGTGCTTGGAGGTGGCGAAAAGCACATCGATGCCGGCCTCCTCCATCAGCCGGTCCACCCGAGCCTGGTCGAACGGGATGCCGCTGGCCTCGGTTTTGCCCGGAGCGATGTTCATCTTTCCCTCCCTGATTTCCTCGGCCGCTCAAGCAGTCAAACATGATGAAACTGCCGTTTGCGACCAAATCTGCACCATCTTGACCGTTCTGGTCCAGCCAGCGTTGACAGCATCCCCCTGATCCCGCCCTCTCCTACTTGGCTTGAGGCCGCGTACGGCTTATTCTGGTCCTACCAGATAGTCGCGACCGCAGACCGAATATAACTGGTCCAGCGGACGAAAATTTCAGAGCCAAGCCAGCATGCGCCAAATCCGTCTCTGGCGAAACCTTTGCCAAGGGCCATAATCCCGCTGATTTTGAGGTTGCCCGCGCCGGTCGCGGGTGAAGAGGGGAGCTTGAGGATGTCCGGATTGCCGATTTCACGCCGCGGCCTGCTGGCTGGCTCGGCACTGCTTCTGGCCTCGACCGCGTTGCCGGCCATCGGCCGGGCGCAGACGCCGAAGAAGGGCGGCAGGTTGATCGTGGCCGCCGACTCCGAGCCGCGCAACCTCAATCCGGCTATTGTCGCTTCCAACGGCGTCTTCTTCATCTCCAGCAAGGTGGTCGAGACGCTGGCCGAGGCCTCCTTCGACGGCAAGGACGGGCTTCAGCCGCGCCTTGCGCTTTCCTGGGAAGGCTCGGCCGACGGCCGGTCGGTGACCTTCAAGTTGCGCGACGGCGTCAGATGGCATGACGGCAAGCCCTTCACCTCCGCCGACGTCGCCTTCTCCGCGCTGCAGGTCTGGAAGCCTCTGCAGAATCTCGGCCGCACGGTGTTCAAGGACCTTGAAGCCGTCGACACGCCCGACAAGCTTACGGCCGTGTTCAAATTCGCCAAGCCGACGCCGTTCCAGCTGATCCGCAACGCGCTGCCGGCATTGAGCAGCGTCGTGCCGAAGCACGTCTATGAGGTGGGCAAGATCGAGGACAACCCGGCCAACAACGCTCCGGTCGGCACCGGCCCGTTCAAATTCGCCGAATACAAGGCCGGCCAGTACTATCGGCTTGCGCGGAACGATGCCTATTGGGACAAGGACGAGCCCTATCTCGACGAGATCGTCTACCAGGTGCTGCCCGACCGAACCTCTGCGGCTGCGGCGCTCGAGGCGGAAGAAATCCAGCTCGCCGCCTTCTCCGCCGTGCCGCTCGCCGACCTCGACCGCATCTCAAAGGTGCCGGGCCTGAAGGTCATCACCAAGGGCTATGAGGGGCTGACCTACCAGCTCGTCGTCGAGATCAACCATCGCCGCAAGGAACTGGCGGACCTGAAAGTGCGGCAGGCGATCGCGCATGCCATCGACAAGGATTTCGTCGTCAAGACAATTTTCCTCGGTTACGCCGCGACCGCAACCGGTCCGGTGCCGAAGAACGATCCGCAATTCTACACTGCTGACGTCCCGATCTACCCCTTCGACGTCGCCAAGGCCAACGAGCTGCTCGACGAGGCCGGCTACAAACGGGCCGACGACGGCAAGCGCTTTGCACTGAAGCTGCTGCCGGCGCCGTATTTCAATGAGACCAAGCAGTTCGGCGATTACCTGCGCCAGGCGCTGGCCCTAATCGGCATCGACGCCCAAATCGTCAACAACGACTCGGCCGCCCATATGAAAGCGGTCTATACCGACCACGCCTTCGACCTCGCCGTCGGCCCGCCGGTGTTCCGCGGCGACCCGGCGATCTCGACCACCATCCTGGTGCAGAGCGGCATCCCTGACGGCGTGCCCTTCTCCAACCAGGGCGGCTACAAGAACGCCGACCTGGATGCGCTGATCGCCAAAGCGTCAGAGACGCTCGACACATCCGCCCGCACCGAGCTCTACAAGGAATTCCAGAAAATGGTGGCGGCCGACCTGCCGCTGATCAACGTCGCCGAGTGGAGCTTCATTTCCGTCGCCCGCGACACTGTCGGCAACATCGCCAACAACCCGCGCTGGGCGGTATCGAACTGGGCGGACACCTTTTTGGCGGGTTGATCCGCACTTGCGGATTGCCTGCCTGGGTGCTGAGCTTTGAGAATGAGAGTTCCGTCGCGCCCCCCTCTGTCCTGCCGGACGCGGCATCCAAGGGTTGGCCCTGATATGGCGTCGCCATGACCCGAGCCCTCACCCTCCTGCGCCGCCGTCTCGTCGGCAGCGTCTTCGTGCTGCTGATCGTCGTCATCGGCAGCTTCCTGCTGCTCGAAGCTGCCCCCGGCGACGCGGTCGACGCCTATATCGTCTCGACCGGCGGCGATGCCGGCATGATCGAATTGCTGCGCCACCGCTGGGGCCTCGACCAGTCGGAACTGACCCGGCTCGCCAACTATCTCTGGGCGCTCTTGCACCTCGACCTTGGCCAGTCCGTCACGTTCTCGCGGCCGATCCGCGACGTCATCCTCGAACGCCTGCCGACCACGCTCATCCTGATGGGCAGCGCAACCGCGCTCTCCTTCGGCCTCGGCTCGGCGCTCGGCATCTATGCCGGCGCCCGTCCCGGAAGCTTTCGCGACCGCTTCCTGTCGATCGGCTCGCTGGCGCTCTACGCCGTGCCGGGGTTCTGGCTCGGCTTTGTGCTGATCGTCGTCTTTGCCGTCGACCTGCGCTGGCTGCCGATCGGCGGCATCGAGACCATCGCATCGGCCAAGACCGGGGTGGCGCGGGCCGGCGACATCGCCACCCATCTTGTGCTGCCGGTCTCGGCGCTCGGCTTCATCTATCTCGCGCTCTATCTGCGCATGATGCGCGCCGGCATGGCGGAAGCCTGGCGGCAGGATTTCGTGCTTGCCGCCCGTGCCAGGGGCTTGCCGCGCCGGCGCATCGTGCTTGCGCATGTCGCCCGTAACGCGCTGCTGCCGCTGGTCACCATGCTCGGCTTGCAATCGGCGCAGATGCTGGGCGGCAGCGTTGTCATCGAAAGCGTCTTTGCCGTCCCCGGCCTCGGCCGGCTGGCGCAGGAAGCCGTCGCCGGACGCGACACGCCGCTGCTGCTCGGCATCATTTTGGTGAGCGCCGTGCTCGTTATCGTCATCAACCTCCTGGTCGATCTCGCCTACGCCTTCCTCGATCCGCGCGTCGGTGCCGGCGAGGCGGTCGCATGAAGAGGCTGCATCGATTTTTCCAGACGCCGGAAGCGATCGCCGGCGCACTCATCCTCGCCTTGCTCGTCGCGATCGCGCTGGCAGCGCCGCTGCTCTTTCCGGGCGACCCGCAAGCGATCGCCGGCTCGGCCTTGCTGCCGCCGTTGCAAAATTGGTCGCTGCCGCTCGGCACCGACCGGCTCGGCCGCGACGTGCTGGCCGAACTTTTCCACGGCGCGCGCACCTCGCTGGCGGTTGGACTAGCGGCGGCCGCAGCTGCGCTTCTGGTCGGCGCGGTGGTGGGCACGCTGGCCGGTTTCGCCGGCGGCTTGATCGACGAGGTGCTGATGCGCATCACCGACGCCTTCCAGACCGTGCCTAGTTTTTTGCTGGCGCTGGCCTTCGTCAGCATCGTCGGCCCCTCGCTTGGTGTGGTGATCGCGGCCATCGCGCTCGGCGCCTGGACCGGGCCGGCGCGGGTGGCGCGCGCGGAAGTCCTGTCGATCCGCGAGCGCGACTATGTCGCCGGCGCTCGCGTCATCGGCATGCATCCGCTCGAGATTGCCTTTCGCGAGGTGCTCCCCAATGCGCTGCCGCCGGTGCTGGCGCTTTCCTCGGTGATCGTCGCGGCCGCCATCCTCACCGAAGCAGCGCTTTCCTTCCTCGGCCTCGGTGATCCCAACCGCGTCACCTGGGGCGGCATGATCGCCGAAGGCCGCACTGTCTTGCGCACCGCGCCTTTCCTGTCGATCGTTCCCGGTATCGCGCTGGTGCTGACCGTTCTCGGCATTTACCTCGCCGGCGAGGGCGTGGTGGAAAGCACCGCGGTACGCAGGAGCCTGTCGTGACTGCGCTGCTTTCGATCCGCGATCTGACCGTGCGGTATCGGCGAGACGGCGTCGAGGTAACGGCGCTGAAGGGCATCAGCCTTGATGTGGAAGCCGGGGAACGCCTTGCGATCATTGGTGAGAGCGGCTCGGGCAAGAGCACGCTGGCGCTGGCGGTTGCGGGATTGTTGGCGGAAGCGGCCGAGGTTGGAGGTTCGATCGAGTGGCAGAAACCTCGATCGTCTCATTCCCTCACACCCCCCTCCGTCCAGTCGTCCGGCGGGATAGAGGGGGGTGCGCAGGATCGCCAGCCTCCGCATTTTCAGCCCATTGGTGGCCGCGACATCGGCTTCGTCTTCCAGGACCCCTCCTTCAGCCTCGACCCGGTGATGCCGGTCGGCAAGCAAATCGCCGAGGTCGCACGCACGCATCTCAACCTCAACTGGCGCGAGGCCTATGCCAAAGCCAAAACCCTGCTCGAGCGCGTCCGCCTGCCCGACTCCGAAGCCGTCTTGCGCGCCTATCCGCACCAGCTGTCCGGCGGCCAGAAGCAGCGCGTTGCAATCGCAGCGGCCATCGCCGCCGCCCCTAAACTGCTGATTGCCGACGAGGCGACCAGCGCGCTCGACACCATCGTCCAGGCCGAGATCGTTTCCCTGATCCGCGGGTTGGTCAACGAGGACGGCCTGACGCTCGCCTTCATCAGCCACGACATCGCGCTCGCCGCCACGCTCGCCGAACGCATCGCGGTGCTGCGTCATGGCGAGTTGGTCGAATTGGGCGACACGGACCAGATCCTTAACGCGCCGCGCCATGCCTATACGCGCACGCTGCTCGATGCCCATCTCGGTCTCGACGCCAGGCCGCTTCTTGACCGGCAAGGCGCCCCGGCATGACCGTGCTCGCCGTCTCCAATCTCTCCAAGCGCTATCGCCGCGGCGGCAAACCCTTTGCGGCCGTCGACGATGTCTCGTTTGAGATCGGCCCGGCTGAAACGCTGGCCCTCGCCGGTCCGTCCGGCAGTGGCAAGTCGACCGTTGCGCGGCTGGTGCTGCGCCTGCTCGAGCCCGACACCGGGCGCATCCAATTCGAGGGCACAGACTTCCTTAACTTGTCGGGCGCCGCGTTGCGCGACCGCCGTGCCCGCCTCCAGATGGTCTTCCAGGATCCGCTCGCCGCCTTTAACCCGCGCTCCACCGTGGCGCGTGCGCTGGACGACCCGTTGCGCATCCACGGCATCGCCTCGCGCTCGGAGCGCCCGCGCCGCATCGCAGCCCTCCTGGAGCGGGTCGGCCTCGATGCCGGCCTTGCCGCGCGCGCGATCCACGAGATTTCCGGCGGCCAGCGCCAGCGGGTAGCGATCGCCCGCGCCATCGCCACCCGACCGTCGCTGATCGTCCTCGACGAGGCGGTCTCGGCGCTCGACGTTTCGGTGCGCGGACAGATCCTGGACTTGCTGCTCGACCTGCAAAGACAGGAACGGATCGCCTATCTCTTCATTTCGCATGATCTCGGCGTAATCCGCGCCCTCGCGCATCGCATCGTTCTCCTCGATGCCGGCCGGGTCGCCGAGAGCGGCGACGCCCGCACCGTCATCGCCAGCCCGCAATCGGCGGTCGGCAAGGCGCTGGTGGCGGCAACCCCGAGGCTGAATAGGATCAAAACACCATGACCGACTCCGACGCAGCCATTGCCGAAAAACTGTCGCGCGAGCTCGACTCCGCCTTTCGCTACCGGGGCGATCTCTATCGCCTCTTCCTCGATGAGTTGACCGCCGAGCTTGGCGCCGAGAAGGCCGAAGCATTAATGATCCGCACCATCGAAAAGCGCGGCCGGGAAGTTGCAGCGGCCGCTTTCGCCGGTTTCGGCCCCAATGATGCGCTGGCGATCGGCGAGGCGTTCCTTTCCGTCAGCCCGGATGGCGGGCGCATGTATCCGACCGACGTCGAGCGCAGGCCGGACCGCATCGCTTTCAAGGTGAAGCGCTGCCCGCTGAAGGATGCCTGGATCGAGGCCGGCGTCGGCGAGGAAAAGCTTGCCACGCTCTGCCGCATCGCCGGCGCCTTCGACCGCGGACTGTTCGAAGCAACCGGCGTGCGCTTCGCCAACGTGACCTGGACGCCGGGCCACGGCTCCGGCTGCTGCCACATCGCGCTGACCAACCGCGACACCTAGCGAGCCGACGATTTGACTTTCGGCCGAAGACGTGCAGTTCCGCGCCGGATTCGTCGCTGGCACCGACGGGAAAGTCGGCGCTCAACGCCTGAGTCGATCGCGCATCGCATACCACAGCATGCCGAGCACATAGAGCGGCCCGCGCAGCGCCGTGCCGCCGGGGAACGGCAGCGGCGTCAGCGTCGAGAACAGGTCGAGCCGCGAGGCGTCGCCGGTGATCGCTTCCGCGAGCAGCTTGCCCGACAGCGTCGACAGGATGACGCCCTTGCCGGAATAGCCATGCGCGAAATAGACCTCGCCATAATGCCCGACATGCGGCAGGCGCGACGTCGTCACAGACACGAGCCCGCCCCAGGCATGGTCGATCCGGCACCCCCTAAGCTGTGGGAAGGTCTTTTCCATATGCGGCCGCACGAAGCCGCCAATGTCGGCGGGGGGCGAGGGCGTATAGCGCTCGCCGCCGCCGAACAGCAGGCGGCCATCCGCGGACATGCGGTAGTAATTGACCACGAAAAGCGTGTCCGAAACCGCGGCGTTGGACGGGATGACGTTGCGCGCGCCCAACGGCTCGGTGGCGACGATGTAGTTGCCGATCGGCATGATGCGGCTGTTGACGCGCGGCTCGAGCCCGTTGAGCAGCGCATCGCCGGCCAGCACCACATGCCTGGCACGGACCGAGCCCTTGTCGGTGAACACCCGGATAAAGGGTTCGCGCTCCAGCCGGACGGCGACCGAGTTCTCGTGGATGGTGACGCCAGCGGCAGAAGCGGCCCCAGCGAGCCCCAGCGTGTAGTTCAGCGGATGCATGTGTCCGCCGAGCGTCTCGAAGGATGCACCGAGATAAGGCGTATCGACCATGCGCCGCGCCTCCGCCGCCGACAGGATCTCGACATGCGGGAAGTCCATCACCTTGGCGAGGCACTCGGCCTCTTCCTCGAATTCGCGCATGTCGGAGCCGTTGACCGCGCCGACCAGATGGCCGGTCAGCCGCAAGTCGCACTCGATGCCGTGGCGCTCGATAATGTCGAGCACCAAGCCTCGCGCCTCGAAGGCGAGGTCGAACAGCGCCTTCGCCCGCTCCGGCCCGAACGCTCTGACCAGCTCCTTGGCGCCCTTGCGCAGACCGGGGATTATCTGGCCGCCATTGCGCCCAGAGGCACCCCAGCCGATCTTGCCGCCTTCGAGCAGCACCACTTTAAGGCCGCGTTCGGCCGCATGGAGCGCCGCCGAAAGCCCGGTGCAGCCGCCACCGACGACCACCAGGTCGGCTTCTGCATCGCCGGTAAGCGCCGGATGGTCCGGCGCCGGATTGGCAGTCGCCACATAATAGGATTTGCCGATATCAAGACCGGAATTGAAACCCGTCGAAGCCATGGTCACACCTTGAGCAGCAGATGGTCGCGTTCCCACGACGTCACCACGGTCTGGAACAGGTCGAGCTCTACGCTTTTCACGCGCAGATAGGTTTGGAAGAAATCCTCCCCGAGCAGCACCCGCACCGGCTCGCAGGCGGCGAAACGGTCGAGCGCTTCCTCCATGGTCTTGGGCAGCGTGCTCTGGCTGCGATAGGCGTTGCCGAAGGCCTCCGGCGAGCGGGCCAGCTTCTCCTCGACGCCGAGATATCCGGCGATGAGCGAGCCGGCCATGGCGAGGTAGGGATTGGCGTCGGCGCCGGGCAGCCGGTTCTCCACCCGCCGCGCGGCGCGCCCGCCCATTGGCACCCGCAAGCCGCAGGAGCGGTTGTCATGCGACCACTCGATATTGGCCGGCGCGCTGTGGCCCGGCCGGATGCGGCGATACGAGTTCACGTTCGGTGCAAACAGCGGCATGATTTCAGGCACGTATTTCTGCAGGCCCCCGATGAAGTGCGCGAACATTTCTGTGTCCTCGCCGTCTTTGCCGGCAAACAGGGGCTCGCCGCGCTCGTCGACGATGGACATGTGAAGATGCATCGAGCTGCCGGCCTGCGTCGCGATCGGCTTCGCCATGAAGGTGGCGTGCATACCGCTCGCCTGCGCCGCCTGCCTGGCCATGCGCTTGAACAACAGCACCTTGTCGGCCAGCGCCAGCGGGTCGCCATGGAGGAAGTTGATCTCGAGCTGCGCCGTGCCGGATTCGTGGATCAGCGTGTCGAGGGGCAGGCCGGCGGCCGCGGCGTGGTCATAAAGGTGACGCGTCACCGCTTCGAACTCCTCCAGCGCCTGCATGTCGTAGGGATGCTGCACGCTTTCGGGCCGTCCGTTGCGCCCGACTGGCGCGGTCAGCGGCCGATCCGGATCGGGATTTGGCGCCGTGAGGTAGAATTCGAGCTCCGGCGCCATCACGGCGTGCCAGCCGCGCCGGCGGTAAAGATCGAGCACGGCCCTCAGCACATGGCGCGGCGAAGCCATCCACGGCCGTCCGTCCATGTGAAACGTATCGGCAAAGACATAGGCCTTGCCGGCCCCGGGCGCGGGGCTCAGCGTCGACAGGTCGGGCACCATGCGCATGTCGGGGTCCTGGTAGGCGAACCCTTCATCGATGGAGCCGGAATAGCGGCCGTCGATCGCGACCAGGAAAGCGCTGCTCGGCAGGTAGAGCGCACGGTCCTCGAGCGACTTCAGGAACTTGGCCGCCGGCAAGGCCTTGCCGCGTAGCACACCGTTGACATCGGGCACCAGGCACTCGACCTCGCCTATTCCATGCGTGGTCAGCCAGCTTTGCGGATCGGCGCTGGGAAATGAGGAATTCAGTTTGTCAGGCATCGGTCATGTCCGTACGAAGGAGAAATCGCTTCGGCGGGCACGTCCGTTTCGGTTTGAGCGCTGAGTAAGCTACGTGATCTGAACGACGGACGCCCGCCTGATGGCCGGCCAACAGGCCGGATCGAGCACTCCGCATACCCCCTCGGTCCAGCCGTCACGAACGACATGCGAACCGACCTTGGTCTCCTCCGCGCGTTGCAGATTCTCGTGCCGGCAACAGCGCATGACTAGTGATGCCCCGCTGAAAGACGATTTCTTGCGGCCGAAATTGAAAACAGCCGAGAGCCGGAGCGGCTTTTTTCCATTTGCACGGCAAACCTCTTCAAGGAACCTGGCCTACGGTTTGACCGATCGTTGCTTCCGGCGCAAGCCCACCCGCTGGGACCACTCCGCGCGTTGCCCGCCCGAAGGAACTCGCTGCCGGTTTTGATGTTCCCACTGAGCACGCCACCGGCGCACAGCGCGGCCGACGGAATTCAGCACGATCAGGAGCGATGGGATGGAAAGCACGATCGAAACGGGGGCATGTTTTTGCGGGGCGATCGCGGCCGAGATGCAGGGCGATCCGTTCTGGATCTGCTTCGACCATGATGACGACTGCCGCCGGGCGATCGGAAGCCCGCTGACCATCTGGATCGGTTACCGGCCGGACCAGTTTCGCTTGACCCGCGGCCAGCCCAGGGAATTCTCGAAAACCCGGGGCATCGTCCGCAGCTTCTGCGAGAAATGCGGCACCTCGATCGCCTATCGCGACGAGGGACTGAACGACGAGCTTTATGTCACCATCGGCTTCTTCGACCATCCGGAGCGGTTTCGGCCACAAGCCCACGCCTATTGGCGGCTGCGTCTGCCCTGGCTGGAATTTTCCGACGATCTGCCGCGTATCGACACCTACTCGCGACGCCGCGATCCGGCATTTGGAAATCCCGTCGACCGGTAGATCGCTCGCCAAGCGCGCCTCAGCCGATGCTTTCGCCGCCGTCGACGACCAGCGCCTGGCCGGTCATGAAGGACGAGCGGTCGGAGACCAGGAACAGGATTGCTTCGGCGATCTCCTCCTCGCTCGCCCAGCGCCCCATCGGGATCTTGGTCCGGACATAGTTTTCGATCGCGTTGCGTCCGCCCATCTGGGTGATGAACGGCTCGTTGAACGGCGTGTCGACCCAGCCCGGACAGAGCGCGTTGATGCGCACATTGTGCTTAGCGTAGTCGAGCGACATCTGCCTGGTCATCGCCACCACCGCATGCTTGGACGTGGCATAGGCGATCATCTCGCGATCGTAGAAGACGCCGGAATTGGACGCAGTGTTGAGGATGACGCCGCCGCCCTGCGCGATCATCGCCGGCATGACGGTCTTCGCCGCGAGGAACTGCGCCCGCACATTGATCCGCCACGACGCGTCCATGCCGTCGGTGCTGACTTCCGTCAGCGTGCCGCCGACCTGGATGCCGGCATGGCTGTGCAGGATATCGATCCGGCCGTGCTTGCCGAGCGTTCCCGCTATGAGGTCCTCGACCGCCGTGTCGTTGGCGACATCAGTCGCAACCGCTTCGGCCCGGCCGCGGGCTGCGCGGATAGCGGCCGCCGTGGCCTCGCCTGCCGCCGGATCCCGGTCGGCGATCACCACGACAGCCCCTTCCCGCGCCATGATCATGGCGCCGGCGCGCCCGATGCCCGACCCGGCGCCCGTCACCACGGCGATGCGATCTTTCAAAATCATGGATCTGTCTTTCACGGCAATGGTTTTCGTCGGCCGAGCTGCCATTGCGCGAGCAGGACGAGCAGCACCGAGGCGGCGAGCACGATCGTCGCGATGGCGTTGATCTCCGGCGTCACGCCGCGTCGGATCGAGGCAAAGACATAGATCGGCAAGGTCGTCTGCGCGCCGGCGACGAAGAAGGCGATGATGAAGTCGTCGAAGGAGAAGGTGAAGGCGAGCAGGAAGCCGGCGATCACCGCCGGCATGATCTGCGGCAGCACGATCGAGCGGAACGTCGTCAGCGGTGTTGCATAGAGATCGCTCGAGGCCTCGACCAGGTTGCGGTCGAGGCTGCTGAGCCGCGTGCCGACGATCATCGTCACCAGCGCCATCGAGAACAGGCCGTGCGCGGCGATGATCGAGCCGTAGCCGAGCGCCAGGCGCGGCGGCTGGTCGGTCGGCCAAACCGAAGCGAGGAACGGATTGACGACGGCGAAGAGCTGCACCAGGGCCACCAGCGTCGAAATGCCAATGACGACGCCCGGCACAACGATCGCGGCACCCAGCAACGCGTCGAACACGCCCCTTGTCCGCGCGCCGACACGCTGCAGCCCGAGCGCCGCGGCCGTGCCGCAGAAAGCCGCGAGCAGCGCGCTGGTGGTGGCGATGAACAGGCTGTTCTTCAGCGCCTCGACCAGGAACGGGTTCGACAGCGCTTTGCCGTACCATTGCTCGGAGAAGCCGGTGAACTCGCTGGCGTGATGGCCGGCATTGAACGAGAACAGCACGACCAGCGCGATCGGCAGATAAAGGAAGGCAAAGACGGCAACGACGAAGGCGCGCATCAGATTAGGTCCACGCGGCGGGCGCCCGAAAGCCGGGTCGAGAGGCGGTTGGCGATGATCAGCACCACGACCGAGACCAGCACCAGCGTGATGGCAATCGCCGATCCGAACGGCCAGTTGCGTGACTGCAAGAAGAGGTCGACCAAGGCGTTGCCGATGAAGAACACCTTGCCGCCGCCAAGCAGCGTCGGGATCAGATACTCGCCGAGCAGCAGGATCATCACCAGCGAGAAGCCGGTCATCACGCCCGGCAGCGACAGCCGGAGCGTGACGCCGAGGAAGGTCGATAGCGGCGTAGCACCCAGATCGGCGGACGCCTCGAGCAGCCGCCGGTCGAGCCGTTCGAGGCTGACATAAATCGGCAGGATCATCAGCGGAAGATAGCCATAGACGATGCCGAGCAGCACGGCGCCAGGCGTGTTGATCAGCCTGAGATCCTCGATGCCTATATAGGCGAGCAGGGCGGGAATGCCGCGCCCGCCAAGGATGTACATCCAGGCATAGGTGCGCATCAGAAGGCTGGTCCAGAACGGGATGACGATCAGCGCGAGCAGGATCAACCGCCAGCGCTGCGGCGCGCGCAGCGCCAGGTAATAGGCGACGGGATAGGCAACGAGGAGGCAGGCCAGCGCGCCGACCGGCGCCAGCACCATCGTGTTCCAGAAGGCGGTCGCCCGTGCCGGCAGGTTGGCATATTGAGCGAAGGTGAACGCTGCCTGGTAGCCGCCCTCGGGTGCCCGCTCACCGACGCTGAAGACGGCGATGGCGACGAACGGCAAGACCAGGAACACGACGAGCCACAGCGTCGCCGGAGCGAGCAGTAGGGCGGTCAGGAGATTTTTGCGAAGGAGACTGCCGCGCATTGAAAAAGCCGCTTCGGCGCCGGCGGGCCTCTGCCCGCCGGCGGTAAGAACTTGACCGGAGTTGATGCCCTGATTCACGCGGCCTTGAAGCGCGCCATCAGCTCGGCGCGGCCCGGATCGGTGAGCGTCGCGGCGGCGCCGAACTCGAGCGGCTTCAGAAGCTCGGCGGCCGGATAGAGGATCGGGTTCTCGAGCACCTCCTTCGGCAGCAGCGCATTGACCCGCGCGTCGGTCGAAGGCGCGCCATTGGCCAGATGCTCCTTGACGGCGACCTTCGGGTTCATCAGGTAGTTGAGCAGCGCATAGCCGGCCGGCTTGTTCGGCGCGTCCTTCGGGATGGCGTAGAAGTCGGTCCAGATCTCGCCGCCCTCCTTGCCGAGCACATAGGCGATCTCAGGAATATCGCGATGAAGCTGCGCGCCGTCATTGGTCCAGCACATCGTCATCCAGGCGTCGCCCGAGCGCATCGACGGCTGATAGTCGCTCGACACCGCGAAGAGATGCGGCTTGACTTTGAGCAGCAGTTCCTCGGCCTTGGCGAGCTCGTCCTGCTTCAGCGAGTTGAACGAGTAGCCGTGATATTTCAGCGCATTGCCGATCGTGGTCAGCTGGTAGTCATGCACCATGGTGCGGCCGTCGCCTTCCGCCATGGCAGTATCCCAGAATTCCTTCCAGCTCGACATCGGCTTGGCGAGCTTCTTGGTGTTGACGGCAAAGCCGGTCGTGCCCCAGTTCTTCGGCACGGCGTAGATCGTGCCGTCGATCGTGCCTTCCGCGGTGAAGCGGGCATCTTCCTTGCTGCCGTCGAAATTGCCGAGCTTGGCCATGTCCAGCGGCTCGATGATGCCGAGCTTCTTATAGGTCGAGATGGTGTAGTTGGTCGGCACGAACAGGCTCCAGCCCGAGCCGCCGGCCTGCAGCTTGGCCAGCATCTCTTCGTTCGAACCGAAGACGTTGACCTCGACGGCCACGCCCGTCTCGGCCTTGAAGTTCTCGAAGGTCTGCGGGTCGTGATAGTTCGGCCAGGTGGCGATAGACATGCGGTCGCCGAGGTTCTCGGCAGCAAAGGCCGGTGTCGGCCTGATGCCGAGCTCGCGCGCCATCACCGCGGTCGCGACACCGAGGCCGGTGAGGCCGAGGAAGTCGCGCCGGCTGATCGAGCCGCGCTTCAGGCGCATCAATTGGTCGACGAATTTTTCGGGGCTTATCGGCAGTCCGTCACGATAGGATTTTGACATGTTGGTCTTCCCTCTGGTTGGTCCCGTTGTTCTTAGGTTGCGGAAACGCCAGCGGCGCTCCGGCGGCGAAGCCGATGGCGACGGGTTCGCCCGGCTTGAAAAGGTTGCCCCGGCCAGTCACGTGATCGGCCTTGGTAAGCAATGATCCAATGCCCTGCACTTCGATCGCGTATTCCGCGGTCGAGCCAAGAAAGATGCGGTTACGGACAATGCCCTTGAGACCGCCGCCTCCGGGCGCCGAGAGGCTGAGCGATTCCGGCCGAAGGCTGACGGATACGGCCTCGCCCCGGCTGAGCGGTACCCGCTTGCGCGCCGAAATCACCGTGCCGTCGGCGAGCGCCACATCGACGAGGTCGCCGGAGAGCCCGGCCACCTTGCCGCTGAGCAGATTCGTCTTGCCGACGAAATCGGCAACGAACAGATCGGCCGGCTCGTCATAGATCTCGCTCGGCTGGCCGAGTTGCACCACGCGGCCGCCATTCATGACGCACACGAAGTCGCTCATCGACAGCGCCTCCTCCTGGTCGTGGGTGACCAGAACGAAGGTGATGCCGATTTCGCGCTGCAGGTTCTGCAGCTCGATCTGCATGTCTGTGCGCAGCTTCTTGTCGAGCGCCGCCAGGGGCTCGTCGAGCAGCAGCACCGCAGGCTTGTTGACCAGCGCCCGGGCGAGCGCGACGCGCTGCTGCTGGCCGCCGGAAAGCTCGTGAATCTTGCGGCGTCCGTAGCCCGCAAGCTGCACCATGGCCAACGCCTCACCTGCCTTCAGGCTGATCTCGCGCGACGACAGACGCGGCCTTGCCTGGCGCAGTCCGTAGGAGATGTTCTCCTCGACATCGAGATGCGGAAACAGCGCGTACTGCTGGAACACCATGTTGACCGGACGCCGGTAAGGCGGCGTTCCGGCCATGTCGCGGCCGCGGATCAGCACCTGGCCCTCGCTCGGCTGCTCGAAGCCGCCGATCATGCGCAGGCATGTCGTCTTGCCGCAGCCGGATGGTCCGAGCAGGGCGACGAAGGCCGCGGGCGGGATGGCAAGGTCGATGCCGCTGACCGCCGTGACGGCGCCGTAGCGCTTGGTGACCGCGCGAAACTCGATATCGGGCACTGCAGTCAAGCCACGGGCTCCAGCGACAGCGTGAGGCAATCTTTGCAAAGCTAGCAGAGCCAATGGCGCCTAGTATATACCTCGCGGGTGGTATATTTAATTGATTTTAGCATTTCGAGGGGTATGAATTGAGCGCCTCCCGCAGCGACGACTACAACGCGCTCGGCGCCGTGATTGCCGCGGCGCGCGAGACCGGCGATCATTTCGGCAAGGCGATCGTCGGCTGGCTGCGCGGGCATGTCCGCTTCGATCACTGCGTCGTCTTCGGCTATCGGGGTGCTGCGCGGCCGCCGCTTCTGTTCGAGACCTTCTCGCCGGCCGAAAGCCACATCTTCGTCGCGCTCTATCAGGAAGGGCCCTATCTGCTCGACCCCTTCCATCACGCCGCGGTCGAGCGCAGGGAAGGCTTCTGGCGCATGCGCGAGTTGGCGCCGGACCGCTTCTATGCCAGCGAGTACTACCGCTCGTACTACAGCCAGACCCGGCTCGCCGAGGAGGTCGGCTTCTTCGTTCCGCTGGCCGGCAAGGATGCGCTGGTGCTGTCGCTGATGCGGCTGCGCGCCTCGGGGCCGTTCGGAACAGCCGACGCTAGGCTGTTGCGCGACATGGCTCCCGCGGTGGTCGGCTTCTGCCGACAGCGCTGGCCAGCCTTGCCTGCCGAAGAGACCACGGTTGCGCCGCCGGGCGAAGCCGCGGCGGTGACCAATGAGCTGGATCGCGCCCACATCTGGAAGAGCCTGTCGCTGACCTCGCGCGAGAAACAGGTCGTCGACCTGGTGCTCCAGGGTCACTCGACGGAATCGATCGCCAGGGCGCTCAGGATCGTCCCAGGGACCGTGAAGGTCCATCGCCGCAACATCTATCGCAAGCTCAAGATCAGGTCGCAGGCCGGCCTCTTCGCGCGCTTCGTCGAGATCATCGACGCGCGCATCGGATAGCGCGTCTCCAGCCAAATGGAACCGCTCCACGGCACGCATGCCGAGGGCGCCGTTCGGGCCAGTCAGGAGGCCGCCCCTGCCTCACTTGCGGCGCCGCGCCTTAACCGTCTATCGTGCGGATCGAGGGCCGCCGGCCAAGTCTCCGGTTGCGGACAGAGCGGCTAAACAGATTTCAGGGACGGACGAAGTAGCGCATAGCCAATGGCCGACAAAACACAATTCGGACTGACTGCCCTCGACACAGTACCGCTGCATGAGAAAGTCTATCTGGAACTGGTGCGGGCGCTGATGTCGGGTCAGCTCCAGCCCGGCCAGAAGCTGACCTCGCGGAAGCTCGCCAAGGAGCTCGGCACCAGCGACATGCCGGTGCGCAGCGCCTTCATGCGGCTGCAGGCGCTCAGGGCGCTGAGCCCGATGCCGAACGGAAGCGTCGAGGTGCCGATGATTTCGGCCGACCGTTTCCAGCAGCTCACCGACGTGCGCATGGTCCTGGAAGGCACGGCCACTGAGCTCGCCACCGGCCTCATCAATGGCAACAATCTGCGCGCCATCCGCCGACATTGCACAGAGCTCACCCAGGCCGCCCGCAGCGGCGACATCGACGATTACCTGCGCAAGAATCACGACTTCAAATTCTCGATCTACCGCCACTGCGGCAACGAGCAGATGATCTTCCTGATCGAGACCGTGTGGATGCAGGTGGGCCCCTTCCTCCGCAACCTGCGCATCGGCTTCGAGGACGACCTCGCCGGCATTCTCGGCATCGACTATCATGAAGAGGTCGTGGCGGCGATCGAGGTCCAGGACGGCGAACGAGCCCGCGCGGCCATCGTGCGCGACATCGACGAGGGCGCGACGCACATTCTCAAACAGATCAAGTTTCCTGAATTGCGGCACTAGTGCCTCAGCGTAGATCGAGGGATTGCCCTCGGCCATCACGATACTGGCAGCCAGATCACCGTTGACCGCGCAAATGCCCCCTTGGCTTTCCCCTAGCGGCCAGCTATGTTGCGATCGCAGATCGCAGCTATGGACCCAAAATGCCGCCCGATATCCCAGCTAGTGAATTGAAAAAATGAAGGAACATCGCCTGGAACCATCCGTGGCGACCTTCATAAACTCACAAGCTGTAGAATGGATATCGTAGCCGGAACGGCTGCAGCACCTCCGAAAGAACAGGGGCTGGAAATTGGGCGATGCAATTGCGGACGTTTTGAACTGGCTTGAAAGCAGAAGCGACATCCAGAGCCTGCGGGCCGCGGTGTGCGACCTGAACGGCATCATGCGCGGCAAGCGCATCCCGGTCGAGCAGGCGCGCAAGGCGCTCGAAGGCAAGCTGCGCATGCCTTATTCGCTGATCGGGCTCGACATCTGGGGAGAGGACATCGAAGGCAACGCCCAGGTTTTCTCGACCGGTGACGCCGACGGGCTTTGCCATTGGACCGGACGCGGCATCCTGCCCGTCAACTGGACGGCGCATCCGACGGCGCTTTTGCCCCTGTGGCTCGCCGACGAGGCCGGCGCACCCTATCTCGGCGATCCGCGCCGCGCGCTCGCCCGCATCCTCGACCGCTACGCAGCGCTTGGTCTGACGCCGGTTACCGCGACCGAGCTTGAATTCTATCTCGTCGATCCGACATCGCAGCGTCCGGTCGGTCCTGTCTCGCCGGTCACCGGCCGGCGTCTCGATTCCGATGCGGCGCTTTCGATCGACGAAATCGACGATTTCGAAGGCTTCATCCACGACATCTACGAAGCCTGCCGCATGCAGGGCATTCCGGTCGATACGGCGATCGCCGAGAACGGCGTCGGCCAGTTCGAGATCAACCTCAACCACGTTCCGGATGCCTTGCGCGCCGCGGACGACGCCGTGCTTTTCAAGCGCACGGTCAAGGGCATCGCGCGCAAGCACGGCTTTGCCGCCTGCTTCATGGCCAAGCCCTATGGCGAGCGCGCCGGCAACGGTTTCCATGTTCATTTCAGCGTGCTCGACAAGGACGGCCGCAACATCTTCGACGACGGCAGCGACCAGGGCTCCGACACCATGCGCCACGCCGTCGGCGGCCTGCTCGCGGCCATGGCCGAAAGCACGCTGGTGTTCGCGCCGCATTTCAATTCTTATCGCCGGCTGCGGCCACGGTCCTATGCGCCGACGGCTGTCGCCTGGGGCTACGAAAACCGCATGGTGGCGATCCGCATTCCAGGCGGCCCGTCTGCCGCGCGCCGCATCGAGCATCGCGTTTCCGGGGCCGACGCCAATCCCTATCTGGTGCTGGCGGCGATCCTGGGTGCCGCGCTAATGGGCATCGAGCGGCAGCTGTCGCCCGGCGAGCCGACCGGCGGCGAGGGACAGGGCCTGACGCTTGCCAAGCTGCCGCCTGACTGGGCCTCGGCGATCGCCGCCTTCGAGACCGGCAAGCGCGTCGCCGAAATCTTCCCGGCCGTGCTGCGCGACGCTTTCATCGCCTGCAAGCGCCAGGAGCTGAACACCTTCGCGCTCAATGTCAGCGACTTCGAGATCGAGACCTATCTCGAAAGCGTCTAACCCCGCGCGGGGCTATTCTCCCGACCGGGCCCGCTGGCGCTCTTGCACGATGACCGCCAGGATCAAAAGCGCGCCCTTGGCGAGCAGCTGGTAGAAGGTCGGCACGGAGGTCAGGATCATGCCGTTGTTGAGGACGCCGATGATCAGCACCCCTAACATGGCGCCGATGATCGTGCCCTTGCCGCCCTGCAGCGCGCAGCCGCCGAGGATCGCGGCGGTGATAGCCTCGAGCTCCAGCCCCTGGCTGCCGGAGGCGGGCTGTCCGGACATGGTGCGGCTGGCGAGCACCAGACCCGCCACCGCCGCGGCGAAGCCGCTCATCGCATAGATCGAGATCTGGTAGCGGCGGATCGGGATGCCGGCGAGCCGCGCCACCGTCGGATTGCCGCCGAGCGCGTAGATGTTGCGGCCGACGACCGTCTCACGGGTGAAAACGATGAAAGCCGCCATCGCCGCGATCAGCAGCCAGATGGCGAAGGGCAGCCCGGACAGCGTGCCGATGCCCAGCGCGCGCAGGCTGTCGCCGGTGATCGGTATGGAATTGCCGTTGTTCATCAGATAGGCGAGGCCGCGGAAGGCCGACATCGTGCCAAGCGTCGCGATCACCGCATTGACCGGCCCGTAGACGATGATCAGCCCGTTGACTGCGCCTGCCAGCAATCCGGCGAGCAGGCCGGCGAGGATGCCGGCGGGGATCGAGCCGGTTTCCTGGGCGGCGACGGCCAGCACCATCGTGCTCAGGCCGACGATCGACCCGACCGATATGTCGAGCCCGCCCGATACGATGACGACGGTCTGCGCCATTGCCAGGATGCCGAGAATGGTGACCGCGAGGCCTATGTTGATCAGGTTGCGCGGCGTGAAGAAGACGTCCGGCCTCAACACGCCAAAGATCGCCAGCAGCACGACCAGAGCGATCAGCAGGCTGATGTTTTGCGCGCCGATGCGGCCAAACAGGCTGGCCGGCGCGCGCTCGCGTCCGGCGGTCGCGGTATCGGTCACGACACCCTCCTTTCGATTGCTTTCTTGTCCGAGCGCATGGCCAGTGCCAGCACCGCCTCCTCGCTCGCCTCTTGCCACGGCAGCTCGCCGCTGATGCTGCCGCTCTGCATGACCAGGATGCGGTCGGCAAGGCCGAGCAGCTCCGGCATCTCCGAGGAGATGAGCAGGATGGCGAGGCCCTGGTCGGCCAGGCTTTCGATGAGCCTGTAGATCTCCGCCTTGGCGCCGACATCGATGCCGCGCGTCGGCTCGTCGAGGATCAGGACCGCCGGCCCCCGTGCCTGCCAGCGCGCGAAGACGACTTTCTGCTGGTTGCCGCCGGACAATTTCCCGACGGCCTGCTCGATCGACGGCGTCTTGACCCGGAGCTCGGCGACATGGCGGGCGACCAGCGCGCGCTCGCGCCTGCGGCTGAAGAAGCCGTAGCGCGACACCTTGTCGGGTACCACGAGGCTGACATTGTCGCGCACCGCCTGCATCAAAAGCAAGGCCTCCTGCTTGCGGTCCTCCGGCACCAGCCCGATTCCGGCGGCAACCGCATCCGCCGGCTCGCGCGGCCTGTAAGGCCGGCCGCCGACGGCCATCCGCCCGGAGAGCAGTGGATCGAGGCCGACGACGGCGCGCGCGACTTCCGTCCGTCCCGCGCCGACCAATCCGCCCAGGCCGACGATCTCGCCTGCCCTGACCTCGAAGCTGATCCCGTCGACGCGGCGTGTCGTGACGCCTTCGAGCGCCAGCCGGACCGGCCCGAGCGCGCGCACTTTTCGGTTGAACAGGTCGCTTACCGGCCTGCCGACCATCAGCCGCACCATGCGCTGCTCGTCGAGCGCCGCGATTGGTTCGTCGGCGACGCGGCTGCCGTCGCGCATCACCACGCACCGATCGGCAAGCTCGATGATCTCGCGCAGCCGGTGCGAGATGTAGATCACCGCGACGCCGTCGGCCTTCAGGCGCCGGATGACGCGGAACAGCCGTTGCGCCTCGTCCTCCGTCAAAGACGAGGTCGGCTCGTCGAAGGCAAGCAGCCGCGCGCCCGGCCGCAGCGCGCGCATGATTTCGATCAGCTGCCTGAGCGCCGGGCTCAGGCCATGGCAGCGCTGCCCGGGCGAAAGCACGTCGACCACGCCAAAGGTGCGCAACAGGTCGAGACTGCGTCTTTCGAGATCAGCGCGGTCGAGAAAAATTGCGCCCCGCGCCTTGATGTCGCCGATGAAGATGTTTTCCGCCACCGTAAGCTCCGGGATGATCTCCGGCTCCTGGTGGATGACGCGGATGCCCGAGCCGTGTGCGGCGCGCGGCGAGCTGAGCTGCACCGGCTGCCCGTCGACCAGGACCCGGCCACTATCCGGCCGATGCTCGCCCTCCAGCACGCGCATCAGCGTCGACTTGCCGGCGCCGTTCTCGCCGATCAGCGCGGTGATCTCGCCGACGTTGAAAGCGACCGACACGTCGCGCAGCGCCTGCACGGCGCCGAAGCGCTTGCTGACGCCTTCGACGGCAACGACGGGCACGGTCATGGGCGGGAGACTCCCTTTGAAGCCGCCCGCCCAAAGGCCATCCGCCCCGAGCCCGAAAGGGAGCCTAGGACTTGCAACCGAGAGTGTCCTTGAACTTGGCGAAGTTCTCGCCGCTGATCAGCGTGGCGTCCTGGAAATAGTCCTTCTGCATCTCCTTGCCGGTAGCTTGGTCGTAGAGCGCCTGGATAGCGGCGGCGCCGTGCTTGGCGCTGTCCAGCCACATCGTGCCGCGGAAGCCCGTCGGCTTGCCGGAACCGAAGGCCTCGCAGGAGCGGGAACCGTCGATGCCGATGCCGATGACGTTCTCCGGCTTCATGCCGGCATTCTCCGTGGCGCGCACGCCGCCAAGCACGCCGTCGTCATTGCAGGAGTAGAAGATCCACTTCTCGGCGTCCGGATTGGCTGTCAGCGTCGTCGACACGACATCGATCGAGTTAACCATCGTGTTGTCATAGGGAATCGAGACGATGCGCGACTTGATCTCCGGGATCGCTGCGACCAGCGCTTCCTCCGCGCCCTTGTTGCGGCGCATGCAGGTGTCGGCCTTCTGGTCCTCGATCGAGCCCACGCGCACCTTGGAGAGGTCCTTGTCCCAGCCTTCGGCCTTGACGATGCGGGCAATCTCGCCGCCGACCTGCTTGCCGATGTTGAGCGCGTTCATGCCGACATAGGCGACCGGCGTGCCGTCGGCGAAGGCGATGTCGTCGTCGACAGCAATCAGGCCGATCTTGGCGGCCTTTGCTTTGTCGGCGACGACCGGGCCGAGCGAGCGGTCCGGCACCACCACGGCGATGCCCTTGACGCCGTCGCCGACATAGGTGTCGAAGGTGGTGACGGCGAGGTTGGCGTCGAACTGAACGTCCTGGACAAGCAGGTCGACGCCGAGCTCGGCGGCCTTGTCCTTGGCACCCTTCACCTCGCGGACGAACCAGGGATGGTCGCCCATCTTGTTGATATAGCCGAACTTCATCTTGTCCTGCGCGCCGGCGCCATGGACCGTCAGCGCGACGGCTGCGGTCGCGGCCACAGCAAGCCACGTCCTGATCATGCGTTTCATGGTTTCCTCCTCAATATCGATCCCGGCCGGCGGGAGTCCTTTTTGCTTGAAGACGTTTCCGGCGACCGGCCGCCGGTGCGAAACCTCATTCGTGGTAGAGAACCGAGCGCCCGCCATCGATGACGATGCAGGCCGCGTTGATGAACGGGGCCTCGTCGGAGCCGAGGAAGACGGCAGTCATCGCCACCTCCTCCGGCCGCCCGATGCGGCGCGGCGGGTGCAGGTCGTAGGTGCGCTGGCGCTCCGCCTGCGGATCAGGAAAGGTGTTCCAGTAGTCGACCGCGATCTGCGTCTCGATGTAGCCGGGTGCGATCGCGTTCACGCGAACACCTTCGGCCGCGTATTGAACGCCGAGCGATCGTACCAGGCCGAGCAGTCCGTGCTTGGCAACCGGATAGGGAAAGGTCGAGGGGATGATCGCGAAAGAATGGCACGAAGCGATCGCCACGATCGAACCCTGCGTCTGAGCCCGCATCGCCGGCAGCACGGGGCGCGCCGAATACCACACCCCGTCGAGATCGACGGCAAAGCAGCGCCGCCATTCCTCTTCCGTGGTTTCCAGCGGCTCGTGGAAAACGTTGATGCCGGCATTGGCGACCAGCACGTCGATGCGGCCGAAGGTGGCAAGCGCTTGCTCGGCCATCGCTTTGCAGGATGCGATATCGGCGACGTCGGTCTCCACGAACAGCGCCCGAGCGCCGGCTTCGACCAGCGACGCGGCAACGCTCTTTCCGCTGAGCGCATCCTTTTCGGCCACGACGATGGCCGCACCCTCGGCGGCCATCGCGCGCGCCGTCGCCTCGCCGATGCCGCGCCCGGCGCCGGTGACAATCACCACCTTGTCCTTCAGTCGCCCGGCCATGGTCACCAGTCCACGATGGTGCCGTCGGCAAGGACGGCATTGGTGGTGTGCATGACCTCCGGCCTGTAGGGATGCCGGTCGGCGACCGCTTCGTCGACCTCGACGCCGAGCCCGGGCGCATCCGGCACCTGCCAGCAGCCGTCGATCATGCGGATCGGCCCCTTCACCACCTCGAAATACCAGGGCACGGCACCGACCATCTCTTCCTGGATCAGGTGATTGGGCGTGGAGACCGCGAAATGCAGCGCCGCCGCGCCGGCGATCGGACCGAGCGGATTGTGCGGCGCCACACCGACCGAGACCGCCTCGGCCATGGCGGCGATTTTCTTCGCCTCGAGCAGGCCGCCGCAGTGGCAGATGTCCGGCTGCACGATGTCGACCGCCCTTGCCCGGAAAAGGTCGTCGAATTCGGGACGATCGATCAGCCGCTCGCCGGTGGCGATCGGCACGCGCGATTTGGCGACGAGCTGCGCCAGCGCGCCGGTCTCGCCCGGCGGCAGCGGCTCTTCGACGAACATCGGTCGGTAGGGCGCAAGCGCGTCGATATAGGCGAGCGCGGTGGAGGCCGAGGCGGGACGGCCGTGGAAATCGACCATGATCTCGACTTCGGGACCGACTGTCTTGCGCAGCGCCTCCATTAGGCGGCCGACCTTGTCGACCTCGACGAGCGGCGCATGATAGTGGCTGTAGGGGATGAAGACGGCCTTCAGCGCGCGATAGCCCGTGGCAACCACTTCGGAGGCGCGCCGCACCAACGGCTCGGTCTCCAACGTTTCGTAGACGGCGCGCATGTCGCCGAGGCCGAGATGCGTGTAGACCTTGACCCGGTCGCGCACCTTGCCGCCGAGCAAGCGCCAGACCGGCTGATCGAGCCATTTGCCAAAAATGTCCCAGAGCGCCAGCTCGATGCCGGAAACCGCCGACATGCCGATGACGCCGAGCCGCCAGAACGAGTGCTTTTTGAGGATGCGCACCGCCTGCTCGATGTCGCGCGGGTCGCGGCCGACCAGAAGCGGCGCGAGGTCATTGACGGCGCCGACGACGGCCTGGGTCTTCCATTCCAGCGTCGCCTCGCCCCAACCGTAGAGGCCCGGCTGGTCGGTCTCGACACGCACGAACACCCAGTTGCGCATATCCGCGTTCACGACGCGCGTGGTGATGGCCACGATCCTCAAGCGCAACACCTCCCATGACGCTAATTAGATCATATGAAATTGCAATATCATATGATAAAAAATGGCGTCAAGCCGGAAACGTCACCCTCTGGCGTGAAGATCGTCGGCGGCGATGTCAAGCAGCCTGTCCATGGCGCCGCGGGCGCCGGCGGTATCGCGGACGCGGATCGCCTCCAGCACCGCGACATGCGCCGACAGCGCGCGCGATTGCGCCTCCATCAACGGATTGGTGACCAGGAAAGTGGCGCGCAGGGCAGCTTCCAGCATGCCAACCAGCCCCTTGAGCACGACATTATGGCTGGCGGCGATGACGCCCTTGTGGAAGGCAAGGTCCGCCTGGCAGACCGCGTTGAGGTCGCCCGGGATATTGTCGCGCATGCCGACGACCGCGCGTTCGATTTCGGCGAGATCGGCGGCGCTGGCGCGCCTTGCCGCAAGCTCGGCCGCCGCCGGCTCAAAGATGCGGCGCGCCTCGAGCAGGCCGGAAACCAGCTCCTCGTCATCCTGGATGGAAGGGTGCCAGCCGAGCACCACCGGGTCGAGCAGGCGCCAGCTGTCGCGCGGCAGCACGCGCACGCCCGCCCGCCGCCTGGCCTCGACAAGACCTTTCGCCGACAGCACCTTGACCGCTTCCCGAACCGAGGTGCGGCTGACGCCCAGCATGGCGCAGAGCTCCTCCTCGCGCGGCAAGGCTGCACCGGGAGCATAGTCGCCGCCCAGGATGCGGCTGCCCAGCACGCTGACGACGGCGTTGTGCACGCTTGCGCCGCCCTGGTCGACCGAAGGCATCCACCCGGTTGCGTCCGAAGGAACGATATTTTCCACGCAATCCTCTCCCGATAGAGCAAGTTGCTGCCGGCAGTTGTATGAAAGCTTACGTCTTATGTAAATCACTCATTCATACGATCTGTCATGATCATAGGAGCGGGTCGGTGATGCTTTCGGTTCGGGAAATCCGGCCGCCACCGGCGTCAGCCCGCACCGACGGGCGCGCTCAGCGCGCCGCCCACACAAGTCCGCGGCGCAGGATGGTGCGCATCTGCGGCACCTCGAATTCCTTGGCCGCGTGGCCGAGCGACGAATAGAACACCCGCCCTTTGCCGTGCCTGCGCCTCCAAACCACGGGCATGACAACGCCGGCGATCCACGGCGCGTGCTCGCCCGAGAAGGTGGTGGTCGCCAGCACGTCGTTCGATGGATCGACATGCATGTAACATTGCTCGGAGCGGTATTGGAAATCGTCGATGCCTGCCACGATCGGGTCGTCGCGCCGCACGATATTCACACGATAGTCGATGATGTTGCCGGGATGGGCAACCCACTGGCCGCCGCACATGAACTGGTAGTCCGTCGATTCGCGAAACGCGTCGCCCATGCCGCCGTGATAGCCGCCGAGGCCGACGCCGTTTTCGACCGCTTTGGTGAGGTTCGCCTCTTCGGCCTTGGCGAGCTTGGACATGGTGTAGATCGGCACGATCAGGCTGAGGTCGGCGATCGCCGGGTCGGCGAACACCGCGGTCGTATTTTCCAAGCGCACGGCAAAGCCTTCCTCGTCAAGCATCGCTTTGAGGAGGCGCGCCCCGGCTTCGGGTTCATGCCCTTCCCAGCCGCCCCATACGATCAGTGCCTGCCGCATCTTCCGCTCCTTATGCATTTGGCCGCGCGGCCGGATATAGGGCAGCGAGGCGCCGGGCTGACCATCGCCGAGTCGAGCTTGAAGGGAAAGTGACGCGAACGAAAACGGCCCGCGCGACGCCCGATCGCCCGACGCTCGTCCTGGTTCAGCGGAAGCTCTGCGCCAGTTACCGAGCTGATCCCTGCGATCCTGCCGCGGGAGATCAGACCGTGTCGAAGTCGAGGAGCTGCGTGGCCACGGCACGTTCCTCGTCGGCCGGAATGACAAGAACATCGACGCTGGACTCTCGCGCGCTGACCAGCGCTTCGCCGCTGCGATTTAAACCATGGTCGACCACGACACCAAGCCAGGCAGCAGCCTCGCAGATCTCTTGCCGGATCTGCCATGCATTTTCGCCGATGCCGGCGGTGAACACGAGCGTGTCGAGGCCTCCAAGCGCGGCCGCGAGCGATCCGATCTCACGTCCGGCGCGATAGACGAAGAGCGCGACGGCACGCGCCGCCGCCGGGTCTTTCGACCCAAGCAGCGCCTGCATGTCTCCGGAAATGCCGGATACGCCCAGCAGGCCGGACTGCTCGTAGAGCAATTCGGTCACTCGGTCGGCCGACAGCTTGCGCTCCTGCAAAAGGTGCAGGATCACGCCAGGATCGATGGCGCCGCAACGGGTGCTCATGACGAGGCCATCAAGCGTCGAAAAACCCATGGTCGTGGCGAGGCTTACTCCTGCCTTCATCGCACACAGGCTCGCGCCGCTGCCGAGATGGGCGGCAATCGTTCGGCCACCGGCAGCGTCGCCGTAGCGCTCGCGGAGCTTCGCTACGATGTGCCTGTAGGAGAGCCCGTGGAAGCCGTAGGAGACGATGCCCTGTTCCGACATCTCTCGCGGCAAGCCATAGAGCCTGGCAAGCTCCGGCCGCGCCGTGTGAAAGGCCGTATCGAAGCAGCCGACCTGCTTGGCTTCGGGCAAAAGCCGACCGGCCAGTTGGACGATCTCCAGGTTGATCGCCTGATGGATCGGTGCGAGCGGCTCAAGCCTATGCAGCGCGTCGAGCGTGCGCTCGTCGAGCAAGGTCGCTTGGGTAAGTTCTTGCCCGCCATGGACGATGCGGTGCCCGACCGTGCCGATCCGGCGCAAAAGAGCGTGATCCTCGAGATAGGAAACTATGGCCTCGAACGCCTTTGCTATCCCGATCGGTTCGTCCCCCAGGCTCCTGTCGATTTCGCGTGACAATTCTGAGGGCGCGACATGCAATCGTGGATGATGTCCGATCGACGACACGCTGCCGCGCACCAGCAGGTGAAGCTCGTCTTGCTGCTGAAACACGGCGAACTTCAGGCTTGAGGAGCCGCCGTTGAGGACGAGAATGGCATCGGTCATGGTCGGCCGGTCCCGGCCAATCGTGCGCTCGTCCATTTGGCCTGGCGCTTCGGCATCGACTACTGCTCCCATTTCCAGCCGAGGACCTCGGGCATGTCCTGCCCATGCTCGCGGATATAGGCCCGGTGCTCGATCAGCTTGCCTTCCATCGCCTGCTTCAGCCGGATATGCGCGCCGGCCGGGTCGGGAATGCGGTCGAGCACGCCCAAGACGAGATGATAGCGGTCGAGGCCATTGAGGACGGTCATGTCGAAGGGCGTCGTCGTCGTCCCTTCCTCATTGTAGCCGCGCACGTGGATGTTGTCGTGGTTGGTCCGCCGGTAAGTCAGGCGATGGATGGTCCATGGATAGCCGTGATACGCGAAGATGACTGGCTTATCGGCCGTGAAAAACGCGTCGAATTCACGATCCGACAGGCCGTGCGGGTGGTGTTCCTTGGGCTGCAAAGTCATCAGGTCGACTATGTTGACCACCCGCACCTTGAGGCCGGGAACGTGGCGTTTCAGAATTTGGACCGCGGCCAGCGTCTCGAGCGTCGGCACGTCGCCGGCGCAGGCCATCACCACATCCGGCTCTGCCCCGCCGTCGGTCGACGCCCACTCCCATATGCCGATACCGGCCTTGCAGTGGACTTTCGCCTCGGTGATCGACAGCCACTGCCACGAATTGGCTTTGCCGGCGACGATCACGTTGATGCGGTTCCATGTCCGAAGCACATGATCCGTCACGCAAAGCAGGCTGTTGGCATCCGCCGGCAGATAGACGCGCACGATGTCCGCCTTCTTGTTCAAGGCGACATCGATGAAGCCCGGATCCTGATGGCTGAAGCCATTGTGCTCCTGCTGCCAGACATGGCTCGACAACAAATAGTTCAAGGACGCAATCGGCCGCCGCCACGGCAGCTTGCCGCAGGCATCCAGCCATTTCGCATGCTGGTTAAACATGGAATCGACAATGTGCGTGAAGGCCTCGTAGCAGGAGAACAGGCCGTGCCGGCCGGTAAGCAGATAGCCTTCCAGCCAGCCCTGACAGGTATGCTCGGACAGGATTTCCAGAACCCTGCCTTCGCGGCCGAGATGCACATCTTCGGGCAGAATCTTTTCCATCCAGGCGCGCTCGGTCACCTCGAAGACGTCCTGCAGCCGGTTCGAAGCCGTCTCGTCGGGACCGACAATGCGGAAGTTTTTGGCGCTTTGGTTCAATGCCATGACGTCGCGCAGGAAACCGCCCATCACACGGGTCGACTCTGCTTTCACGCCGCCGGGCTGCTGGACAGATACGGCATGCTCTTGCAGGCTTGGCAGTTGGAGGGAGCGGCGCAGCAGGCCGCCATTGGCATGCGGATTGGCGCTCATGCGTCTGCCGCCTTGCGGGGCAGTGGCGCGGATCATGGCCACTGGCGCGCCCTCGGCATCGAAAAGCTCTTCGGGCCGATAACTTCTCAGCCACTCCTCGAGCATCTTCAGATGCGCAGGGTTTTCGGCGAGACCGGAGAGCGGAACCTGATGCGCGCGCCAGAATCCTTCGGTCTTCAGCCCGTCGACCTCCTTGGGGCCTGTCCAGCCCTTCGGGCTTCTAAGGATGATCATCGGCCATTTCGGCCGGCCGTCGGCAGTCTCTCCGCCGCTGCGCGCCGCCTGCTGAATTGCCTGGATGCGGTCCAGCGCATCGTCGAGTACGACGGCCATCCGCTCATGCATCAGGGGCGGATCGTCACCCTCGACGAACAGCGGTTCGTAGCCATAGCCGACGAATAGCGCCCGCAATTCTTCGTCAGAGATGCGGGCGAGAATGGTGGGACTGGCGATCTTATAGCCGTTGAGATGGAGGATCGGCAGCACCGCGCCGTCCTGCGCCGGGTTGAGGAACTTGTTACAGTGCCAGGATGTGGCGAGCGGGCCGGTTTCCGCCTCGCCGTCGCCGACGACGCACGCGACGATAAGATCCGGGTTGTCGAAGGCCGCGCCAAAGGCATGCGAAAGCGCGTAGCCGAGCTCGCCGCCTTCATGGATCGACCCGGGCACATCGGGAGCGGCATGGCTCGGGATGCCTCCCGGAAAGGAAAACTGCCGGAAGAGCGTCCTCATTCCGGCCTCTTCGAGGGAAATATCCGGATTGATCTCGCTATAGGTGCCTTCGAGATAGCTGTTTGCAACCATGGCCGGTCCGCCATGGCCGGGGCCGCAGATGTAAATGACGTTGACATCGCGAAGTCTGATCGCGCGGTTGAGATGCGCGTATATGAAGCTGAGGCCCGGCGAGGTTCCCCAATGCCCAAGCAGCCTGGGCTTGACGTGCGCCAGCCGAAGCGGCTCGCGAAGCAGCGGATTGTCGAGCAGATAGATCTGCCCGACGGTCAGGTAGTTGGCGGCACGCCAGTAGGCATCGATGTCGTGCAGCTCCTGTGCGGACAAGCGATTGGTGCTGGGATGCGTGGTCATTTCCGACTCCTTCGCTGTTCCAAACTCACCCGGCTGAGACACAACGCATGGACGTCGCCGCCGGTTCATGACCGGTCGGCGCCGCGAGCGGGCCCCATTGCGACACGCGGCCCACTGCCAGCACATGAACTGGTAGCGTCGATGCGCGAAACGCGTCCGGCAATGCCGCGTTATAGCCGCCAAGGCCAGCGCCGTTTCGACCGCTTTGGTGAGGTTGGCCTCTTCAGCTTTGCAAGCTTTGCACCATCAGGCCGACTTCGGCACCGCCGGCTCCACGAAGGCCCCGGTGGTGCTTTCCACGCGCACGGCGAAGCTCTCCTCCTCGAGCATCGTTCCGACGACGCACGCCCGGGCGACCATCGCAGCAAAAAGTCGAGTCGAGCTTGAGGGCAATGTAGGGCCGCAAACGCAAACGGCCTGCGTTGGCGGGCCGTGGATTGGTGTGGGGGACAGGATTTGGCTTGTCTGCCGGCGCGGCGTCGGTTCGCTGCTTGCGGGCCTGATGACCGCTCACATCAGCCGGCCAGTATGGCCAGATACAAAAACGCCCGCACGAGGCGGGCGTTTTTGGATTGGTTGCGGGGATGCGCAACCACCTTGCCCTTACGGGCAAAGAAAAAGGCCGCCCGGAAAACCGGACGGCCGACCTGATTAAGCAGGTTAAGCTGGTTGCGGGGGCTCGCAACCGTCTTGCCCTGCTATTCAATGCGCCGGGGCTTAGTTGAGAATGTTGCCCAGGGGCGGGCCGCTTCAAGTGAGTGATGTCAGGCACTTACACGCAGGCTGGGACACTCTGAATTCCCATGATCTTGTGAGGTATTCAGCCCTACTGTCCCACCGGGTTCGATGCCAAATCTTGGAATCGAATTAGGACTATCCCGCTCCGGTCGATGCCGAAGGCTAAGTCGGAGGACGCGTAATGCGCACCCCCGTGGCATACCAGCATCCACCCGCTTTCTCATCCCACCTAGGCCAATCTACCGCTTCCCACGGCGTCTTTTCGCAGATCGCGGGCTGGTCCTGCCGAAGCGGCAACGCGCAGCAGGTGTAAAACGGACAAGGTCCCGTCCGAGCTTCTCGGGTGGGGAGCAAACCGTCAGTACGCCGGTGACGATTGATGTAATCGAATATGCTGTGAATTACCCGTAGGCCACTTTCGGGATCGGCAGTGGCTGTCTCCGCATTCGGGCGGAAGGACAGCAGAAAATCGCGGCCAACTTGGTCCGGGTGTCCATTGTTTCGCTGCAGGACTGCGCAAGGCATTTCGCTTAGCAGGGCGTCGATGGATAGACTGCGGTCGCCCAGCTTTCGGATGATTTCCAGTTCGAAGAACGGGTCAGCGCGCCTCTTGGAGAATCCCAGTCTCGCAGTGTCAATGATCTGCCGGACAGTTACGGCCATTATGCCATTACCGCTGAACTCTTTTTCCAAGGCACCAAACGCTGAGCGCAGCTGTTGTTCGTTTTCCTTGATCACGACCTGAGCACGAGCACGCAGAGTTAGAACCGGGTCTTGCCCTTTCTGAACGGCTTGCCGCGCAATCGCCAACGTCTCTTGAAATGCCGCAGGAGCATCGGAGCTTTGTAGTGATGCAAGGATGCAGGCAAGAACTCCGTCCTCACTGAGGCCTGGTGCCGCATACTCAGCAACTGCCTGAGCAACGTGATACGGAAAGATTGGCGGTGGGCTTGCGATCTCTTGCGGGTTCACCGCACTGACCGTGCGCTTTTCAAGGAGCCAGGCTGCGCCTTCCAGTAATTCGAGGGTACCTAGATGGATTGATAGGGTCTCCGCCTGCCCGCCCCGGTCGGCAACTTTTGCATCACAAACGAGCGTCGTAAGCAAGTTTTCACCCGCACCACCAACTTCGGTCTCTGCTCTCACGGTTGAGACAACCAAAGATTGGGGCGAATAAATTTCAGAAAGTGTCGGCGTGTGGTTTCGGCGTGCAGCGATCAAGTAGGCCATCAATCTGCGTAGATGATCCTGATGCTCATGACCAAGTTGAGCTGAACCTTCGCCATGCCCCGCAGCCCCAACGGTGGAGCGGAAGCAGCGCCATAGCTCGATCGTGTTGATGAAGGCCGCGATCCCGCTCACAGTGGAAATGTTGTGCAGGTAATGGGCAAACTCATGGAAAAAGTAGCTGAACGCCGCCGCTGTCGGAAATGGCTGCCGATTTCCCTGACCGTCGACTATTCTAAGATCGGGTCCGATGCCAATCAGCATCGATTCTGGTAGATATGTTGCTATCGTCGCTGGTGCCATATCCGAGGTCCCATGGGTCCATGAATTGTAAATCGACAGGTTGACGGACACGCCATAATCGACTCGGGGGATCTCGACCCCATTGATGGGATTTGCGTCCCACAGGCTGCACAGCGTTACGGAAGAGCTGCCGCCAGGTGAAATAACTGCCTATGAATCCACAGAATGCGTAGAGGACGAATAGTCCCCAGGCCCACTCAACGATTGCGACATTCACCAACGCGGCGACGCTCGTGCCTGCTGCAAGCCACACCCCTAACAGAGTGATGTTTCGGCGGTAAAGCGCAAGGGTAACAAGATAGCCCAAAACATACGCTGGCAATGCAAAGTACAGAGCTAGCACCGTGCCATACAGCCCAAAACTGATTGCTGCGATCAGCACATACATCGGATCGTGAGATGTTTTGGGTTCGTCACCTACGAGAACCATTCCTATCCACCAAACCAAGCACCCCCAGAACGCGGCGCTCCAGAATGCGACAGAGAAATGTCCCAAGATCGATAACGCAGAGTGAGATTTAATATTTTTTGAATTGTTCACTTATTCCGTCGATACTTAAAGTTTAATGAAAGCTTTTGGAAGAATTATTCATCAATCCGAATTTAAATCACAGATAGGAAATGAAAATTGTTTCATGTAGCGTATATGATTATCGGAGCCGCAGTATTTTCCGTATCTAAGGATCGTCGTCTCGCTTGTAGCTATGGCCGCGCTCCCGCTTGAATTTAGGCCCGTCATCATCGCCATCGTCGTCGGCATCGTCAGCCCAATCCGGTGCGTAGCTTTCGCCATCATCATCCGAGAAGCTGTCCGCGTTCTTCAGGCTCGCCGCATCATTGAAGCTGTCACTCAGCTCGCCGTCCTCGAATTCCCTACGTTTCCACAGCCCGTCATCGCGCGCCGCGTCGTGGAAATCCTGCTTCGCCTTATTCTCAACAGTATGCGCCTGCTCCGCCGTACGTTCCCTTTCCAGGCGCGTATCCTGCGCCAGCTGCTTCTCGCGCCGCAGCGCCCTTTCACGCGATAATGTTTCCCGCTTTTCGATGCGGGCCTGAAAGCGTTCCCTGCGTTCGAATTCCAATTTTTCTCGCTCATGGCGGCGAGCGAGTGCATCATTTTCCAGCCGGTGCCGCTCCGCCGGATCGAGGCTGGTCATCCGCTGGATGTGGCTGAGAACAGACCGCAGCCCCGGCGTCCGCCCGATCAGATCGGCAACGGCGCGCCGTACCCGGAATAGCAGTCCGTCTGCCTCCGCCTTCTGCGCGGCATGGAGGGCAAGCCGTTCCGCCTGCTGCCGTGTCAGCATCTCCTGTTTGGCCTGCTGGATTTCCAGGCGGCGGGCTGCCAGCTTTTCCGCATGCGCCCTTTCCTTCTCAAGGCGCTCTTCGGCCCGCTGATCGCGCTGCTCCGCCTGCTGCTCCCGCTGCGTGTCGTCATACGCCTGTGTGCGCTGACGCATTATTTCCCTGGCCTGATCGACCGAGGGCAATTCCTCGGGGCGGAGAGACGCGAGCTTCTTTTTCACCTCGCTCGCCTTGAAACCTTTCAGGTAGCGAGTGAGGCTGTGCGGGTTGCCGAATTTGTCGACGACGACCAGGCCGCGCTTGTCGCCTTTTGCGAGCACATAGCCCTTCTGCTCAAGCGCGGCGCGGAAGGCCTCGGGCGTATCCGAAGCCTCGTAGGCGGCGGTGATTTTTGCACGGCGCTGCTCGGGGCTGATGCCGGTTTCCTCGGCCTGCGCCTTCTCGGCGAGCGTGGCCTCTAACTTTTCCTTTTCGAATTGCTGCTTCGCCTCCCAGGCAAGCAATCCAGGCGCCAATTCGAGGCCGAATTTCCGGCCAAGCTCGCAAGCCAAATCCATGAGCCGGCTGCGATCATGCGACATATGGATCGCCCGCATATTCTCGATGTCGATGCGCGACCAGACCACGTGGCAATGCTCGCGCGCTCTGCCATAGCCGTCCTGCTTCACATGGAAGACGACGGCGCGCGGCTGGCCCTGCAATCCGAGCCTGTGCTCGATTGTGGAAATCGCTTCGAAATACTGCTCGCGCGTAAGCGGCGAAGGCGGGCTGATGGACAGGCTGTAGAGATATTCCTTCGCTTTCGTGCCGCGCGACACGGCTTCGAATTCCGCGAAGGCCCCGTACAGATCGCCCGCGACCGTTCCATACACCTCCGCGACCTCGATGGACTCGTTATCGTACGAGTTCATAAGGTGGATGGCGAGGTCGGCCCCGTTCGCGCGCTGGCTGCCTTTCAGGATCATGGCTCTCGACCAAGGGCCTGAAACAGCACGTTGCGCATCTCGGCAATATCGCGATGGGCGGCTTCGATCCGGGGATCGATTTCATCCGGATCGGCGGCGTTTGCGCATGCGCGCAGGACGCTCGCAAGCTGCCCCATTTTGCCGAGAAGCTGCGCGGCGATTTTCTCGTTGATGGCGGGCTGGCGGCTGGCCCGAAGCGGCGGCGTGCCAAACACAGCGTAGCGGATCAGTTCGGCATCGCTGACGCCGGCCCGCTGCGCCTGTTCGTCAAAGAGCGCGGCCTCTTCGTCCGTAAAGCGGGCCTTGCGTACATGCCGCCGCCGCCTCTTTTCACTGCCGCTGCCGGCCATCTCCTTTCACCTATACGCATCCAAGGACGCCTCCTTGGTCGTGATCCAACGGCGAATGCGTTGGTCGCCGTCCAGCGCGACAAACGCTGGTCGATGGGTTCCACAGGGAGAGCCGAAGTCTCCCTTGGTCGAAGCCGGTGCCGAAAACACCGGTCGTGGTTCAGGACGCGAAAGTCCTGATCTGAAATCCAAAGGGCGCGAAGGCTCTTTGGTCGTAGTGCAGCGGCGAAACTCTGCGATTGGCTGACAACGGCTCGATGCCGTTCTCCGGCGATCCGGTCACAACCGGATCGCGTCAGCCAATGGCCGGGGGGATGCAACGGGGACGCGCAAGCGAGTCCCCTTGCCAAGATGGCGCGGGGCCACCGCGCACATCTTGTATCCGACACTAACGACCTATCTATTCATTTTACGGCTTCAAGATTTACGGGGGAATTAACGACCCGCATACAGCCGCATTCGAGGCAGGAAACACTGAATATACTAGAGCTTAGTCCCGCTAGTCAAAGACTGGTCACGTAAGCTTATTCTTTTTCATTCTGCGCATTCACCGCTGTCATCACGAATTCCCTCACGGGCTCTTTCTTAGGCACACCAGGCATTTCGACGGCGAGAGGAAACATGCCGTCCGCATGTACCGCATGACCGTGCAGTGTCATTGGCGCGTCGAGCACTTTTCGCAGTGTGCAGAGTCGCACTTCCAGGAAGCTCCTCACGATCATGAGGTACCGGTCGTTCCCGAGCGGGGCGAATACGCCGGTGTTTCCAAGCCATGGTGCGTCCGCCGGTGTTCCATCCTGCTCCTCGCGGTCGATCACGAATTCCGTCGCACGCAGGAATTCCGCGTCTGTCACCTGCTCCAGCCGCACCGTCGAACACCCCGCCGCGAATTTCGCCGGCTCTCCGTGCTGTGTCTTGCCGGTGTGGAAAAAGGTGTGGTACTCGCCGGGGAAAGCGGCCTTCCATCCTTCGTCTACCGATACCGGTAAAATGAACTTCGCGAGCGCCGCACCGAACTCGTCGGAGGCCGGCGGCGGCGCGACCGACGCGAGAAAGCGCCCATAGCGCCGAACCATGACATCGTCAGTCCGGTATTTCCCGAGGATGAAGCGTTGAAGCGTCGATAGCGGCACGGCCGACTGATCCACGCCCAGCACATGAATGATCCGGTCGCAAAGGATCGTATCGCCAATTCCGTGCAGCTTCTTGTAACTCACCAGGCCCTGCCTGACGCGTTCGCGCTGCTGCTTGTCGACTGCCGCCAGTTTCGCCATGTGCTCAGACTCTGACCAGGCCTTTCGCTTTAAATAATTCCGCCCGCTTCCTTCATTTGGCTGGGGCGCCGAATGCGCCCGATCATAGCAAGGGAGCGTGCAGATGCTATGGATTTTGGCCGGGATTGGCGGCTTCTTCCTTATCGTGCTGCTGGGCTGGCGATTTGATGGAAAGAAGAGCGACGCCTACGGCTCGGCGCAATGGTCGAGCGTGTGGAAGCCCTTCAGAAAAAGAATGTTCGACAAACGTGGCCTCCGGGTCGGGGAATGGACGGGGCGCCTCGGCGTCTACTACGACGCGACGCACGCCATAACCTTCGGCCATTCGGGCTCGGGCAAGGGCGTATCAGCCATCCTGCCGAACCTCCTTTCCTACCCCTGGTTCTTTTTGATCGATCCCGGCGGGGAAAACACCGCGATCGCCGTCAAGCACTGGCGCAAGCGCAAGATGCGTTTTGCCTGCATCAACATCTTCGGCATGTTTCCGGAAGAGCCTTGGACGCTTCCCGCGCACGGTTTCAATCCGCTTGATTTTCTCGATGTGAGCAGTGCAGGCTTCGCGGCTGACGCGCTCATCTTCTCCGAGATGCTGACGCCCCGCACCGGCACGGAAGGCGGCTCCAACACCTACTTTAAGGACGCGTCGCAATCCGCAAAGCAGGCCTTCATTATCCACATCAAGACGACCGAACCCAAGGCGCGGCAGAACCTTGCGACCCTGTACGAGTATGTGAACAGCGACGCGAAGGGTTGGAAAGCGCTTCTCACTGCCATGAAGGCCAATCCGGCATGCAGCGGCCTCGTCGGCCAAATGGCGATCAGGCTCGCCCGGATCGCCAATGAATCCCCGCCTGAATTCTCCGCCATCCTGTCCACGATCCAACAGGATTTGAGCTTCCTCGCCGATCCGCTGGTTCGCGAAAAACTGAGCTGTTCCGATGTCGATTTCTCGATCCTCAAGGGTCTGGAGCATGGCCAGACCGGGGGCATCGTCAGCGTCGTGCTGCCGCTTGAGTACATGGAAAGCCATGCTGCGATTCCGCGCCTGGCGCTCGCCTGCGGGGTGCTGGCAATGCAGCGTAAGCCGCTGGCCAGGAATAAGGTCGTCTTCCTGATCGACGAAGCCGCAACGCTAGGCAGGGTGCTGCGCTTTCCGAACTGGCTTGCGACGCTGCGGAAGTACCGCGTCGTGATCTGGACCATTTGGCAGAATATCGGCCAGCTCTCCGACCTTTACGGGCGCGGCTGGCAAACGCTGGTCGCCAACTGCGGCCTTGTTCAAATTCTCGGTGTCGGCGACACCGAGACTGCAAAGCATACCGAGGAGCTTCTCGGCAAATGCACGATCAAGGTCGTTAGCACAAACGGGCGCGGCGAGCGGTCGACTTCGGAAACTTCGCGCCCTCTTCGGATGGCGGACGAACTGCGTCGGCTCGAAGAAGACGAGCAGATCGACTTTATCGGCAATCTCTTGCCGATGAAGCTCAAGAAGGTGCTGGTGTGGCAGCGTCCCGACCTGGCCGGGCGTTTCAACCGCAATCCCTACTTTGACGATGACGCGCCGGGCGTTTCCGCAGCGGACGAGATGGCGGCGGCATGGGGCCGCATTTACTACGCGCTCGTGTGGTTGATGGCGCCTCATCCTGTCGCCGCCTGCCTTATCTTGGTGGCGATCTTCCTGTTTGCGTTGTCAATGTGCTCGGGCGGGAGATGAGCGATGGTCCTCGCCCTGATGGTGGGCTGGATCGTCTTCAGCTACGCCTTCGCAGAATTCGCGCCGATCATTCTTCTGGGCCTTTGCCACCTGATCGGCTTCCTGTTTCTGTGTTTGTGGGAAGTCCTCAAGCTCGCGGCGCGGATCATCGGATGGATTCTGCGGCAAGTCGTTCATTGCATTACCCGGATGCTGCGCAGGGTCGCGAACGCCGTCTATCTTGGCTGTGCGCTGCTCTACTTCATGGCGGACGAATGGTGGCGCGGTCCGCCTGAGCAGGCGCAGAGCGAAGATGCCGAACGCGATGTATCAGGGGATCAGCCTCTACGGGAAACGGAAAACAACGACTATGAGAAGGCGCTCTCACTGCTTGGCCTGACGCCCGGCTTCACGAAGGAGGCGCTCAAGCGCGCTTACCGGACGACGATGCGCGCGGCCCATCCCGACGGCGGCGGCAGCGCGCAGGCGGCGCAGGCAGTCAACGGCGCTTACGATTTTGTCCTGCAAGTCCACGGTTGGTCGCGCTAACGGCGTGGCCAATCCGTGACCAGCTGCGACGCTGGAAGTCCCGCCGCGAATTCTCACATTCCAGATAGAGGCGCAGTAGCCGCAATAGGAGATCGCAATGCTTCCGGCAAAACGGCACAAGACCGAAAGTGAAAGCGGGAGCGTTCTCGCTCGCGCGCTGGATCGTTTGCAGGCGCATCGGCGCGAGCGCCGGCGCAATACGCGCCTGGGCTTTCTGATCGACGCCACGGGAAGCCGCAATGAAACATGGGAGCAGGCGCAGGGAATCCACGCCTCCATGTTCCGCGCAGTAGCGGGCCTCGGAAACTTTCAAGTCCGGCTTGTGCATTTCGGCGGCGGGAAATTGAGCGATCACGGCTGGATGGCCGGTTCTCGCGAAGTGGCCGCCGCCTTTGCCGGTGTGCGCTGCATATCCGGCTGCACCCAGATTCTTTCAGGGCTTGCTGCCTTTCTCGAAGCGAAGGAAGGCGAACGCCCTTCCGCAATAATCCTCATCGGCGATTGCTTCGAGGAAGACGCGGGCGAAGCAAGCCGCATCGCCCTTGACCTCAATGAGGCGGGCATTCGCGTCTACTGCTTTCTCGAAGGTGAGGACACGACCGCCGAGGGCGTATTCCGCGAGATCGCCGAAACGACCGGCGGGCGGATGGTGAAATTCGGAAGCGAACTGCCTCTCGCCGATCTGTGTGCGGGCGTCGCGCTGCTGACCGCCGGCGGCGAGAAGGCGGCTCACCTGATCGAAAACGAAAAGGCGCGCCGGCTTCTGCTGACCGGCCCGAAGCAAAAGTAAGTTTAACCGCCAGCAAGAGGATCAAGGTCATGTCCGGCAATATCTACTCCCCTCATAGCGTGATCGGCACCCATCTCAGGGAGCTTGAGCGCCAGGCCGAACAGCAACGCGCAGTGATGAAATCCTCCGTGGAAATCCTCGGAAGAACGCAGCCTCACGTGGCCACTCAAGCGCCCGTGTCCGACGGTTGGCAGCCGGGCAGTGCGGTCTTCACGACTGACTTCGGCCAGTTAAAAGAAACTGCCAAATCCATTAAATCCACCAAATCCAAGAAAGCCAGGCCCGGCTTCTGGGCAAGGCTCTTTGGCATGCGGGCGCGATAGCGTCCGCCAGGGAGTAGCGCGATGAAACGGGTCACGCTGAAGATCGACGATAAATTCTACAGCTTCGCCGAATGGGCGGCGCGTGAGTGGGGATATTTTGGAGCCGAAGACTATCTTCGCGCCGCTCTGTTCCGCGCGGTTCTGGAAGACATGGAAAATCCCCTCGTGCTTCCGGGCGGCGAACCGGAAAAGCTGCTCGTCGAAGATGACGGCGGCGGCATGCGGCTCGTCGACGACATCGATGATGACATTCCGTTCTGATGGGGATTGCTATGGACGACGCACGCGGTAAGGCCACGATATTGGAGAGCGCCCGCGAGCTGACAGACGAAGCGCTTCGGGAGGTCATCGCGGCCTTGGAAGAAGACCTCGCGGGAAGAGTCAACAGGCGCAAGAACGAAGCACTGATGGAGATCAGGCGTCTGATTAAGAATAACGAACTCGACTACCGCGTCACACGCAAGCGCGGCAGGCCGCGTAAAATCTCCGGCGCATGAAAGAAGAAGGGCGCTTACGCGCCCTTCCCGTTTCTCTCCTGCCCTTCGTCTTCCGAGGGCTCCCGCAGGACGATCCTGCCGCCATTCGCGGGAACCAGGTCGAGCGCAAGCGTGAGCCCCTTGCCGTCCTCGTGATCCCAGGCCGCGCCGATGCGCGTCCAGAAGCTCTTTTCTCCGCGCTCGGCGACGTGGTAGGCGATCAGCGCCGGGCCTTGGGTTTCACGGGTCTTTTCCTTGCGGTCGTAGTTGCGGTTACGTGTCGTCATAGTCTTTCTCCTTGTTAGGGTTTTTCGATACGCCCACCGGTCGATCCGGGCGGAAAAGCCGCCGATGCACCGCAGGGAAACGGGCAACACGGGAGCGCATGCGAACGGATCGGGCAGCCCGTTGCAGCGAAGGCGCGCTCGGTCAGGTTGGCGTGATTGTCGAAAGGCCCTTCTGCAAAGGAAGAGACGCTGTGACGCCGCGAAACACCCCCGCAACAACCCCCAGGAAACTGTGAAACCATGCTCCCGCTGTCTCGCGCCTCATCCGGCAGCTACGCGGTGATGCAACCAAACGGGATTGGAAGTCCTGCCTGATCACGAGGACGGCAAGGCGATGCGGCCAATGCTCTCCGTCCCCATCAAACGGCTGCGGGTCGAGTGCAATGCCTGATCGGAAAAACGAAGGCAGAGAAACGGCGGCATCACATGCCCCTTCTTTCTGCGCAAGGGATCATCACTCGGATGGGGCCAGGACGCAGAGCGGTTCGGGGCTGTTACCCTAGACCCCGGTCCGCAGGGTGCGCGCCGGGCTGCTGCTATCTAGCAGTAGTCGTCGATTGATTCCGGATACGCATCAGTTGGCGCCCCGATCGCGATGCAATGAGCCTTCATGGCGCCCACTTGTTCGAAGAAGGTGCCCCCGGCTTCATGGCAGTAGAAATCCCCTTCGACATAAACCTTCGCGTGCGACCAGGGTTTGACACCGGACGTCATACTGCAGACGATGGACAACACGCCATCGTCGTTCATTGCGGCCTCCACGACGGTACTTTCGCCATAGCGGTTGCGGCCAAACACGGCGCCTGCAACCAGACGCTCAAGGTAGCTTTGCAAACCTTCGGAAGACACGCTTTCGGGACACTGCGGAAACTCCGTCGGAGTCCGCCAGTTGCGCTGAAAGACACCTGGCGTGAGCGACGAACCTTCCGGCTCGGGGATGAAAGCCGGTGTTGGTGGCGGGTTGGGAACCCACTCCAATGTGCCGTTTTCCTTCAGTTCGAGGATTTGGCTTGGCCTGGGCCTCGGCTTAGTCACCCAGTCCCTCGGAGCGCTGTCTTTGCGCTTCGGTTCAGGGAAGGAAGCGGACGCAGGCCTCGGCTGAAACAACCAGTCGCCTGGAGCACCGCCCTGCTTGCCTGCCTGTCCCTTTTCCACCCACTCAAGCCAGCGCTTGCGGCTTTCCTGTGCCTCCTCTTTTGTGACGGTTCGCATCCAGTCCCAGTTGGAAACAAGCTCGGCACCGGGGTTCTCGAAGAAGGCCTCAAGCGAACCAAACGCCAGTTCGATCTTCCTGCGCGTGATCGGATTGAGAAGGATGTTCTCCAGCCGCGTAACCCAACGCAGATTGTCAGGGCGGTTGTTCAGCCGGTTAGTATCAATGTGATCGACTACATGACCCGCCGATGGCGCGGGGCCGTGAAACGCTAGCGCGACGATGCGATGGACAACGTGGCCGTTGATTTCGAAGTAGCCCGAATGCCTGTTGAGGGTTCCGAATGTCCAGACCTCGTCGAGTTTTCGGCGTCGTAAGCCGGGACGCAAGCGCCTCAGGACAGCGCCATTGTCACGAACAAGGTAGACCTCCTCCTTGAACCCGACCTCGCATTCCTTCTCGAAGATCAGGAGCGTTTCTTCAGGCGACGGCTGCTCAGCAATCGAATCCAGTGCTGGCATCCGCGCAAACGAATCTGTGTCGTGCATGGCACGCCTCCATAGATTGTTTCCGGGATTTTCATCAGCGTTGCCAGCTTGCGCTGGTGCTGGATTCTCTTGTTGGCGGCAGTATTCGGGGTGCCAGGCGCCACCTTATGCTCACATGCACGCTGGAATTTTGCCTTGGCCCCCGTTGGGTGTCAACAACTACAATCAGAAGGCTCGGACGTTAAGGCCGAGTCCGTATGAGCTTTGCCAGTCCGTCGCGAGTGTACCATCACGCAGCGCCGTCAAAGCCTCGCCCTGCGTGGCAGGGCTACGGCGCAGCCCGCCCGGCTCGGCTTCCGGCGTGATCAGCAAGGCATCCTGGATGCCGGCGTCCTGCCAGCGCACCCGCTGCAAGACCCCGACATAAGGCCCGGTCGCCGAAACCACGGCCCTTACCGCTGCAATTCCGTGGTGCTGCGCATAGGCAAGGAGCACGCGCTGAAGGATTCGCTGCGGCCACCATGAGGGGGTAAGCCTCGCATCGTAGTCGCCGATCGGCTCAGTCGCCAGCAAGGCGCCATACCCGCCGCTCAGAATAACGACGTGCGCGCCTGCCTGCATCAGGTCTCCGATTGCCTGCCGTCCGGCCTGATAGAGCGCGCCGTCGTAGCGCTGCCAAGCCGGTAGCAAAACAGTTTCATCGAAGGGCGCAAGCTGCCTGACCGACGCCCGCGCGTCCAGAAACTCGGCAGTGAGTTCGGGCGGCAGACTTTCGGCGATTGCCGGCCCCGGCGGCGCATCTTCGCCTCGGTCGCGCTTTACACCCGAACACGGAAGGATCAGCAGGGTCTTGGCAAGGTCGGACGGCATGATCGACACGGGCAGACCGGGCTTGGCCGTGTTTCTGTCCGATGCTTGCGCACGCGAGGCGGCGGGCGGGCGACTGGCCGCGCTTCCATTGCCAGGCACATTGACGATCTTGCCGCCAGCTCCGCGCTCGCGTCGCAACGAGCCCCTTGCCGCAAGCCGCCGGCAAATCTGATTGACGGTCTGGCGCGGCTCGATGCCGAGGGTGCGGGCGATTTCGTCATCGTCCAGCCCCGGCCTTTGCAGAAGCAATTCCATGATGCGCTGCGCGTGCGTGCCGTCCGTCATACGGCCCCTTCTGCCTCTATCAGCGCTTCGAGCGTGTCCAGGAATGCCGGATCATGGCGTTCATTGACATGCCGCCAGTTCCAAAGGCCGGAAGCGCACACCCGCGAACGGTCGCAATGATGGCCTAGCCACCCTTTTGATGCGCGATCGAGCGGCTCACGCTCATAGTTGCTTAGAAGCGCGATCGCATTGCGTTCGATGGCGCCGCGCAGACTTTCCGCGCCCGGTTCGTCATCGATGCCGAGCCACAGGAACGGCATCGCCCGGATGACCTCGCTGACTCTGGATTCAAGCGCATGTTCGCCGTCGCGCGTAGCGCGGTCCGCCGTGTTCCCGACGTCCCAGGTGGACACCGCAAGCTGCGGCTCCTGACTTACCAGTGCCGTACCGACGATCAGCCGGAAGATCGAGCCGCGATGATTGCCGCCTCCCGAACCGCCGCCGCGATGCTGACTCAGGCGGCCCCACAGTTTCGATTTCGACTCCGGCTTAAGGGCGTGTGTGCCGACACGGACGACACGCGGGCCGGTGCCGCTGTCAGATCGACGCTCGCCGTCCTCGAAGAAAAAGTAGACGCCGCGGCGCGGCCAGTTCATGCGGCCCGAACATTCGGCCAGCCGGCGCGCTCCGCCGCCCCTCTCGTGAAGCCGGTCTATGAGCGAATAGAACCTTATGAGATCAGAGCGTCTATCCATGCTTAGTTTTACATGGGCGGGCGCCAATTTTTCAACAAAATCCGCATTGTTGCTCTGCCACCATCCCCTCGCAGACATCTTCCCAGGCCTTATCGCACGACCGAATTCGACTATCCGCATCCTCCTTGGATCAAGGTCAAGCCATCGGTCATCCGGTCTTTCAGTCCACGAATCTGGCGGACAGTCCGCTGGGCGGACGCAAGCGTGAAGCTCCTCCTCGTTGTTTCGGCCCTGCGGGTGTCGTCCCGCGTCCTGCCCGCTCCTTCGCGGCGCATGAAAGCCCGGATTGGCCGGGCCTTCCAGCCCAAGGAGGAAAACATGCAGATCAGCATCACATTCAATCGCCCGGCGGCCGACGACGGCCCCGGCGTCAGCGTCTTCTGGCTGATGGTGTTCGCCATCGCCATTCTGGACGACGGCGACCGCCGCGAGGAAAAGCGCCGCAAGCGCAAGCATGCGGAGCCGCAGCCGTAACGGCTGCACGCCGCGCCCCCCCCCCCGCGGGCGCGGCGGTTTTCGCAACCCCGTTATGCCGCGTCCCGGCGGTAGCGCGGCCCGATCGCGACAAGCCTACCCTTGAGTTCGCGCCGTATGTGAGCGGCGATGACCTTCTCCGCGAAAGCATCCGGCGTCAGTCCCGGCGCGGGATCGGCATGGATGCCGAGAAAGCTGCGATAGCCGGTTTCACTGATGAAGGGGCGGTCAAGGTCGACCGCATGCGCGGCGAATCCCGGCCAGAACATGAACCCGCTGCCGATGCCGAATATGCCGTCCAGCTCGATGCGGACGCGCGTTCCGTCCACGATGATCGCGAACTCGCCCTCCTGTCCCCACAGCGGAGCCGCGCCGCTTGCGGCGGCGGTTTCCCGCGCAAGGACGCGGCCGGGCGCAACCTCACCCGCGAGAATTCCCGGCTCGCCGCCATTGAGCCGCACCGCAAGAAGCTCCGCTTTCTTGCGAAGGCTCATCGCGGTCTGCACATCGGCGGCCAGCATCGCGGCATGGTGCTGCCGGATCAGGAGGCGATAGAACGGGATCGCCTCCTCCAGCGTAGAGGGAAGGTGGGCGGTTTCCCGCTCCACCTCGCGCTTGCGATTGTCTTCGGCGGCGGCGAGAAGCAAGCCGTCAAAGCCAAGCTGTGCCTGATCGTTTCTCATGCGGCCAGCGCCTCCAGCGAAGCTTGCAGCCCGTTCAGATAGTCTGCGGCGCGCTGCGCATGCGATGCGGCAGTGAAGATAGCCCGCTTATCGTTTTTCAAGACTTTCAGCCATGAAGCGATATATGCCGCATGGTCTGCGCGAGGCTCCGGCGTCAGGTCGAGGTCGGCGGACAGGAAGGCCGCGCCAAGTTCGGCGACAAGCTCCTCCATGGCATAGCCTTCATCGCCCCAACGCTTGCGCCCGAATTCGCGGTCAAGGCGTTTGCCATGCTTCGTCCAGTGCACACATTCATGCGCGAGCGTCGCATAGTAGGACTCGGCATCGCGGAACACATCGATGCACGGCATATGCACGAGGTCGGTGCGCTGGACGTAACAGGCCTCGCCGCCGCCATGCACGATCTGTGCGCCTGTCGCGGCAAAGAACGCATCGGCCCGCTCAATACGCGGCACGGGATCAAGCCGGGGCTCGGCCACGCCGTAAAAATGCGCGGGCAATCCTTCGATCTGCTCGACATTGAAAACCGTATAGCCTTTGAGAAACGGAATTTCGCGCTCGGCCTCTTCGCCGGTCGCCTCGTCCGTTTCCTTCCTGCGAATGCGGTCGGCATAGACGACAAGGCTGCCGTGCTCGCCCTTGCGGACATTCGCGCCAAGTTCGAGCGCCTGTTTGAAGGTCATCCAGATCGGCGCGGCATAGCCTTTGGCGACGGCCTCGCCCCACAGCATCAGGACGTTGATTCCCTGATAGGGCAGCCCGTTAAAGCGCAGGGGCCGGGTGATGCGCCCTGCGGCATGTTCTGCGTTCCAAGGCTTGAGCCAAGGCCTGACTCCCTGCTCCAGTTCGGCGACGATGCGATTGGTGATACGTTCATAAACATCGGTTTTCATTGGTCTTTCCTTCCTAGTCATGCGGTTGCGCATGCAACCGACTAGGCCCGCGCCAATGAGCGGGGGAATGACGTCAAGACCGGAAAACGGCGGGTTGGTGCGGGCTGGAGCGCAGCGACGACACGGCCGCCGTTTTCCGCCCGCAGCATCGCGGAGGGCTTGGCCTTGACGGCATGGGACCGCAGGTCCCGAACTTCAAACAAAGGAAGTCGGCCGACTTATCCTCCATAGTCCAAAGGGCGACGGAGGAAGGCCGACAGTGTTATCTTGCGCGAGGGATCGTTACCGGACGGCCAAGACCCGATGGGGCTTGGGGAGCGCAGCGAGTAGAGCCCGGTCCTGGTCGCCGCAGGCGGCAAGACGCGCCGAGTGAGTCATGTCTAAAGGGATGAAGACGATGCCAAAAAGAAGATACGGAGATGATTCACACGATGAAGGCCTGGAAGAAAGGTGCCCGACAATCATCGAGTGCCTTGAAGATATCAGGCTCCTTTCAATCACGAAGACGGAGATCGGTTACAGGATCGTCGAGCTATGCGACGAATACAATGGCGTTACGCTAACTCAAAACCAGTTTGAGCGATTAATCGACGAGCTCCGTGAGATGGCGAAGCAAGCTGGCGAGTAGCCCGGTCCTGCGTAGCTTGCGCAGTAGGATGCACCATCGAACGAAATGGAATGAAACTACGACCTTGCAAAAGCCAGCAACGGCCCGATGTCGTGATTGTCCGCTGCCCGCAGCGCCTCGACGTAACGGGTGCGCAGCTCGCCGGTATCCGCGAGCCCGCCGCCGCCCCAGCTAAACGGCTCGCCGCCGAGCCGCTCGATCAGCAAATCGGCCATCAGGCGTGCATGACGCCCGTTGCCGTTCGGAAACGGATGAATGGCGACCAGCCGGTGATGCAGCCGCACGGCGATTTCATCCGGAGGGTACGTCTTATTCGCCACCCAATAGCGCACATCGTCGAAGAGCGCCGCCATGTCGGTCTGGATGCGGTACGCATCGACCCCGATATTCCGCGCCGTCGTGCGGCAAGTCCCCGCCCACTTCCACACCTCGCCGAACATGCGCTTGTGCAACGTGAGGGCAAAGTCGATGCCGAGAATGTCTTCCGGCTTGCGCCCGCGCCGCCCGCGCGCCCACGCCGCCCCTGCCAGGATATTCTCCTGCTCGGCGATGTTGAGGTCGCCGCGATGCGTGACCCAGCTTTGCAGGAGTCCTTCGCGCTCTTCCGGCTCCAGCGGCGTCGCGTCTTCCGGCTCTGCAAAGGGGTCGCTCACGGCTCCTCCCACAGATCGCGGGCTTTGATCCGGTCGCGGATATAAGCCTCGATGCGCGCTTCCATCCCGGCATCGCCGGTTTCCTGCGCCTCCAGCTTCATCGTATGGGCAACACGCGCCAGCGCGCGCGTCGCAATCTTCCGCGCCCGCGCATTGACGGCCTCTTCCAGAGAACTGTTCGGTACGAGCGCATAAACCAGCGTACAGTCCAGCGCCTCCGCCGCCCGCCGCAGCGTAGCAAGCTGGATCGAACCGGAAGCTTCGGATTTCTCAAGGGCTTCGACGCTCTGCGGACGAACGCCCAGCCGCCCTGCAAGCTGCACCCCTGTCATGCCCAACGCTTCCCGGATCGCGCGTATCCACCCCTTGGGCGGCGCACGAAACCGGTCTACGGGCTTCAAGCCCGCAAGCCGTTCATCCAGGCGCTCCCGCGCCCTCTTTCTCACATCTGTTTTCATATTATAGCCTGATTCCTATCTCTAGAAATCAGTCTACACTATGATTTATGTTCATGCAAGATCATATTATAGTCTGATTTTACCCAACTCAAATCAGTTTAAAACCTGATTCACGTCTACTGCCAAATCATCAAGGTGCAGGCGGCGGGAGACCAGGGATCGAATGAGCAGGCAAACTCGTCGTGTGACGCGGCCAGCGACGACGGTGCGAAACCTACTGCTGACGTGCAAGTGATCCTTGAAGCTCTAAAAAAAGGTCTTCAGGCAAATCAAAGCCCGCAAGCCGATCCCCAATGAGGGCTTCGGCCCTATTGATCACAGATCCCTCAAAGGATGCGAAGCCCAAGGCAACCGGATAGCCGGTAGCGGCGCCGATCGGGGCATGCACTATCGCAGCCATCATTGTTTTCGGCACGAGAAGCAATTCCAACGCCGCGGGGAACTCTGGCCTTTCTGATTTCCCCATTCGGTCGTAAGTCTTTTCGACGTATTTCTCAGGCTTGCCGGCTGCCAGGCAGACCGCCTTGAGGTCGGACCCGTCCTCTTCTGAGGTCGCCATTTTCTTGCGCATGAGATTCAGCAAGTCCCTGACGAGGGTAGTACCGCCCCAGTAGGGAATGTGAGGCGCTACCGAAATCACATGACGTGGCTTTACCAAATGCTCCCCAAGTCCATACTCCAGGACGGCGGATAGCCGTGCGATGTTCTTCTCCAGGCTTAGCGGCCCAATGAGTGCGATCGTTTTCCTATCCTTGCGCGGTTCGCCTGCCCGTCTTACGGCTTCATTCCAATAGCGTCTGACGGATAGTCCATCCCGTACGACGAACTCCTTCAGAAAATCCGGAGCAAGATCGATCAGGATTTGATAAGCCTCGCCTGCACGCAGCGCATTTAGCGAAGTCTTGGTATTCTCGAACAACATCGAAGCGGATTGCTCGATTTCGCTCCTATCCGCTACCTCATGTTCTGGCCGCCATGAGCCAAGATCAATCTTTTCGATGAGATGAGGATTTGAAGCATGGACAAATGCACGTATGCGCACCGGCGTCTGGAACCTGTCGCGCGGCACTATGCCATCGATCGAGTAAAGGCCCCGTCTCTGCGTTTGCTCGCGATCTGCGCGGTCTGAAAGCTCGTGGAAGAAGCGGCTGAACTGATCGCTAAGTTTGTCGGCTACATTTCCGGTTGCCACCTGGCTCGGTATAGGGAGCTCCGGCAGCATAAATTCCACGGAGTCCAGACCTCGTGAGGGCTGAGGAGCAACGGACAGAAGATCGAACCCGTGGGAACGGCGACGGCTCTCCACAGAATAGATCAGCGGTTCTTGTTCGTTCTCCTTGAATAACTGCTCGCCAGCTAACGCCAGCCACAGCCGCCCGTCCTTCCGCTGCACATAGCCGGGTGTGATGGCCTCGTTTATAACATAGGCCATTTCAGTGGGCGTATATCCAAAAAAGGCGGCAGCGCTATCTTCTTCGATGCCGGGAGCAGTCTTGATGAGACGAAGCAGGAACTCCAAGCTCGGGCTGACGCTATCCAAAACCGCAATTTTATAGGAGATATCAAATCTGCGGCATGGCAGCAACGCATCGACGACACCGACTTCAACCAAGGGATCTTGGTTGGCATCAATCATCCGATCTTGCCTTTTGGTCACGTTGTCAGGGACTACAGTTACACGCCCTTTAAGCCTGATAATGGGACGATCCTTGTTAGGCATTCGTCCCTCCGTCCGCGACTTGTTGAGTCAGCGCCCTCTTCTTTTGCGCCGGCTTTTTGTCCATCGCCATGAGAACCGAAGCAGCATCAATTGCCATTGCTTCTCCGTCTTCAAGCAAACGATCAAAACCGATACATAGCTTTCCTAGCGGACTATCCATTCGCCATCGCTTGCGCGCACCGACAATCACAAGCCGATCCATTGCCCGGCTGGCTGCGACGTTGATCCGGTTCGGAGCTGCTAGAAAACCTTCCCTGATCCGCTTCATACCAAGTTCAGAAATTCCCGAGTCATTGTTCCGAACCAGGGACAGTATGATGATAGGATTTTCTTTGCCCTGATAGCTATCGACCGTTCCAACTTTGATTTTGCTGTCGAGCAGGTGCCCCATCGAGGACTGGCGGAGCTTGCGGCGTATAAGTTCCCGCTGCGCGGCATACATACAAATGATTCCGATGCCGGCTGGGTATGCCTCCTGAGTAAGAAGCCAATCCTGAAACGGCTCGTGCTCCAGCCACCTTCCGAGTTCGGCGAGGATTGCGTCTGCCTCGGCCCTATTGGTTCGGCTGTGCGAGCCTGCATCCTTTTGCTCGAACCCGGCCTCACCGAGTCCATCGGTCTCAACCCAAACGAGCGGACGGCTCAGGCTTTTTGGGAGCGCTTGATCGTTGATAACGGGCGTATTTCTACCGGCCTTCAGCTTGATGTCGGAGTAAAACGCTTCCGAAACGAGCCTATTGATTGGGGGCAGCATCCGGTACTGGGTTTTCAGATGCGATCCAGCTTTTGCTCCAAATCCCGTCGTGAATACCCTCTCGAAATCGCTTCGCTGGATTTCGTGTTTGTGAATTCCCGTTCGCTCCGCGACGAGTGAAACTACCTCAGCCTTATGCTGCGGTTTGAGCTGCGCGTGGTCCCCCACCAGCACCGCCCACCGTGCGGCCTGCAATGGCACAAGCAGCTCGCTGGCAGTACAGCGTGCCGCCTCATCCACAATGACAAGATCGAATGGTGTGGCTGTGAGTCCGAGTGATGTGCGTCCCAATCCGACGCATGTACCTACGACGATCTGACGCGTTCCCGCGAGGAAGGCTTCGAAACTGCGCTGAGATCGGGACGTGCTTGCCATAAAATCTCGGCCGATGCCGGCTGCAATCCGAAGGCGCTCGATCCGGTCGGCGTCGACACCGTCTGCGAGGCGATGTTTTGAGTTTACTTCCCGCGCGATGTATCCGGGCATTGCATCCCATTCACTCTCGTCCGGGTGCAACTCAAACTCCTCAACATCGAGCCGTCCGAGGTGTTTGCGCAGCGTGTCGATAAGGGAATTTATCCTCGCCGAATCGCGGTTATCCTCCTTCACCAGATGCGCGATGTTCTGGCAGATCGGCCTGACAACAGTTTCGATGATCACCACATCATCCACAACGCTGTGCGGCAATCCAAGCGAGTCCCCAATGACAGCAAGCCTCTCTTTGAAAGAGGCCCTGAACCGGTCCTTCATTGCCTGCTCTACCCTCTGCGTGTAGTGCGGGCGCAGATCGGATGACACGAGGTCCTCGCTCATCGCCACCCGTAAAAGGCTTGGCTGCACTCCAGCACCACGGAAATGCTTCAAAACCGAATCCGCTGCGGTGTTAACGGCCTCATGGGACTGGCTCGTCAGGAGAACATTTCTCGCGAGCTTCTTTGTGATGGCATAGTGCGCCAGAGCCGCAATGAACCTGGTCTTCCCCGTACCCGGCGGGCCCTGAAGCAAACCAACGGGCCGCTGCCGAACAATGTGCTCAAACGCTTTGCTCTGATCGTCGTTTAGCTCGTAACTTCGCAGCAGGTCTCTGTCGAGTTCGTGCTGGAATAGAGAAGGCTCGGCCATCGACCTGGGATCGAATACCGAGAGCAGATCGGTCAGCCGTCCGGTACCATCAAGGATGCGCTCCACTGCGCTGGTACGTCGGCGCAGGCTTTGGACTTCAAGATGACTGACAAAACGGAGCCGCTCCCCGGTGTCGATCCAGCCATTCTGGTTTGGGCCGAAGCCGTTCGTGCTGATTGCGGCCATGTCGGAGCGGGACGACTGCACATCCAGCTCGCCGATGCGCCGCCATTCGCCTTTCCCGTCTTGGCGCTCTACACCGACCGTGTCATGGCGGGCGTAGTCGAATGTGCTGCTGCTGTCGAGCACGATTGGAACGCGATGGAGTTTGTTCTGCCTGTCGTAAAAACTTTCTCCTCTGGCGACCGCTTCAGTTTTTAGTTCGTTTTCGATGTCGATCAGCGCGCGCCAAAGAAGAGGAACATCGACGTTCGACGCGGCGCCCTCGCCATATCCGATCTCCTCGACAAGCAAATCCTCCGCGTCATCCTCGGTTGGTGAGGATACGCTTTCCTGATCCTGCGGTTCTGCCGAGGGTTCTCCGCGAAGCTGGGCTTCGATTCTCGACTTTACAACTGGATCATCGAGGAGCTGCTGGAACTCTCCCAGGTTAGAAATATCCGACGCGACTACCGTGATGGGCACGTCGACCCTGTGAAACTCATCGCGGGCATTCCGCGCGATCCACCGCTGCTCCAGCGGGCTCCGCCGGGCCGAAGCGATGTTTCCGTTATTTCCTAGCTTGAGGGCGATCTCTTCGCGCGCGCCGCGTATGTGCAGCACAAGGGCATTTGAAAAATCTCGCCGTAGGCGTAGAAACAGATAGCCTTCATCGGGCTCCAGCAGCCCGGTCGCGGCTCCTATGATGGAAGCTTGAATTTGTTTTGCCGCGGTGGGGTCTGCCTCCGGCGCGGTAAGCCGTGCAGTTACGGCGGCTACGGCATCGGAAAGAGGCTCCAGAGTAGCGAGTTGCGGTTCCTTCTCCCTGCAAGTGCGTACTGCAGTTTCGAGCCTTACGGCGTCTTGGGTGTCAAACTGACACAACGCAAAGAGTTCCTGCGCAATTTTCGTCAGCGCATACCTATCTCGTTCCAGCTTGTTACCGCTCGCGGGAGCATATGCGGAGGAGATGATTTCGCCATCCACACTGGGGGAAAAATCGAGCAAATCGATCAGAACAGGGTCCGCCTCTGGCGTAATGACGATGTTCTCGGGTTTTAAATCACCGTGACTGTAGCCCTGATCATGCAGCCCTTCGACGACTGTGATCAGCTTGGCGACCAGTTCTAGGACCGAGAGAGGTGTCCTATTTTCATCCGGTGGCGCTGCTATGAACTCGGCTAAGGTAGGTCCTTCGATCCAGGCCTGGACGAGGGAAAACGAGTCACCCCGCCACATCACGTTCTTGACTATCGGCACTCCGTGCGGACGGTCGGCTCTCAATGCAGCTGCATGTTGAAGGAATGATAAGATTGTGCCGCCCTCGCGGCGTGTGTCACCCCACGCGGCCTGCTTCCATAGCTTTACGACAACGCTCTCTCCGTCAAGTTCGCTCCGCCAGACTTCGACGCTGTCGGTTTCCTTGATAGGATCGCCTACGCATGGATAGGCACTTAGGAACTGGCGTAGAGTGCGCAGATCGCTTCGGAAACTCTCAAGCCCCGCGATGACTTCATCTGGAGTGGGGCGGGCGGCAGTTGCTCGCACGAAGGCTTCGTGCGCTTCCACCGCGCTTGGGAACCTGCTCCCCGGATCGATGTCCAGTGCTCGGCTGAACCAGCCGTGCAGTTGCACATAGTCCTGCTTTTCATCAATCTCCGGCTTCCATTCCGGAGGTTTTCCCTCAGGGCGCCGCCCAAAAAGCAGAAGGTGGACTGCCACGCCTAGGAGGAATACGTCGCGCGTTTTTGGTCCGCCATCCTCGTCAAGGTAGTCCTCTGGCACTTTAGCCGATGAGAGGAACTGGTACCGGTTCTTCCCAAGAGAGCGGACCTCGGGGAACTTCGCGGTCAGCAGGTGTGAGATCTTTACCGTTGTCGGAGATTCAAGCCAGATGCTGTGAGCGTCGAGGTCGAGGTGCGCAGCATCCTGGCGATGCAGTCCGGCTACCGCCGACAGCAGTTGACGAGCCAGTTCAATTTTTTCGGCCGGGAGCAGACGCTTGGCTTCGGTCGCAGCAAAGGTCCCGAGCCGCTGCATTCGCTTGCGCCGATCATAAATTTCCCAGTAGTTCACCCCGCGTTCGGGATCGTCGATCTTAGGAGTGAGAAGGGTGCGTTCGACCTCTTCGCCTCGATCGCGCAGCCAGCTGAAAACTTCCTGCTCACGGCCTGCGATTTCAAGCCTGCCTTCTTCGGACTGGAACCTTGCATCCGGGCACTTGGAAAAGTCCCATAGCCTCAATGTTCCCAGGTTATTGGGGCTTCCCTCGTCTTGAACATCGTATTCACGGTAGATGGAATGAGGCGGCTCGAAGGTAGGCGCTTCTTCCGCGACGAAAGATTGGAAACGGCGCTTGCCGGGTTTGAAGCTGGTTCCCGTAAAGAATTGTCCCAGCTTTTCCTTCCAGAATGTGCCTGTAAGCGGCCGCTCAAAAAACTCCTTCGCTACATATCCGAAGGCATCCTGTTCGGCACGATCGGTACTGACCTTATTCATAAACTCGTTGATGGTCAGGACATTTGCCACCTCGGTAGGTGCTATTCCAGAACGATCTGCGTTGCCTGTGAGAACAACGAGTCCTGTTACGGTTGGCACCGAAAGAGACTTCGTCTCGCGCCGTGCCGCCAAAGTATTCTTTAATTGTATTGATAATTCACGAGCGATTCCGGAAATCTTCCGGACCGGAGACTGCCCGCGATCTATTCCATTCTGTGTCCAATTATTATCAACGGTTTCAATTCGCCCCGACCAGTCCTTTATGTCGATCAGGTAAATCCGGCGTTTGGATACAATTATCAGATCGATCTCACGGGGCCGCCCGAGGCCAATCACCAGATCGAGGTTGGTGTATCCGAACCACTCGTTGGGCAGTTCGCGAAAGCGGTCAATCCCCTTGACCTCGCGGATGTGAACACCGCGGCCATAATTGCTGATCTTCATACAAATGCCCCCAGATTCGGAAGCCTAGCATACGAGTCCAAACGAGTTCCAGTTCGGACATTACTGGCTTTCTGCGGCTGGCATTGCGAACTTGCGCTTCGCGCGTCTCTTTAGCGATATGGGGCGGACGCAGCCGATCGACGGCAAACCCGCAAGCGGCTCATCCCAGGCGCTCCTGAGCCATTCGCACAGCATTTTTCATATCGCGGCCTGATCTTCTCGAGGAATCAGATAGAAAAACCGCCATCCGCCCGGTCGATCAGGCCGCAATCGCCTGCCAGCTCCAGTATGGTGGGTAGCCGATCTTCCGTTACGGTCGGCTCCCAAGGCTTTTTCGCAAGCGGGATCAGGCCCCCCTCTTCGATTGAAAGCCGCAGCCTCTGGTTTTGGCCGTCGAACCGGTTAACCGCCGTGGCGAAATGTTGGCTCAACACCATGGACTCCAAAACGAACTGAATTGCCTGTTTCAGGGAAACGTCACCGAGCGCGACCAGCCGCTTGCGCAAGTGAAAGAGCGAGAGCCGCGATGCGCCGCCAACTGAAATTGCCGCTCTTTCGTTATCGGCTAAGCACCCCGCGAACGAAGCGCACAGCAACAGTGCATAGAAGCTCACGGCGGCAAACCGCTCGTCCTTGGCTTTGAAAGCCTTCTGTATCTCGTCCATGAGAGCGAACGGCGAGAAGAGCGCATCCGAGCGGCCCCGTGCCACGAAGCCGTCGACAGATTGAATCTGCGCGTCGAGCTGACCGATCATTGTCGCGAGAGTGCTGTCCGGGTCGACCCCGAAGGACTCTGCCCGAAACAGCCGCTCGGCCTCTGCCGTCAACCCGGCGGTATCTTGCAGCCCGCCGATCACACGCTTTTCGCACCAGGACAAAAGGCTCTCCAGTGCGAGGCGCTGGAGCTGGCGCACCTGAAGCACTATCCATTGCCGCAACGCCGGTTGGAGCTCCGCCGGAACTTCGTAGGCATTGCCGTCGGGCCGTCCGGAAAAGAACATGCCCCGGCGCACGTCGTCGGCTGCGAGGGCCTCCGCGCAATGCGAAAGATGAAGCCGGGCAAGCGCGATCGTGCTGCTCCGCTGTCCGAGCAGGGACGAATAATCACCGACGCTGCCCTCCTCGAAAACCGCCCCGCGAAACGCCTGCCGTTCCGCATCGCTAGGAGAATTCGCACCCCATAGTGCCCATAGCGCCCGCGCATCGTCTTCCGTGGCGGTGACGGGGGCGAGCGTATCGAGCAATCGGGCATAGAGATCGGCGTTCGTCCGCAAGACGCCATCGAGGGCCTCGGCAAGAGCGACGCCCTTGCCGGTGGCCCGGAAAAATCCGCCGCGGAACGGTTCGAGGAATCCGAGTCCGGTGGCTGTCTTTGAGGCGGGGCCATACCAGAGCGCGGCGATGAGGCTGGTACTGCTTTGAACCCGGCCCCACGCCTCGAATGTCAGAGGTACGGAACCCCCGCCCTCCGGTGGTTCGGCCTGCTTCCCCGGAATGCCCGGCGTGTCCTCGATCCGCGCGCCCCAGGTGAAGAGCACTTCTATGCGCTCCCTGAAGGCATGCACGTCTTCGCTCTTCGGCTGGTCAATTCCTGCCTTCTCGCACAGGCCATGAAACTTCCAGAATATCCAGGCGAGCAGCGAAAACGGACGGATATAGGAGGTGACGTTGTTTGTTCCGGGGATCAGCGCGGCCATCATATCGAGATTGGCCTGACGCAAGCCGAGAAAATCCACGCCGTTGTTTTCGGACGAAGGCGGCGGCAGGAAAAATGCGGACTGGGGCAGCGGAGCGTTCATGGGTCTGCGTTCACCGTAAATCGCTTGCAGTGGATACAGCGGGCGATGCGCAGCCGGGAATAGGCCGCCGCATCGGATTTCGAGAGCGAATAGTAGTCGAAGGCACAGGCCGTCATGTCTCGGCGGCCCGCCTTCACCTTCTTCCGCCAATCGGGGCCGGATAGCGCCTTGTGCAATTCGGCGCCGACGGGCGAGCCGAAGACTTCCCATTCTGCCGGAACGGGTTCTCCCTTGGTAGCGAGAGCCAGGGCATCAGCGAGCTGCTGCCTGGTGGTTCGTTGTGACAAGATTTCCAATAGAGAATCCGAGAGAGAAGCTTCATCTGCCACTCCCGACAACAGCGCGGCGAAGCCCGCGTTGACATCGGGAATGAGCGAGCGCAGCGCCTCATCCATGTCTACCGCCCCGTTAAAATATCGCTCCAGGCTATCGTGAAGCTCGGCCGCGATTTGTCGCAAATGTCCGGCCCCGGCGGCCAGCCGGAACAGGATGGAAGCCGCCGTGACGACATGTTGTTGAAGCGAGGTCAGGCGTCCCTGCTCGGGCTTGGCAAGGCGGCAGGCCTTGTGAAACCAGGAATGGAGGAAGTCGTGAGCCCCGTCGAGATCGCCGAGGCGGTGGATACGCATCCACATGATGACCTCAAGCTCCATGGCAAGCAGGCCCCGGAGTAGACCGGGCTTGTCCGCTGCATCCTTGATCAGTCGCGCCATTTCACGCTCGAAGTCCGCAAGTCCCAGCTTGCGCGCGCCACTCTCCATCGTCTGTCCGTCGCTGCCGCCCTCTTCCGGGTCTTGTTCTTCAGCCAGCACTAACTCGCCGGAATGCCGCGAAGCCATTGTCTTTGCGCGGCCATGCCCGAGCAGCATCCGCCGCAACCTGGTCATCGCAACGTCAAACTGGTCGGGAGTGGACGATCCGCCCGGCGACGAAGCCGCGCCGGGAGACCCTTCCATGCCGGGCGCGAGGTCGGCCAAGTCTACCGTAATCGACTTTTCGGCACCGTCGCGGCCTTCACCCTCTTCCGAGTTCTTCTGCACCGGACGGTCGAAGAGGCGCAGGTGCTGTTCCGCCTGTACGCTCAGGTAGTCGAGTAGCGCCTCTATATCGTCATCCGTCCCATTGCCCCGCATCAGCCGGCTCAGCGATCCTGCGGTCAACCGCCGCCGGCCCGACAGCGTCAGGAACATTTCATTGTGAACCCATCCGCGCGCCTCGCGCTCGCCCTTCGTCATTACGACTTGCAGCGCTGGCATTTCGGAGAAGGCTTCAAGCGCGGAAGACCGGACGGCGAAGCTGCCGTCGGCCTTCACCGCAACATCGAAGGAGGTGGCATCGCCATCCGCCTGGATCAGGCGTCCCGCCCAAAAACCTTCCGTGGATTGGAGCGAGATAATCCGGCCAGCCAACAGCGCCGCGTCATGACGATCGAAGCTCGCATAGACGATCTCGTTCTCTTTCAGGCCTGACGGCATCCGCTCCTGCGGTTCGAAGGCGGGACGTCCGACGGCCTCCCAGCTGAGCGGCGCACTGTCGGCGGGAAGGCAGCGCAGGACGCCCAGCTCCACATTGTCGCTGGTGGTCAGCGCCTTACGCGTCGCGTTGATGCTGCCTGTAAGAAGAAGCCTGCTCGTGTCCGTCTGAAACTCGTACCACTTGGCATGAACGAAGCGTTTGTCCTTGCGAGAAGGCTTCACCGGCGACACCGGACACGGCCACGCATCGGTTTGCTTGAATGGAAATGGACTCGCGCCGGCTTTGGTGACCGCCACGCTAATGCCGGGTATGTTCAACGTCTCCATCAACTTACGGAGCGCAAGCCCGTCACGGTCATGATACGGCGACATGACGACCGCCTCGGTGCAGGCTCCGTGCGGAGCGAGCAGGCCCGGCAATTGGTCGATTACGGGATCATCCACGGGATGAACGAGGCGCACCGGCGGCACGCCGTCCCGGTCGGCACCGCGATCCGCAGCAAGGCGGGCACGCACCGCAAAGTCATCAACCCATTCCGACCGTGCGATCGTGATGTCCGGACGCGATCCGATGGCCTCCAGAAAATCGGCAAAATCCCGAAAGGCGCTCGCTGCTGAGTCCGCAGACAGCGCCTCGAAGACTTCCGAGTTTTTCCCGTGGCCGCCGAAGGTGACGTTGCCGCTGCCTACGAGCAGGAGGTCGCCTTCATCACCCTCGAGATAAATGCACTTCGCGTGAAAGACCCCGTCCGGCAACGCCACGGGGATCAACCGGTACTCCTGCCCCACGCGCATGGAGCGGCGTTCCAGAAGCGAGGAACGGTAACCTTCCGCGTCGGCAATCAGCCAGATGTCGGAGCAGCCGCCGCGCAGTAGCGACCTCAGGATTTCCGACTCGAAATAGCTAAGACTCAGCGTGTAGGTCGTGAGCAGCGCATGCTTCCATGCGCGCATCTGCATGAAGTCGGCGATAGACGGATCGGCATCGTCCTTCTCATTCATGCTCTGCAGCGCTTGCCCAACTTATATTGCAATCGCTGGTCGGTGCGGGAAGGCTGGCGGGTTAAGCGATCGGCACTCACCATACACATCACGCGGACTTCGCTGACCGCCCTGCGGCGCTTCTAAAGATATCAACCTTGGTCTCCAGGCATCGCCTCAAGGAAAAGTCGTTGGCTCCAATCGCAAACCATCCATCGGGCTTCTGATAGAAATCGAGTCCGCGCCCTATCTTGATCGTCCATCCATTGTCGATCCGAATCTCTCGATCATGGAGCTTCTCATTCAACTCCACGGTCAGTAGGACATCGATCTCTAGGAGGCTTTGCCTGAGCTCATCCATCTTCTCATTGAGGAATGCCATGTCCGTCTTTTCGTCGTAGCTTGTGACAAGATGGATTTTTCTTACCGTGGGGCTCTTAACCACAGTCTCGCAGAAGCGGACGAAGTTAGCGATCTGGTGCTGCGCTCGTATGTAGGGGTCTTCAACCAGAACCTCTTTCGCTCCCTGCAGATACGCGCCGACTATTGAGTCGTAGCTGTGACCCGTATCGCCATAGGCGATCGAGTAGTGCCGTTCCTCAAGTTCCTTGCTGGGCTCTTCGGGCACGATTGAAGGGGCATTCTCAGACGCGGGCTTCGTCGGGAGGTGTATAACGCTTTCCGTCTCGTCGCGGCTGTCCACCTGAAGCCGTCGTCGACTGGGTTCTAATGTTGCCGCAATGCCCTTTGTTTCAGGGCAGTGCACTACGATTTCCCGACCGGACGCATCCAAGTACGAAAGGTTGATCAGCGCGAACTCGTCGTCCGGTTTGCGCTTGTTCATCTGTTCTTTTACGCGCCTGCGGCATTCAATAGCGTAGGACACATACTCGAAAAACTCTTCGTCGCTCGGCGGGCCGTCCGGATGAAGAATCTTCAAGAGAGCGCAGAGCGTCTTTTTGATCCCCTTCTCATCGCGCCCCTCTACAGAGCTTCCCAGCTTCAGGCGCTTGCTGACTTCCTCATAACGGTTGTTGTGCTTTAGCTGGTAATGGAAGGCCTCGGCGAGATAATCCGTGATCAGACCGAAGCGGCCTGTCAGGTAAGCGCTGCTTGTTTTGGGCATTTCCCAGCCCGGAAGGTAGCAGGCAAAACGATCCATCACTGCCAGGTCAAACTGAGGGGGAAGCGGGAGGAACAAGTCATGCTCGCTCGACCTGACGATTTGCTCGACCGACTGGTCGATATTTCCGACGAACGCCATGCTGGCATTGGCAATGATCTCAACGCCGCGAGAAAAGCGGCCGTTCGCCATGAAGTCTTTCATGATCTGTATGGTGTCGGGGTCCTTGATCTTGATCCCCCCAACCTCATCGAAAGCTACTGTGTCCCAGAAGCCAACCAGCCCGATCTTCCCGCGGGCGTTGTTGTAGAACAGCGTAGCCTTGGTTGCTTGGCCGCCGCTTATTAGCGTCGAGTAAGGAGAAAATTCGCTAAAGAAGTAGGACTTACCAGTACCGCGTGGGCCGAGCTCGACGAAGTTGAAGTTTGCCTCGGCGAGCGGCGCAAGGCGCGCGATAAAGTGCAGCTTCACACGCGGTGACAGCTTCGAAGGCTCAAGTCCGACCGAGCGGAGGACGACGTTAAGCCACTCATCACGAGAGAACTTTGCGCGTCCCTCGCAGTAGGCATCGAAGTTGAAACGGCTTAACTGAATAGGCCGCAAATCTTCCACGTAAAACGCGTACTTATCCTCATCAATGTCGTTGTGCGCGATGACGACTTCAGCCCATATTCCCCCTTCTAAAAGGCGATCAGTGTCCCGGTAGAACTTTTCTGCGATCGCAACCTTCTGCGAGGCGAAGTTCTCAAGCGCAGCCCAGTGCCTTTTGTCCTTCTCGACATACCGTACGTGCACTTTATCGATAAACTTGTGTTTGCCCTTCGTCGCGACGCGCGATTGCGCTGCATTGGCTTCATCGGGACGAACGTAGTTTTCATCGAGAGTGGCTAGAACGGCTTCCATCCCAGCTTGTATTTCGGCAGGCTCATTGCTCGCGCAATATCGCGCGAGCAGAAACTCCAAGACGAAGGTTGGCACATTCGTGCCTTTTTTGATCCGATGCAAAAGGTCCTTACGAACGACTTTTCCGTCGAAGGCATCGTTCAGCTTTTTGTCGAGCTCATCCATCTCCATTTCAAACTGCATAATCGGTCTCCAAATCGATGCTGGCGTAGGCCGTCATCGTGACAGGGTTGAAGGCTTTGAGAGTGAACTTACCTTCGAACTCCATATCCATCCTGATGGTGACCTGCTTTTGTTGTCCGGGCTTGAGCGTCAGCGTTCCGGTAGCCGGATCGACTGGATCGCCTTTCCTGGCTTCACCGACGACTTTCCCACTACGATCGTGCGCCTCCAGGAGTATCTCCAGGTCGGCCCCTTGCGAGAACATATCGGCGCTCTCGACAGCGAGATCGACGACGGGCAGACGTGTAGTGATGCGTTTCGCTCCACTCTTGTACGAGAGCAGAACGCTCGCCACCACCGGCTCTCGGGTGGCTTGATCTTGAAGAGTAACGGTGATCACCGGAACGACGGCTTCCTGCAAAGAGGCGCCGCCATGGAAGAACCGAAGTCCGCGACGATAGGGCGCCATGCTGCGCGGTCCGCCGAAGCATTCGAAATCGCCGCGTATTCCTACCTTTTCGGTTTGCATGATGAAGCTCTGAGTGTCCGCGCTGCCATTCCCCAGAAGGGCGCGGTCATGCACGGTGATCCAGTCACCAACTGAGGGTTTGGCGCAGATATCACCGGCATCGGCATGTCCGTTGAGGAAGAACCCGTGATCGGTCGCTATCACGACATTCGTAAATCCCGCTTGCTTGAGTCGGTGGATGGCTACTCGGATGCCCTTGAGTGTCTGGTGCACTAGACCAAGGGTCGTATCAGGGTTGTTCTCCAGGTGACTATCAATCTCCGTGCTGCGGATAACGAGCAAGTTTACGGCATCAGAGACTTTGACCTTCTTGCCGCTGTTGAACTCGGACAAGGTCATCTGCGCAAAGCGATCCCCGTACAGCTGCTCAAACACCTTCATGCGATTGGCGACCGAGGTGAGACGCTGGTCGTCGAATGCGGCCACGAGGTCTTTGCCTTCGCGCAGGATCGCTAGCTTTTTTCCTGCACCTGGGAGCAGACTTGCCATGCCAATCGGCGTAACCGTGGGCAACTGCGCGCTAGCGGCCTGTATCGTCGCCGTGCCTGTGTCGATTAGCTGCCTCTGAAGCTCCAGGCCGAGTTCATAGCGAAGTGCGTCCACGACGAAATATGCGACGCGCTTGTCCCGCTCTGCGAGCAGAGGCGCAACCAACTTGTCGAACAGATCAGAGTTTGCAAGCCGGCCTTGCGGCGGCCAGCCTTCCTTCTCCAGGTGCTTGACGAAGATCGCCTGCACCTTCTCCGCAATGCGCGCATAGCGCTTGCGAGCGTATTCGGCAACATCGTCGACGATCGGCTCCATGGAAATGTACTCGCCGAGCGCCTGCTCAAATTCACGCTGGAGTCGGTCGATCTCCCGCAGGCTATTCGTGTAGTGCTCCACGAGCGCATCAAGGCTTCCGGTGTGGCCGGCTAAGTTGCGGTCAGCATCCTCGCAGGCAGCGACCAGTTGGAGAGCGGCGGCAACGAGCCCCCACTGTGCTTGGCTCTCGCCTTTGCCGAGCCACACCGAGTGCTTGTGTCTACCCACGACAGCACGAACGTCGTCGAGACGATCTTCCTTGAGCGCCTTGACCGCGGAATGCAGAAAAGTGCGCTCTTCGAAAGGGAACGTATCCAGCGTCCCAAGGTCGCTAATCTCAGCACATGCCATGGGAAGGCCGATCTCGCGTTCGATCTGCTCGGCACGGTCGATGTAGGTTTGCCGCGTTCGATTATCGTTTCGCAGGGTCTCGCAAAGGTCGGCCACTAACGCATACGCGCCCGCATCTGCGTGTGGCACGTTCGTCAGCGACGATGGCAGCTCGCCAGGAAGATCAAGAACGAACTCGCTGAATAGCATGAAGCGCCAAAGCTCATCAGCGACTGCCGACCAGCTCTTGCCCTTGGTTGCGAGTTTAAGCCCTAGAGCGGCTTGAAATAGGCTCTTTGCCTCGCTGACCCAGGACTCATTGCCCTTCAGGCTCTCTTTCTGCTGCTCCGAGGGAGCGAGCATAGCCACCAGGATGTTTCGCGCAGAGTCCACCTTGAGGAGCGTGCGCAACATGGGATAACCCACGCCGCCGCCTATATTGTCGACGAGCTCAAAAGAAGGCCGAGGATTGTCCTGAAACAGCCTTCGGATTTCGCTAGCGTGATCCGGCTTCGCCTTCAGACAGAGGCTCAGATACTCATCGCCATCGCCGTCAGGGAACACGCTGCCGCAAGCTGTGTAAACGGCGTATGGATCAAGAACACGGTCATGATCGGATTTCGGGAAGCTAGCGGGGACGTAGATGACAAGCTCCCTAGGTCCGCTACCACCCGGACGAGCCAGACCGACGAAGCTGTTAATCGCCTGTTCGCGACTCTCGATCCCATGTTGGCTGGCATCAACAACCGCAGTCTGCTCGTCGGCGAGCTCGGATACAATATCGCGATAGAGCCTTGCCGGATCATAGACCACCAGGCAGCCTGCCTTCTTCAGGCGAGGCCGCAGCACCGAGTCACGAATGAAGGCGGCTAGGCTCATCCAGCGCCTCCGGCCTTCTTGCGGCCTCGGGCTACGCCGGAATTCTCAGCTGGTTCCTCGTATAGATGTTCAAGGTCGTGAGCGATCGCGAGTGACTTATCCGCCTTGCATTTCTCCCGGACACGCTCGGGCCAATACGCCATCGCAAGGTGCGCCCAATCGTAGTCACCCTTCTCTAGCTTGGCCCAGGCTTCTTTCAGTACCTTCTGCCAGGGCTTGTGGCGGAAAAGTTGCCAGAGCGGCGCAGCCGTGATCTGGACGCCGTCGTCGCGGGTCGGACGATAGGCTGAGGCGATCTGCAGCAGGGTGTCCCGCAGCTCGATCAGTTCGAGTTCGAGGGTCTGGAGCGCCTCGAAAGCCTTTTCGTCCTCGCGTGAGCGGGCGCTACCCTTGTCGCGCAGGGCGGCGGTATCGCGGCTGACTTGCTTAAGCTTCGGCTCGATGAAGTCGTTGACTGCGGTGTAGAGCGTCTGGCTGGTCAGGCTGGGGTAGTAGAGCCAGAGGGTGTAACTGCCTGAAGAGGTCGAGAGCGGCCAATAGATCGGGGCCTTGCGGCGGCTCTTGCTGTACTGCTTTAGGTGCAGGGTCAAGAAATCGCGCTGCAACCAGCGGCGCACGTCGCCGGGCACCTCGGTCTCGACGCGGGCGAGGATTTCTTCGATCAGTCGGGCCAAATCATGTGGGTGGCCCGGGTCATCCACCAGAACGCCGGAATGGGCGTGAAACGGTTCTGCGCCGTCGGGTAGCATGCCGGGGCTTTTACCCGGGAGACGATCGAATGGGTCGGGCTCGGGGGGGGCTTCGCGTTCGCCAGTGGCCAGGCGCCAGTCGAAACGACCGAAGGCGACGCCTACGGCCCAGCTGAGCAGCCCGTCTGATTGGTCGATTTGTGTGGCTTTGTCTTCGTCCTCGGTGTCTTCCGCTGCCTCGGCCCCATCGCTTGAGTCCATGTCAGCCGAGCCTGATGAAGTTAGCGATGCGGCGCGGTCCGTGTCGCTAAAGTCGTAAAGATCAAAGGCGATCGCGTCGATCTTTGCTTGGATATCTGCCAGCTCGGTATCAATGGACGGCGGGTTCCAATCTCGCAATCGAGCGCGCAACGCAGCCGGCAAGTGGTAGGCGTGAGAGGTTTCCACCGTGGTATCGAGGGAACGCTTCAACGACCACGCACGGCGAGCCAGCGCCGCGAGTGCGGCTTGTTGCTCGGGGCTGAGATCGGGCACCGGCGTTTTCTGAACTATGCCTACTTCGTAGGAACGTGCCGCCGCATCGGCAGCGGCCAACTGCAACGAGATAAGCGTCTCAAACGCCACGCTTTTTGCCAGAGCCAATAGGGCTAGCAAGGCTTCGGGCGCATCGTTAGATGTGAATGCTGCGGGTCCCTTATCAGCAAAGATGCAACCCTTGGGCATGACCCTCATGCTAAGTCCGCTGGATGTGCGTCGTGGCCACGTAAGGCCGGGTCGTGCATAAAATTCCGTGCTTTTAAGTATACGCGACCATCCTGAGTTCCCATAAAGAGGGTCGGCCCAAGCCTTCATTACCTTACCGGCGTTGGCCCAATTTGCGACCAAGAAAACGTCAGAGTAAAAAGGTGAAAATGCACCGCCTTTGGCAAAACCCCACCAATCGCTACTTTGATTGCACTCCCACCATAAACGGACAAAACGAAAGTCATCTGCAGTGGCAAGCCCTTGCCTCGCAGATCGCGCAAAGGATTCAAAGGGGTGGTAGTTCTTAAATACGCAACGAACTTCCTCGCTCACCCAGTAGGCAAAAGGCGCTCCCGGTACAGAACGAAAAGACTCGGGGGAAACTTCAAAAGCGCGAGCATCCTCGATACCTGAACGAAGCGATGAGCAAATGGCGCGCAAGCATGAAGCCTTATCGTCGTCCGACAACAATCGCAAAAATATGGTCATGCCTGCTTCTCCAGCACATATCCAGCAGCTTCCACCATTGCGTCATCCATTACACCGTGGCCGAGATCCGCCATTGCCTCCGGTCGTGCCATGTTAAGTACGATCTCCTCACGCCACTGTTGAAAGCTCGACAGGAAAAAGCATGTTCTTGATGTGATAGCGCCCATTCGCGCGCCCGCGCGCATCAACTCCAAGCCCCGCTCCACGAAAATAGCGAGCAAATCGTTCTTGCTGCTTGGAAATGCTTTTGCCAGCTGAACTTTTGTCTCTGCCACCAGTGCGCCAAAAGGTGGGTTCATCACGACTACATCGAACACCTCGCGACAGTGATCTATCATCCTCAACCCTTGCAGCGCATCCTCAGCAAAGAGCCGGCCTTGATAGGTTGACCGCGCGGTGCGGGCATAGTCCATCAGTGCCTCGCGCAACCGCGCCTCGGCCTCCTGCCACTGCGCCATGTCCTCTTCGCGAAAGAGATCACCATGCTCGCCAAAAACTTTGCGAATTAAAGCTGGCAACTCCGTTTCGACCTGCAACAGTACCCCAAGCTCTGGCAGCCCTTTCAGCAGGAACAGCGTCTGCTCGAACAGCTCGGCATCCAGGGGATCGAGCTGTTCCATGAATTGCGTGCGCAGGCCCACTTCGGCAGGCGGCGCCACGGCCGCTACCACGTGGCCGCGCCCTATCTGCGGCCGATCCTTGGCCTTTACTCCCGCCTCGTGCCATGCCCGCTGTGCTCTAAGCCACAGTGCCAGGGAGGCGATCTGGGCGGCTCGCGGGTCGATATCCACCCCATAGATATTGCGCTCGATGATGAGACGCGGCACGTCGTACAGGAATGATGCCTTGTCTTTGTAGGTCTCGCTCAGTGGCATCAGTTCGGGGCTGCCACCGGTTGCGGTGTCCAGGGAGCCGGGGCCGTGGGTCTGCTCCCAGTCCCAGGCCTCGCTATAGATATCGACGAACAGATCGAAAGCGTAGAGGCCGAAATGCATCGAGCCACAGGCCGGATCGAGCAACTTGATTGTGCGGGGGTCGCGTAGCCCTTCGGCTGGGTCAGGTTGTTCGTCTGGCTTTACCAGAAGGTATTGGCATCGGTCGCGCAGCCCCGTCTGTCCACCCGTCCAGTTGAACCACAGCCGCCCGAGGGTGTTGTCAACGAGGAACTCAACGACGTAGCGCGGTGTGAAGAACTGATTGCGCACGGCAAGCTCGCGGCTATTGCGCGGGGCTTGGCTAGCCTCACGCATCGCTTTGCGCTCTTCCTTCGAGTTGAAGTACTGGTAGATCCAGCCGACAGTCTCGTCCTCAGCCCAGAGCGGCTCAATCTCGCTGTCGTTAATGAGCTCGAGCGCCTTCGTGAGGGTTGTCTCCCTCGGGAAGAGACGGCTGTTCGGACCGAAGCGGTCGAAAAGGGCTGGCAGGTCGGCGGTGAAGAGATCGAATAGGCTATGCAGGAAGTGTCTGTAGGTTTCGCCTGTGTCGCCGAGGGAGCCGTTGGCGACGCGTTGGTAGAGTTGAAAGGCCTGTGATTGCGTTGCCTTGCCGATCGATTCCAGAAGGATGCCGCGCGCTTCCATCATGCGCAGGGCAGCGAGGCGATTAAGGATCGTGAATGCTTGCTCGCGAGCTATGCGTTCGAGCACGGCGATCCTGGTAGGCTTATCCTTCTTAGCTTCGGTCGACAGGTAGTGATCCATGATCTCGCGCAGGATTTGCGCGGTTTCCAGCCGCTCATCATCGAGGTGCCTTAGACCCTCTATGGGCGCAACTTCACCGCTGGCCGGGTCCATGCCGTAGGTCTGCTGTAGTTGCCGGGTGAAATCCTCGGTCAGCAGAGTACGGATGTCCGTGACAAACCGCTGGAGCTTCCCTCTTGTTTCATTGTCGAACGCCATCGATCAAGCCTCACCGATCTCGACATCGAACTCGTAATAGTGCGCGTCGCTGCGCAGCTCTTGGAGCAGTCTGATGAGCTGGTCGAGGTCATCGGTCGTTGCGATCCTCGCCGGTATTTTCAGCGCGCGGCGGGGCCTCTGTTCTGGTTTTTCACCTGGCTTCGGTTCGGGTGGCTTCCGACGCTCTCTGCCTTCTTCAACGATGCGCCGCTTGATCTCTTGGATCGTGGTGCTCATATCGAATTGCGAGGATAGAAGCGCCTTAAGCCCTGCGATGTCCTCGCTGACTTTCACAGAAAGCTCCTGGAGCTCCGCCAGAACCGTCTGGTGCTCTTCAGCAGTGAACTCGTTCCATTCCGGAATGCGCGCAAGATCGGCTGCTGCATCGGCGACGTGACTTGCTTGGGCGGCAGCCATGGTTCGCACCGTCTGTGCGACGCGGTGTTCTACGCTCGCGCACTTCGTCGAAACGTCTGCCGAATGCTCGAAGAAGCTTTGCTGCGAGAGCCGATCGTTGAGGGCCTCAACGTCGTCTTCTACGGCTTTGACGAGTTCGCCAGGAGCGCCGGTCTTCGGCAGCGATGCGAGTTCATGCTGTAGGTCGCGGACGCGCCGGACAGTGCGATCGAGCTTCTGATCGAACGCGAGCTTTACCTTTTGGGCCCACTTGAGCTCATCATAGAGCGTGGAACTCTCAGCGCCGAAGACCTTCGGTGAATCCGAGCAATCTGTTAGCAGGAGATCGGCGATCTGCCTGTTCAGAGAATCCATCGTATCAACGCCGGGCAGGCCCAGCGTTGTGAGCTTCTCGCCGAGCGAGGCATAGCGGTGCTGAAGGTCCGGCAGCAGTCGCTGCGCCGCCTTGCTAATATTCTCTTCCAGCGGAACAACGTCGTCGCCTGAGAGCTCGGTCAAGCGCGCTGCGGCCTTGGCGAGAACGTCCATAGACGGACGGTCTTGCCGCAGCGAGACGCCAACCGATTTGAAGCTGTTGTTGGTTTTTAGGGCCTCGATGGCCTGCTGGCCATTCACCGAGACTTCGCGGCCGCCGACCTTCAGCTTGATTTCCCCGCCGACCAGCAGCGCGCCAAGCAGGTATCGTGTGGTATCTTGCGACCAGCCGAACGGCGCATCGGAAAAAGAGTCGAGCAGCCGCTTGCCTTCTACAAGGCCGTTCCGCTCGATGTAGTCCCGGATGCTCACCAAGGCTTTGTGGTCTGTCTGTATGGACGGTTTGCCGCCGGAGATTTGCACCAAACCCATAGGGTCGATCTGCGATGTGATCGATTTCAGGTTCGCGTCTGCGGCACGAAGAAATTTCTCAGGCAGGCCGGTATCTACACGCTCAGGCGCTTCGGTGTAACGATCGTAGACTTGCTCAGCGACCTCGCCGAGAAACTTCTTACAGGCCGACTGCAGGTTCTGGTCAACGCTCTCGACCGCACTGATCGCACCGCGGAAAACGAATGAGCCTCGCGCCAGATCGCGCGTAATCATATGAACGAGCTCATTGGATAGGCGGGCAGCGCGATCCGTTTGACTAGCGCAGTATTCCTTCACCTCCTGGTCTGGATCGTTGCGGTAAATTTCCACGATCCGGTTGCAGCGGTAAATTTCACCGGCAAGATTCATTGCCTCTTGCGGCGAGCGGCCAAGCAGGAAGATGGTGCTCTCTGCGCTGCGCTGCCGTGACTCATCAAGGAGCTTGTTGCGCTCAGTGTCGTATTCAGCCGCATCGGCCAAAACGAGCGCCGTCTGGATTGCTTCCCGCTCACCATCCAAAGAGACGCTGCGGCCGCCAGAGATGCTCTTCAGCCCAGATGTCACCGCCCTACTGCCGTGAAGCCGCGCAGCAGGAAGGGGAGTTAATGTTGCCCGCAACGAGTTGCTGAAAATGCGCTGCACCTCGGAGCTTCGAAGCGCCAGCTGCGCGCGCTCATGCTCAACATCGTTGAGCTTCTCACTGAAGAAGCGAAGGCTCCCCTCCTTCTCGCCGAGAGGCACGAAGGCGTTGTTCAGCATCTTTTCGATAGAGGCTTTGATGCCTTCTTTGATCGATGCCGATGTGATCGAAGGGTGCATCAAGGCCGCGACGTTGTCGACCGTGACCGGCATGTTGGCCAGAACCTGGAGGACAGCAATCGTCTTCGCAACGTTCTGCGTCTGCACATCATCAGGAAACTGAACAACGACCTTGTCGACAGCAGCGTGGAGCGATGGAAAGGCCCGGCGAATATCCTTGTTCAGTGAGTCATAAAGTGTGACGGTCGTCGCAAGCCAGCCCAGCTCCTGATCTGCGACGGGAGGATGTTCACCAGCGCCTTCGACAAGTATGTCCTGGAGGACCTTGATCGCCGACCGCAGACCGACGCCGCCGGTCGACTTTGCTAACGCGCCGAGTAGGCGAAGCAGAATTTCGAAGTGTGCGGGCAAGAAAGGATATAGGTTTGTGAAACTGACCTTATCGAACCCGTCATCGTAGTACTTCGCGCCTGTCAGCTTCGTGTTCGCGCGCAGCGCTTGTCCACTCGCCTCAAAGAGTTTGCCAAGCAGGGCCTCGCCTTCAGCGGACTTGCCCAGGAGCCTGCGAAAGCAAATCTCTTTAATGTCGCTGGACTCCAGCTCGACGGAGATCGGAAACCTGTCTTTGAGTTTGAATAGCTCCGGCGAATTTATCGCCGTATGTGGATCGTCCTCGGTGAGCGTTTGCTGCGCTGTTCCGAGAATCCAAACCTTGCCCTGACCAATATTTTTGATGTTCTCGGCGAGTCCCTGCAGGTCAAGAATCTTCGACTGTTGGCTACCGACATACTGACCGATTTCGTCGATGACAAAGACGATGTTCTCTTTGCCGGTCTCATTTCGGACGACCTCGATCATCTCTCTGACGCGGTCATCCATCAGATAGATCATCTCACTGGTTGAAGCCGAGAACGCCTGATCGCTCTTGAAAAGAGCTGGATACATTTTGTGGGCCAGGCTCGGGAGCAGGCTATCTACCACCAGTTCGTCGTTCTGATATTCTTCCCACGCCTCTCCTGTTTCCGCTTTGAAGAGGGCGACAAATTCTTTGTAACGCCCATCTTTCTTGAGCTTTCGCTCAAGGGCGGCAACCTTCATGTTCCTGGAATAGCCAAGCTGCTGCAGGACTTTGTAATAGAGGACGGTCGACACTTCGGCGAGCGTTGCGCCCGCAATCTGCTGGCTCGCTAGGTCCAGCATGATGACCGCAGCCGAGAGGCGCTTGTTGACCGCGTCCAGCAGGGCCTTTGTCTGAGGCCGCCTTAACCGGTCGCTCAGGTGTCGGACGAAGGGCCGGCCATCAACCTTCACGCTGTCGTCCAGCGCCAGACCCAGATACTTAGTAAACGAGCTTTTGCCAGAGCCGTAAAAGCCAGACACCCAGACGCCGACTTCGTGACCACCGCCACTTTCAAGGGCAGCCTGTATATCCCCCAACAGCGTTTCGAGCTGCTCATCGATGCTGTCAGTGACAATATACTCACTGATTTCGGACTTAAGCCGATCTTCCTGTGACGCCTGATAAGAAATAACCTTCTCGATGGAGCGCTGCAGCCCCCTCTGCGGGTCGAACAAAGTACGTATCTGCGTCATCGTCGTGTTTTCTTTCTGCTGGCTCTGCATCGTTACCCGCCGACATGCACGGAGCGATAATTGCCATCCTCAGGATAGAAGCCCAGGAAGCGCAGGCGCGTCTTCCCAGTCCTTACGCCGGGATAGAAGAATATCGTCGGTATGTGGAATTTACCTTGTAGCTGCGCCTCAATCGCACCAATTCGCAAATAGGGGTGAAGCGCCTCAAGATCGGTTACTAAGACAATAGCGTTGGGATCATCTTTGAGAGCAGAGATGGTATCTTCCAAGCGCTTCTGGAGTTGGTCTCGCCCGGTGAGGGCGTTTGCAAGGCTCTTATTGGTCTTTTCCCAGTCAAGCGGGGCTTTCGCGTCTGCTGTTAGCCATACCTTGCGCATTGGTGATGTTTGAAGGATGTCCCTGACATGTTCGGCTACGGAAAAGGTTTCGACGCGCCAGCCGGCATTCTTCAGACGAGCGATCCAGGCGGGCATTTGCCGCTTGACCTCAAGCATGTCGCGGGGATGAAAGACTAGGTAATAGATTGGCTCGAAGCTGGCATGAGAGAACTCCCGCCCGCCCTGGACTCGCCTCATCAGTTCGTCGAAGTCAGCTGTGAGCGACGGCATAAGCCAACTCCTCCATATTCTTGTGTTTCCAGGATATCTGAACGAGTCCGGCGGCCGATTGCACGATGACCTCGCCGCGCAACGCGATCTGCTTTAGCTCCGCGAGCGCATCCTCAGGGCCTAAGCCCAGCAAAAGCCAATCCTCATGATGAAGTACGGCGCTATCGCCAAGACCGCGGAAGTGCAGGTCGTGAGCCAAGAAGGTGGTGACAAAGCTGGTGGGACGGAAGGCTTCGATCTTCCGAGCTCCTCCCTCCATGCCGCTGAGTAGACCGAAATCCGCGCAGGCTCCCAGCAGATAGCTGGAAACCCGTGTCCTAGTGGACTTGGACCAGGGCGTCGTGGTCTTGCTTTCCGCTACGGCCTCTTCGACGAAGGAAAGTGCATCGACCTTACTGATGGAGGCGGCTCCTGCGCTGTACTGAGGCCAGTAAATCCCGCGAATGAAGTCGGCCAAGATGAGATTGGCGCGGCAGGTGAAGAGCAAGTAGAGCTGCCTGCGATCCAGTTCAGTGAGAACATCCCGCATTGATTTCAGAGCTGATGCCGGCTCTTCGTCCTTGACTAGATATCGCGCCGCAAAGCCTTCCAAAACAATATTCCTCAAGCGGCGCGCGGTCATGCTGGGAAATTCGCCCGAAATTAACGCTCGGTTCAGGAGAGCGTGCGCGTCCATGCCTGGCTCCCAAAGGCTTAAGAGCTTTTCTGTCTCGGGAATAAGGCCCAATCCAGCTTGCAGCTTTGTCGTATAGGCCCGATCCGTCACAGAGCCTCCGCGAAGTAAGGGAAGGTCTGCTGTGAGCTCCTGAAAGCTGCAAGATAGTGCCCTGCCACTGTTTTGAGCCAAGCGTGGCCTTCTAGGTCACCGGCGCTGCCGACACGTATAGGACCCGCACTCGCCTCGACCTTGTTTCCGATCTCGGTCAATAAAGCTTCGGCGTCTTCCTTTGTCTGGATGGAAGCGGCGTTACCTATCATGCCCTGCGCGGTGACGGCGTTGTGAAGGCGCCGCTCCCACGCCTCGGGGAGGCGAAAGAGATGAAATACCCTCCCAACACCGATCCGGCTGTCGTGAACGCGGCGAGCAGCCTCAATGAGGCCGTGGTAGCGGGCAATGTCTGTCCGCTCTCCATAGATGGGGGTTAGGAACGAAGTAGCATTTGAGGTGGACCAAAGCGAGGGCCACCAGTTTGCGTGGTCCTTCTCGCCAAGAAGGCCAATGGCCAGCCTCAGTTGGATGATCTCGTTAAGTTCGTCTTTGACACCCACGCTTTTATTTCTTGCTTCGCTCATTTGCCCCCTCGTCGTTGCGGCTATTCCGGCTTTGTGCGCTTATCCAGCCCTCAAGGTCCTGCTGGCGAAATCGCCAGGAGCCACCTACCTTGAACCCCGGAATTTTGCCGTCAGCGGCTAGCCGATACGCGGTCTTCTCTTTGATCTTGAGATAGGCCGCCACCTCCTTGACCGTCATAATCTCGCTGTCCATCAAGGCTCCGCTGACCGGCCAAAATGAGAAAATACGAGAATATTGGGGAAAGCACAACCTTTCGTGTAGGCACGCCGATGCGCTCGTGAGGGCACTCGACGTTCATCAAATTCGCCACAAACTTGCCACAGGCCAAAACGGGACGAGACGGACAATGGCGGATTTCTGCGGGTTTCCGAGGACGGGGCGGTTGTGGCAAAAAATGGCCCGGGGGGGGCCGTTTCTTTCCGTAAGCCTAAGCTAACTTATTGATTTGATTGTGGTCGGAGCGGAGGGATTCGAACCCCCGGCCCTCTGCTCCCAAAGCAGTTACAGTCTAAATGAAAACAGTGGCTTAGATGGCGTCAGCCACAGACTCGCCACAGGATTCCTTGGGGATGTAGTGAAGGATGCCGCCGTCCTGATGCAGCTCATCGGTTTCCTTCCTTCTAATGATGTGGCCGTACACGTTCAGTGTCATCGTGATGTTCTCGTGGCCCATCACGGTCTGGATGTATTTCAATCCCTTGTTCTTCTCGATCAGCATCGATGCAAAAAAGTGGCGCAACGAATACGGGGTATAGTGCTTTACGAGCTTCGTCTTCCCCTTCTCCTTGACCTCTGTCACCAATCCTGCCTCTTCCATCAGTTTGTGGAATCCGCGACGTACGAACACGTTGTACCGCTGGTAGCTGCCTTCCCTGCGCGTCGGAAAAACCAGCCCGCCCGTACCGTGTTTGGCGGAATAGTGCTTCGCCATATCTAGTGACTCTGAACTGACCGGAATGTAGCGGCGCCCGGCCTTCGTCTTCGGGGGGCCGAGCCGGTTGCTGCGATCGAGCGCCTGAAGGACATTGACCCCTTTGTCCTGTAGCCCCTCGATAGGCAGCACCAGATATTCCTGCGGCCGCATGCCGCTGTCGGCTGCGAGATAGATCATCGGCCTGTACCGCTCCCAGGCGCTTGCTATTTCGTTGTTCTTCGAGTTCGCCAAGCGGTCGGCGGCACGCAATATCTCCTGGAATTCCGCAATGGATGGTATCTGGACGGGCTCCTTGAGACGGGGGTCGCTCCGCAGCGCTACATTCTGAGCCGGGTCGTCGCTGATCACGCCGCGCCTTTGCATTTCAATCAGGACGGAATGGAAAGAGGACAGCACCTTCTGCGCCTGATCGGGCGAGCAGCCACGTTTTAGCCACGACCTGAATGCGATCACGTCGGCCTCCTGGAGGTCGCGCAACTCACATTGCCACGCAAAGGCTTTCATAGTCCGCGAGCGCCATCTGTAATTTTCCAGCGTGGAGGGAGAAACGGGCTCCCGTTCGTCGCGGCCCTCGTCTTCACAGACTTCAAGCCACTTATCGATGGCCTGCTCCACCGTCTGAATCTCACTGTGGCGCGAACCGTTGCCCTTCCGGGCTTTGCCGCTTTCGACGAACTCGCGCGCCGCCTTCAATGTGTCGAAGGTGGCATAGGCGTAACCTGTTTTCGAAGTTTTGTCCGGGTACCGTACTTGGTAAGTCGTGCCTTTCCTGCCTACCCTTTTTCGTATATCTGACATTACATTCTATAGATTCATGCTGGTTTGATAAAATCAAGTATAAATTTAGTATTTAGCACGGTTCTCCGCCTCGGCCTGTGCATCCATGTAGATTTTGACCAACGTCCCCTTTTCAATCCTGAGCCTGCCGTCGACGGGATCGATGAAGAAGGGGAGTTTTCGTGAGCCGCTTGCATCCATTTCAGCGGCACGTTTCATCTGCCGCTCGTTCAGGGCGACACCCATTTCCGCAAGCACCTGACGAGCCTGGGCCAGGTCGATGTAGCAAGGCTGTTTCACCGCCAACTCCTACAGCTCATAGTCCTTGCAGGCCGGTCGGTGATGATAGGTGTGCATCATGTGCATGTGAGCGCCGTTGGCGCGCTTCACGGGTATCGGCTGCCCATACTGGTCTGTCACAGGCAGCTTGAGTTTGGCTCCCGTAACGAATTCGACCTTGTGGATGTCTTTGAGGGATTCAATATCGGCCTTGATCGCGTGGAACAGCTCATCGATGGGGATGGTGCCGAGCACCTTGTAGTCGATGGTCAATGCTGAAAACTGCTTCTTGTTGTCTGATGATAAAAAATGATTGTTGTTCATATATTCTCTTTCGAATTCACAATTATATTTCCATAATACAACTTACGATACTAAAAGAATATTAACAATATTGTTATGGTCTATATTCGGAAACCCTTGATACCTGCCGGTTACAGAAGACAGAGGTTCGCGTGTACCGGCGGCGCTTGAAACTGCATACGCCTGCATGATGCAACCGCTCCGTGTCTTCGCATGCCTGACCAGCGCCTGACCAACGCCAGCGATTTAATGACTGCCCCGCAATGCCAACATTGAGGACAGCGCAGCCGCATAAGCCCTGCGCTCATCCGAGGCGCAGCGCGGGAAATGCAGTCCACCAAGACGAAGGTGACGAGGAACAAGGCAGAGGGTGCAGAAAATGCGCCCGACGCCCGTCTGGCCGCCCTCGTCCGCCTGCTCGCCCGCGATCTGGCGCGGCGTCATCTCGAAAACCCATTGAGCGCGAGTCCGGAGGATGCTTATCTACCGGATTCAGCGCCGAAGGATGCGCCATGACAAAGGTTGCGATCTACGCCCGGTATTCATCGGACAAGCAGCGGGAAGCCTCGATAGAGGATCAGATCAGGCTGTGCGAGGAGCGCGCCGCCCGCGAAGGCTGGAACGTCACTCGCCGCTACAAGGATCAGGCGATCTCTGGCGCTAGCCTGATGCGCCCCGGCATCCAGGCTCTCATGCAGGACGCGCAGGATCGCAGGTTCGATCTCGTGCTCACGGAATCGCTGGATCGCGTTTCACGCGACCAGGAAGACATCGCCGGTGTTTACAAGCGCCTGCGGTTTGCCGGCGTATCCATGCTTACGCTCTCAGAAGGCCCGATCAGCGAATTGCACATAGGCTTCAAAGGCACGATGGGCGCGCTCTACCTGAAAGACCTCGCCGACAAGACGCGGCGCGGCCAGCGGGGCCGCATCGAGGCCGGAAAGTCCGGCGGTGGCAACTCCTACGGCTATGACGTGGTGGTGCAGTTCACCGAAGCCGGTGAACCCATACGTGGCGATCGCCGCATCAACGACACGGAAGCCGCGATCGTCCGCCAAATTTTCAACGACTACGCAAGTGGAAAATCTCCTAAGGCAATCGCGCATGCGCTCAACAGGCGCGGCGTCCCCGGCCCGTCCGGCAAGGACTGGGGACCGTCGACGATCAACGGCAACTGGCGGCGCGGAACCGGCATCCTCAACAACGAGCTTTATATCGGCAAGCTCGTGTGGAACCGCCTCGCCTACATCAAAAACCCCGACACCGGAAACCGCGTGTCGCGCCTCAACGATCAATCCGAGTGGGTCGTAAAGGACGTGCCCGAGCTGCGGATCGTCGATCAGGAATTATGGGGCAGGGTCAAGGCCCGGCAGGAGGCGCTGCGGCATCAGCCGTCATTTCATGAGCGCCAGCGCCCGCGCATGCTGCTCTCCTATCTGCTCAAATGCGGCTGCTGCGGCGGTGGCATGAGCAAGGTTTCGCAGAACCATTACGGCTGCTCCACCGCCCGCGACAAAGGCACATGCGAGAACCGCGTCACTATCCGGCAGGATGAATTGGAAGGCATGGTGATCGCAGCGCTGCAATCACGCCTGATGGAGCCTGCGCTGCTTGAAGAATTTTGCGCTGAATACACGCGCCATATGAACAAGCTGCGCAACGAGAAGAACGCTTCCCTCGGCGCGGCCAAAACTGAACTCGCAAAGCTCGCGAAGGCTCGCGACAACATCATTCAGGCAATCAAGGACGGCGTACCCGCGTCCGAAGTCAAGGACGACCTCGCCCGGATTACGGCGCGACGCGAAGAGCTGGAAGCCCTTCTTGCAGGAACGAAGGAAGAGCCCGTCCTGCTCCATCCCGGCATGGCCGCCCGTTACCGCGATCAGGTCGCCAACCTCGCGCTGGCGCTGAACCGCGAAGAGAACAGGGCCGAGGCAGCTGACCTCCTGCGCTCGCTGGTCGAGCGGATTACCCTGACTCCGAACGATCAGCGCCGGCTGGAAGTCGACCTCTATGGCGATCTCGCCGGAATCCTTACCCTCGCCGCAAACGCAAAAGGGCCGCTCGATGAGAGCGGCCCCTTGCAGGATAAGCTGGTTGCGGGGACAGGATTTGAACCTGTGACCTTCAGGTTATGAGCCTGACGAGCTACCGGGCTGCTCCACCCCGCG
>NZ_JARTVN010000019.1:0-777 GCF_029625795.1 Mesorhizobium sp. WSM4989 | reverse complement strand
CTAGGTGTGAGCTTTCGAGAGGTTGTCCATTCGGACCGGACCGAGGAGACTGGAGTTACCACGCTTCAGCATCCATCGGAGGGTCCGAATGAACATCCACAAGAATGCCCGTCTCACACCGCTGCGTCGAGAGGAGATGGCGTTATCGGTGATAGAAGGCGCTTTTTCCAAAGCCCATGCGGCGCGCGTCTATGGCGTGTCGGCCAAGATCGTGGCGCGCTGGGTCGAGCGCTATAAGACCAAAGGGCGGGCCGGCATGGTCGACCGCTCGTCGCGGCCCACCGTCATGCCGAGCCTGACCGAACAGTCCGTGGCCGAGCGCATCGCAGCCTTGCGTCGCCAGCGGCTGACCGGCAAGCACATCGCCCATGAGGTCGGCGTCTCGCCCGCCACCGTCAGCCGGGTTCTCAAGCGTGCCGGGCTGTCGCGGCTCAGGGATATCGAGCCGGCCGAACCGGTCCGGCGCTACGAGCGGGAGCATCCCGGCGAGATGATCCATATCGACATCAAGAAGCTCGGCCGCTTCAGCCAAGTCGGCCATCGTATCACCGGCGATCCGCAAAAGGGCAAGTCGCGCGGCGCCGGCTGGGAGTTCGTCCATGTCTGCATCGACGACGCGTCCCGCATCGCCTTCTCGCAAATCCTGCCCGACGAGAAAAAGGAGTGCGCCATCGCCTTCCTCAAGGCCGCGGTCGCCTATTACGCCAGCCTCGGCGTCACGATAGCCCGCGTCATGACCGACAACGGCTCCTGCTACAGATCAAAGGCCTTCGCCAA
>NZ_JARTVN010000018.1:0-965 GCF_029625795.1 Mesorhizobium sp. WSM4989 | reverse complement strand
GTGACCATCACCGGCACCAACGACGCGGCGACGGTGAGCTCGGACTCCAAGTCGGTGACCGAAGCCGACACGGCGGCGGCGCTGAACACCAGCGGCCAGCTGACGATCACCGACCCCGACACGGGTGAAGCGCATGTGGTGGCGCAGACCAACGCGGCCGGCACCTATGGCGACTTCTCGATCGACGCCGACGGCGCCTGGACCTACACCGGCAACGGCGCGCACAACGAGCTGACCGCGGGTCAGGTGGTGACCGACAGCTTCACGGTGACGAGCCAGGACGGCACGGCGACGGGGACGGTGACGGTGACCATCACCGGCACCAACGACGCGGCGACGGTGAGCTCGGACTCCAAGTCGGTGACCGAGGCCGACACGGCGGCGGCGCTGAACACCAGCGGCCAGCTGACGATCACCGACCCCGACACGGGTCAAGCGCATGTGGTGGCGCAGACCAATGCCGCCGGCACCTATGGCGACTTCTCGATCGACGCCGACGGCGCCTGGACCTACACCGGCAACGGCGCGCACAACGAGCTGACCGCGGGTCAGGTGGTGACCGACAGCTTCACGGTGACGAGCCAGGACGGCACGGCGACGGGGACGGTGACGGTGACCATCACCGGCACCAACGACGCGGCGACGGTGAGCTCGGACTCCAAGTCGGTGACCGAGGCCGACACGGCGGCGGCGCTGAACACCAGCGGCCAGCTGACGATCACCGACCCCGACACGGGTCAAGCGCATGTGGTGGCGCAGACCAATGCCGCCGGCACCTATGGCGACTTCTCGATCGACGCCGACGGCGCCTGGACCTACACCGGCAACGGCGCGCACAACGAGCTGACCGCGGGTCAGGTGGTGACCGACAGCTTCACGGTGACGAGCCAGGACGGCACGGCGACGGGGACGGTGACGGTGACCATCACCGGCACCAACGACGCGGCGACGGTGAGCTCGGACTC
>NZ_JARTVN010000017.1:0-1059 GCF_029625795.1 Mesorhizobium sp. WSM4989 | reverse complement strand
CGAATCCAAAGCGAAGTAAACCATCGACGCATTGCTGCACAGGACCAGCCCCACGAGCCGACAAAAAGATGAAGTGCAACGCCGTTCTCCTGGTTTTCGCCAGATCATGTTGCGAGCTCGTCGGCCGCAACATGCGTCTGGCAGTTCTTGGGGCAGACGCGGCCGCAGGCTCCGCAGCCTATGCAGCGGCCGGCATCATCGACAACCATGATCATGCGATTGAGCTTGCCGTCGAAATCGTCGTCCTCGTCATCGCAGGGGCGAGGATTTCACCCGCATCATCAACGCCGTGAAGATGCATGACATCGCGCGAGCAGACCTTGAAACAACGGCAGCAGCCGATGCAGGTCTTGCTATCGATGGAGGTCAGGTACGACGGCATCCAAATGGAGCCGTCACGGGTGGTGAATGTGCGCATCATCCTAAATTCTTCATTGAAGCGAGTTCTCTCTTGGCAACATCCAACTCGGCATAAACGGCTTGGGTTTTCTCGGCGACTTCCTGTATGTCGGCCCACTTGCCCGGCAGACCCTCGACGAGGTCCTGCAATGCCATCTTGGCAATAGCTGCACGCAACTGGAGCTTTCAGACTTTTTTCCTCATCCTATCTAGGTCTGACATAGATCCTTCCTGGAACAATGGTTTCTTGATGCGCTCCATCTCGGGCTAGGCTTCAATGGCTGCAGTCGCATCGTCGACCAGTTTCGTACCGGCCTCAGCAAGTTTGCGGAAAGTCTCGAAGCCGAACCGGTGGACGTCTCGACAGAACGCCCAACCGCCGGAAGCCCCCACGGGTTTCATTTCTATTGTCGGCGACGTCGACACGCCGGAGCGCTCCTCGATCGCAAGCGCTACGGCGGTGTAAAACATGTCGAGCCTCCACAGCGCGTCAGGATCGGGATCGCCGCCAAAGGGTACCGCACGTTGCTGTTGCTTGGTGATGATGAACTCGGCCAGCAGCTCGGCATCCGAATGGCCTTCCCATAAGCCGAAGGAATCCTGAGTACGAATGAGCCGCAGGAGGCATTTGACGAACGGGGAAGCAAGGGCCTCGTCGTC
>NZ_JARTVN010000016.1:0-1144 GCF_029625795.1 Mesorhizobium sp. WSM4989 | reverse complement strand
ACAGAGGGCAGATTCAGAAGCGAACTTCTCGGCCGCCAGCGGCGCGCCGCCCTCGTTGGTGAGGCGTATATAGTCGGAGCCATTCGGGGTGTCAACACCGATTTCCAACTTTCTCAGCATGTCGGCGAACGAATTCCAGCGATGCGCTTTGCATCCTCATTTGATGCACGTCGTTGTCGCGAAAATCGCTGTGAATTTCGGGCGATATGCATTAGCCGGCTGCTATGATGGTGCCCCCGAAGTTTATGGTAGCCGTCGCGTCGGGTCGCCGCACTTTCTCGGGCGTGGCCGGACCGATCTGCCGCCCACGACTAAGGGATCACCGGCTCAACTGACAGCGTCATTCCATGTGGCAGCGACTGGATAGCCGGTTCATTGCTTTGCTCGAGCAACGAACCCCGGCGAGACATCCGGGACGATGCCGCGACAACGATATGCCGCTCGATTCGTCATTAAATCGCTCGACCAGGTTTCTGGGATGCAGCTTCACGCAGAATGGCTGGGAAAGGACGTCGGCGAGCCGGTCGGGTTCGACGTCGCCGAAAGCATGTGGCGTCCATCGACAGACAGGCCAGTCGCCTTCCATAAGGTCGGTCCGGAGATTTAACCTTCCCCTCCTGCAAGCCGCGAGACCCCGGCTACTCGACTAGCCGCTCAGGCCTTGACCCAGCCAGCGTCGCCGGCGAGCGCGTCGAGATCCGCCGAACTTAGGCCCTCTTGTATGATCGTCAGCGTTCTACGTGCCATGCAGCGGGGAAAGGTATGAGAGCTCCCTCAGCCTCGGGCCGCAGCTCGATCCCCCGCGCCTCCAATGGTCGCAATACCCGTTGCGCCGTGCGGTGCACAGACCGATCTCGTCATCGGCGGCGTCAATCGCGGCACCACCTTCGTTCAGCCGCTATCGGCCAAAACCGGTGATTTCGCGCAATGGCCAGGGTATCCCAACAGGCGCTCGAGGATATCCTTTCGATCGAGCGAGGGGGCTGTCCAACTGCGCTACCTGCGGGACGCCGTGCTTGTTGCTCCCGAGGACCTCGCTGGCGGCTTCGCATCGAAGCGCGCCGCCGAAACGCAAACGGCCTGCGTTGGCGGGCCGTGGATTGGTGTGGGGGACAGGATTTGGCTTGTCTGCCGGCGCGGCGTC
>NZ_JARTVN010000015.1:0-1176 GCF_029625795.1 Mesorhizobium sp. WSM4989 | reverse complement strand
GCGGGGCTGGCGATCCTCAAGCACACCTTCAACCTGTCGGATGAGGTGCTGTGCGAGCGCTGGGTGGAGAACCCTTATTTCCAGTATCTCACCGGCGAGACGTTCTTTTGCCATACGCTGCCGTTCGACCGCTCCTCGATGACGCGTTGGCGCAGCCGTATGGGCGAGGAGCGGATTATGGTGCTGTTGCAGGAGAGCCTCAGCCTCGCGGTCAAGACCGGGGCGATGAAACCGGCCGACACGCGCCAGGTGATCGTCGACACCACCGTGCAGCCGAAGAACGTCATGTTCCCGACCGACGCCAAGCTCATCCATCGGGCACGCGAACGGCTGGTGCGGCTGGCCAAGAGGACGGGTCTCCATTTGCGCCAGAGTTATGTGCGGGTCGGCAAGCTGGCGCTGATCAGCCACCAGCGCTATGCCCACGCCAAGCAGTTCAAGCGGGCCAACAAGGCGCTACGCAAGCTCAAGACCTATCTCGGCCGGACCATTCGCGACATTGGTCGCCAGATCGCCGGCGATCAGGGGCTGGACGCTGTTCAAATGGCCGCTCTACCAGGCCGCCACCGTTCTCGAGCAACGCCAGCGCCAGCGCGGCCGCAAGATCTACAGCCTGCACGCACACGAGGTGGAATGCATCGGCAAGGGCAAGGCGCATGCGCCCTACGAGTTCGGGGTGAAGGTGTCGGTGGCCACCACGCTGAAGCGCTCCAGGGGCGGCCAGTTCGCCCTGCATGCAAAAGCACTGCCCGGCAATCCCTATGACGGCCACACGCTGGCAAGCGTCATCCCCGACATGGAAAAGACCATCGGCAACGAGATCGGCCGCATCCTCGCCGACGCCGGCTATCGCGGCCACAACGCACCGCAGAGCCACAAGCTCAGGGTCTTCACCGCGGGCCAGAAACGCCGCGTCACCCCAGCCATCAAGCGCCAGATGCGACGGCGGTCGGCGGTCGAGCCCGTCATCGGCCACATCAAGAGCGAACACAGAATGGGCCGCAACTACCTCGCCGGCCAGCAGGGCGACACCCTCAACGCCATCCTGGCCGCCGCCGGCTACAACTTCTCCCTCCTGCTCAGGTGGCTGAAGGGGTTTTTGTCGCTCTTGATTGCCCTGCTTCAAATCCGGCCGAAGCCGGTCGCCGCTTAGGGCTCGGATTGTTCACGGTCGAC
>NZ_JARTVN010000014.1:0-2073 GCF_029625795.1 Mesorhizobium sp. WSM4989 | reverse complement strand
AATGAGGCGTCTTGCATGGCTTCTACACCTGCCTGAATGCCAGAACTGCGTTCGTACCGCCCATGGCGAAGGCGTTGCTCATGGCGACGCGCACCTTGCGCTCCCGCGGCACATTGGGTGTGATGTCGAGGTCGCAAGCGGGATCTGGCTCGCGATAGTTGGCGGTCGGCGGCACGACGTCCTCTTGGATTGCCATCACGCAGGCGATCATTTCAAGCGCGCTCGCTGCGCCGAGGCAATGCGCGTGCGTGGACTTGGTGGAAGAGATGGACATCGAATAAGCGTGGTTTCCAAACACACGCTTGATCGCCGCCGTTTCAGTCTGATCATTGCTCTTGGTACCGGTGCCGTGCGCGTTGAGGTAGTCGACGTCCTCGGCATTCAGCCCGGCATCGGCAAGGCAGGCGCGCATCGCCGACGCTGGCCCCTCGACAGATGGCGCGGCAATGTGGAAGGCATCGGCGGAAAGGCCGACGCCGGCGATCTCGGCAAGAATTGTGGCACCACGCCTCGTGGCATGCTCGTAGCTTTCCAGCACGGCCATGCCCGCACCCTCGCCCAGCACCAGGCCCTTCCTATCGGCGGAGAAGGGCCGGCAGGTATCGGGTGAAAGCACGCGCATTGCTTCCCATGCTTTCAGCACGCCCCATGCGAAGGGTGCGTCGCTGCCCCCGGAAACCATTACGTCGGCCCGGCCCAGCTTGATCTGGTCCACCGCCGAGGCGATCGCATGGTTGGCCGAGGCACATGCGGAGGTCACCCCGAAGACCGGCCCGCGCAAGCCGAGGCTCAAGCTAAGATGGACGGAAGCGGCGCTGGGCATCACCTTTACTCCAGTGAAGAGTTCAGCACGGATTGCGCTACCCAAAAGCAGTGAGCGGTAAGTTTGTTCTGTTGCGTACGAACCGGTAAATCCGACGCCCACTGTCGCGCCGAAGCGATGGGCATTCCCCTCGTCGCAGGAAAGTCCGGCCTGCCGCATGGCTTCGCGCGCTGCAAGCACGGCGAGCAAGCTGAAGCGGTCCATGGAGATGAGATGCCCCCGGTTGATGTCGTGCTGGGGCAGCGCCTTGATCTCAGCGCCGGTCATGCCCTCCAGGTCATGAAGCTCGGAATTGGCGATCGGGCCGATGGCGGAGCGGCCTTCGCGCATCTCTTTCCACATAGAGGCGGCGTCGGTGCCCAGTCCGCACAGGCCGCCCACTCCGGTGATAACGACGCGCCTGTCCATTCAAGCCTCCTTCGCAAGCAAGCCGCGGACGGCTTCCACGACGTCGCCGACATTCTTGAGATTGGACCAGGCATCGGCCGTGTTCATGTCGATCTTGATGCCGTAGGCCTGCTCCACATCCCAGAGGACGTCCGCCAAACCCAGCGAATCGAACCCGAGCGCGTCCAGTTCCGTGGCGATTGTTATCTCGCCGACGAATGACGCAGGCATTCCCTCACCGCTCTCCGACTCGGCGCGTTTCTTGATCAGGGCAATGACGTCCGTTGCGAATTGATCGGCCATTCTGTTTCCTGTCTTTCTTTCCCGCGTTTCGACCTGGACGCGGCTCAGTTCCTGAGGCGCGCCGCGTCGCGAAAGCCATCACGCTTGGGCAACTGACAAAGCCCAATGCTCATAAAGCCGGATCAGGTCCGGCCGGTGTGTGGCGTAGGTGCAGTATGACGATGTGAGCCGCTACACGTGCGCGTCTCCCGGTCTGTCCATAGGCTCGGAAGAAGTCGGACAGTTTGACATGGCCGGTCAGTTGCAACTCCCTTTCCCAGCACTCCACTGCCCGGTAGAGCGCATGAAAAATCTCCTTTCGGGCGGTTTCTTAAGACGCTCGCCACGCCATGAGGCAGTGGGGGCATCGGTGTCCATCAGGTGCTTCTGCCCATGCAGGATTCCAGAACATTGATGAAATCGTTTGTTTCGATGAAAGGCATCCACACTTTGGATGGTTGACCACGCTTTTCAAAGATCGTGAACTACATCTCCTCGTTGTGCTCGACGCACTCCGGACAAGTAACCTCATGGGCGCGGCATGCAGGATTAACCGAGCCCAGCCGGTCATGAGTGCGGCC
>NZ_JARTVN010000013.1:0-3698 GCF_029625795.1 Mesorhizobium sp. WSM4989 | reverse complement strand
CATAAGCCGAAGGAATCCTGAGTACGAATGAGCCGCAGGAGGCATTTGACGAACGGGGAAGCAAGGGCCTCGTCGTCATTGTTGACAGCAGGGCCAACCGGAGGAATTTCGTTGTTCGTCATTTCAGTCTTCGTCTTCGAGGTACGATTTCCTTTTCCTGCGATGCCCACTCCGGGTCCGCTTGCGTGGCCGACGAATGGCTTGGGCGGGCCAACCCCAAGAGTGCCCCGTGGCCGACCTCGACATGTCCACGAGTGCGAGACCTGCGGCGCGAATTCGCGGCGCACATCGTCTGCGCCGCGATCCGACCGGTGGTCAACGCAATTGAAATCCAACCTTCCGCAAGCCGCCGCCCTGCTGCATCGACATACTTGCTGCGAAGAGAGCTTCGATGGGCGGATTGGCCAGTGTTCAATTCCAATTGTCAGTCCCTTCGCGATTCTTGCTCAGGAAGTGACTTCGTTTTGAGTTTCGGGTGCCTTCTTTTGCGGAGCCACACAAAGATCCGCGTGACAGGCAGGCTCACCCGTGTAGTTGGCCAGTGCTTCGAGCAATGGGGTAAGATAGTACTGTTTGGTGTGGTCCGGAATTGGCCCCAGCCGGTCCACCGATTTCAGTGCCACCTCGATCAACTCGATTGCGCGATCTTTGTTGCCGCTCTCGTAATAATACTGAGCTACCGGGAGGTACCGGAGGTATTTAAACGGGCCATCGCCGTTCGGGGGATTGAGTGCCAGTATCTGTTCCGAGAGCTCGTTGCCCATCGCAAAGCGCTCCGCGCGCGGAAGATGGGAATTGTCCATCGTGGGATCGAAGAGTTGGTTGAGGGCCAAGGCCATCCACGACACCGCGTCGGACGTTTTGTCGATCGCGTCCTCGACCAATTCTCGCATGACCGGCATGCCGGTCTTGATGTCGCGCAGCTTGTGAAGCAGAAGATCCGCATGAATCTGCCGGAACTCACAAGAGTCTGGCATCAAGGCGAGGCCTTCTTCGATGGCCAAGAGCGCCGCCGTCCAATCCTCGGCCTGCATCGCCGGCTCAAGTTTGGCGTATATCGGCCCGGTAAGCGACATTTCGCGCGCTGCAAGTTGGTTATGCGCGATGCGCTTTGCATCGGCGGCTTTCGCTTCATAGCTGCTGCGCCAGCTGCCGTTAAGGACTTTCGGCAAAACGTCATCGAGTTCCGCCGGGTGGCCGATAAAAGCGATGTGGCCGTCGCGGTCGACCACGAACGAGGTGGGAATCCCAATCGAAGAGCTGGGATCCATCCAGAGCTTGTTCATTTCGCCAATGTAATCGAACCCGATACGATAATTCAGATTCGGGAACTCCTCGGTCAGCCAGGCATCCACGTTGGTCCGCGCCTCGTCTGCGGTAGGACCCTGTTCGCAGGCGGCAACTCCGACCGCCTCAAATCCGCTGCCTTCATATTTCTCCTGCAGTTCGATCAAATGGGGCATGGCGTCGACACATGGTCCGCACCAAGTCGCCCAAAACTCAACGAGGTAGACCTTGCCGGGCCGAAAGTTCGTGAGGGGCTCGCCACGCAGCCAGTTCTCCACTTTGATCGCAGGAGCCGGGGACCCCATACGCAGTTCCATCTTGGTGTCCAAAGTCATTCCACACCTTTCGTCTCTTTTGTCGCGGAATATTTTCCAGTCAAAATCGGACACGGTCTCGAGGGCATCGCTCCCTCTGGCTTGCTTCAGCGAAGCTCTCACCGTGTTGCCGCACATCAAGCTGCAACGGAGGTGCCAATTCCCTCAGCTCCGGTAAGCGGCGGGAAATGCTTTGAAATTCTCCACGAGGCCAAATGCGGCCGATTGTCGTGAACCCGACATGTCTTCTGCCGCTGTCGGGTTTCGCCCTATCACTCTTGAGAGCTTGGACGGCTCGCCTGTGATTAGACTGGCCTCGGCCCTCGAGCAGTGGCAGTTTGGCGCCAGTTCGAAAGCGCGAACTCGCCGGCTTGGTCCTCGTGCCGCCACCGCCGCGTGTGGATTCTTGCCCCGGAGTCAAAATTCGCCTCGCGGTTGCCAACGGCGGCATGCGCTCAATGCGCGTGGCGTTGAGCACCGACAGCACGTAATGGTACCAATTAGTGGATGCCCGTCGCTGCCTCCACTTCTCCAGCCAAGCGCTCGAACGACGCTACCTACCCACGTTCGAGCGCGACCGCGGAATCGCAGACTGCCGAACGTCAGCCGTTGCGAAAGGTGTAGCCGTACCCGTTGATCGCCGGTGCGCCGCCTAGATGTGCGTAGAGGACCCTCGATCCCTGTGGAAAGAAGCCCCTCTGGACGAGGTCGATCATCCCTTGCATCGATTTGCCCTCGTAAACGGGGTCCGTAATCATGCCCTCGAGCCGCGCGCACAAACGGATTGCCTCTTTGGTTTCCTCCGATGGAACGCCATAACCCGGGTACGCGTAGTCCATGAACAACACCACGTCTGCCTCGACAATTTCCGCTCCGAGGTGGACGAGCTTCGCTGTATTTTGGGCGATGCCAAGCACCTGCGCCTTGGTCTTGGCGGGCATGGCGGAGGCATCGATACCGATCACGTTGCGCTGTCGACCATCCTTGGCGAACCCGACGAGCATGCCGCCGTGGGTTGAACCAGTCACCGTACAGACGACGATATAGTCGAAGGCAAACCCAAGCTGCTCTTCCTGGGCACGCACCTCCTCAGCGAACCCCACATAGCCCAGGCCGCCGTATTTGTGGACAGAGGCGCCGGCAGGTATCGCATATGGCCTGCCGCCCCTTGCCTTGACTTCATAAAGTGCCTTTTCCCAGCTGCGGCGGATGCCGATGTCAAAGCCCTCGTCAACCAGGCGCACCTCTGCCCCCATGATGCGGCTCAAGAGGATATTGCCGACCCGGTCGTAGACAGCATCATCATGTGGGACCCAGCTCTCCTGGACCAGGAGGCATTTCATGCCGATCTTGGCGGCGACCGCAGCGACCATGCGCGTATGGTTGGACTGCACGCCACCGATTGTGACGAGCGTATCGGCATCTGACGCGATCGCGTCGGGCACAATGTATTCGAGCTTGCGCAGCTTGTTTCCGCCGAACGCGAGACCGGAGTTGCAGTCCTCGCGTTTGACGTAGATTTCCACCTTGTCGCCCAGATGCTTGCCGAGGCGGTCGAGCCTCTCGATCGGCGTGGGTCCAAAGGTGAGCGGATAACGTTCGAATTTTTCCAGCATGCTATCTCCAGCAAAAAAGTACCTGAACCTGCTACGCACCGGTCAGCCCAGGGGTATGGTCGCGTGTTAGCCGAACACAGATTCCCTATACGATCAGCTCAGTCATCAGAGGGTGACCAAAATTGGTGTGGGTCTGAGCACTGATCCTGTCATCCGCGCATCAAAGCAGCAGCACATGCTGGGCATTCGACCAAGCCGGGACACAGCTGAAAATTGCATTCCGCAGTTGATCAGAGTCAGACGACTGGTACCCGAGCTTTCCTGTAACCATCGGCATGCTGGCCCCTGTGGCGAGTTCCACGAGCGCGGCTAGAGGACTGCCAGATCAGAAAGAGCACGCGGCCGAAGTAGCCGGCCTGAAGCAGCAGCGAACAGGCCAGCGTCGTGACGACTGCCACACGGAGCGAATCCAAAGCGAAGTAAACCATCGACGCATTGCTGCACAGGACCAGCCCCACGAGCCGACAAAAAGATGAAGTGC
>NZ_JARTVN010000012.1:2500-6281 GCF_029625795.1 Mesorhizobium sp. WSM4989 | reverse complement strand
TGGTTGCGGGGACAGGATTTGAACCTGTGACCTTCAGGTTATGAGCCTGACGAGCTACCGGGCTGCTCCACCCCGCGTCACCATAGAGGTAAGTTTGCGCTTACCGTATTCAAGGGACCGCCCAATGAAAGGGCCGCTTGCGCGGCCCGGGATCCCGTTTGGCGGGCCTCATGCATGTCGCTCAAAAGTGTTAGCGGTTTTGAGGCAACGACATGCATCACAACAATCGCAAGGAGAAGATTTGTCTGCATCCGGATCCGGATGTGAGATGAACGTGCGCTTGGCAGACCTGGCAGCGACCTACTCTCCCGCGTCTTGAGACGAAGTACCATCAGCGCTGGAGCGTTTCACGGCCGAGTTCGGAATGGGATCGGGTGCAGCCGCTCCGCCATAACCACCAGGTCGGCGAAACGCACGTTCAAATCGAGAAGCTGTTCAAGCGCGATCCAAAGGATCGTCGTTTTGTGCCAAGGCGACGTCTGCGTTTTGCCTACGGGCGAAGCCCGCAAGCGCGACTGCGCGTCGCCGGTCGTCCGGCGCCCTCGCGGAGCATAGGCCCGTAAGGGCCGCTCATGCGTGAGCGCAGGCAGACCATCCGACTTTGTCGGATGGATATTAGGAATGAGAACGATCAAGCCGATCGAACTATTAGTACCGGTAAGCTTCAAGCGTTGCCGCTCTTCCACACCCGGCCTATCAACGTGGTCGTCTTCCACGGTTCTCAGGGAATACTCGTTTCAAGGTGGGTTTCCCGCTTAGATGCCTTCAGCGGTTATCCCGTCCGGATATAGCTACCCTGCAATGCGGCTGGCGCCACAACAGGTCCACCAGAGATCCGTCCATCCCGGTCCTCTCGTACTAGGGACAGATCCTTTCAATATTCCTACACCCACGGCAGATAGGGACCGAACTGTCTCACGACGTTCTGAACCCAACTCACGTACCGCTTTAAATGGCGAACAGCCATACCCTTGGGACCTGCTCCAGCCCCAGGATGCGATGAGTCGACATCGAGGTGCCAAACAACCCCGTCGATATGGACTCTTGGGGGTCATCAGCCTGTTATCCCCGGCGTACCTTTTATCCGTTGAGCGATGGCCCTTCCACACGGGACCACCGGATCACTATGACCGACTTTCGTCTCTGCTCGACTTGTCAGTCTCGCAGTCAGGCAGGCTTATGCCATTGCACTCAGCGAACGATTTCCGACCGTTCTGAGCCCACCATCGCGCGCCTCCGTTACTCTTTAGGAGGCGACCGCCCCAGTCAAACTACCCACCATACATTGTCCCGGACCCGGATAACGGGCCGCGGTTAGACATCCATAGTGATAAGGGTGGTATTTCAAGGGTGGCTCCACCTGAGCTGGCGCCCAGGCTTCAAAGCCTACCACCTATCCTACACATGCCACTACGAATGCCAATGTAAAGCTATAGTAAAGGTGCACGGGGTCTTTCCGTCTAACCGCAGGAACCCCGCATCTTCACGGGGAATTCAATTTCACTGAGTCTATGCTGGAGACAGCGGGGAAGTCGTTACGCCATTCGTGCAGGTCGGAACTTACCCGACAAGGAATTTCGCTACCTTAGGACCGTTATAGTTACGGCCGCCGTTTACTGGGGCTTCGATTCAGAGCTTGCACCCCTCCTCTTAACCTTCCAGCACCGGGCAGGCGTCAGACCCTATACGTCGTCTTGCGACTTCGCAGAGCCCTGTGTTTTTGATAAACAGTCGCTACCCCCTGGTCTGTGCCACCCTCCTCTGCTTGCGCAAAAAAGGGTCACGCTTCTTCCGAAGTTACGCGTGCAATTTGCCGAGTTCCTTCAGCATAGTTCTCTCAAGCGCCTTGGTATACTCTACCAGACCACCAGTGTCGGTTTCGGGTACGGTCTATAAGGAGGAGCTATTTCCTGGAACCACTCCGCTGCCCTTTCAATCCGATAAGATTGGACAACTTGTGTGATCCGTCACTACCTCCAGGCTCACGAATATTAACGTGATTCCCATCGACTACGCGTTTCCGCCTCGTCTTAGGGGCCGGCTAACCCTGCTCAGATTAACTTTAAGCAGGAACCCTTGGTCTTTCGGCGGGGGAGTCTCTCACTCCCCTTACGTTACTCATGTCAGCATTCGCACTTCTGATACCTCCACCGCCCCTCACGGGTACGGCTTCACTGGCTTACAGAACGCTCCGCTACCGCTCGTGATTGCTCACGAACCCTAAGCTTCGGTGTATGGCTTTAGCCCCGTTACATTTTCGGCGCAAAGACCCTTATTTAGACCAGTGAGCTGTTACGCTTTCTTTAAATGATGGCTGCTTCTAAGCCAACATCCTGGTTGTTTTGGGATCCTCACATCCTTTCCCACTTAGCCATAACTTGGGGACCTTAGCTGTAGGTCAGGGTTGTTTCCCTTTTCACGACGGACGTTAGCACCCGCCGTGTGTCTGCCGACTAGTACTCCCAGGTATTCGGAGTTTGGTTAGGTTTGGTAATCCGGTGAGGACCCCTAGCCCATCCAGTGCTCTACCCCCTGGGGTATTCGGTCGACGCTCTACCTAAATAGATTTCGCGGAGAACCAGCTATTTCCGAGTTTGATTGGCCTTTCACCCCTAGCCACAAGTCATCCCGAACTATTGCAACAGTTATGGGTTCGGCCCTCCAGTAAGTGTTACCTTACCTTCAGCCTGCTCATGGCTAGATCACTCGGTTTCGGGTCTAATGCGACGAACTGAACGCCCTGTTCAGACTCGCTTTCGCTGCGCCTACACCTATCGGTTTAAGCTTGCTCGTCACACTAAGTCGCTGACCCATTATACAAAAGGTACGTGGTCACCCGCCCATCAAAGCGCTTGCGCTCTTGATGGCAAAATCAAAAGTTCTTCAAATCGTCAAGCGATTTGAAGGACGGGCTCCCACTGTTTGTAGGCAATCGGTTTCAGGTACTCTTTCACTCCCCTTGTCGGGGTGCTTTTCACCTTTCCCTCACGGTACTAGTTCGCTATCGGTCATGCACGAGTACTTAGGCTTGGAAGGTGGTCCTCCCAATTTCAGACAGGATTTCACGTGTCCCGCCTTACTCAAGGACGATTGATCGCATTACGCGTACGGGGCTGTCACCCGCTATGGCCCAACTTTCCAGAAGGTTCCGCTTGTCTCTCAATCGCCGCTGGCCTGGTCCGGGTTCGCTCGCCACTACTTCCGGAGTCTCGGTTGATGTCCTTTCCTACGGGTACTTAGATGTTTCAGTTCCCCGCGTTCGCCACTTTATCCCTATGTATTCAGGATAAGTTACCTATTATCGATACTTGGAAACCACAGCAGCAAAAACAGCGCGATCCCAAAGAGATCGTCGCCCCACGCTCAATCCTTTTGGGATTGTCGCGTCAGTTGCCCTGCTGCTCTGATTTTCCAAGTACCTTAGGTGGGTTCCCCCATTCGGAGATCTACGGATCAAAGGGTATTCGCACCTCCCCGTAGCTTATCGCAGCGTATCACGTCCTTCATCGCCTGTGCATGCCAAGGCATCCACCAATTGCCCTTAAGACACTTGATCGTTCTCATTGCCAATACCCATCATGCGCGATCCCGAAGGGATCGTCGCATAAGCGCAATCCCGAAGGGATTGTCGCACGAACCAAATCCTGTGCGGGATTTGCTTCAATGGAATTGGCACAAAAAGACCAGCTTCTCGAGATCGGTTCGAGGGCGCGGTTAGGCTTACCCATCATAGGCAAGGGATTGAGCGTCCCTTGCGACAAATCACGATCCTCGCGGACCA
>NZ_JARTVN010000011.1:0-11436 GCF_029625795.1 Mesorhizobium sp. WSM4989 | reverse complement strand
TCGACGCACTCCGGACAAGTAACCTCATGGGCGCGGCATGCAGGATTAACCGAGCCCAGCCGGTCATGAGTGCGGCCTTGCCGGGTCGGGCGATAGGCAGTCATGCCCTGCCCTTCCTGCGGGTCAAGCACTCCGAAAAAACATTTCCCCCATAAATGCTAGATCTTCCGTTGCCTTTTCGCGTCACAGGCCGTCAAACGCCCGGCCGTTCACAACAGTGATCCGGCAAGTGTTTGGCTGCGCGAGACGATGCTGCAGGGAGTCGTCCTGCATGGCACTTCGCTATGATGCTGCGGTGCCGTCTAACGGCGCCTCGTGCTTGAACGCACTGAACGGCCACCGCGATCAAAATCGATGGTTCGAGGACCGTTGATCATCACCCCGCCAGCCTCGATCTTGTTTGCCGCCACGAGAGCGACACAGAGACTGCTGGTGAAGATGCCCGCCTGCCCGCTATGTTCCGGATGGTTGACCATCCCGGATGGACCCATCGAGGGTGTCAAGGCGAGCATGAGCACAGGCGCGAACAGTTCACGGGCAGGCGCGACGGTGGCCGCAAAGCAACGTCGCGCCAGCATGCGATCTCAGCAGGATCGGCACCATCCTGTCAGGGAGCAATGCGAGTGGCTGGCTTAGCCGCTGCGACGCTGCCCGGCATCGCGTTCAATTGATCTGGCGCCTTAAATGCAGGAAGGCTTCGCGGCCGGTACGAGGCGCATCCCTCCTCCGAAGCAGCACGCCCAAGTATCATCACAAGCCCCGAGCGCCCGCGTTCGGCGATGTCCAATTTCCGACAATGTCGGAATACAGTCAGATCTGCTGGATTGACTTTAAATGGTTTTCTCATTTGGCACAGCGCATGCTGGTTATCCGGAAACACGTGACCGACCAACAAGAAGTCGCATGACACAACCGAAGCCATCCATGTCTGACGGGCTGCCCAGGATACCTACTGCGACCGCGCTTGCCCGGTGACGACCGCTCCGGCTCCGCCCGTTACCGACGAGGCAAAGTGACGGATTTCCTGCGTTTCAACGACATGGAGGTGGTTGTCATTCCCGCTGGGGGACAGACTCGGCCTGTTCAAGGCATTGCGCGAAGGCGGCAAGATGACGGCCACCCGTGCGCGAACTCAAGGAGCGCAGCCTGTATCGTGTATCAGGCAAATAGGCCGTCGGTCAGTGACCTTGACACAGGGGACATGCGCAAGGTCCTGAAGTTTGATGCAGCGATAGAAGGGTGCCAATGACAACAATAGCTTACAGGAACGGAACCATGGCTGGCGACGGCCGAGCCTTGGGTTTTGACTCAGTATCCGTCGGTGAGAAAACGAAGGTGTTTCGCTTATGCGACGGCACACTCATCGGCGTTTCCTCTTCGTCCTTGGGTATTCCAAAGGCCGTTCGAGACTGGGTTGAGAAGGGCATGGATGTTTCTGATATTCCTGTGCCGCGCAACGACGACAATTTTGAATTTGAGGCGCTGATAGTGCGCAAAAATGGGGAAGCCGTATTGTTGGACGGCAATTGGCTGCCAAGTGATCCCGTGAAAGGTGAATATTATGCCATCGGGAGCGGCAAGCAGTATGCTTTGGCCGCGCTGGTTTTGGGCAAGTCAGCTAAGGAAAGCGTCGAAGTTGCCGCGAAACTCGACGTTTGGACTGGTGGCACAGTCACTGCCATAACTCACTAAACCCGCCTTTCGGCGGGAGTGTGACAGTGCGAGCGTGGAAGTAGGGCGCCACCCCGGGGCACGTCGAGCCCTGTCATGTGAGCTGGTCCATAAGCGCGCGAAAGCGTCCAGTTGTGGCCAAAAGCACGATTTGCGACAGAACCGGCCCGCTTCTATGAGTATGGGCCGCTTTTTGCGGCCAGCGTGCTTGCCATCCTGCCGCCAGTGGCCGTCGCCTTCTTCTTCCAAGGTTACCTCGTCATGAAGTAGAGCACCACGATCTTGTCGGAGAGATCGGAAGGCGGACGGCCCTTCCGTCCGCGTCGGCCAGTTCGAAAGGCGGCGCGGCCTGCTCGTCGATCGCCTGGAAGAACCTCTCCGCGCTGTCCCTCATCTTGTCGAGATCGGCGCCCGGATGGTGGGCCAGCGCGGAGGTCCCGAGGATCAGCGCCAGAAATTGAATCGCAAGCGACGGTTTCGCTTTCATGGACAATGCATTCCGGTTGGGGGCGTTCGAGGGCTCCGCGGCTAGGATTGGTCTCACTGTGTCTGCTCCCGCTCCCGGCGGCTCATCTGCCTGATAGGCGCGTTCCCGCTCGGGCCATGTGCTTTTGATGAAGGCCAGAACGGCCCGGATCTCCTCGTCGGTGAGGACATTCCCGAAGCCCGGCATGTCGCTCTGGTAGCCGCCGCCGACGACCGCGGCCGGTCCCGGCGCCGGCATGCGTCCCGAAGGCAGCGGGCTTTCCAATCGCGCTGACCTTCGCCTGGCTAAAACCGTCTTGCCTAGCGCTATCGCCGCGGCCGGGGCGCGGCCATCCGGTTGGCGAGCCAAGGCAATGTCCAGACCAATCCGAGGCCTGCCGCGGCCACGCATCGATAAGAGGACCGACGCCCTTCTCCTTTGCCGCCGCTGGAGAACAGGTATTTGATCAGCGCGGCCGTCCCGAGGACGAGCACGACGACGACAAGCAGCCACACCAGGCCCGTGCCGAACATCATCATGCCGCTCATGCATTCCATCATCGAAGCCTCCTATTCCGTGGCGTAGATGCCGCCGGTCGCGTCAGACTTTCGGATTTCGAGAATCTCGAAGGGCGCTTCCTTCGTGCCACTCATGCCGGGGGAGCCCATCGGCATGCCGGGCAGCGTCATGCCCTTTGATGTCGGGCCGCTCGGTCAAGAGCTTGTTGACCGTGCCGACCGGCACATGGCCGCTCACCACATAGCCGTCGATGAACGAGAGAAGGCAGCCATCGGCTTCCGGCGGAATGCCCTCTTCGCGGCTCATGGCGAAAAGGTCGTGAGTCGGCCTTGACGGTGATTCCTGGAAGGCCGATTCCAAGGCGAGCTGGCTTGAAGGCCGCGGTCCGGATGGTCGACTAGGCAGCTTGGTTCCACGATCGCAATGCTTGATCGCTTCATTGCAGGCCATGGGCTCTCGCCCCCTCCTTTTGCCACACGAGGCGCCAGCTCACGTGTTGTTGTTGGCGTGCGCCCCGGCAACCGCTTTCACCAGCCGCTCCAGCGATCCCGCGCGCTCCAGCTCCGCAAAGAATGATGCGGCGTGACGCTACCCAGCCGGTGCTTCTCGGCCTTCCAATTAAACTGTCTCGACGAAAGAGCCGTCTCCGTTGCTCCGGTCTCGGTGTTGAGTTCTCTAAGGCTGCGCCACACCTTGGTCCCCACGCCGGCAAATGATCTCACTATGCAGCCCGTGCTCGCACGCTCTCAAACTAATTACCGCTGCTGCAACACGCCGCCTGGCGGCCTGCACCGAAAAGCCGACAGGGGTGCATCTGAATAGCCGTGAACCCAGGTCTCAAAGACCATCCGGCGCGACGAGCGGACGCACCGCACGTGTGACACCCGCCTTGTGGGGCAGGGTTGCCTTTCTCAATCCCGGCGTTGGTCGGCGTCCCAATGAGCAGCAAGCTATTATCGGCCGCCGAATCTTAGTGGCTTCGTCGAGAGCCTCAATCAACCAAGCGGCGAAAGCCCCGCTAGAGTCTCCGCCCGCCTGTCGCTATGAAGCAGTTGCAGCCAGCGCTGCTTCAGGCGCATGAACTCGCCCGATGCAATGATTTCCGTCGCCCTGGGTCTTTCGAAGGGCACTGTTTCTATTCCCTTCTTCTTCGGCGCGCGGCTTGATGCCGACATACGGTTTCTTGACCTGCCGCCTGAACTGGCTGCCGAAGCGGGTGCCCCGCCAGCGACCCCGACAATCCCCTGTTCCGCAACTGCTGAAGAGCCGACTGCGCTCGCATCCCGATATTGCGCAACGGCACTATGCCGACATTCTGGAGACCGCAGCCGCATGAGCCTCGAGATGTTCCGCCGACCGTCGACAAAGGCGTCCTCTCGCCTGCGTCCGCCATTTGTCAGTGCTCGATCTGATTGGGGAGACGCCGGTCGTCGAACTGAAGAGATTCGATACCGGCAGGTGTCGTCGCTTCGTCAAGATCGAAAGCCAGAATCCCGGCGGATCGATCAAGGATCGCATTGCGTTGTCGATGATCGTTAATGCCGAACAGCGTGGCACGCGCGGGGCGGTACAATCATCGAAGCGACCGCTGGCAACACAGGGCTCGGCCTGGCCATCTGGCGGCACGAAGCGCGTGATCGCGTGTCCAAAAGCTGACAGCGTCAGACAAATGTCAGGTTCATTACAACCAACATCTGGGCACTGACGAGGTTTTTCGAAGCAATGGGCGCTAACTGCGCGCTGAGCGCGTTGGCATGGCTTTTGAGACTGAGTGACTGTGACTGCACTCAATGGGGCAAGACGAGCGATGCGCTCCTCCCTGAACCCGTGTGCCGTCTCTGAGAGGAAACCAGCTCGTGCAGAAACCTTTGGAAATAGCTTTGGACCGCAACGTGGTATTGCAGATGGAGTCCCCGGCTCCTTCGATTAGAGTCGAGAACTGGCTGCATGGCGAGCCCCTCACGAGCTTTGAGCCCGGCAAGTGTACATAGTCGAATTTTGGGCAACTTGGTGCGGCCCATGTGTGGACGGGATGCCCCATCTGATCCAGCTGCAGGGCGTCGCCAGGCGCACCATCTGGACAGCAGGAACTGGACTATGGGCAAGGTAACAGGCTTTCTCGAAATCGACCGGCAGGTGCACAAGTACCAGCCGGCCTCCGACCGCATCCGGCATTTCCGCGAATTCACGCTGCCGATGTCCGACAAAGAGGTCGAGAAACAGGCCGCGCGCTGCATGGATTGCGGCATTCCGTTCTGCCATGGGCCGACGGGCTGCCCGATCCACAACCAGATCCCGGACTGGAACGACCTCGTCTACAATGGCGACTGGGACAATGCGATCCGCAACCTGCATTCGACCAACAATTTCCCGGAGTTCACCGGCCGCATCTGCCCCGCACCTTGCGAGGAAGCCTGCACGCTGAACCTCGAGGACATCCCCGTCGCCATCAAGACGGTCGAGCAGGCGATCGCCGACAAGGCTTACGAGACCGGCCATATCAGGCCCTATCCGCCGGAGAAGAAGACCGGCAAGCGCGTCGCCGTCATCGGCTCCGGCCCGGCCGGCATGTCGGCTGCCCAGCAGCTCGGCCGCGCCGGCCACGACGTCCATGTCTATGAGCGCGAGAGCCGGCCCGGCGGGTTGATGCGTTACGGCATTCCCGACTTCAAGATCGAGAAGCACTATATCGACCGGCGCATCGAGCAGATGCAGGGCGAGGGCGTCACCTTCCATTGCGGCGTCAATGTCGGCGTCGACAAGCCGGTTGCCGAGCTGCTCGCCGAACATGACGCCGTGCTTTATTGCGGCGGTTCCGAAACGCCGCGCGCGGCCGGCATTCCCGGCGACGATCTCGGCGGCGTGCATGACGCGATGCCCTATCTGGTGCAGCAGAACAGGCGTGTCGGCGGCGAACCGATCCAGTCGGTGGCGTGGCCGTCGCATCCGATCCTCGCCGGCGGCCAGCATGTCGTCGTCGTCGGCGGCGGCGACACTGCCTCCGACTGCGTCGGCACCGCCTTCCGCCAGGGCGCGGTGCGCGTCACCCAGCTCGACATCCGGCCGCAGCCGCCGGAAAAGGAAGACAAGCTGTCGGTCTGGCCATACTGGGCGACCAAGATGCGCACGTCATCCTCGCAGGCCGAAGGCGCCGAGCGCGAATTCCAGGTGGCGACGCTTGAATTCATCGGCGAAAACGGCCAGCTGACCGGGGTCAAATGCTGCGAAGTCGACGAAAAGCGCAAGCCGATCGCCGGCACCGAATTCGTCATCCGCGCCGATCTCGCGTTCATCGCCATCGGCTTTGCCGGGCCAGCCGCTCGCGGGCCGGTGTCGGAACTGGCCGGCCAGATGAAGATCGCCATTGACAGCCGCCGCTCGAAGAATGTCGAGGCCAATGACCGGGACTACAGGACCAGCGTCGAAAAGCTCTATGCGGCGGGCGACGTGCGGCGCGGCCAGTCGCTGGTCGTCTGGGCGATCCGCGAGGGCCGCCAGGCGGCGCGCGCCATCGATGAGGCGCTGATGGGATCGAGCGTGCTGCCGCGCTGAGTCCGTCTCGAGACCCTACTTGTGCGGCCACCTGAAGGCGCTTTCCGCCCTTCCGCTGCCCCGGGCAGCTTACGGACTGATCGCCGTGGTCGTTTCGGTTGTGGCCCCGGCCGCAGGCTGCCGCCTTGGCGGCCAAGAAAAATCGTCGGCGCGGCCGGGCGCAGCAGCGGGCGCCTTGCCCTCGACGACGAATTTTTCACCGGGCCCGTCCGGCTTGGCCGGCGCTGCGGCACCGAGAAGTTCCGAACCGCCGTCGAGTGCCGGTGATTGCGAGTCGGCGTCGGTAGCCGGGTCGGCGGCCTCAGTCTTTTCCTTCGAGGGTGGACTACGTTACTGGCCAGTACCGGCAACGCATCGAAGGAACTTTACAATCATAAAGGTACGTCACTGGTCTCGCGGCTCACCTATGACGATCTAGACGCGCATTCGAGTCCACAATCCGACTGGCATTTTCGTAAAGGCCTCCTCGGTGCGGGCGGCATCAGGGAGGATTTTCTCATGACGAGGACTTCTTACGGAAATGGGGGGCTACTCAAACACATTCAGTGATCAGCGCGGGGGCGGCGTCAGCTATTTCACCGCCGATCTTGGATATAATTTCTTGAACTCACCGCGCTACCGCATCGGTGCTTTTGTTGGCAACAATTTCTGGCACGAGAGCTACGATGCTTTCGGTTGCACGCAGCAGGCGACCAACTGGGGAACCTGTGTGCCAACCGTCCCACCTACGTCAACCTCTCAGCCAGGACAACGATTGGCATTCGCTGCGACTCGGCTTGGCCGGGCAGACGCAACTCACCGAGCGACTCAGCCTTTCTGGTGACGTGGCGTTCCTCTTCACGCGGCTCGACGGCAAAGAGCAGCACCACATGCGCCCAAGATCAAGCTAATTCCCGAAGACGGCGATGGGCATGGCGTCCAGCTCGAGGCGGTGTTGCGGCCGTGGCGAATAACGGCACCGCTCATTTCGAAGAGGCAATGGGCGGTCGTGGTTCCCCGCAGGCCGACGATTGGAAGGCAAAGCGCTACGGCGTTTTCGTGCAGGCTAGCATCAAGTTCAACTGAGAGAGCAAGAACCGAGGAGAGCGGCGATGCCACTCCAGCTCATTACGATCATTGGATCAACAGAAGGAAGTTTTCCGAAGAGTTTTGCAAGCGTGCGCAAAGTCGCCAGACAAAGTTCTCTCGGTCCATAGTGTACGTGCCGTCACGCCCGTTCTCGACATGGTTGAATGATACGTCCCGCGCGATCGATCAAAGTCGTTTTTCATTGGTTTTCCGGAAATCGCGGGGAGCACAGCGTGCTGTGACCCTCGCCTGCTGGTTTTCTGTCAACGCGCAGATGAGGGAGAATGAGCGTACAGCAAAAATCATCAGTGCTGTCGCTTTCGCCAAAGCCCGCCGCAGCTAAACGGGGTCCCACGCCCGGTAGCGCCCCCTGCCGGTCACCTCACGGATGCCGAGTTCGGCACCAGCCCGAGCGCAGCGCGCTGGCTAATTTTCAGCTCGGCCGCGACCAGACCTGCCGACACCAGCGGCCGCGCCAGCACCAGCTCGATCAGCGCCGGCAGGCTCGAGTTTTTGCGCCGGTTCCTGAGCCGGCGCTCCATCTGGCTTTTGGCCAGCGCCTGGATGATTGCAAGGCTGAAACAGTCGATGGAACGCCCCTCCAGCGAAGCCGAACCGGACGAGGCGCGCGCGCCAGGTCCTTCGGCTGCCATCGGCACGCTGGGTTTAAGTGCTTGGGGTGACACGGCGTGATCTCCGCCGTTGGCGGGAACAGGGCAGTGCAATAGTACTGCCCTGTTCCTTTTGATCAGAGGCCAGTGCGGATTTCTTCGGCAAGCGCCCTCAACGTCGTCTCGACGTCATCGCCGTTTACCATCTTCTGCATCGCCACGGCCCATGCGTTCATGGCTTCGCCGAAGCCGACACGCGGTGTGAAAGCCAGCGCGGCTTGGTCCTGTATCTTTTTGAAGCTGTCAACGAAGTTGTTGAACTCGGGCTGCGAAGCGTACTTAGTCCAGGTGTCGTCTGCCAGGTCGACGTGCGCGGCGGATTGACGAGCTGGCCAGCAAGGGCACCCTTGAGCGCCACCTGCTTGGAGGTGGCCCACGGGATGAACAGCCAGGCCGTGCCCTTCTTTTCGGAAGCCGCGTTCATGGCGAGAGCCCAGATCCAGATGTCAGACTCCAAGCTCGTGGCGCTCGGTGCGTGCAGCGGCGGAGCGAAGGCGATCTTGCCGGATGCCGGCTTCCCCGCAACATCGTTCCAGAAGCCGAACATATTTGAGTCGATCGTCATCGCGCTGCGGCCGGACGCGAAGGAAGGAGCCGCGCACTTCTTGATCATGTCCACGTAATGTAGTCGTATCCAGCATCGGTAAGCTTCCAATCGCTCAGGTATTTGTCCAGCGGCTCCAGGGCGCCACTCGGAGCGAGGTCCTACGCGGGCTGAATGCCAGTGCCGAACACATCCCATGCTGGCGACTTCGTCGTCAGTTGGATCGTCATCTTGTTCCAGTAAGAATCGTCTGGGTAGAGTTCCGGCGTGACCTTGATGCCGGGTCAGCTTCTCGAACTCCGGAAATTGCGCAGCGAGAGCATCCGCATAGGGGTGGATGTCGTAGGCCCAAGTTATGCTGGTCCCTTCGAATTGACGCCAGTTCACGGTGTCGGCAGCGGCCGAATTAGTGAGCGATGCCGAGACGGCAAAAAACGCCAAGTCAAAAGCAAGCTGTTTGCGAAGCGACGCGCACCTGTAACGAGTACGGGGAATGAGCGACCCATGTAATCCTCCCTGGGGCATTTTGCCAATTTTTGGGTCCACTCCTCCATCCCGAGTTCGCTCATAGCCACAATAAGCGGTTTCCAACGAGCTCGCTCTGAATGCACCAGGCCAACTGGGTAAAAACGGGTAACCGGCACTAAAAGGCGTTGTAGTATCGCCACCAGAAATACTGCTCCGTGGTGCTGGCCTTTGCCTGGGGGCGCAACACGGCAACTACCCGCTCAAAACGGTTGGTCCTCTACCTCTTATTCACCGTCGCTTTCCTCGCGGCCTAACCCGGCCGGAATATCCGTTGCCAGAAAAAGGCCTCGCGGCCGGTTCGAGGCTCATCCCTCCTCCGAAGCAGCACGCTCAAGTATCGTCACAAGCCCCGAGCGCTTCGCGTTCGGCGATGTCCAAATTCCGACAATGTCGGATACAGTCAGATCTACTGGATTGCGTTTGAATGGTTTTCTCATTTGGCACAGTACATGCGGGTCATCCGCAAAACACGTGACCGACCAACAAGAGTTCGCATGATCACCTTACCACAACATACAGCCGCCGCGGAACAATCACTTGGCCCCTGATCGCCCACCCCGGCACCACAACCGGAGTCATCGATGTTCTGACAGGCTGCCCAAGGATACCTGCTGCAACAGGGCTTGCCCTGGTGACGACCACTCCGGCTCCGCCGGTTACCGACGAGGGCAAAGTGACGGATTTCCTGCTTTTCAACGGCATGGAGGTGGCTGTCATTCCCGACCACCGCGCCGGTCGTCACCCATATGGTCTGGTGCAGGATCGGCAGCGCGGAATGAGCCGCCGGGGATATCTGCATGTCTTCGAGCATCTGATGCTCAAGGCGCCTCATGACGAGCACGGCTCCGTCGCCTGGAGAGATTGAACCCAAAGGGAGATTCAGATGTCTGAAGCGAATCAGGAAAAGTTGGACGCATTCTTGGGGAAAATGGTCGGCGATCTCGGTGCGATCGCAACGGGCGCGGGAGTCCTGCTGGGGGACAGACTCGGCCTGTTCAAGGCATTGCGCGAAGGCGGCAAGATGACGGCCGCCGAACTTTCGACACGCACCGGCACCCAGGAACGCCTCGTAAGGGAATGGCTTTCCGGGCAGGCGGCGGCGGGTTACGTCGACTACGATGAAGCGAGCGACAAATTCTATCTCAACGCCGAGCAAGAGCTGGTGTTCGCTGATGAAGACAGCCCGGCCTTCATGGCAGGCGCATTCGAGTTCCTGTCCGCGCTGTGGCTCGATGAAGAAAAGGTGAGGCAGGCATTCCAGTCCGGCAAGGGCGTCGGGTGGCACGATCATAGCGCGTGTCTGTTTCGCGGTACGGAACGGTTCTTCCGTCCAGGCTACAATGCCAATCTGATCGACTCCTGGCTGCCGGCCTTGGAGGGCGTCGTCGAGAAGCTCGAACGCGGCGTGGACGTCGCGGATGTTGGATGCGGTCATGGTGCATCGACCGTGCTCATGGCACAGGCCTTCCCCAATTCGCGCTTCGTCGGCTTCGACTATCATGCCCCTTCGATTGAGCGCGCCCGCAAGGCGGCCGAGGTAGCCGGCGTCGGCGTTAACACGCGGTTCGACGTGGCGGCCGCCAAGAGCTATCCCGGAACCTATGACCTCGTCACATTCTTCGATTGCCTTCACGACATGGGCGACCCGACGGGCGCCGCCACCCATGTCCACGGATCGCTCAAGCCGGACGGCACGTGGATGATCGTCGAGCCGTTCGCGCATGATCATCTGGCGGCGAACCTCAATCCCGTCGGCCGCGTTTACTATGCCGCTTCCACTTTCGTGTGCACGCCCGCATCCGTGTCGCAGGAAGTCGGGCTCGCGCTTGGAGCCCAGGCCGGTGAGGCGAGGCTGCGCAAGGTTGTGACCGGCGGCGGCTTCAAGCGATTGCGTCGCGCCGCGGAGACACCGTTCAACATGGTGCTGGAGGCCCGCCCTTAGCGTGGCCGTCGCCAGAAATTGCAGCTCATCGCATTTGATGAAGATCACCGCCAAAAATCCGGACGCATCGGGCACATTTTCAAGGCGTCTGGGTTCACGCAGAGGTCGCTGCCGAGTTGTGTGCCAAGAGTCCCATACGTTGCGGCTCAGAAAGGACCCCACGCACGGCGACGAACATGCCCATAGCGATGGCCGCTATAATCACATATGTCCACCATGGCGCGTTCACAAAGCTGGTAAGCCACGTCGCACCGAACGCGCTTACGACAAAAACGAGAGCCTCGATAAAAAGACTGAGCCTGTACACATTCAGTCGTCTCATCCTCATACCACCCATCCAAAGACTGAGCTTGTTGCGCTACTGCGACAGAGCCTAACATATTGGAGAGTGCTCACTAGTCGACCGTGAACAATCCGAGCCCTAAGCGGCGACCGGCTTCGGCCGGATTTGAAGCAGGGCAATCAAGAGCGACAA
>NZ_JARTVN010000010.1:0-14116 GCF_029625795.1 Mesorhizobium sp. WSM4989 | reverse complement strand
CAACGCCTTCGCCATGGGCGGTACGAACGCAGTTCTGGCATTCAGGCAGGTGTAGAAGCCATGCAAGACGCCTCATTTGAGGTCACCTGTCGTATCTAGCTGCTTGCCGGACCACTATGTAAAGCGAGCGCTATTGGCTGCCTCTGCGATGCGGGAATTGGCAGCGGACGTCTCTCGATCAAACAGGCATCTTGCTTGTAGAATTCTTTTAATCGTGAAGCGGCGCGAGTGCGCTATCCGTTGAGGTGAGCAAGGCCGGCGCCCTGGGTGAGCGCTGGTGTCGGGTGGTGGAAAGTACAGGGGGAGCTGTGTGGCCCCTCTTTCTCGGCCTCGACGATGTGCGAAGGAGCCTGCGCGGCGAACGGGCCAACGCCCCAGGCTCAGAACCTGGGCGAACCTAACTCCCGCCAAAGGACAGCCCAGAGCTGGATACACGAAAGAGATACTGAACCCGCGAATCAGATTCTGATCAATCGTCGTGTCTGAGCTCCACTCGGCTCTTACGGAGATAATCGCGCGGCCCGGCAACGGCCGCGCGTGCCGCGGGCGTGAGCTTTGCGCTTCGTCAGAAGTGCCTCGAGCGTGACGACGATAATTGACCAGCCATATGGAACGCATTCGCCCAGTTATCCAAAGCGTGGATACCTTTCATCTAAACAAAGGATTTTACCGTTTTTGCTGCAGGTCCCATAGAAGCGCTTCAAGTTGGAAAGATAGGTAGTTCCGATGGTTGCGTTGGATCTGAGGAGCATCATCTGGTGTGCGGGGCGTACAAAGTCAGTCGCATCTGCATTGCGGCTTGGTCTTTCGGCGGTCCCCACAAGTTACGCCCCGTTGGCGCGACGCCAATTATTTAATCAATGCTTGGACATTTATCTCAACCAGACAGCTACAAGGTGAGGTCTTCCATGCGTCCGAATGTCGAGTGGAAGTTGTGCTGGGAAAATGAGCTGCAACTGGCCGACCATGTCGAACTCTCCGACTTTTTTCGAAAGACCTATGGACGGACTGGCGCCTTCAACGCGGAGCCATTCGAAGGCGGCCGCAGTTGGGCCGGCGCGAGGCCGGAATTCCGCGCAATCGGCTACGACGCGCATGGGGTAGCGGCTCACATCGGCATGCTGCGGCGCTTCATCAAAGTTGGCGAGGTCGACTTGATCGTCGCTGAATTGGGCCTGTACGCGGTTCGTCCGGATCTTGAAGGGCTCGGAATCGGTTTTTCGATGCGCGTGGCGTACCCAGTGCTCCATCAGTTGGGTGTTCCATTCGCTTTCGGCACGGTTCGGCACGCGCTGCGAAACCATGTCGAAAGATTCTGCAGAGCCGGCCTCGCGAACATTGTGTCGGGCGTTCGCGTACGGTCGACCCGTCCAGATGTGCATCCCGACCTGCCGCCCACGCGCCTGGAAGACGTACTCGTGTTGGTTTCGCCGATCGGACGCTCGATGGACGAGTGGCCGTCTGGTACCCTGATCGACCGGAACGGTCCGGAACTATGAAGCCTCTGGACTACATATGCGAAGGGCAGAGTGACAATGCCGATCGCATTGCAGAGCGCAGCGTCTATCTGACGTTTGACGACGGTCCCAATTCATTTTTCACACCGCAGATACTCAATGTGCTGGCGCAACATCAGGTGCCGGCGACCTTCTTCGTTGTTGGGGCCTACGCGGCCGACGAGCCGGAACTCGTTCGCCGAATTATTACAGACGGCCACGGTATAGCCAACCACACGATGACTCATCCGGACCTAGCTAAATGCGGGTCCGTCGAAGTCGACTGCCAGATAGTTGAGGCAAACAGAGTCATAGGGATGGCTTGCCCGCAGGCCATGGTTCGGTACTTTCGTGCACCCTATGGCATCTGGACCGAAGAAGTAATCGCTGCATTAGCGGGTGAGGCATTGGCGCCCGTCCATTGGTCCATTGATCCACGCGACTGGTCTCGCCCCGGCGTTGACGCCATCGTCGACAGAGTGCTCGCCGATATCCGGCCGGGCGCAATCGTGCTGTTGCACGACGGGTGCGCTCCCGACGAATTGCAACCAGGCAATCAAGCCAGTCTGCGCGACCAGACGGTGACAGCGTTGTCACGCCTAATTCCAGAATTGCACGGCCGCGGATTTGTAATCCGATCACTTCCTCAACATCCCTGAACAAACAGAGATCCTATGGACCTTCTCACCACAGCCAGTACTGTTGCCGTTTCGTCTTATGCGGTGCTCTCGACTGTTTACAGAGGCATGCAAGCGGTCTACTCCCAACCGGAAAATGTTACGCCGCCGTCGGAAAGCTTGTTCGGATCCGACCGTTGGCCGAGCGTGGATGTCATTATCCCCTGCTACAATGAGGACCCGCGCACACTCGCGGCGTGTTTAGCTTCCATTGCAAATCAAGATTACTCCGGAACATTTCAGGTCTATCTGGTTGACGACGGTTCTGGAAATCGTAATGCCGTCATCCCGGTACATCACGCCTACGAGGGCGACCCGAGATTCAATTTCATTCTGCTCCGCGAAAATGTTGGCAAACGCAAGGCGCAGATCGCCGCCATCCGCCGCTCATCTGGAGATTTCGTGCTCAGCGTCGACTCTGACACGACACTTGCGTCCGACGTCATCACGAAGCTTGCAGTAAAAATGCGGGATTCCATGGTCGGAGCGGCCATGGGCCAGCTGACGGCATACAACCGCAGCGACACTTGGTTGACCCGATTGATCGATATGGAATACTGGCTGGCTTGCAATGAGGAGCGCGCGGCGCAAGGTCGCTTTGGTGCGGTCATGTGCTGCTGCGGCCCATGTGCAATGTACCGCCGGTCTTGTCTCCTTTCTCTGCTGGATCAATACGAGACGCAGCTGTTCAGGGGGAAACCAAGCGACTTCGGTGAAGACCGTCATCTTACGATCCTCATGCTGAAAGCAGGCTTTCGAACCGAGTACGTTCCAGGTGCCGTCGCGGCGACAGTCGTTCCGGACAAGATGGGACCTTATTTGCGCCAACAACTCCGCTGGGCACGAAGCACTTTCCGGGACACGATGCTTGCGCGAGGTCTACTGCGTGGCCTGGATCGCTATCTAACTTTGGATGTGATGGGAGAGAATCTCGGCCCATTGTTGCTCGGCATCGCGGTAGTAACGGCGCTCGGTGAGTTACTATTTTCACATACAGTAAATTGGTGGACGGTGCTGGCTATTGTCACGATGACCATAATCAGATCTACGGTGTTATCTTTCCGCACTCGGCAGCTTCGATTCATCGGCTATTCAATGCACGCGTTAATCAGGATATTCCTGTTGATCCCCTTGAAGGCTTACGCCCTGTGTACATTGAGCAATAGCGATTGGCTGTCGCGTAAAAGTGTTCCCCTGCCCAACAGCAGCACAAAGGAAATCACAAGCGCGATGCCGCTTGGCGGAGCAAATGCTGCGGGCAATTCTGGAATTGCGGAGTCACTTCATACTGCAGATCTTTCGCTCACAGCTAGTGAAGTCTGACGGCCTTGCAGCGCCGAGTGACCGAGTAAGTTGTGTCAGTCGACACGGGGTGAAGCTTGTCGAGTTACCTATGGTCAGAACGGGGACTATGTGGAAGCGACACGTGGCATCTTGACGTTATTCTTTGGCGGAAGCGATACACACGTCGCTCCGGCCGCGACTTTCCAAAGGTGTCATCTCAAGGCGGTGGCCTGCTCTGAACCAGAATTCGCAAGTAAGCTGCCGGTGGCCAATCGGACTCATTCCGCTTGAGATAGACGCATGTCCAATGTAGCAATCGACCTTACCGGCGTAACCAAATTATTCGGAAACAAGCTCGTTGTGGACGGGCTGTCCTTCACCGTTGCATCGGGAGAGTGCTTCGGTCTGCTGGGGCCTAACGGCGCAGGCAAGAGCACGATTGCGCGTATGCTCCTCGGTATGACCCGGCCTGACGCGGGTGATATAACAGTCCTCGGTCTACCAGTGCCGGCACGCAGCCGCTTGGCCCGCAAGGGCATAGGCGTGGTCCCGCAGTTCGACAATCTCGACCTGGAATTTACGGTACGTGAGAACCTGTTGGTGTTCGGGCGCTACTTCGGCATGAGTACAAGAGAGATCAACGCCGTCATCCCACGGCTGCTCGAGTTCGCTCGCCTTGAGAGCAAGGCGGATTCACGTGTCGGCCTGCTATCCGGCGGGATGAAGCGGCGCCTGACGCTGGCACGTGCTCTGATCAACGACCCCCAGTTGCTTGTGATGGATGAGCCCACGACCGGCCTCGACCCGCATGCCCGCCATCTGATCTGGGAGCGACTTCGTTTCCTGCTGGCGAGCGGAAAAACGATCATTTTGACCACCCATTTCATGGAAGAGGCTGAGCGGCTTTGTGATCGGCTGTGTGTTCTCGAGCGGGGACGCAAGATCGCCGAGGGCAGTCCTCATGCGCTGATCGACGAGTACATTGGGTGCAACGTGATCGAGATCTTCGGCGGTAATCCACAGGAGCTGATTTCGCTGATCAGACCGTACGTTCAGCGTGTCGAGGTAAGCGGCGAGACGCTCTTTTGCTATGCGCCTGAGCCGGAGGATGTGCGCATCCAGCTTCGCGGTCGAGCGGGTCTGCGTATTCTAGAGCGTCCACCCAGTCTGGAGGACGTTTTCTTGCGGTTAACCGGACGTGAGATGGAGAAGTGAGCAATGGGTGAACGTTTTGCGGCCGCTCTACCCGCCAACGCCTGGAACTGGATGGCGGTGTGGCGCCGCAATCATCTGGCATGGAAGAAGGTGGCATTTGCTTCAATGCTCGGCACCCTTGCTGATCCGATGATTTACCTTTTCGGGCTCGGCACTGGCCTTGGACTGTTGGTAGGCCGCATCGAAGGTGCATCCTACATCGCCTTTCTGGCAGCCGGCATGGTTGCGACGAGCGCGATGACAGCATCAACCTTCGAAACAATTTACGCGGTTTTCGGTCGAATGCGCGATCAGGGCACTTGGGAAGCAATCCTGCACACACAACTTACCCTCGGCGACATCGTTCTCGGTGAATTGACCTGGGCAGCCACAAAGGCTTTTCTGGCCGGTACGACAATTGCGATTGTTGCGGCCGCGCTAGGTTATGCCGCGTGGACGTCGGTTCTCTACGTGCTACCGGTCGTCGCTCTCACCGGATTCGCCTTTGCGAGCCTGGCCATGCTCGTCATCGCGCTCGCGCCCAGTTATCACTATTTTATTTTCTATCAGACGCTTGTCATCACACCCATGCTGTTCCTTTCGGGCGCGGTTTTTCCAGTCGGCCAATTGCCAGGAGTGTTTCAGCAGATTGCGGCCTTCTCGCCCCTGGCGAATTCTATCGAGCTAATCCGTCCGGTGATGCTCGGCCGCCTGGGCGACAATGTAGGGCTGCATATAGGCGCACTTTGCATGTTCGCTGTATTGCCTTTTTTTCTGTCGGCTGGACTGTTTCATCGACGACTAATGCGTTGACGCTTGCTTACACCCATTAACCAGAAGGAGGTCCGCAATGCCGGATGCAAACTGCCCACAGCGGCCCGGAGGCATGCGTATGCTAGGAATCGCGAGTGGTACAACGCCGAAGCCGGGCGCCACCCAGCCGCTGCAGGCACCCGCCCAGCTTCGCGACCACACCTCGAAGAACAGGCTGGATGGTGAGGCGCGGACCCACCCGGAGCGTTCAATCGATAGCAGCCAAGCTTCTTGTGCGCGTCCACAGACCGTCGCGGCCATTATTTAGTTGGATACACATGCAATGACCCACAACGAAGCAACTCTTGAGCCTTTTGTGATCCTTGCTATGCCAAGGACCGGAACACACTATTTAGAAGAATTGCTAAACGAGCATCCGACCGTTTTGAGTAACGGTGAGTTGCTAAACGAATATGATCCCAATTGGCCCAGCACTGATCGCCTGCTAGGCACGGATCGCGAGCTTCTTGAGCTTGCCTATGTGCGCTGCCCTATGCGCGACTACAAGAATGTGACGCATCTTGGATGCAAGATCAATGAACCTCAGTTTCGCGAGCGTCCCGCATTCTTTGCGGAACTGGCTCGTTGGCCAGCACTCAAGGTCATCCTTGTTGTTCGCCGAAACGTATTGGAATCGCTCCGATCCTTTGTGCAGGCCAGGGAAAGCGGTCACTGGCTGAAGTTCAGCTGGGACAACGATACCGCTCGGCCACCGAGCGTCAGGTTGTCAATCGCCGACTGTGAGGCTTATTTCAAAGCCGCCGACGATTTTCACGCTCGCGTTATGGACTCCTTCACGTCGACCAACCTGCTTGTAATGGAATACGAGAGCCTACTTCACGAACCTGCCCAATGCCTGGGAGCGGTTTGGGATTTCCTGGGCGTTCCAGCGCTTGAGCCATCAGATAACGCCATCCTGCAGCGCCAGGAAACGCGACCGCTGGATCAAACGGTGGAGAACTTTGACGAGTTGCGGATTCACTTCGCACGGGGACCTTATTCAAGATTTTTTGACCTCGGAGATTCAATGCGCTCCTACGCTTAATCGCTTGTACCGCGTGCTCTGATGGGCGTGTAGGATATCCTGCAGTTTGCGCGCATTCCGTCGCAAAACTGACAAACCAAAGTCACCAAGACGACAGAGATATCGGCCGGCAGTCGATCTGCGGCAGACATCAAAGACACGGCCGCAAGGCGACCTGGTCAATTCCCTCTCTGGCGAAGCACTTCTTCAGACGCGATCTTTGGCGAGCCTTGAGTGCAAATTCCGGCAAAGGTGGAGGGTTCCAGTGCGCAACCCGCACCAATCTCGCTGGACGGGACAGGCCTCCAGTTGGCACGGCGCTTGCTCCGAGATGACAGCAGCGCTCGACCGGAGCGCAGCATGGGAGAAGGAGGAGCCCCCACCCCGATCCGGTCAGGGAGAGAGAAACGGTGTTGGTTCCAAGAGTCCCCCGCGCGATCGCAGCGCCCCGCAAGCCCCATTTTGCCCGGACCTACGTGCAGGTGCTTGCCGCCATAGTCCTGGGAGCCGCAATTGGCTACCTCTATCCGGAAACCGGCCAGAGCCTGAAGCCGCTCGGCGATGCCTTCATCAAAGTCGTCAAGATGATTATCGCACCTGTCATCTTCCTGACAATTGCGACCGGCATTGCCGGCATGAGCGATCTGCAGAAGGTCGGCCGAGTTGCCGCCAAGGCGATGGTTTATTTCCTCACCTTCTCGACACTTGCACTCGTTGTCGGACTGATTGTCGCGAATATCGTTCAACCTGGCGCCGGCCTCAACATCGATCCGGCCTCGCTCGATGTCCAAGCCGTTAAGGGCTATGTGGCCACGGCTCACGAGCAGTCCGTGACCAGCTTCCTGATGAACATCATCCCGTCAACGATTGCCAGTGCCTTCGCGGAAGGCGACATCCTGCAAGTCCTGTTCTTCTCGGTCCTGTTCGGCATTGCTTTGGCGATGACCGGAGAGACGAGCAGGCCGGTCGTTACCTTTCTCCAGGCGCTTACCGCCCCCATTTTTAAGCTCGTCGGCATTCTGATGAAGGCTGCACCCATCGGCGCCTTCGGCGCAATGGCCTTTACGATCGGCAAATACGGAATCGGTTCGGTGGCCAACCTCGCGATACTGGTCGCGACGTTCTATCTTACCGCCTTCCTCTTCGTGTTCGGGGTTCTCGGCGCGGTCTGCCGCTACAACGGCTTCTCGATCTTTTCTCTCGTCCGCTACATCAAGGACGAGCTGCTGCTTGTCCTGGCAACGTCCTCCTCGGAGGCCGCGCTGCCCTCGCTAATGGAGAAGATGGAGAAGGCCGGCGCCGCCCGTTCGGTCGTAAGTCTCGTCATCCCTACTGGATACTCATTCAATCTGGACGGTACCAATATCTACATGACGATCGCCGCCCTCTTCATCGCCCAGGCGACGAACACAGATTTGTCAATTGCCGATCAGATCCTCCTGCTGCTAATTGCGATGCTTTCCTCGAAGGGTGCGGCAGGCGTCACCGGCGCCGGCTTCATCACATTGGCCGCTACTCTCTCTGTCGTGCCGAGTGTTCCCGTTGCCGGAATGGCTCTAATTCTTGGCGTGGACCGCTTCATGTCGGAATGCCGCGCGCTGACGAATTTAGTCGGTAATGCGGTGGCATCGCTCGTTGTCGCTCGCTGGGAAGGCGAATTGGACCAGTCACGGATGGAAACCGCTTTCCGCGGTTAGGGTTACATCAAACTGGCTCCCCGCAAGCAAGATCGCAACAGCGCGACGTGTAAGTAGCGGCCTTGACACAACAGTCGAATTGCCAGCCTCCAAAGAGCGCTGGAAATAGAGTACTAACGCAGTGAGTAATACAACACCATGAAGCCCCTAAGCAAACGAACGGTTCACGGAGACTCATCTGGGTGCGCATGGAGCGCTGTTCGTCGAATGCGCTATCCGCGGGGTGGGGGAACTATTTCAGCTTGCCGCCCCAAGCCGTCGCGGGAGCGCACCGGATGATGGAGGACCGGCCGATCAGAATCGCTAGGGGAAAGCGCGTCACAATAGCCGATCTCGCCCGCGAAGCCGGAGTCAGCGTAGCAACAGTCGATCGGGTTCTGAACGTCCGCCTTCCGGTGCGAGAGGAGACCGCCCAGCGGGTCCATGCGGCCGCGCACGCGATCGGCTATCATGCTGCCGGTCTCATCAAACAGCGCTTGCAGCAGCACCTGCCGCACTACAAGCTGGGCTTCATCTTGAGAAAACCTACCCACGATTTCTACCAAGATTTCGCTCGCAAGATCGAAGAGTCGGTCAGTATGGCTAAATCCTTCCACGGCCTTCCGATCATCGAGTTCGCGCAGTCACATTTGCCGCGTGACCTGCTCCCGCTTCTTAAGGACCTTGGGAGCCGCTGCCAGGCGATCGCCATGGTGGCGGCCGATCACCCGAAAATCACAGCATCAGTCGAGGAGCTCAAGGCGAAAGGTATCCCGGTATTTTCGCTGCTATCCGACTTCGCCGATGGCGTGCGCGAGGGCTACATCGGCCTCAACAACAGCAAGGTCGGACGGACTGCCGCTTGGGTGTTTTCCAAGGCCGCAAAACGGCCCGGCAAGGTGGCGGTGTTTGTCGGAAGCCATCGCTTCCAGGCGCATGCGACGCGGGAAACGGCCTTTCGTGCGTATTTTCGTGAGAACGCGCCAAAATTCGAGGTGCTTGATGCGCTCGTGAACCTTGATGAACGGCAGCTCACTTACGAAAAATTGCTGGATCTTATGCAGCGGGAACCAGAGCTCGTCGGCTTCTATATGGCCGGCGGGGGGATAGAGGGGGCAATTTCCGCGCTCCGAGAAGAGGGGAGCGGTCAGGATCTCGTCGCGATCGTGAGTGAAATGACGCCGCAGTCACGTGGGGCGCTTGCGGATGACATCTTGACGATGGCGGTCGGCACGCCAATGCGCCGACTTTGCCAGGAGCTGATAATGGCAATGGAGCGGGCCATCAAAGCCGGCGTCGCGGAGAGCCCGGGGCAGACATTTCTGCCGTTCGACATTTATCTTCCGGAAAATATTTGACCTTGATGGATTTCTATCATGAGCGCCCATTTTCCTTTCACCGATGAAAGGAAAGCTCGATTGACTCGGCCGTCTCTGTCCGATCTGTGAACCGGCGTGGTTCCGTCTTGAAAGAAGCCGGATGCCGAAATGGCAGCCGCGCTTCATGGAAGGAAAGTCAAGCAATGCGCCAGGTATCGCCCCGCTTTGCACTCGATCACATGGCGGCGCCCCGCCTTGACGTCAGTGCGCTTTTCGCGCTTGCCCGTGACCAAGGCCTGACCGACGTCCAAATCCGTTACCCTCATTTCAGCAATCCTGTCGCACGCGGCATTCCGGCTGCGGACGTTCGGTTGGCCGCTACCGAAGCGGGCGTCACGATCATCTCTGTCAACGCCTTGCAGCGGTTCAACGACTGGACTCCAACGCGTCAGGCCGAGGCAAGCAACCTCGCCGATTATGCGACGGCGTGCGGGGCGGAGACGCTCGTGTTGGTGCCGGCCAACCGCAGCTCGTGGCCCACCAATAGCGAGCGCCAGGACAATCTTCGTTTCGCTCTAAACGAGATCAAGCCAATCCTCCAGTCGCGGGGTCTGATCGGTCTCATCGAGCCGCTGGGTTTCCGAACCTGCTCGCTTCGATCAAAGAAGGAAGCGGCCGAGGCCGTTGCCGCGGTTGATGGCCAGTCCGTCTTTCGCCTCGTGCACGACACGTTCCACCACACCCTGGCCGGGGAGACATGCCTGTTCTGCGAGCTTACCGGCCTGGTGCACATTTCAAGCGTAAACGACCCGACCTTCTGGATTTACCCCGATCGCTTTCTTGCAGGTTCCGACAATGGCAGCCAGATTCAGGCGCTGCTGGATGGCGGCTACGCGGGACCTTTCTCATTCGAGCTGGTCGAGGAAGTCCATTCTCTGGACGATCTCGCAGGCGCACTTGCCGCCAGCATCGACTTTATCCGGCGAGGGCTATTGTCGTCAAAGTAGATGGTGACAGGAGTAGTGACTATAGGTGCGCCTGAATTTTCCGTGGGTTCACAGCGGGGCAGCCATCCGAGATGCCTCCTGTATCATTATCTCCCGCATCCAGATGCTTGCCGGATCGCTATTGTGGAGGGCCGGCCATTGGAGGGTCTCGGTGAATGTGGGAAATGGCAGCGGAAGTTCGATAACCCGCAGGGGGAACGTTTTTTCGAAATGCCTGACCAGCCGTAAGGGCATGGTCGCTATACGAGCTGTGCCGGACACCATAGGTGGAATCATGCTGAAGCCCTGCACGGCGACCTCGACACGTCTCTTAAGGCCATGCTCAAGCAAAAACCATTCCTCGATAGACGGCTTCATCGTACGCCCGAACCTGACCGCGACGTGCCTCATCGACATGTATCTCTCGAATGTAAGCTGCTGTGGCAGCTGCTTGTTTGTGGGACAGCCTACGCACACGAGCTTCTCGTCAAACAGCGCAACGCTTGAATGCACACTCGACGTGAACATATCCGGTAGAATTAGAAAATCGACGTCACCGCGCCGGAGAAGCTCATCGGGGCTATCGTCGACAGGCAGCAGTTCGAAGCTGACGGCGGGGGCTTCCCGTGAAATACGCTCCACAAGCTTTTCGAAAAACACGAGCGTGACGAAATCGGAAAGAATGATCCTGAAGAGGCGATCGGCTCGAGCTGGGTCAAACGGATCCGAAGAAATAATCGAGCACTGGATGTGCTGGAGAGCGTCGCGAACTGCGGGGGCAAATGCTGCCGCACGCGGGGTTAGAAATCTTTCGCGACCTCTTATCGTAAACAGTTCATCGCGGAAATAATCGCGCAGTCGGGCGACGGCCGCACTCATGGCGGGCTGACTCAGGTTAATCCTGCGTGCCGCCGCCGAGAGATTACGCTCCGTCAGGAGTGCGTCGAGCACAACGAGGAGATTTAGATCAAGTCCTTTGAAACGCATGTCATCAGCCATCCATGGGATGGATGCCTTTAACCGAAACAAACGACTTTAACAATTTAGCATTCTTGCAATCTTTTGTCGCAAAAAGTTTATGATGGATGACGTTAAGGTCCGACATATGAGCCGCGTGATCTGCCGAAGCGAGCAATCGTTCGTACTGTGCAGGTCAGAGATTGGCAGTTTGAAACGCCGGGCCGATGGCGCCGGTCTATCAACCAGCGTCTTCGGCGGCCCCGACCTAGCTAGGCGTGGAACCTAATAGGGTGCACCTTTCCAGTCCGAGGCGACTGATGGGCGGTTTGATCCTAAGCTGCCGTGAGGCCTGTGCCAATTGTATCGGCGAGCCAATGCAGCAGTCCGGCAGCGTTTTTGAGAGCTGTTGTAGGCTCGGCCTAAGCCCATTGGCGCAAGCCTATCTGAACGAAGCGCTTGGCCTTGCCGCTATCCGGTATGTGATCTGTGGTGCCTTCTCGTCCTGCTGTTCTTGTTTTGGAACGCCCTTATGGTGAGCCCATCCGGGACGTGGGGCACCGGGAGCACAAAGGTGCAGGCAGGCCGTCAATAGACCGTGGGCTGAGAGCCCGAGCTCGTTACATGGCCGCCCCTCGCGACTTTCCCGGATGCGCTGCGAGCGCGGATCAGTAGATGTCGTGTTGCCCGCCAGCTCCCGTCTTTGACCGAGCCAAGAAGGAGGAACGGGCATGCTTATCATCGGACTGGATATTCACCGCGCCTTCGCCGAAGCAGTGGCATGGGAGGAGGGCAGGCTCAGGCGACTCGGCCGCGTCGACATGCGGCGCGATCTGCTGGCGGCGTTCGCCGCGAAGCTGTCGCCGAACGATGTCGGGGTGATCGAGGCCACCGGCAACGCGACGTCCGCTGCAGCTGTGGTTGCGCCGCATGTGAAGAAGGTGGGGATCGCCAAGCCGAAACAGGTGTTTATCGTTGCCTATGCCAAGATCAAAACGACGATCGACGCCGACGTTCTTGCGCAGCTCTATGCCAGCGGCTTCTTGCCAGAAGTCTGGATTGCGGACGAGCCGACGCAGGCTCTGCGTCGACAGGTGACACGGCGCAATCAGATTGTCCGACAGAGATCTCGATTGAAGAGCGTCATCCAGTCGATCCTTCATAGCCACCTGATCCGTCCTGCCCGCATGCTGACCTGTGCGGCGCCAAGGGTCGGACCTGGTTAATCGAGCAGGTCGTACCGCAGGACGAGCGCCTCGCGATCGATGGGCATCTGCGCGAGTTCGACCGATTGGGCGAAGACCTCCAGGTCATCGAACGCGATCTTGTCCGCTCGGCTCTCGAGGATGAAGGCGTGAAGCGGCTGATGACCATTCCCGGCGTCGACATCACCGTCGCGCTGGCGATGAAGGGCGGCGATCGGCGACGTGTCGCGCTTCGACGATCCGCAGAAGCTCGTGACCTATCTCGGGTTGAACCCAAGCGTCCAGCAGTCCGGCCAGGTCCGGCCTACCATGGGCGGATCACCAAGCAGGGCCGTGGTCATGCGCGCGGCATGCTCGTCGAGGCGGCCTGGGCGGCCGCTCGTGCTCCCGGACCGTTGCGAGCCTTCTCCCTGCGGCGTGCGAGCCCGGCGCGGACAGCATGTCGCGGCCGTGGCAACCGCACGCAAACTCTCTGTCGTGATCTGTCATCTGTTGAGAAGGGCGAGAGTTACGCGTGGGCTCGACCCTCCCTGCATGCCAAGAAGCTTGCGCGATGTGGAACTCAAGGCCGGGAGCAAGGCTGTGCGCGGCCAAAAGGGAGCGCACGCCTACAACATAAAGAGCCACCGGGAAGAAGAGCGCCGCTGGGTGGAGCAGGCCGAGGGCGCCTATGCACGCCTCGTCGCCGGTTGGAACCCACGAGGTCCGAAGAGGGTAGGCACGGATGCCGCAAACGAGGCGCGACGATAGAAGCTGCGCGGCAGGGCTCTCATCTCGGACCCTGCTCTTCGCCACGCGGTCGTCCGTGCGCGACAGGAGAATAGCGCAGATTTATCAAAAAGGCTCTTGTCGATCACATCAGTGGTCTTGGGCGCTGTACGGCCGGGTGAAGACTTTGCAGGTGGCCCGGAAAGCGTTTGACCTGCAGCGAAGCAATTGTCGTCATTACGCGCTCGACCCGGGCGCCCAGCTTGGCATAAGGGCTACGTGGCCTCAGGAAGCGTCGTCGCCAATGCAGACCATGGACGAATTCCCAGCCGATGCCGAGATGCCGGTCGACCGTGCCTGTCGCCGTCCGGTGATGCGATGCCCCCGAGCGGATGAGTTCGCCCCGGATGCTCCCGGTCACGACGCACGGGTTCGGGTTCCAAGGCGCTCAGTTTTGTTCGCGCCCAATCGGTGTAGGACGCGGCAGAAATACGAGCGTGACGAAATCGGAAAGAATGATCCTGAAGCGGCGATTCGGTAGAGCCGGGTCAAACTATCCGACGAAATAAACGATCACTGGATGGGCGGGGGAGCGTCGCAAACTGGAGGGCAAGAGCTCCCGGACGCAGCGTTAAGTTTGAATACCTCCGCGGACATGGTCGCGAGCTTATCGCGCAAATAAATCGAGCAGCCGAGCGCCGGCCGCACTCATGACCGGCTGGGCTCGGTTAATCCTGCATGCCGCGCCCATGAGGTTACTTGTCCGGAGTGCGTCGA